>CAVHJF010000029.1:0-33664 GCA_963636275.1 Acutalibacteraceae bacterium | reverse complement strand
CGTTGGAGCGAACCGAAGTTTAATTGGGGAGCGTACTCCCCAAACCCCTTGGGTCGCTGCGCGGTTTGGGCTTATCAAAAACTCCTTTCGGGTGTTCGCTCCTAAATTTGATTTGAACTGTTCGAGCATTTCCTCGCTCCTCCGGAGCGAACCGTAGTTTTATTGGGGACCGTATTCCCCAAACCCCTTGGGTCGCTGCGCTCCGAATATTGGAGATTTGTCCACGAAAACACCTGTTTTTGTGGACAAATGTTGTCTTTTCTGCATTTTGTCCACAAAAAGTGCCGTTTTTCCGGACAAATTAAGATTGTGGGAAGGACTGGAGTGAAGCAAGTCGCAGAATTGCGAACGGAGTCTTGTCATTTCTGACCATCAGCCGAAAAAGAGACAGGCTGGCGTTCATCCTCATCTACAGCAGCGAAGTCATATATATCGGTATAAACACCACTCCGTTTTCTTCTTTATAGTCAAGCGTATGAATAACGTATGAGACGTGCAACTGCTCAGAAAATTTATTTCGGAATTTCTGAAGCGACGAGAATGTATAATTCTTTCCGGACTTCACTTCAACAGGGCAAATATTGTGGGCAGCTGTAAGAGTCGGTTTCTCGATAAGGAAGTCAATTTCCATTCTATCTGCAACGGCATCCGAATTTTTACTATAAAAATATAGAGAATGTCCGCTTGCTACGAACATCTGAGCAACAATATTCTCAATCAACATCCCCTCATTAATCTCAAGCTTACCAAGAAGCAATTTTTGATACAATTCCTCCCCCTGAACAAGTTTCTCATCAAATGAGTGGGAAATCAGCAAACCGGTGTCTGCCATATAACACTTGAACACTGTGTCATCTCTCTTAAGTTTCATTCCGACCTGAGGTTCAGTCACATTATAGCAGACATTCACGAATCTGGCATCTTTCAGCCACAGGAAAGAAGATTCGTAGCTTCTGTATCTCGCATTTTCATCTATTTCCGACAGTCTGAACTTCTTTTCGTGCCGTTGAAGCTGTCCCGGAATCTGGTCCCAGACTGACTTTACTTTCTCCGTATAGCCCTTCACGTGTTTGTCAATGCTTTTTCGGTAAAGAGATAGGATGTCGCGCTTAACCGTATCTACTTTCTGAAAATTGCCGGTTTCAATAAACTTTGCTACAGCCTGAGGCATTCCCCCCACGATGAGATATTGCCTGAACAGAGTCATCGCCTTTCTGTGCATAGGTCCAAGTGCCCTGTGATTTTCAAAACAGTCTTTTATGAACGGCCAGGTCATTTTATCACCCAATGCCCATAGGAATTCTTCAAAATCCATCGGATACATTTGGAGCGGACGTTCTTCGGACGGCAGAAGAATATCCTCGGTGTTCTCGTTCAGGCTTACGAGCGAGCCAGTTTCTATGTAGTCATACCGACCATCCGCCACTAAATGCTTTATTGCCTGCCGCGCCATCGGATATTTCTGGACCTCATCAAAGATAATCAGGGAATTCCTTTCGTAGAGTTCCACTCCGGCAACATTCTGCAGATACATCAGAAAAAGTGGAGTCTCGTTGAGATACTCATCGAAAACAGCCTTCATCGCATTGCCTATGTGCGCAAAATCCACGAGAATGTATGACTTATATTCCGTCTTCGCGAACTCCTCTACGACATAACTTTTACCGACTCGTCTAGCACCTTCGATCAGAAGTGCTACTCTTCCTTTTTCTTCCCTCTTCCACCGCAAGAGGTCATCATATATCTTACGTTTCATAAAATCAATGACTTAACTGATGCAAATATAATAATTTTGCACGAAATCGAGATTTTTGTAAGAGCAATTTTACACGAAACCGAGATTTTTCAGAGGACCAAAATGCACGAAACCGAGATTTTTCAGAGGGCCAAATTGCACGAAACCGAGATTTTTGCACTCCGCGTTGTACCGCAATGTACTTTTGCAAGAGCAGCACGCGCTAATCGATTTTCAAGATCTTCGCAAATTCAGCGACGCCGTCGGTGGCTTTGGCGCGGATATGCGTAATGCGGCTATCGCGGACATTCACATCATTGGGGTCGATGATATATATAGGAGTCTCATACGGTGCATAGCGATACAAGCCGGCCGCCGGATATACGCTTAACGAAGTGCCGACAATCAGCAGAATATCGGCCTTCGACACAATGTCTATCGCGCGCTCAATCTTCGGCACAGGCTCGCCGAACCACACAATGTGCGGACGAAGCTGATGACCGTTGGGCGCCTTGTCTCCCAGATGTACCTCATCATATCCGATATCAAAGACAGTTTTCTCGGAAAAGCCGTCCTCCTCATTGCAGCAATTCTCCGGACGCACCTTGGTCAATTCACCGTGCAGATGCAGCACATTGGAACTGCCCGCACGCTCGTGAAGATTGTCCACATTCTGAGTAATCACATTGACATTGAACTTGTCCTGAAACGCGGCAATCGCCTTGTGCGCCTCATTCGGAGCGACATTTTTAAGTTCCGCACGCCTGATGTTATAGAACTCCAGCAGAAGCCCGGGATTGGCATACCAGCCGTCAATGGAGGCAACCACCTGCGGGTCATACTTATCCCACAATCCCCCGTTATCCCTGAACGTAGCTATTCCGCTCTCGGCGCTGACACCGGCGCCCGTCAAAACTACCAGATTCTTCATTTCGATTCAGTTTTGAAATATTCCTTCCGCAGCCAATACTCGAACAGCGGGTCCATTATCTCCGGCTCGTCCTTCTCATTGAACCGCACAACTTCCTTTTTCATCAGAGCGTCGCGCAGACGTTTGACATTGGCGGAAGAGTTAAGTCTGTATTTCGCAATGACTTCCGCAGTGCTGAACTTCACGTTGCCGTCAAGCACTGCCTTGAGAAATCTCTCTTGGAACGCCGTCAAGTCGCTCATGATGCTTAAGAATTTCGGCGTATGGACCGACAGCAGACACGCCAGGGCATCATTGAGAGTTATCTCGCTGATATATCCCTTGGACAACGCGTCGCAGATGAAGAAGAAATGGTTGATGTACCAGATATTATTCTTGAACAGATGTATAACGCCCTGGAGAAGTTCCCTGTCCAGCACCTTACCGCCTGCCATAAAGCCCCTGAGGACATGTTCGGAAATTTCATTGTCAGATATGGTAGTCAGCGAATACCTCTCCACGATGCGCCAGAAGAACTTTCTGTGCGAAAATATATCCTCCATCGCGTTGACTCTCGAGCCGGTGAAGATGAACGAACAGGAGCGGTTCCCCTGCTGTTTATTCTCCGAAATCGCCTTTTCCAATGATTTGAAGAAATATTCGCCTTTGTCAGTGTAGATATTCTCAAACTCCCTGAAAAGCACGATGAGTGTAATCCCCTTGTCGAGCGACAGTGCAAACGGCAGATTAGCAATAACATCCATACTCTCACGGCTGAACTCGCATTCAGTGTTGAAGATATTGCCAGTATCGGAATAAGCGATAGGATCGAACTCAAGGCCTGTTCCGGCAAGATATTTCTCGGCAATTTCCCGGTATTCGTCAGGAGACGGAGTCACGGCTGCCATCACTTGTCCTGCAAATTTCCTCAGGAACACGTCTATATCCCTGATATTCAACAGGTCCATATCACAGAGCACAAACTGCTTGCCCGATGTCTTCATATTTATGAAGGTCTGCTGAATCGCTGACATCTTGCCGGTCTTGGGAGGTCCCCACAGCGCAATGCTTTCTCCGGCATTCAACAAATTGGAAAGCACGTTACAGTCATTATGACGGCCGATGAAATGGCGTCCGGTAACGCAGGAAGCATATTGAAACGGTGTGTCCATCTGAAGAAATTGAATTTAGAAGTTGTTCAAATTGTTTCAAGGAAACTATTATGTTACAAATTTAGCATTTTCCTGAAAATTTATCGCAAATTCGTTTGCAATCCGGATAATTATTGTAACTTTGCACTCGCTGAATCCGGGTTACCTACAGTAACTCATTTATATTCAGCAGATTCCATAACAAAAGGAGGTGATTCAGATATGATTATTGTACCGCTTAAAGAAGGTGAGAACATCGAGAGAGCTCTCAAGAGATTCAAAAGAAAATTTGAAAAAACAGGTGCCATCCGTGAGCTTCGCGCCAGAAAGAATTTCGTAAAACCATCTGTAAAGAGAAGAGAACAGATTCAGAAGGCCATTTACGTGCAGCATCTGCAGCTTGAGGACGAACAGTAAGCCCGGCGCAAGTAATATATCTGAAAAAGATATACTGCTGGTTAGAATTAACTTCTAGCCAGCATTTTTTTTGTATCTTTGTCCGGCTTTCGTCGCGTCCGCGGATTATGCGGAAAACAGCGCCGACGGAAAACGATTATGGACGGTAACAATAAGAATATGAATAAGAAAACTGCCAAGGCCCGAATTATGCGCGGTCTGAAAATAGCAGTCGGAATCATAGCCGGGATATGGATTCTATTCCTGGTGGTTATGCAAGTCGTGCTGAATTCTTCATTCCTGATGAAGACGGCGGACAAATATATTCCGCAGTACATCGACGCGAAAGTCCATATCGGCAACATTTCCGCCTCCGTGCTGAAGAGTTTTCCGAATCTCAATCTCGAGATTTCAGACCTCGTCGTCACATATCCGCACAACCGTTTCGAGCAATTCGACTCAACAGGAGCAAAAGGCATTCTCCGCCTTGCCGGAAGGTCAGAAGCCGCCGACACTCTGGTCGCGATAAGGAAGACTTCCCTGTCAGTCAATTATTTGTCCGCACTCCTGGGCAAAATTCATATCCGTGAGGCAAGTATGGACAAACCGCACGTTTATGCGCACAGTTTCGGGAACGGCATCGCCAACTGGGACATCGTGAAGACGTCTGAAGAGGCAGTGGAAGATAGTCCGGAAGACAGCCCGGAGGATACCATCTCCACACAGCCGCTTCCTCCGATAACAATAAACAAAGTCTGTCTAACAGGCAGGCCGAAGATTGTCTATACCGACTGCGCAGACACGATTTACGCGGCTATCCTGCTGAAACAGATGCACTTCCACGGAAGGCTCACAACCGCGTCCGCTTCCTCGAACAGGCTCGGGCTCGAAGTGGACAGCCTTCTCGTTTCCGGAAGACTTCCCGCGGATACGATTGCTATGTCGATCGACCATTTCAAGATAAAGGAGCGGGACAAGGTGATGACTGTAGATGCCGAGGCGAAAGCGTTCCTCGGAATGAATGAATACGGAAGAATCATCCTTCCGATGTCATTGAAAGGGCATTTGAGTTTCCCTAAAGAAAATGTATCAGCGGTTTCCGTCCACGATTTCACAGCCTCCGCAGCATCCGTAACAATGACCGGAAAAGGTCTCGCACGTTTCTATGGAGACAGCACATACATCAAGGCCGAGGCCAGCATAAACGATTGCAGCGTAGAGGACATAATCCACGACTTCGGCAAGAATTTCCTGCCTGAAGCGACTGATTTGAAGACAGATGCAAAGATTTCTCTGACCGCTTTGTGTGACGGATACTATAACCCCGGAAGAGGCACTCTGCCTGAACTGGTTGCGGAATTCGTGATGCCGCGCGCAACGCTGAGCTACCCGGGCATTCCGGACGGAAGCGCAGAGACTGACATCAACGCGCAGACCGACAACGCCGGCAAACTGGACGTAAGCCTCGATGACCTTTGTCTGAATTTCGGCGGCATTGATTTCGATGCGACCGGAAGCGTTACGGATGTGATCGGCGAGGACCCGGTAATCGAGGTAGAAGGTCTTCTGTACGCGTCCCTTAACGAGATGATGGCATTCCTGCCGGACACATTGGGATACAAGGCCGACGGCGAACTTGACGGCATACTGACAGGCAAAATCCGTATGTCGGAGCTCAATCCATACAATTTCTACAAGGCATCCCTCAACGGATATATCCGCAGCCGCAATATCACTCTGACATCAGAGAAAGACACGCTGTACGCTTCGATAAACGGCCCGGAAATCGGTCTGTCAACTGTCGCGAACAAGCTTGACAACAGTATTCCGAAAGGGACCAAGGTGCTTGCTCTGACCGCAAAGGTCGATTCCCTCTACACTACATACGGAAACGATATCAAGGTCAGCGGCTCAAAATTCGGCATCGAGGCCCAGAATGCCGCAAAGGTTGAATGTAAGGATCACGGACAGGAGCATAATCCTATTGTAGCACAATTATCCATCGGCAAACTCATATTCAGCGGTGCGGATTCTCTTACTGCCGGAGTGCTGGATTCCAGAAACATATTCAATTACTCGGAGAAGCATCGCGGCAAGGTCATAGAGCCAAGGCTCTCACTTTCAAGCACAAACGACAGAATATTCGCGAGCGAAAGCGTGAACCGCTATGGTTTCAAGGACGCGAAATTCACCGCATCCGCAGTAATGTCCACATTCGAGAACAGACAGAAGCAGAAATTCTTCCTCGACTCGCTCGAGCGCGTATATCCGGGAGTGCCGAGAGACTCGCTTATGAGCAGGATGATGCGCGCGAGAATGGCCGGAAAGCCTGTGCCTGACTTCATCAAGGAAGCTGATTTCCGCAAGAGCGACATCAACATTTCCCTCAACGAGACGATGGCCAAGTATCTCAAGGAGTGGAACATAAACGGAGGCCTCAACATCAGCAAGGGAATTGTCATAACGCCATATTTCCCGTTGAAGAATGTCCTGGACGACGTGCGCGGAACAGTCAGCAACGATGCTATACATCTCGACAACTTCACATTCCGTCCCGGTTCATCAGACATTTCGGCGAAAGGTATTCTGAAAGGACTCAGAAGGGCGTTGCTGGGACACGGACCGTTGATTCTGGATCTCAAATTGACTTCGGAGAATATCGATGCGAACGAATTGCTTACGGCTTACACCGCCGGCACCAAATTCACGCCGGATTCGTCAGTGAATAATTCCGGACTGGAGGACGCTGAATACCTGGCTAAAGTTTCAGAGGCGCACGAGGCAGCCGCTCAGGACAGTTCTTACGCATTGATTGTCGTTCCTGCCAATCTCATAGCCACGGTATCGCTTCAGGCGAACAAGGTGAAATATTCGGACCTTGACATAGACTGGCTGGCTGCGGATATGAATATGAAGGAGCGTTGCATACAGCTCACGAACACGTTGGCTACATCCAATATGGGTGACATCTCGTTCGAAGGGTTCTACTCAACAAAATCCAAGAAGGATATCAAGGCCGGCTTCGATTTGAATCTTGCGGACATCACCGCCGACAAGGTCGTTCAGCTGTTCCCAGCCGTGGACACGATTCTGCCGATGTTGACATCGTTCAAGGGTATGCTCGACTGCGAAATGGCGGCGACTACGGACCTGGACACCAATATGAATTTCATAACGAAGTCAATGAGCGGAATTATGAAAATCAGCGGACGCGATGTTGTTCTGGAGGAGAGCCCGGAGTTCAAGAAACTGGCCAGACTGCTGATGTTCAAGAACAAGAAGAACGGCAAAGTGGCCGATATGTCTGTGAGCGGGCTCATCAGCGACAACAAACTTGAGGTGTTCCCGTTTGTTCTGAAAATCGACAGATATACTCTGGCAATGAGCGGAATGCAGAATTTCGACCAGACATTCAAATATCACGTGTCTGTAATCAAGTCTCCTGTACCGTTCCGCTTCGGTATCAATATCTTCGGCAATTTCGACAATTGGAAATATCGTCTCGGGAAAGCTAAATACAAGAGCACTAACGTGCCGGTATTCACGTCTCAGATAGATACTCTACAGATGAATCTGGTAAATTCCATCCACAATATATTCAACAAGGGTGTGGAGATGGCAGTGAAGCAGAATCACGAGATGAAGGACCATATCGATTCGAGCAAGGTCGCTTTGGGATTCAATCCGGATGCTCCTATCGATTCGCTTGATACCAGTGAGATGCAGATGCTGGATTCGCTCCAGACTGCGTACGACAATCCAGTGGATTCAGTCCTGAATGCCCGTATGGATTCGCTGAAGGTCATCACTTCTGACGCGGATCTGGATGAGGATTCCGGCAATTCTTCTATGCAGCAATTTATTGAGGCTCAATTCCAGGCAAAAGCCAGCCGCGAGGAGCGCAAGGCCGCAAGAAAGCAGCGTCGTGAAGAGCGGAAGGCCGCCCGCAAAGGCGAGGCAACAGCCATCACCCCCGACTCCCAAGATGAGGAATAAGTTTATGATTGACCCCCGCGACTACATACAAGTGAACGTGCATATCGAACCGTTTTCCGAGGAGAACGCGGAAATCGTGGAAGCGATGGTTTCCGACCTTCCTTACGATTCGTTCGAAATCTGCGAGGACGGAGTGAAATGCTACATACAGCAATCCGAGTTCAACAGGATGGCACTCAAGGCAATACTCGCCGGTCTGCCGTTCAAAACATCGTTCGAGTCACATCCGGTGCCGTTTCAGAACTGGAATGCACAATGGGAAAAGACCTTCGAGCCTATAGTCGTTGACGGCCAGGTAACCATCAAGCAGGCCGATGACAAAGCGACTCCGCGTACCAGATACAACATCAGGCTGCGGCCGGAGATGGCATTCGGGACCGGACATCACTTCACTACATATATGATGATGCAGTCGATGCTGGCCGAATCAGATGCAATCAGGGCTCACACCGTGCTTGATATGGGATGTGGCACGGCATTGCTGGGAATACTTGCGGCAAAGATGGGTGCGGAGAAAGTGTACGGAATAGACATCGATGCAGTGGCCGCACAATCGGCATTCGACAACGCCAGACTCAATAGAGTCGGCCGTAAGGTCGAAACATATTGCGGAGACGCATCGCTGCTCCAGTTCAACAAGTACGATGTCATTCTCGCCAATATCCACAGGAATATCATAATAATGGACCTACGTACATACGCAAGGGCATTGAAGAGCACAGGAGTCCTTATGCTGAGCGGGTTCTACGAGTCTGACATTGAGGACATTATGAAAGAAGCCGAAAAATACGGGCTGACACTCGTCACCACGCGCACCCGCGAAGGATGGGCCTGCCTCACTCTGCTGTTGGAGAAGGACAAGAAAGTGACGGACCTGATTGGGTGATGAATGCCCCACAACACCTGCAGCACCACCGGCAGCCCCGACAGTTCCAGCAACATCGGTAACACCACCAACAACACCACCGGCCGCAGCAAAAGCACCGGCAACGCATAGCAGATTCACATACTACACAAATCGACAGCAATTCCGACAAAAAGTTTTGCGGAATATCGGAAAAGGTGTATCTTTGCACTTCGATTATGAGATAGCTGACAAGCCCGTAAAGTTCGGCACAAAGATGCAGACGCTTGCAGTTCAAACTATTTTAAGTTTTATACAATGTACGCAATTGTAAACATTGCAGGCCAGCAGTTTAAAGTAGAGGCTGGCGCTGAGATTTTCGTTAACCGCCTTGCTGCGAAGAAAGACGAGTCAGTGGAATTCAATCAGGTTCTTCTCATTGACAACGATGGCGAAGTTAAGCTTGGTTCTCCGTATGTAGAAGGTGCAGCTGTTAAAGCTACAGTTCTCGCGGATGATGTAAAGGCAAAGAAAGTTCTGGTATTCAAGAAGATCCGTCGTAAGGGCTTCCAGAAATGCAACGGACACCGCCAGAAACTCACCAAGATCCGTATCGATTCCATCGCTTAATTTTAACGCTAATTTAGAGGAGATTTGAATTATGGCACATAAAAAAGGTCAAAGTAGTTCTAAGAACGGTCGTGAGTCTCAAAGCAAACGTCTTGGACTCAAGAAATTCGGTGGTGAAGTTGTAAAAGCAGGTAACATCATCGTACGCCAGAGAGGCACTGTCCACAACGCTGACAAGAACGTCGGTATGGGCAAAGACCACACTCTCTATGCTCTTGTTGACGGCACAGTAGTTTTCACAAGAAAGAAAGAGAACAAGTCATACGTCTCGGTTGAGCCTTTTGAGAACTAAACTCGAAGGGTCTGGAAAGACATTGGAGGATTGCACTTCGAGTTTCGGCGTGCGGTCCTCTTTTATTTTGTAAGAAACGATATTAAATCATTAAGATATGCTGACATTGAAAATGCTTCGCGATGACCCGGAGTTTGTGGTCAAGAAGCTTGCAGTAAAGAATTTCGATGCAAAAGCCATCGTTGACAAGGTGTTGGAGCTTGACAGCCAGAGAAGGGCTCTCCAGACTGAAAGCGACGGACTTCTTGCACAGCAGAAGCAGAAAGCCGGACTTATCGGCGGCCTTATGAAAGAAGGCAAGAAAGAAGAAGCCGAGGAGGCCAAGAAAGAAGTTGCAGAACTCAAGGCTAAGTCCTCAGAGCTTCTCGCAAAGGCTGATGAGACAAATAAGGAACTAGAGTCCCAGCTCGTATTGCTCCCTAACATACCTTGCGACCTTGTCGTACCTGGAAAAGGCGCAGAGGACAATCAGGTTGTCAAGATGGGCGGTCCGGAAATCAAACTTCCGGAGAACGCACTTCCTCACTGGGATCTCGCAAAGAAATATGATATTATCGATTTCGACCTCGGAGTGAAACTTACCGGAGCAGGTTTCCCTGTTTACAAAGGAAAAGGTGCCAAGCTTCAGAGAGCGCTCATCAGTTTCTTCCTGGACAACAACACGGCTGCAGGATATAAGGAAATCGAGCCGCCTGTAATGGTAAATGCTGCATCAGGATTCGGCACAGGCCAGCTTCCTGACAAAGAGGCTCAGATGTACTATGTAGGCCTTGACGATTTCTATCTCGTACCTACAGCAGAGGTTCCTGTCACCAACATTTACAGAGACGTCATCCTGGGCAACGACCAGTTCCCGCAGAAGCTCACAGCATACACACCTTGCTTCCGTCGTGAAGCCGGTTCTTACGGCAAGGACGTTCGCGGTCTCAACCGACTCCACCAGTTCGACAAGGTCGAGATTGTACGTATCGAGAAACCTGAAGACTCTTACGCAGCACTCGATGAAATGATTGCTCACGTTGAGAGCCTTGTCAACAAGCTCGGTCTCAAGTACAGAATCCTCAGACTCTGCGGCGGCGATATGAGTTTCACATCTGCAATCACTTACGATTTCGAATTGTGGTCAGCAGCACAGGGCAGATGGCTTGAGATTTCTTCAGTTTCCAACTTCGAGACATATCAGGCAAACCGTCTGCACCTCAGATACAAGGACGAGAACGGCAAGATTCAGCTCTGCCACACCCTCAACGGAAGTTCACTCGCTCTGCCTCGTGTCGTAGCGGCTATGCTCGAAGACAATCAGAAAGAAGACAGAATCGTCATCCCTGAAGTTCTCCGCCCATACACCGGGTTCGACTACATTGACTAAAGCCGTTTGAGCTTCATTCAACAAAGAATCTTCTGAAATTGTGAAGACGATATTAGGAATAGACCCCGGAACCAACATTCTTGGCTTCGGGGTCATTCGTACTGAGGGCAGCAAAGCCGAGTACGTGGAAATGGGAGTCATCGACCTGAGAAAAGAGGCGGACGCCTACAGCAAACTGCGCAGAATCTTTTCGGAAATCGGCACAATCTGCGACACCTATATGCCGGACGAGATGGCGCTGGAATCGCCTTTCTACGGCAAGAATGCCCAGGTCATATTGAAGCTCGGCAGAGCGCAGGGTGCGGCTATGCTTGCTGCGGCCACAAGAGATATCCCCATAACCGAATATGCGCCGAGGAAGGCCAAGGAGGCAGTGACGGGAAACGGTGCCGCGTCCAAGATGCAGGTAAACACAATTCTGCAGAGAATACTCAACATCAATATTGAGGAGAAATATCTCGACGCGACGGATGCGCTTGCAATAGCTCTCTGCCATCACTATCAAATGATAAACCCGCTTGCCGGACTCAAATCGTCTTCCTCCTGGGAGAAGTTCATCGCCGCAAACCCGGACAGGGTTAAATAACGAGCGGAGCACCTTACGAAAACTTTTTCAATAAATTCGGTCTGGGTCTTAAACTCTGGCCGGATTTTTTCATCTAACATTCCGGTTGCCGATAGAATGGTATTCGCCAAGCATATCGGCATTTTTAATTTTGTGTAATAAAACGGACAATGAAGAAAATCATTGCTTTGATCTGCGGGCTGATGTCTATGCTCGCATTTTCTTACGGAGCAGCAGCGCAGTCCAAGAATGTGACTGCAGTCCTTCAGGATTCGTCGAGCGGCGAGCCGATAGGATATGCAACCTTATCATTGACAAAGTCAGGAGCAAAGAGCGCAAGCAAATATGCTCTCACTGACGACAAAGGAAAAGCCGTCATCGAAAAGGTAACCGACGGCACCTACACTTTCAAGGCAGAACTGCTGGGCTACAAGACTTTCACGAAAGAAATCACTGTGAAAGGCGGACTTGACCTGGGCGTCGTGAAGATCAGCCCGGACAAGCAGGTGCTTAATGCAGCCAGCGTATCAGCGACAGGAAACCCTATTGTCATCAAGAAAGACACGATTGAATACACCGCGTCGTCTTTCAAGACTACTGACAACGACATGCTTGAGGACTTGCTCAAGAAACTGCCTGGCGTAGAGGTCGGCACTGACGGTTCAGTTACAGCCAACGGGCAGACTATCAGCAAGATAACAATCGACGGCAAGACATTCTTCCTGGACGACCCGCAGCTGGCGTCAAAGAATATCCCTGCAAAGATTATCGACAAGGTGAAGGTCGTGCAGAAGAAATCTGACCAGGCGCAGTTCACCGGCATCGATGACGGCCAGGAGGAGACAGTGATTGACCTGTCAGTGCAGAAGGGTATGATGAACGGACTCTTCGGCAATGTGATGGCCGGAGGCGGACACGACTGGCCGCAGAACACGACAAACGGCAACGGAGACTGGAGATATCAGGGAGCGGCATTTATCGGACGATTCACTGACAAGAGCCAGCTCAGCATAATCCTCAACGGAAACAACACCAACAACCGTGGATTCAACGACCTCGCAGGGTCTATGATGAGAGGAATGCGTGGCGGTGGCGGCGGAATGGGCCGTGGCTCCGGCGGATGGGGCAGCAACAACGGTATCACTACATCCTGGATGGGCGGTATGAACGGCTCGTGGGATCTCTTCGACGACAAGATGGACCTCGGCGCAAACTACCTGTTCAACGGAAGCAAAATCGATGTTCAGGAGAAGAGTGAGAAAACCACATTCCTTGACGACGGTTCAAGCCTTATCTATAAGAACAACGGATACAGCCTCAACAACAGCTACGGTCACAGATTCGGAGCCAGATTGGAGCACAAGTTCTCGGAGAACACATCCATCTTATTCCAGCCGCAGTTCAATTTCGGAAAGGGCGATTTTACAGAATTTTCCAACTTCCAGACAGACGGACAGGCTGCAGAAAGTTCAGAGATAACCCAGAAGAATGACGGTTTCAACAACAATACCGGAAACAACAAGAACTGGACAGCCAACGGTTTTTTCCTGTTCAGACAGAGGCTTGGAATCCCGGGCAGAACTCTCTCATTCAATGTAGATTACAGTTTCAGCAACAATGACCTCGACGGACTGAACCAGTCTCTGACAAACACTTATGCAGAGGGTTCGGCAACTGAAAAGGAGATTGTCAACCAGCGTTACGAGCAGAATTCCAAGGCGTCATCCGTCAGCGGAAGGCTTGTATATACCGAACCGCTCGGCGCAGGATTCTATTTCGAAGCCAATTACGAGTACAAATGGAGCCAGAACAAATCATATAAGGATACGTACGACTCGGCACTGAACGGAGATAGTTACAGCGCCACAAGCCATCCTTATTACAAGACCGGCACCATTACGGACGACTCCGGCAATGTGGTCAACGTGAGCGAAACCCGGAATGAGCAGTACTCAAGCAATGTATTGAACCAATATCAGACTCACCGCGCAGGAATCAACTTCATGTATCAGAAGAACAAGTTGAGAGCTCAGCTGGGTGCTTCTGTAATCCCGACAATCACCCGCAACAAGACGAACGGCGAGAATTACAACAGCACAGTCGTAAACTGGTCGCCTTCCGCAATGCTCTGGTATGACATTAACGACAATACAAACGTACACGCGTTCTATTTCGGAAGATCATCACAGCCTACAACATCACAGTTGATGCCTGTGCCCGACAATACTAACCCGCTTAACGTGTCGCTCGGTAACCCTTATCTGACGCCTTATTTCAGCCACGACATAAGGTCACGATTCGGATATTCAAACAAGAAGAAATTCTTCTCGATTTACGGCAATCTTGAGGGCGGTTTCGTGCAGGACCCTATCGTCTATGCCAGCTGGTACAACACCAACGGAACAGCATATTCATTGCCTGTAAACGGCCCTACATCGGGAAATGTCAGCGCACGCGCATTCGTGAACGCACCGCTGGGCAAATCGAACTTCACGATTTCTTCAGTAACTTCAGGAAGCTGGTCTGACGCTACTTCTTATGTAGGAAAGAGTTCTTTCGATATGTCGGCTTATGACAATGACGGAGATTTCGACTACACCAAATTCCACGAGGATTATCCTGACTTGAGCAAGAGCGACAAGTTCAGAAAGAACAATACCCAGACGATGAATGTCAGCGAAAGGCTGAAACTCACATACCGCAACGATTTCGTTGAGCTCACAGCATCTGGACGTACACGTATCGCGAAGTCCTGGTACACGATTTCATCCATCAATATGAATCTGACCAGAAACAATCAGGTGGGCGCAAGTATGAACTGGACAATTCCTGGCGGAATCGGTCTCGTGTCTGAGTTCAATTACAACTGGTACAAGGGTTATGCAAGTCCGCAGGAGGATGAATATATCCTGAATGCCGAGCTCACGAAGCTGCTGTTCAAGAACAGATTCACACTGTCGTTCAAGGCTTATGACCTTCTGAATCAGGCAAAGAACCTCTCTGTAAGCGACTCGGCCAACTACCATACTGAGACTTGGAACAATACTCTCGGCAGGTACGTGATTCTTTCTCTTACTTGGAGATTCGGCAATATGAGCAAGGCGGCCAACGGCAGACGTGGTCCAGGTGGCCCTGGCGGCGGTCCCGGCCCGGGAGGCCCTCCACCAATGATGTAATAAAAAAAGCGGCTGAAAAAAATCAGCCGCTTTTTTTGTTGTTATACTGTATTAATCAACTTCCCTGGCGTTGTTGATGACGCTGTCGGGGATGACTGCCTTCTTGTAGACCGACACCTCCGAAGGAGTTGACATAGATGCAAGAGTCATATTGCCTTCCGAGAAAGTCACATTGTAATCTCCACAACTCTTCCCGCTCGTATAAATGCCGCTCAGGACGCCACTGGCAAGAGACCAAGTCCCGGTGTATTTCTCATAATACAACTGCGCGTCACTTGTCTTCTGATAGATGACAAATGTGCCGTCACCAGTGAAAGACATATAGATATCCACTGTCTGACTGCCGATGACTGCCGACTTGGTAGTGACTGAAATTATATTCCAGTCCCCTACCAGCTTGTTCTGCTTTTCAGCCTTCTTACTGCACGAAACGAGCGCCAAAGCAGCCGTGAGACTGACTGCGGCTATTTTCAGAAAGTTTCTCATTTTCTCTTGATTTCAGTTGTAGAATCTTTTGTAACCTGCGGGTTGGCAGATGAACTCAGATAGATGTATTCAAGTCTAGGACAATCCTTCGCCTCAACGACTTTGATTGACTCAATCGGGCTAAGATCCAGAGACTGGAGTTTAGCACAACCGCTGCAGATGAACGAAATCAATCCTGTCCATTTGTCTGTCCAAGTCACATCACTCTCCATCAGGATAAAGTCATTGTTGCTTACGTCAATCGACATAAGCGAAGTGAAGGTGAACGGACGCACGAACGAGTTGGTATCCTCGGTCAGGTGGTTGTTGCTGACATTGAGGTCCACGATTGCGCTGCAGTACTCGAGGTTACAGGTTGTAAGCTCGTTGTATGACAGATTCACATTCTTGAGAGACTTTGCGTATGAGCACTGGAAAGACTTCAGCTTGTTGTGTGAAGCATTGACGTTTTCGAGTGTCGAAGACAAGTCCATACCCGTAAATCCGGTACAAGCCGTCAGACTGTTGTATGAAATATCCATAGTCTTGAGAACCTTGACTCCGGACAGGGACAACTCAGTCAGACTGTTGTGCGACAGGTCAAGTTCCTCAAGTGTGCTTGCAAATGGCCCGAGGTCTATTGACTCCAAAGCATTATTTGACAGGTTGAGTTTCTGTATATGCCTGAAATACACGAAGTTTGAGAACGACGTAAGTCCTTTTTCGGAATAAGATATCTCTGTGACCTTCTCCGCCTCACTTCCTGAAATCTTGCCGTCACCGTCCGTGTCATACTTGCTGATGACATAGTTGCGGAGACCGCTGTCCGTAATGACTGCCGAACAGTCCTCAGGGTAGTCGATAGCGACTGTGGTTATCATACTTTTGCTGATGCCGTTGCATTTCGCCTGGATATCCTCCCACTGGCCTTCGAACATAGTCACCTTGACGAGGCCTGACAACATTGCCGAGATTGATTTAAGATGCAGGTTCTTGCTCACATCAATCGAAGTTATCTTCTTGCAGAAGTCCATTGTCAGAGTCTCAAGCAAAGGACATTTGGCAAGGTCCAGAACTGCAATAGCTGAACTGCCTATCGACAGACTCTTGAGCGCAGGGAGCTTGGACAAATCCAACGATGTAAGTTTGCTCGACTCAGAAAGAGAAAGTGTCTCAATCACAGAGTTTTCCGGCAGAGTAACAGACGTAAGTGCACTGCCGCCCGCATTGAACACTTTCAAAGCCGGGCACATACTGACATCCAACGTCTGGATATTGGTTGAATATACCGTGAGAGTCTCAAGCTTGCTGCAATCCTTGACATCAAGCGAGGTGAGTCCGCTGGCATAACCGGTAAAGGTCACAAGCGAAGTGCATCCCTCAAGGTCAATGGTCTGCAATGCCTTGTCAAAAGGAACATAGATTGCCGTAAGAGCCGAACAACCTTTCACATTCACAGTTTCAAGGTATGTATTGCTGGACAAATCAAGATAAGTGAGTGCAGTATTGCCGCTCAGATTGATTTCAGTAAACTCATTGTCCTGAAGCACGATTCTCTCCAGACCGGTGAAATACTCCAGTCCTTCGAGTGTCATAATCGGAAGATCTGACGCTTCGGTCACCTTGTATTCCAATGATTTGACCGCTGCGGCTTCCGCCAAAGAGATTTTCCCGTCACCGTCAGTATCAGCGGCTGCAAGGAGCAACGCCTTCAACGTGTTGTCCTTGATGGATGCAAGCACATCCTTGCCGGACTGAGTGATGACAAGTGTCGCTGTCTTGGTGTTGCAGGTGAAAGTGAATGTAGCCTCACGGGAATTGGTGTCATCATTGCTCTCCACACTGAAAACAACCTTGTCCCCTGACTTTCCTGCTTCAGCAGATGCGGTAACCCAACTCTCGCCGCCGGACAATGTCCAGTCACGGTCGCTGGTCACGATTATCTCCAGACTGCTTTCTCCGCACTCCACCTCGACTGCGCTTTCTGAAATCGCAATTTCTTCACCTGCCGCAAGCTGGCGCAAGTTTACATTGACAGTCTGGGCACCGGGATATGAGAACTTCAACTCCGCAGAACGTTCGTCCCCGGGATTGGGTTCAACATTGAGAGTCACGTTTGAGACATTGACCTGAATGTCGGAAATCCACTCTGCTGATGCGGTGACAGTCAGTCTGCCGTCGTCTGTCGGATTCTCCACCGAATATGAAGCGGTGAATGAACCGCCTCCATTGACTACAACGAATCCTGCCTCCGGGACAGAAACCGAGATCACAGGATCTTTTGGCTTCTTGTTTTGCTCCGGCTCGGACCCGCCACAAGAGGACAGGCCCAGAACCGCAGTCAAAAACAATGCTGAGAAAATTCTATTGATATTCATCATTGTTAAAGATTTCTTCTTTGTTTCCTTATTTGAGCAAGGTTTTTCTTCGCTTTTGCCGGAACTTTGAAGACATTGTCGGTGATGTCAACAGGAGCTTTGTCAACTGTCTTAGGTATGCAATATACCGAAGTTGTGGAAGCTCCTGTACCTCCGTCATAAGGATCAGACCAGAAGTCATAAGGCTCGATCGTGTCCTCCTTGGTCGGAGTGAATTCCATATAATGCCATTTACCATAATTTCCGTCAACACCTTCTGCCACATAAGAGAAACTCCACAGATGGTTGTACCACGGACGGCAAGTCTGCTGATATTCATCAATACAGTTTGCCGGAGCGCTATCGTTTCTGATTAATGCCATAAGGTGATCGATACCCATCTCATAATTTGAAATCGGAGCCCATACACCACCGTACCAGTGCACTGCCGCAGAGTTAGGAGTATATTTTGTGAGCATGATGCAGGCGTCTTTCAAGTCCTCCGCATCCCATTTATCAGGGAATTTGGCGGCCAGCTCATTTCCGTCAAAGAAGCAATACTCAACTGAAACTTCAGCATCGCTCTTCTCGAACGGAATTGCAGGCGACTTGACCTTGGTCTCGAAGAACTCAGTCGTGTTGGTGCCGGAATAACCGAATACGATCATAGTGTATTCAGTGTCGGACTGCCAGTACTCCTGGATAGTCTGCTTGCCTCTCTTCCTCTTGTACAGGATTTCATCCTCATAATACTCCTCAATATCGGCCATAAGCAGATTTGCATTGTATGTACCGTCAGGGTTCTTGTAGAGGTCTGCATCAGCAGTTGTCATAAGGAACGGAAGATAGTACTCGTCGTTCTTGCTTGGAGTGAACTCGAATGTACCGAAGTTCCATACAGATTTCACGACTTTGGTCTCGATAGTCATATCAGACTTCACTGCAGGATCTGTCGTAACGTCAAGCCTGTCAATTGCGGTCGTGATGGTACCGTTGTCAACACCGAACACATAAATCTGATAGTTGTGGTCAGGAAGGAAGTTCCAGGACAGGTCGATGTTGCCCCATATCTCTTTGGTGCCGGTATAGGTCAGAGCCTCCCAGTTATTCTTGTCTGCATCGTAATATGAACCGTCCTCGATTCGGCTGTTCTCCATATTCACGATACGCTGGGCCATCTGACGGTCATTGTATCCCTGGCACTTGCTTTCTTCAACGAACGCCACATAATATCTCGTGTCATCCTTAGTAGGCTCAACACGGATCTTTATGTCCTCAGGCTTCTTCTGAAGCAGGGTGAGGGTGAATCGGCAGTCGTCCAGAACAGGCTCGGACTCGGTGACGAAACTTGTCACTTCCTGCGGCTTAGTCGTAGGTGTGCCGACATAGTCCATACCCCAGGCCACGATATAGTACTTGGTACCGGACCAGAGATCTGAAGGAGCATCGCTTGAAGCGCCTGTATGGATGTATGACGTGATAGGAATGCCCCAAGTCTCAACATTTGACTTGATGTTGCTGATCATATTGGACATAATCTCCTCGAGAGAATATTTCGAGTAATCCATCTCTGAAATGTATGTCCAGAAATAATAGTCGCTATTGTTGGAAGGGGTAATCGTAATGTTAGCGCTGTTCTTCGTGATGTCAGTGATGCTGGCCTCGAACGTGATGTCAGATGTCTCGACGATTGAAGTCGAGAACTCCGCCATAGTGAAGTCAGTCAGACGTTTGCCTTCAAGACTGAGTCCATAGCAATATGCGATGTAGTCAGTGTCATAAGACAGGTCGGTGTAGTCCATCTCCGTCTCCTTGCCGTCCATCGTATAGAACATAGGGGCGCGCTTGAGGCAGTCTTCCAGAGTGAGACCATTGTTCTCGGCCAACTCCTTCACATACTCGACATCACCCTGACACAACTCGTCAAGACCATCCTTATCCAAAAGATACTTGGATACGGCAGCCTTATCCATAACGAAGAAAATGTAGTTACCGCTATATTCGAGAGGGGTGAATTTGATATGACAACCGTAAGGAGTGATATCTGATACGTCTATCTTGAACACTCCGTCGAAAACTGAGCCCTGGTTGATGTTGACAGTAACGTCTTCAGCACCCGGGTAAGACAGACGCATTGACGCTGAACGCGCTTTGCCTGCATTCTGCTCGACATAGAAAACGACCTTACCTGTCTCGACACTGATGTCATATATCCATTCAGCCTCTGTCGTGGCAGTCAGCTGCTTGGATGATGAGCCGTTCTGAACTGAGAACGGAAGTTCATATTCACCGGCATCCTTGCTGATTTCCAAAGCAACAGCCTTGATGACCGGAGTAGAAGATTCCTGACTACAGCCCACCAGGAGGAGGGTTGCAGCCAGAAGTCCGGAAAAAATTGATTTTAACTTCATATTCATTTATTAAAATGCGTGGATTGCACGAGCGTAGTGTGTATAGTACGTAATCTCGTCTGATGCAGGACTGCTTACAGCACCGTTGCTGTATGAGAAATATCTTGCATTTGCACCTGAATCATCACTAAACCAAGTCGTTGAAGTCCAATATCCGCGGCCTTCAGTAAGAAGAGTTCCGCCGATCTTGGAAAGGCCCTCGTTGATGGCAGTGAAGTTTGCAAGAACCTGCTGCAACTGAGTCTGTGCAGGAAGGAACCAGCCAGCATTTCCGCAAGAATATACAGCCCAATATGCTGCAGGACAAGAGGAAATGTTCTCAAGATATGTAGAAAGGTGGTCGCAGTTAGCCTTTCCGTCGGTCTCGCTTGTAGGCCAATAAGACTGATATTGTCCGGTTGTAGCCCATTTCACAGACTCGCATTCAAGTGAAGAAATCACATATCCGTGCTCTCCTGTCTCGTCGATGTATGCAACCACACCGTCACCGTTGTCAAGTTTCATCTGGTCACCGATCTTGTATTCGCTTTCTACCGGAACATCAGGATCTGTGCTTGATGACTTGAGGCTCACATTGTAGGAAGCTCTTGCAGCCGCATAAAGCGTAGAAGCCCTTTCTGACTTGAGAGTCTTCTCATAATCCCAATCCCAGTAAGCTATCTGAACATTCTTGGTATCAGTGTTCTGAGTTGAAGTCCAATAGTAGACACCTTTTGAAAGTGATGAACCCTTACATTTGCTAAGGCTAGAGTTCAAGACATTGATATTGTTGAGAATCTCGCACATCTCATCGATTGCAGGCATATACCAGCCTGTTCCCTTGTCGTTGCACCATTTCTGTGCAGGGAAGTAAGAGATTGAGCTGTAAGGGTTGTTGAGAATAGTGTTCATATTGGCAAGACCGTCTGTCTCGCTGTCAGCCCAAGAGTTTGCTGAACTGTATTCAGCCCACTGCACATAAGTTTTTTCATCAAGCGCAAGCACTTTCACATAGTTTGTGTCGCAGTGCCATACGATACCGACAACTCCCTGTCTCTCATAGTATTCACCGATTTCATAACTTTCCTTGAGAGGAGGACAGCCTCTCTGAAGAACAACCACTGTAACCTCGTCACCGGCAGCGCCCTTGACTGTGATATTGGCAGATCTGTCAGCCTCTCCTGTGTTGAGTTCGTAAGAGAATGAAAGTGTCTCGGTGTGGGCAGCCTTTGTCTCTACGAGTTTGAGCCACTCTGCATCGCTTGATACTTCGTAAGTCATATTTGTGCTGAGAGGAATCTCAAGAACGCCTGAAGCGTCGCTTACCGTATAGCTGATAGTTGCAATAGAAAGTACACCTTTCTCGAATTTGATAGCCTGGTCAGCAACTTTGCTTGTTGTATTGTTGATTGCCTCAACGATTACAAGACCTCCGTCAGGATCTGCAGGAACGTTTACAGTCACTTCTGCTGCAGACTCGTCAACGCTGGCAGACCATCCCTCTGACACATATTTAACATATACGACCACTTCTTCACCGTCTTTGGCGCCCTTTACAGTATAGCTGATTTTAGCAGTACCGTTTGCTGAAACGCCGACAGCTGTGCTCTGGCATACGAGTCTGAATCCACCAAGAAGTGAAACTGTGAATGACTCACCGCTTGTGAGAGTGAATGTGACTTCATCCTCGCCTACGTCAACTTTCTTGAAGAAAGAATCGCCGTCGTCGCCTTTGGCCACAGTAAGAGTTGTCCAATAGTCATCGCCCGGCCATTTGATGCACCAGTAGCCGCTGACAATGCTGATTTCAGGGGTCTTACCGTCATTACCGTTAACCCTTACCTTAGGGTCAGTATATTCTCCGTCAACAGTCCAGTAATAGTTGTTGTCACTTTCGTCAAGTTTGACACCTACTACAGGAGTGTGACCGTCAGTACCGTCAACACCGTCTTCACCTTTGGCTCCGTCGTGGATGGTATAAGTCTCGTCATTGCTGAGAACAAGGGTATAATAATTGACCCCGTCCTTTGTCTCGGTCTTTACTTCCTTGATATATCCGCCGTCCTTGATGGTGTTCACCAGGGCACTGATTGACCCTACCTGGGTGTTCAGCGAAGATACCAGTTCTTCAAGTGAGGTAACTCTTGAATCGAGTTTGTCAACTTTGTCCTCAAGATCTTCTACTCTTGAGCAACCTGTCACGGCAAGTACGCCGGCACAGAAGAATGCGAGTAACTTTTTCATAATGAATAAAATTTAATTTGTTAAGTTGAATTTATCTGTCTATCATAACCGGCGGAGCGAGCGGCACAAACTGCTCTACGTAGTTGGCCGTGCTTACCGTATTGTCGCTCTTGACCTTGTCATTCGCATAGAAATCACTGAGCGTGAATGTCTTGTCGCAAGCTTTGAATATTCTGCGGACAATGGCCTCGCGGGAAGGAGCATTGTAATACATTCTGTTGTCCTCCATACAGCTTATCCTTTCCGGTCTCCATACGCCCTTTGAATACAACATTCCGCCTTCGTAGAATCCTACCGCATCGTATCCTGCACGGCCGATGAAGTGTCCCCAATGGGCTGTGCTCTTGTCGTTTGTGAACGAGATGTTGTATGCGAAATAAGGGTCATAAGTCCTCCACTCCTCGACTAAAGCCTTCTGAGCTGCCGGAATAGTGACATCGTTGTAGCGATACTCGTCCTTGAGTCTGCCGAATCCGTGTCCGCCGCCCTCGTGAACCACAATATTCTTGAAGGTAGAGCCTACAGGGCAGATGGCTACCGATCTTCCGGTCCTTTCCATCCAGCAGGTTCCTGCATATACGTTCAGGTTAACAAGCATCAGGATAGTAGTGTTCTGCAACTCAGTATCCGACACACCGGAGATTTTCTTGGCATAAGTGTAGGCCTTGTCAGTATCGCAAGACACCTCTGTACTGTTTCCGCCGACAAGTGTCGTGTTGAATGCCGTATTCCTTGTCTGAGCGGCGCAGTCAACCATATCTTTCTCCACTGTCGCTCCGCTTTCCTGTGAATATACAGCCATCACGGAGATTCTGAAGTAGTTTCTGTATGTGGCGAAAGGCTCAATTCCGAAGAATGCGCTTACGGCAGTCTCTACATCCTTGTCGAATTTGCCGCCGTCAGTATAGTCGTCCTTGGTGTATCCGTCACCCATAATGATAAGGTGAACTGGCTTTGACGCACCTGCAGACTCTGTCTGATATCTGTATATCTCACCGTCGACATAAGCGCCGCCGTCGCCTGTTATGAATGTCCTGGTGACACTCTCCGCTTCACCGCCGAAATCATCAAGCGCCTTCACTTTCCAGACATACTTTGTATTCTTCTCGAGAAGGTCTGAAGGCTTGCAGGATGTTGTCTCGGAACTATATGAAGACCAAGTCTTTCCGTTGTCTCGTGAGAGCATCAGGCTGTACTTGACAACGTCTCCGTCCGGATCGCTGGAAGCTTTCCAGGTGAATGTGCCGTTAATCTTGGCATCAGCGACACCGTCCTCAGGACTGAGAAGCTCAGGAGCTGTAGGAGCGTTGTTAGGCAACTGCTGGCTTATGGCAATCATCGAGAAGGTATTGCCGTAGCTGACTGTGATGAACTGCTTTGTACGCGGTGTCCTGTCTGTGAACGGAGCCGGAGTGAATGTCACGACAGTCTCCCCTGCAGAACCTTTCATCGGGCTTACAGTGCACCAGGATGCGGCTGCAGGGACAGTGAATTCCCAATCGTATTTTGAGATGACCGTCACCGTGACAGGATTGCAGTCCTGGTCCATTTCCACATTGTATGAACTTACAGAAAAGTCTATACCTTCCTGTGTTATCGAGATTTCGCACAATTCACCGCTGCCGGTCACCTTGACGACTCCCTTTCTCTCAAGTCCGCTGTTCAGCTGAGCCGTAATCGACAACTTGGCACTGCCTTTTCCGCTTGACGGAGAGCAGACAATCCAATCGCAGTCGGGTGTAGCAGTCCACTCGCAGTTAGCCGTTATGTTCACGGTCTGCTTCTGTTCTGCAGATGTAAACACGAGGCTGCCGGCAGAAGACTTTATACTGCTGCTTTCTTTCTTGCAGGACGCGCAGAACACGACCAGCAGGACAGGCAATATGAATTTCAGTGATTTGATCATTGTTCTATATAAGTAAATGTTGTTCCGTCTTTAACCTCGTCGTATGTGGACAGATAGGTGTAGCTATTATCTGCCGAATGTACGGAATAGTCGAATGCGGTAGTGCTTGTAATCACGCCGTTCTCGTCAAAAGTTACGACGATTGGCGAAGAGCCTTTACCGCTGCCCCAGAACATCAGGTACTTGCTCTCGTCCTTTCCGTAGTGATAGAATGCAAGACCGAACGCATTGCTGGAGTTCAGGACTCCCCTGTAGTACCAAGAACCGTCGAATGTGATGGTTCTGTTCTCATAGTCCACTACGCCCTTCAGAACCGGCATAATATCGCCGCTCGCTCCTATCAGGTCACGTCCGAGATTGAACCAGTCAGCCGACATCTTGACGATTGAAGCAGTGCTGCGTGTGAATGTCACAGGGAATTCATTTTTCTCTGACTTGATTTCATAGCTGCCGTACTTCAGATTCAAAGAGCTGTATTTGAAGTCGTCCTCATCAAGTTCAAAAGCAGAATTGACATTTCCCCACTCGTCATATACCGCACCTCTGTCAAGTTTGACATCGAAAATCGCTTTCGGAGCGTGAGGCAGCTTGATCTGCACTGTCCTCTTGTCTTCTGCGACATCATAGTCGGCATAAGTGTATTCCTTTCCGGAATTGTCCTTATATACGACACTCACGGTGTTCTGAAGATAGGTATTCTTGTAAATATCGAACGGGAACACAATCTCAACTGTCGCATCATCGCTGCTCCAGTCAACCGAAGCCTGATCCTGGAAATAGCTTTCTTCCACTGAGAAATCCACTGTAGCGTCATCCCAGCCGAGGTTTTTGTAAGTATTTGTCTCAGGGTCGAATGATGAGTTCACACCGTATCCCTTGTTACCGCTCAAGTCAAGGAAGAGTCCCTGAGGGAAACTTACCACGTAACCGGCACCGTTGGCAGGCTTAGGGCAAACTATCGTAGCCACATTGCCGTCAACACTGATATTTTCGAGCGGAAGATCCTGCTTCGGAGTCACTTCCAATGTGCCCCACTTGACATACTGGATTGTCGCATAGCTCTCGGTGTTGAGAACGATGTCCTCTGAATACTCGAGAATGAGGGTGTTGCCTGAAACTGAAGATTTCAGGACTGAAGGTATCTCGGTATCGCTCACCTTGATGACCTTTTCCGCAAGATAGCTGAGAAGTCCGCTGTCTGAAATTGCGGCCGCATACACTTTATACTCGTGATTCGGCTGACATTCGAACTCCACTCTTTTCTTTGTCTGATCGACTGCATTGAAAACTCCGCTCTGAAGCGCTGTTCCGATCTTGTCCATCACAATGTCCTGAGTAGCAGGAACAAGCGTACTGCTGCCGTCCAGAATAACATAACCGAACTGCGCGGTATTGTAATCGGCAGTAAGAGTGAATGTCATCAGATAATTGACGGCATTGTTCTGCTCAATCGTGATGACCGGCTTTTCCTTGCCCGCATTCTGCTTGCTCAATTCATTCTTGGAGCACGAAAGCGCGGCAAATGAAAGCAACAATGATATTGACAATAATTTATATATTTTCATCGCTATTCTACTTATTTCGTGTCAATACTATATCCGTAAATATCATCCAGACTGTGTCAGTGTATTCTCCGTCCGTAGTGAATATCGCCGCGGTGAGTCCGTATCCGCCTGACTGGAATGTGATTGTATTCATATCCGAGCTCCAGGATCCTTCCAGAGGAGTCTGAAGGCTGATTGAATTGCCAGGAAGAATAGTGCAGCATCTGATGATCACGTCATAGGATATGTCAGAGAACTGGAACACGTTGGCCATCACCTTGTTGGTCTGGACATAGAGCACGTGCGCATCCTCGTCGAAATCCATATACCATACCGGCTGTTTAGGAGGATTGCTTGTCGGGAATTCCCTCTGATAAGAACCGAAGCCCCAGCATACTAGTACACGGCCCTCATTGTTGTTGATGTCGGAATCCGTGAAACCTCCGCTGATATTGACTGGGAATGTAACCTTAGCGCCGGTGTAGTCTGTGGCTGACGCTGTCCAGTCGCCCATCAGTTTGTCGTAAGGGTTGTTGTCGTTGTCCCTTATCTCGAAGATTGTCTTGTCCGTGGACACCTTCGCGCCTTTCACATTGGTGATTGTAAGCTCAACCTGCCTTGTCTCGTTGATGACGTCGTTATCCTTGATGGTAAATTCGAGATATACGGGAGCAAGGTCTTTTCCTTTGATTTTCAATCCCTTAGACTGGGTAAAATGTATAACGTCGTTCACTTCCACCTGCTCGGAAGAAACTATTTTCGCCTCTACGTCGAATGTTACAGGATAGGTCTCGGCCTCACCTGTGACATTGATCTGTATCTTGTTCAGTCCGGCGCCCTCCTTGAATTTGTAGGTATCCTGGCTGAATCCAATCGTGATATCTCCGGCTCCCTTCTTGGCATCGGAACAAGAGACCACGCTTGCCACTGCTGTCAACAGAGCGGCAATTACTGATATATGTCTTAATTTGTTCATTTTGTCCGTTATAAGCTGTTAGTGTAAGCTGGATTCTGTTGCATCTGAGGGTTTGCCTCCATCTCCGCAGTCGGTATAGGCCACAGGAAGAACGGATCGTCAGCCGGCCTGTTGGCATTCACATAATTTTCGCCCGGCATAAGAAGTGACGGGTCCTGGCCTGCAGAACGCTTGAATCCGATGTGCCATCTCTTGATGTCGCTGAGTCTGTGACCTTCGCAGAAAAGCTCTCTAACTCTCTCGTCACGGATTGCATTGGTCAGTGAAGCACCGGAATAATCCTGGTCCACCCATCCGCTTATTCTCCTGGATTTCAAGCCATTGAGATAATATGACGCTACAGTCTCCTGACCCGGCTTGTTGGCCGCCGCTTCAGCTGCGATAAGGTACATCTCAGGAAGTCTGAACACCTTAGGCATATTCACATAGTTGGTGACGCTGCTGTAAAGTTTCGGATTTCCAGGATATTTGACCATCAATGTAAGACGACCTGAAACAGGTGTCGTAATGTCTCTTGTGCTGAACCAGCTTGAATACCTGATGTCGTTGGACTTGTCGTACAAATCCAGAACCCAGTCTTCAGGGACATACTGAGGATTGTCCTCACCGACAACGCCTGACCTGTTGTAGATGAAATAACGGAATGAACTTCCTATATCATCAGGGCCGGTCATAGCCACCTGCCAGATGGTCTCAGTAAGATTGTCGTTCTTCCATCCGTCAGCAAACTTGGCTGCATCGGTGCATATCGTGTATGTACCTGCATCAATCAGAGATTTAGCTGAAATCAATGCGGTGTCATAGTCGTGCATTATCAGGGCAACTCTCGCCTTGAGGGCAGTCACTACATCCTTGGTAACATAGGCTGAATTCTGCGAGCCCTCAGTCTGAACATATTCCTCGGCAGTTGCGATATCAGCAACTATCTGAGCATAAGTTACTTCCAAAGACGGACGGGAAGGATATTTCTTGGAATCTCCTGTCGGCTCATATTTGGTAATCACCGGCACACCCATTTTCTCACCGCTTGTTGCAGGGTCATAATCCTCGCAATAATACTGCGCGAGAAGGAAATACAGATGAGCCCTGATATAAGCGGCCTCACCGAGAATTTCTTTTACTTTCGCCTCATCCTCAGCAGAAAGAGTTCCCTTTCCGAGCAGTTTCTGAGTACCTTCAATCAGGAAGTTTGCATTTCCGATATATCCGTACAGACCATACCATACACTGTTGGAAGTGCTTTCACCTGCAGTGACAGTGTAGCTGTAATAATCTCCGCTGTAGTTTCCGAAGTTCTTTACTGCGTGGAATGAATCAGCCTGCAACTCAGGGATATAGACGAACGCTCCCGTGAAGCAGTACTTCATGCCGGAATAGAGTCCGTTGAGGAATGACTGGCAGTCCGCCACACTCTCCATCGACTCGTCGGTGTTGATGGCATCGTCAGGATACTTGTTCAAATCGCAGGATACTGAACACAGAGCCAGCACTGACGCCAGAACTATATTTAAGTATATATTATTGATTTTCATTGTCTTTCAAGAATTAGAAGGTTACCTCGATACCACCTACAATCTGGCGGGAGTTAGGATACATACCGCTTGTTGCATTGGAATAGCCCACCTCAGGGTCATAGCCCTCGAAATCTGTAATCGTAAGAAGGTTACGTCCGGTCACATAGACTTTCACGCCGGAAAGCACTTTGGTCGGCTCAAGAATCTTCTTAGGCAGACTGTAGCTGATCGACAGATTCTTCAATCTTATGAAGGCAGCGTTTGAGAATCTGGATGTATCGTGATAGAACGGAGTTCCGTACTTAGGAATGTCCGTCTGCTGTCCCGGATGTGTCCAGATATTCAGCATCTTGGTCTCGAAGTTACTGTTGAACAGCAAGTTCTGAGGATTCATCGTATAGTATCTCTCGTTAAGGAAGATGTACCTCTTTCCGATGAATGAGAAATCGGCATTGATTCCGAGGCCCTTCCAGGAGAAGTTCGTGGAGAATCCGCCTGACCATTTGGCGTTGGTATCCATACCGCAGAACTGCATAATCTCATCGCTGTAGGTCTTGGTAAGGTTTCCATTGAGGTCGTACCACATAGGTGAACCGTCCTCCGGATCCACACCGGCGCGCACCTGTGTATAAACCAATGAAGAAGAATAACCTACCTGATATTTAAGAGAGTAGTCAGGGAATGAAATCTCGTCAAGTCCCTGATAGAGTTTGGTGATTTCGTTGTCGTTGTAGTTGACGTTGACCGAAGCACCCCAGTAAACATTCTTCGTGTGAATGAAATCCACATTCAATTCCATATCCACACCTCTGTTGACCATTGAGGCTACGTTGCCCCAACCGTAAGAGTGGCCGGTCGTTGCGGAGTAAGGAATCTCCATAAGAAGATCCTTGGACTGCTTGTTATAGAACTCGAATCCGAATGAAACGCGGTCGAATACTCTACCGGAAATCCTGTAGTTGAGTGTCCCCACTGTCTCCCAGGTGAGGTCACTGTTAGGAATCTGTGAGATAGCCCAACCAGCATTGCCGTTATACTTTGGACCTGAACCGACAAGACCGAGAGAAGCATACCACTCGCTCAATCCTGAGTTACCTGTTGTACCGTAGCTCAAGTTCATATTCAACTCATCGAGCCAGGAAACATTCTTGAGGAACGACTCGTTCTTGAGTTTCCACATCACACCGACTGAATAGAATGTCGCATATCTGTGATTCTTTCCGAAGAGAGATGAACCGTCTGTACGGACTGACGCATCCAGGAAATACTTGCCTGAAAAGTCATAGTTCATATTGAGGAAGAATGAGTTGAATGCACATTCCATTGTACCTCCATTCCAAGAATCGATGCTGGTAGTTGAGCCGATTGACACAAGTCTGTCGTCCGTAAGTCCGGTTCCTGTCATACTGAAGGTCTTCTCCTTCTTGACGAATGACTCGTGACCGAGCAGGAATGTGAAGAAATGCTTTTTGGCGATGTCAGTCTTGTACTCTACTGTATTTGTGGAAGATAGCTGGCTGTAACGCTGGAATGCCTGAGCATTTGTACCTCTTGACGAAGACGGTGTATATGAAGGGTAATGGATTGACTCGTTCGTGTAGTCGAACGCGTCGATAGCCTGCTGGAGACGGATATTCAAGCCCTTGATCGGGGTGAACAGGAAATATGTCTGTCCCATCAGGTTAATGGCCTGTCTGTCATTGGTATTCTTCTTATAATACTCGTTAAGGTCAATGTCGTTGTTCCACGGATAAACCTCGTATACATCACCGTAAGAGAAAGTACCGTCATCGTTATATACAAGCTGATATGGAGTATAATAAGGAATACCCGTAACTGCCTGAAGAATAGGAGACTGAGTGTACCAACCGGTAACGATTGTCTGATATTTGGTATAGCTCAACGCCAGATTTGTTCCGAATTTGAACCACTTTGCAAGCTGTACGTCCAAGTTGGTCCTGAGGGTGTATCTATCTGAACCTGAATTTGATTTCGCTGTACCTTCCTCGCTTGAGTAACCGAATGACACATAGTAATTTGTCTTGTCAGTAGCGCCTCTGAACGAAGCATCTCCCTGCACAATCGGAGCGGTCTTGTCGAACAGATAGTCAGTCCAGTCAAAATTGATATTGTTGCCCAGGATGAAATTCTTTTTCGCAAGGAATGACGGATCACTTGAAAGTGATGGAACGCACAACTGCTCGAACTCAAGCAACTGCTCGGAGTTCATCATATCCATATTGTAATTCGTCAACATTGAGATTCCGGCCTGCGCACGCACTGAAACGGTCGGCTTCTCGCCTTTCTGACCTTTCTTTGTTGTAACGACGATGACACCGTTAGCCGCACGTGAACCATAAATGGCTGTTGAAGAAGCATCCTTCAATATGGAAATGTTCTCGATATCCTGCGGATTCATACTTGAGAACACGTCAGAACTTACAGGCACGCCGTCAAGGATATAAAGCGGAGCGTTGCTCAAGTTCAATGAAGAAACACCTCTGAGTCTGATACTTACAGAGCTCTGCGGTTCACCGGAAGTGTTGAAGATCTGGAGTCCGGCAACTTTTCCCTGCAATGCGTCACCGATGTTGGATGACGGGCTGGAGGCGATGTCTTTTGAAGATACGGTTGTCACGGAGCCTACAATATTTCCGACTTTCTGGCCGGAGCCGTAACCGATAACTATTGTCTCTTCAAGATATTCCGTATCATTTTCGAGCGTAACCATAATGTTGGTACGTCCTGCAACCTTCTCCGTGAGGGTTTTGTAGCCTAGAATTGAGAAGGTCAATTTTGCGTCAGGCGGAACTGAGAGTGAAAACTCTCCGTCAGCACCGGTCGAGGTGCCTGTTCTTGTGCCTTCAACGATAACTGTAGCTCCGGGAATCGGTTCGCCCGACTTGTCCGCAACTGTACCTTGGACTTTGATGTTCTGAGCATTTGCCGTGAAAATCGTAGCAACTGCTATGAGAACCGACATAAGTCCTTTGGCAAAAAGGGTTGAATGGTTCATTTGTTGTTTGTTCGTAATATGTTTATAATCTACTATCTATCTCGTTGTTCTTATTTCCAAGTCGCTTATCACCAATCAATTAGCAATGCGCATCATAATAAATCGGCTCAGAATCAAATCAGTTACTTAAGCAAGTTTAAGTATGCCTCATCAGCAGCTGCCTTGAGAGAATGCCCACTACAGCCAGCCTCCGTTTTCTGAAACCACAGGTCTGGATATAATGGAAACTTTCCTGTTTATCGACATTCCCTGAGTTTCAGCATTTATGGTTATAAAACCAGAGCCAGACTTTGTGCAGTTGACAATAAGTTTATTGCCGTCAAGTTTCAATTCATCATTTATTCCCATCGAAGACTTTGTTGTCTCATCCATCTCTACTGAGATATTGCTCAAAACAGCTGATTCAGCTCCGAGGACTTTTGTAAGATCAATCTCGGACGAGCCTATTTTCACCTGAAAAGACGGTGTGCCTTCAATGTTCATCAGTAGCTTCCAGGCATCTATCGCACCGGTTCCCATATTGCCCACATAGTAGGAGAGCTCCATATCGCCGGAGTCGTCTCTCGGCTTTGTTCCGACAAAATAACTGTCAATGGCGTTAACGGATGTCAACAGCATAGAAATGAACTCCTCTCTAGTAAACTTCAGTCCGAGTTTCTTCGCGTATGACAATCCCAATGCGGCAACTCCGCTGACGTGAGGTGTAGCCATCGACGTTCCCTCCATCCAGCCATAATCGCCGGTATAATCCTTACCCGGAATCGTGGACAGAACCTGACACTTCTTATTGTAGCCAGACCGTCCGACATAGAAGTCACCGCCCGGAGCCGCAATATTGCAACCTGTGCCATAGTTTGTATATCCAGCAGGCTGATAGCCAGGACCGAAAGCGGTAACTGCGACGACTTCTTTCAAGGCACCCGGATAACTGCTCATACGTTTCCCGTTATTTCCGGCTGAGAAAATTATGATATTGCCGTCAAGAACATCACTTTTGCAATTATCCTTATTGAGGAAATATTCGATGCCGGCATACTCTGCGCTGCATCTCTTCTTGAATTCTTCATCGGTTTTGTAATCACCGGCATCGTATCCGAATGAGCACTGAGCTATTGAAGCACCATTATCAGCGGCATACATCAACGCTCTGGCAACCGCAGCACTGGAAGATGAGCTTCCGTCAAATATCTGACAGGACATCAGACGAATGCCGTCACCGTTTCCGGAACCGCCGGCAACGCCACAAACACCTATACCATTGTTATTTACGGCTGCAACCGTACCGGCCACGTGCGTTCCGTGTCCGGAGTCGCCAGACTTGTTCCAGGAAATCTGCGCCTTGTCGGAAGCGAAATTATAGCCGTAGATGTCATCCACATATCCGTTTCCGTCGTCGTCAACTCCGGATTTTCCATTCAGCTCAGCCTCATTAACCCACATATTAGCGGCAAGGTCTGGATGAGAGTACATAACTCCCTCATCAACGATTGCCACAATGATTGAAGGATCGCCGGCAGTAAGTCTCCAGGCATCCTTAACTGAAACATCCGCACCTTCGACTGCTGTCTTGCAGATAGTGGTACTGCCGTCATTTATCAGATGCCACTGGTCAGAAAGGTCTGGATCATTGAAAATCGGACTTTCACTGTCAACCGACTTTGTAGTCGGCACTGGCTCATATTCTCCTGCGAAAACTGACTCAGAAGGACTACGACGGATTATTTTATTATACTGAATCTTGCTGACGTCATCTCTTCCCGAGAAAAGAGATGCTACAATATCTGATGAGACTTCAGAAGAGAATCTTGCGATAAACCAACGCTGGAGATTGCTGTCCTTGCATCTTGGAAAAAGATGTTCGAGATTGATTGTGCCGAACGGTGCAACGATATCGGAAGGTACATCATCCCCCTTCTTGAATTCGACAAGGAGAGTTCCTTTTTCAGAGGAACTGCTGTCGTTAACTATTTTAGAAGAAGCCTGCTCCTCATTACCGAGAACAGGATTTTTATCACAACCACACAATAAAAAGGCGCCTGCGCAAATAAATGCCAGACAAGTCCCGTAAGTTTGTTTCATATAATAACTGTCAACCTTGAAATTTAGGCAATAAAATTATGAAATACAAGTAAATTCGGAATTTAATCCTTTTAGGATACCATATGAGAGGTTTAGAGCGATTGAAGCG
>CAVHJF010000028.1:0-33679 GCA_963636275.1 Acutalibacteraceae bacterium | reverse complement strand
CGCCGCATTGAACAGGAAATGATCGGCTATGTATTACGTAAGCAAGAGATTTGAGATTGCGGCGGCCCACAGCGTCACCACTGAAGGCCATACCAAGTGCGAGGCTCTGCACGGGCACAATTATATCGTCATAGTGCATTGCAAGGCGGAGACTCTGGATGCGGACGGTATGGTGACGGACTTCACCGCCATTAAGAGGAACATCACCTCGAAGATCGACCACAAGAATCTCAATGAGGTCCTGCCGTTCAGCCCGACTGCTGAGAACCTGGCAAGATGGATATGCGAGCAGACCCCGAAATGCTACAAGGTGGAGCTGTGGGAGTCGGAGAACAACAAGGCCGTCTACGAGAAGTGATCGGAGCGGCGGTCAGGTGCATTTTATCCGCATTTTCGGAATAACTTCTTATATTTGCACAAATTCTCAGGCGGAACGATCTGCCGCACCGGAGTAGCCACCGGTGAGGAAAGTCCGGACAGGGCAGGGCACCTTGCTGCGGAAAGCGCAGATAGGGGTAATCTTATGCAGCCGTGACAGAAAATGACAGCCCTCGGGAGCAACTCCCGGGAGTGATGGTGAAAACGCGAGGCAAGAGCTCACGACGGACCGGCAGCGATGCCGGACGGGCACGGCACCAGGGCCTGCAAGACCAAATATACTGACAGATGAGGACTGCCCGTCCGATGTCAGGGGGTAGGTTGCGAAGATAAATGGCAGATTAAAACAGAAACCGGCTTACGGTTCCGCCTTTGCTAAAAAAGAGGATGAATAAAATGAGTTTTTTTATTCATCCTCTCGTTGTTACTTTTCGTAAATCGCCTTGTTGTTTTCGGATTCCCAGACTTCGACTTTGTAGCAGTTCTCGATCTCGTCGCAGATCCATTTGGCGATATTCTCCGCAGTAGGGGAGAAAGGGAGCACTTCATTCAGATTCTTGTGGTCAATGCGGGACATAATGTGCTGCTTGATCTCCGTGAAATCCGTGACCATTCCGTCATCGTTCAGAGTCTCCGACTTGCAGTGCACAATGATTATCCAATTGTGTCCGTGCAGTTCCTCGCATTTGCTTCTGTGTCCGGTAGTGACATAATGCGCCCCTGACACTTCAAATCTTTTGCTGACGTAGTACATATAAATTCCTATTACTGCATTGATAGCCTTCCGTTATACCTATCGGCCTGCATTGAACTTGTCAAGACCGTCCTGCAGATACTTGACATAACCGTCAACGTCGAGATTGTATCCCCTGACTGGGACCAGCTGTTTCCCGTCAGTGTCCAGAATCGTGTAGTTCGGTTGAGCATTGACTCCGAACGTCCTTCTTACGTAGTCGGAATTGATGCGTCCCCTGTCTTTCAGGACTTTTCCGCTACTCGTGGTAACCCATTCTGATTCAGGAAGTTTCTGCTTATCGTCCGTGTATAGCACAGCTATTACGAATTCGTTTTTGAGCAGATTGAGAACCATTGGATCACTCCAAACGCGCTGCTCCATCTCCCTGCAATTGACGCAGGCAAGACCTGAAATATCCACGAAAACAGGCTTGTCAGCTTCTTTTGCGGCATTCAGAGTCTCTTCAATGGAATAGTAGCCTTCCAGTCCCAGCGGAAGTTTGTGAGTGTTGCTGTCTTCCTGAGTGGACTGTACAACCGGAGTGCTTGTGCTTCCGAGTACAAAATCCTGAGTCTCAATCGGTGGCAGATAACCGGACAATGCCTTGAGCGGAGCCCCGAACATTCCGGGAATCATATACACTACAAAAGTGAAGTCCATGATTGCAAGGAACAGGCGGAATACTCCGATATGTTTCACCTCGCTGTCGGCCTCGAATCTGATTTTACCGAGCAGATACAGCCCTAGGAGCGTGAATACCGTAATCCAGATTGCAAGATAAATTTCTCTGTCCAGCAATCCCCAATGATAAGTCTGGTCAGCTACGCTCAGGAATTTGAAGCCCAAAGCGACCTCGATGAAACCGAGCACGACCTTGACAGAATTAAGCCAGCTTCCGCTCTTCAATTTCTTCAGAAGAGAAGGGAACATTGCGAATATGGTGAACGGCAGTGCGAATGCTGCAGAGAATGCAAGCATAGTTACCATAGGTGTCCAGAACTCGCCCTGTGTTGACTTGATCAATACGGAACCGACGATAGGTCCGGTGCAGGAGAATGAAACCAGCACCAGCGTAAGAGCCATAAAGAAGATGCCGGCAAGTCCGCCTTTATCAGAGTTCTTGTCGCTTTTGTTTACCAAAGACGATGGCAGCGTTATCTCGAATGCGCCGAAGAATGATGCCGCGAATATCATAAACACGATGAAGAATATGATATTCGGAAGCCAATGCGTTGCAAGCCAGTTGAATATGTCGGCTGTGACAGTCTCTCCGCCGAAAATGTAGGTAAGTCCGATTATTGCGGAAATCGGCACAGTGTAGAGCAAAACTATGAACAGGCCGTACATAAACGCCTTGAATCTGCCCTCGACTGCGGATGACGAACCTTTCATGAAGAAAGATATGGTCATCGGAATCATCGGAAATACGCAAGGCGTGAGCAGCATTGCAAATCCCCAGAGAATAGCCTCCAGAATAAGTCCCCAGATGGAGCCTCCCGCATTCTGGCTTTCCTCTGTCCAAGCAGTTGTATTTCCTGAGTTCTGCGCGTTGTCTGCGACGGTAGATGTGGCAGTAGATGCGCCCGCTTCTGCAGCCTTCACTGTTATGCTGAACTCCCAATCCTCCGGCATTCCGCATTCCTTTTCGTGGCAGCTGGATGTGGTTATGACACCTTTTATAGTACCGCCATTCGCGCCGGCCACTACTTTCTGTCCGAGCTTGATTTTGTCAAAATATACGGAATCTCCTTCGTATGTCTGCTTCGGAAGCGTTTCATAAAGAGATCCTGACAAAGAGCAGTCTGCGATTTCGGTGAATTCCACTGTCGTTGCGGAAGCTTTGTGATGGATGCCATACGTATGCCATCCGTCCGCGATAGTGCCGTCAAATATAACTTCGGTAAGTCCGTCTTTTGTTTCTCCCTGTTTAACTTTCCAGGTTACTGTCTGCTCGAAATTTTGAGCCAGAACAGGCACCGCACTCAACAATAGTGCAATGCCTGCTATAAACATGTTCTTAGTCCGTTTCATTATTGTTACGGATTGTATTTAGGTTTTATATTACTTCGCGTATGCAACGGATCTTGTCTCCCTGATGACGGTAATCTTGACCTGTCCAGGGTAAGTCATCTCGTTCTGTATCTTCTGTGCGATGTCTGCAGAAAGCTTTCCTGCCTGCTCGTCGCTGACCTCCTCGGCTCCTACGATTACACGGAGTTCACGGCCTGCCTGGATAGCGTAACTCTTTGTCACTCCAGGATATGCGGCTGCAAGGTCTTCCATTCCCTTGAGACGCTTGATGTAAGATTCGATAACCTCGCGTCTTGCTCCAGGACGTGCACCTGAGATTGCGTCGCCGACCATAACGATAGGAGAAATGAGTGAAGTCATCTCAGTCTCTTCGTGGTGTGCTCCGATGGCGTTGCAGATTTCCGGTCTTTCCTTGTACTGTTCAGCCAGTTTCATACCGAGAAGTGCGTGTGGAAGTTCAGGATCGTCCTCAGAAACCTTACCTATATCGTGCAACAGACCGGCTCTCTTTGCTGTTTTAGGATTGAGACCGAGCTCAGATGCCATAACTGCACAGATGTTGGCAACTTCGCGTGAGTGCTGCAACAGGTTCTGACCGTAAGAAGAACGGTACTTCATTCTACCGATCAGTTTCACGAGTTCGATGTTCATTCCGTGGATACCGAGGTCGATGCAAGTCCTCTTACCGGTCTCAAGTATCTCATCTTCAAGCTGTTTCTGAACTTTTGTGACGACTTCCTCGATGCGTGCGGGATGGATACGTCCATCGACTACCAGCTGGTGGAGCGCAAGTCTTGCGACCTCTCTTCTGACTGGGTCAAATGCTGAAATAAGGATTGCGTCCGGTGTGTCGTCCACTACGATTTCTACTCCGGTTGCGGCTTCCAAAGCCCTGATGTTTCGTCCCTCGCGTCCGATAATGCGTCCCTTGATTTCGTCATTCTCGATAGGGAATGTGGTTACAGCATTTTCAATCGCTGTCTCTGTCGCGGTCCTCTGAATTGTGGTGATTACGATTCTTTTGGCCTCTTTTGCGGCATTGAGGCGGGCATCATCCATTGTATCGTTGATATATGCCTGCGCTTCGCTTCTCGCCTCAGCTTTCATATTCTCCATCAGCAGATTCTTGGCTTCGGTAGCTGACATTCCGGCTATGCTCTCAATCTGCTTGTTTGCCTCTCTCTTGAGTGATTCGTATTCCTCCGCCTTCTTCTCAAGAGCATCTTTCTGAGCCTGAATTCCGGATTTGGCGTTGTCCAGTTCCTTCATTCTGCGCTGAAGCTCATTGTTCTGCTGGTTGAGATTGTTCTCCTTCTGCTTCAGGCGGTTCTCGGTGTCCTTGATCTGAGAATTCTTCTCGTTCACGAATTTCTCGTGCTCGCTTTTCAACTGCAGATATTTTTCCTTAGCCTGGAGAATCTTCTCTTTCTTGATGTTCTCGGCCTCAAGTTCAGCTTTCTCGATGATGCTGTCCTTCCTGCCTTTCATTATTATTTTCTGGACCATTATGTAGGCGGCTATTCCTGCGGCCGCGGCCAATAATGCTACGATAATTATCATAATTGCTTGATTCATATTTATGTATATATAGTTTTTATTTGTCTAAATCATTGACATATACGGAAAAACCGGACACGTCAGCTTCAGTTTTCACAAGAAGCATCGCATCCGGTAATATATTAAAAAGCCGTCAGCCGGTCTGTCAGAAAATCTTAATGACAAGATTTGAGCTCCGTGCCGGTTCAGTAATCCTACGTTCCGCAAAGCGGAATCCCATTTCGGTACTTAGGCCCGCGCATCCCCGGCTCGAGAACACCCGGTTCCGAAGAACGTGTTGTTTTCAGCGAGTAATGGCTGGCGGCTGATTGTCTATATCTTCAAGATAAGTATCTGTCTGTTTCTCAAGCATCTCGACTTCCTTTGCAATCGCGTCCAACCTTTTCAGCATCGAAATTCGGCCGATGCTTTCGTTAAGTGCCACGAATGCCAGCAGTTCTGACAATTCTTTGCCGGGAAATTTGTCGGTGTAATCCGCAAGCATCTTGTTCACAGATGCCGCCGCCTGCCTGTAAATTTCCTCCTTTTCAGCGGAGTCAGCATTCAGCTCATATCTCTTGCCGCTGATGCTTATAGTGATTTTCTGCCCCATAACTATCTTTCCAATAGAGAGATGCATTTGTCAATCTCCGCGATCATCTTCTCGATTTTCTCCTTTGCGGCTGAATTTGATCCGGCCGGTGCGGTGAAAGCCTCTGTAAGCTTGAGGTTGTCAACTTGTCTTTCCAGATTTGAAATCTGCTTCCTGCATGAATCCAGTTCTGCATCCTTCTGGCTCAACTGATATTCCAATTCCGCCCTCTCCTTTCGCTCTTTCTCATATAGGGCTATCAGTCTTTCGATATTCTTCTGTATATCTTCTAACATCGGGTGCATTATGACTTCATTCAACGCAAATTTAATCAAAAAATGCCAAACTCCGCTATAATACATAACAAAAATCATCATCTTTGCAGTATGATTATAAGGGGAAGGCAAATCAATGTGAAACCGTTCGTGGTGATATTTCTGGGAGCGCTGAGCGCTTTCGGGCCTTTCGTCATGGATATGTACACCCCGGTCCTGCCGTCACTGCAGAAATGGTTTGACTGTTCAATGACTCAGGTGCAGCTCGGTCTTACTTCCGGTCTTGTCGGTCTTGCCGCCGGTCAGTTGATCTTCGGCCCCTTGAGCGATAAATTCGGACGGCGCCGCCCTTTGATTTGCGCGATGCTTCTATTTATTGTATCTACGGTTGGCTGCATATTCTCGTCAAATGCGTCGCAGTTCGTGGTAATGCGTCTGTTTCAGGGACTTGCCGGCTCAGGAGGAGTAGTGTTGTCCAGAAGTATCGCTACGGATAAATACAGAGGCAAACAGCTGACGAGGATGATGTCTGTCGTGGCAGGAGTAAATGGCGTTGCGACAGTGGCGGCTCCGATTGTCGGTGGCCTCATTGCGATGATTGGAGGATGGCAAGCCATATTCTGGAGCCTCATAGCCTTGGCGTCAGTGCTTCTGATAGGCGCAGTCCGTATGCACGAATGTCTTTCGTTCACCAATCTCAGCCTTTATGGCGCGTCATCCGCGAAAGTAATGGCGGAGGGCCTGATAAACTCGCTGCGAAATAGAAAGTATCTGCTTTATGTGCTGACATATATGTTCTCGATGGGCGTGCTTTTCACGAATATAGCGTCGGCTCCGTTCATAATGCAGACTCATTACGGTCTTACCACGATTCATTTCAGTATCGTATTCGGATTCAATGCCTTGACATTCGCCATAGCTGCGGCGATGCTTCCCAAATTCAGGGACAATGACAGGGCGATAATGTTCGGAACAATAGGTCTCATAGTCATCTCGACTGTGACGTTGGGCCTGTTCGTTGTGGGAGTCGGCTTCTGGATATACGAAACTCTGATATTCCTTCTGAACTTGATGGTCGGAATAGTTACGACCGCATCCAACGTGTCTGCGATGGATGCAGGACGTGCGAATGCGGGCTCTGCTTCGGCACTTCTCGGGGCAATCGGCTATGCGTTCGGCGGTGTGGTTCCGGCAATGATCGGACTGGGGGATATGTTCATCATGTCGGGAATATTTTTTGTGCTGTGCTCTGTCCTTACTTTGGCTATGGTAATTCTGCAATTACGCGGCAGATGTAAAACTTGTTGAAAACTATGGAATTATATGAATATGCCAGACCGGATCTGATGGTCGGCAAAAAAATCGTTTATCTGCACGGATTCGCTTCCAGCGGGCAGAACGGAACTGTGAAAGCGATGAAACTCCTGCTTCCGAGTGCTGAAATCATAGCGCCGGATATTCCGGTGGAGCCGGGCGAGGCGATATCGATGATCAAGGATATATGCCAGAAGGAATCCCCATCACTCATCATCGGCGCATCGATGGGCGGAATGTATGCGGAAATGCTTCGCGGATATGACAGGATTCTGGTGAATCCGGCATTCTTCTTGGCTGATACCATATTGAAAAACAATGGATTGGGACGTCAGGAGTTCCATAATCCGCGTCGTGACGGGCAGACGTCATTCCTTGTGAACAAAGTCCTTATCGAAGCATTCAGAGAAGTGTCGTCACATAATTTTGAAGGCCTGCAGCCCGATGCTGCCGAACTTCAGAATTTCGGGGAAGAGACTGACGAGAGAAATCACGTGTTCGGACTGTTCGGCATTCACGACACGTTGGTTACCGGAACATTCGAAACATTCACAAAATATTATCCCAACGCAATTCGTTTCAACGGAGAACATTACCTTGACGACAGCGTTTTCCTTCATTCTGTGCTGCCTGTTATCGAACGTATTGACGATCGCCAGGAGAACAGGCATAAACCTGTGATGCTCATATCGTTGACTGATACTCTGCTGGATATGAAAAACGGCATCGCACACGGAAAAAAGATTGCGGATATGGAACCTTACGGGAGCGCGGTCAAAGCTTTTTCAGTATTGACACGGCATTATTCTCCTTATATCCTTGTTTCCAACTCCTATAATGAGCCAGAGCGTTTGCCGTCATTGCTGGCCTGGATTGAGTCTAAAATCGGCGTGCCTGCCTGGAACAGGGTGGTGATTGCCAACAAAAAAGACTTGGTGCTGGGGGATTATCTGATTGACAGGTATCCGGAGAGGCTCAGTACCGGCGATTTTATGGGGACAGTCCTGCATTTTGGAGAGGACCCGTTCAAGACGTGGGAGGAAGTCCTGACCTATTTTGACCGTCTCGGCGGACAGTAGGCGAAAGCGTTGGCGCGAATTTTCCGCAGTAGGGAAATACTCGAATGGCTCGTGGGAATTTCGGCGGAATATGGCTGTAATTGCCTCAACTTTATGCCAAAATGTCTTTAAGCACAGATTTTGACTTGTAATGGAGTCTTGAAAGATGTTACTTTGTGGCAAATTTTGAGATTTCCCGGAAGGAGTATGCAAAAGTGCATCTTTCGGGATAAATGTTATGATTATGAATAAGAGTAAAATCATTTTGGCTGCATTGCTCTCTGCAATGAGCCTTCTTACGGCCTGCAAGAAAGACAGTAAGTCTGATGACAGTTGGAAAGAGATTCCAAGTACATTGTTTACGGCCGAGACAGGAACTGCAAAACTTAATGTCAACTCAATACCTGTATCGATTGGAAGTGTGAAACTTGTCGCTTCCGGCAATACAAAGGCTGTGTTGACTATGAACAATGTAATTCCTTGCAAACCATCTGTAACCGTTGATGTTGACCTCAAGGAAACATCCGACAGCGTATGGTCTTTCAGCGGTAAAGGAATTATTGACAAGATGTCAGTGCTGTCAGTGAAAAGCTATATGACGCAGAATCTGTATATATACGAGGTGTCAGTTGAGGGGACATTGACGAACTGCGAGAAAATAACGGTCAATGCTGATATGGCTGTCTCACAATCTGCTGAAGGCGGAATGAGCGGTTCGTGGAACTTGCTCAGGGAAGCCAGCATAGGCGCAGGCGGAATGCCGTCTGCTATGCCTCTTCAGATTACCTGGACGGCAAGCGGAGATTATGCAGTGAAAGCGGCTACAATGGCTACGGCATTCAGTGTATTGGGGAGTGTCGAGCTGGCTGATCAGCTGGATCAGATAACATTCCATACGGACGGAAATATCACTGCGAAGTATTGGGCTGATGATTCTGATGAACAGATGCAGATTCCTGATATTCAGGCGCTGCTCAAAAGCCTGATTGGGGCTGATATGAAGTACCATTTCAATGCTTCATCCCATACTGATTGGCTTGAACTTCCGAAAGCGAATCTTGCTTTCTGGTACACGGCCGGAAATTATCTCTTCGCTTTGCCTAATCTGGCAGTCCTTTCTGAGTCAGGAGCATCTATCTCTATTTCAGAAATATACAAGACGGTTGAGGAACTCAAGGGACTTGGAGTTGATACGAAGCAGTTGCTTACGGTATTGGACTCATTCCTGGACAAGGGCCTTGTATTCAAATTCTCCGCTGACGGCAGTGCGATGAGTCTGGTTATAGACAAGAGCCTTTGCGGCGACCTGGTTAATGCTTTCCTGCCGGTTTTGAAGCAGCTTGATGCGCTTATCGAGACTATGGATGAAAATCCCGACCTTGATGACGAGACTAAGGCTGACCTTCTGACTCTCAAGGCATTGCTTGCAGCGTTCGGTTTCGAAAAACCGTCTGACCTCATTCCTGTCTGGGAGAATACGACTGAGTTTGTCGTTAAAGTGAATTTCACCAAGGCATAAGGCCGCGACCTATAACATTATGACCGACTGCAATCTACCGGCAATTTTCTTGAGCCGATGATGCAGTCGGTCATTGTTTTCGGAAACGAGCTCTTTATCCGCCCGCCTAAAATGATTACATTTGCAGAAAGAACAGATGCTTGTGGCTGAGAAGACTCAAATACAATCCTCCGAACTAGTCACAATTTGTGACCGGTTAACTGTACCGACGACAAAGGTTGACAACATAGTGGTGGAGAATAGGATTTTCTCCATACGGAACACTCAGGTAATCGTAGATAGAGACTTGTTATCTCTCGCCTAGACATCTCTGCGTTTCTAGGGAATACGGTCCCCAATTAAACTTCGGTTCGCTCCGGAGGAGCAAGTGATTGGTGGAGACAGAAGACGGAAGATTAAGGAGACGAACGACCGAAAGAGGTTTTTAAAAACACTTTTGGTGGACAAAAAACAATAACTTTTGTCCGGAAAAACGGCACTTTTCGTGGACAAAATGCAAAAACGACAACGTTTGTCCGGAAAAACAGGTGTTTTCGTGGACAAAATGCAGAGTTCGGAGCGTAGCGACCCAAGGGGTTTGGGGAATACGGTCTCCAATGAATACACGTTTCTGAACGATGGCGCGGGAGCAGCGTTTGCGCTAGTAGCGTTTGACTGGAAAGGAACGCCCGAAAGCTGTTATGGAAAATCTTTTCGGAGCAACGCGACCCAAGGGGTTTGGGGAATACGGTCCCCAATGAATGCTCGTTTCTGAAAACAGATGGCGAACGCCATCTGTTTTCAGAAACACTCTCGCATTATCTGCGTGATGTTCCGCGTCTTGCCCATCGTGTAGAAATGGACGGCCGGAGCACCGTGGGCAATAAGATCCTTGCATTGGAGTGCGCACCATTCTGTGCCGATCCGATAGACTTCCTCCTTGTCATCCTTTGCGCGGGTTATCTCTTCCGTCAGTTCCTTAGGAATATCCAGCGAGAATGACTCCGGAAGCAGAGCAAGCTGCTTGAATGATGACAAAGGCTTGAGTCCCGGAATGATAGGAATGTTTATGCCCGCCTTTCTGCACATATCTGTAAATCTGTAGAATACGGCATTGTCAAAGAACATCTGGGTGATGATATAGTCCGCGCCTGCGTCCACCTTGCGTTTGAGATTTTCGATGTCGGTCTCGATGTTCGCGCACTCGAAATGCTTCTCCGGGTAACCTCCGACACCGATGCAGAACTGACAGCCATTCTCAGCGTCGAACCGTCTGATTGCGGAAACGAGTTCATCAGCGTGAGCGTATCCTGAAGGATGCGGAGTGAAACGCTTCTCTCCGGTGATGGAGTCCCCGCGCAGCGCCATAACATTGCCAATTCCCAGAAATCTATAGCTATACAGCTCGCTTTCAATCTCTTCCGCTGATGTGCCTCCGCAGATGATATGCGGCACGACGTCGATGTCGAACTCCGACTGGATTGCAGCGCATACGGCAACCTCGCTTACTCTGTTGCGGACAAGATGTCTGGAATATGTCCCGTTCTTCTCCATCTTGTATGTGTACTCATCTCTATGGCAGGTGACATTGATATATTTCGGACTGAACTCCATAAACTCCCTGATGGTGCCCGTAAGAGTTTCCTTGTCCATGCCGTTGAGCGGCGGTACAATCTCAATAGAAGGAAATGCCTTGTCGCTGTTTTTAAGTATATCTGTAATCTTCATTTGTCGTATGCTTTATCGGAAGTCGTTTCCGTGTGTTTAATCGGAATCGGTGTTCTCGTGTTTTATCGTAAGTTGTTTCCTCGTTTTCAAATAGATTCCGGCCTGCGTCCAAGTTGTCGCCATATTAAAATGCTCCTATTCTGTTTATAGCAAATGCCCCAGGAATTGCTTTGCCTGCTCTTTTGTCATATTCCTTCTCCGCCGGTAATCCTCAAATTCGGATTCGGTGATATGCCTGATTTCAGGATAAGTGGCGTCAGGATGGAAGAATATGAATCCGCAGATGGATGCGTCAGGAATCATAGCGTAACTCTCTGTGAGTCTGATGCCCAGCTTATCTCCGTCCGGGAGAATGTCAAGAATGTCGCGCTTCAGGGTGTGGTCCGGGCAACTGGCATAACCTGCTGCGGGTTTTACGATTTTGACATTGTCCTTTCGGGCCGCATCCGGATGAATGCCGGATTTAAGATGCTCGTCAAGCCAGGCAGAAGCGGCCTCAGCCAGAGTCACACGCACAGAACGGTTCAACATTTCATCGTAAGTCTCATTGCCGGGCTGCTTCAATCCGTTGTCTGTATATGGCAGAGACGGCATTTGAGGATGCCTGTATCCGCTTGGCTTGCACCCGCAGGAGCATTCCGCATTATGGCAGGTCTGCACGCTGATGGCGAACGCCCCCATAGGGCCTAACCTGTCTGATGGAACATAATCCGCAAGCGACAGCCTCTCGGTGAATCCTTCCGGCAACTTCTGCGCAGTGCTCTGCCGCAACATCGGGAACATTACCTCGTGCAACTTTCCGTTGGCGGAATATTGCGCTTCAATGTCGTTTCCGTCACGGCGTGCCTGCAACAGCCTTTCTGAAATCTGTATTATGACCTCGTGGCGCTGTCTGTATCTGTTGATGACTGCTTTGCCGTCATTCAAAGTCTTGTCAATGACAGGGTCGTCCGGCAATTCCTGTCCATATTTTATGCCCCATACGGCTAGGAACATTCTCCAGTCGAAATATGGCATAACCTCGTCAATGGTAAGCTCCATTGCCGGAATATCTGACAAGGTGTATTCTTCAGGACGAAGATAAGATTCTGCGGGATAGATGGCGGATTCCTGTGGCCTGTCTCCAACAGCGGCAGCCGGCTCTGACTCTTTCTGTTGCCTGGCTTTCTGTCCGCTTTCATACAATTCGCGGATTTTCGCCTGCGCCTCGTGCTCCTCAGCCTCGAATTTCTCTCGGTTCATCATACACCGCTTTGCCATTACAGCGGAAGTGGATGCATCGGAACTGTAGAAAACGTGTTCGTAGAGCGGCGCCAGTTTTACGGCAGTATGCAGTGCGGATGTAGTCGCTCCTCCTATGAACAGCGGTGTGTCCAATCCTCTCCGCGTCATTTCTCTGCATATTTCTTCCATCTGGAACAGGGACGGCGTAATAAGTCCGCTTACTCCTATAATTGCTGCATTGTGCTTCTGCGCCTCGTCAAGAATCCTTTCCTTCTCCACCATCACGCCGAGGTCTATGACATCGAACCCGTTGCAGCCCAGCACTATTCCGGTGATATTCTTTCCGATATCGTGCACGTCTCCTTTTACGGTCGCATTGATTATGACTGGCCTTGAACTGTCGCTGGCGTCATTGACCGTCATATATGGTTCAAGAACAGCCACCGCATCTTTCATTATTTTGGCGGATTTCACCACTTGGGGGAGAAACATTTTGCCAGCCCCGAAGAGTTCACCGACACGTTCCATAGCGGACATCAGAGGACCCTCAATTACTTTCACGGCAGAGCCATATTTGTGGTAACATTCCATCACGTCAGCCTCCAGACCGAGGTTTTTGCCCTTGATCAATGCCTGCTTCATCCTTTCTTCAGCATCTTCGGGAGTGTCGGCGTTTTGGACGGATGCGCCCGCGCCTGTGGAGGAATCCAACTTTCCGGCTTCCTTGGCTTCGAGAATTTCCTGAGCCTTGGCGATGAGTCTCTCTGTCGCATCCGGGTTGCGGTTCAATATTACATCTTCCGCCTTTTTCAGCAGGTCCGGCTCGATGTCATCATAAACCTGGAGCATTCCCGGATTTACGATTCCCATATCCAGTCCGGCCTTGATGCCGTGATACAGGAAGATTGAGTGCATAGCCTCACGGACGGTGTTATTGCCCCTGAATGCAAATGAAAGGTTGGAAATACCGCCTGAAGTATAAGCTCCCGGAAGATTCTGCTTTATCCATCTGACAGCCTCTATGAAATCGACCCCGTACTTGGCGTGCTCCTCGATTCCTGTCCCGACTGAAAGCACATTGACATCAAAGATGATATCGTGGGGTGGGATCCCGAGTTTGTCAACCAGAAGCCTGTATGCGCGTTCGCAGATGCTTATTTTTCTGTCGTAAGTGGTTGCCTGGCCTTGTTCGTCGAACGCCATCACCACCATTGCGGCGCCGAAATCGTGAATCTCGCGAGCCTTGTTCAGGAATGACTCTTCACCCTCCTTTAGGCTGATTGAGTTTACGATACATTTGCCCTGCGCGTTCTCGAGTCCGGCAATTATTGTCTCCCAATGTGACGAGTCAATCATCAGCGCGGCTCTCGCTACCGAAGGGTCGTTGGAAATGTATCTGACGAATTTCTCCATACAGGAGCGGCTGTCCAGCATCGCATCATCCATATTTATGTCGATGATGCTAGCTCCGTTGTCAATCTGGTTCGCGGCAATCTGCAGGCCGGTCTCATAGTCTCCGGCAGCAATCAGTTTTGCGAATTTTCTTGAACCTGCAACGTTGGTCCGTTCTCCTATGTTGGTGAAATTGTTGTTCTTCAAGTCAATGCATACCGGCTCCAATCCGCTCACAGTCAACGGTGCGGCTGATTTATCTTCCTGGATTTTCCTCGGACGTGAATTGCTCACCGCCTTGCTTATGGCTGCGATATGTTCCGGAGTCGTTCCGCAGCATCCTCCTACGATATTGACGATTCCGGAGCTGGCCATAACCCCTACAGCCGCTGCCATTTCTTCTGCCGTTTCATTGTATCCGCCCATTTCGTTAGGCAGTCCGGCATTTGGATAACAGCTTACCGGGCAGTCGGAAAATTCCGAAATTTCTTTGATGAGAGGCGTGAGTTCAGCGGCTCCGAGCGAACAGTTCAGACCGAATGCCGTCAGCGGATAATGGCTTACAGATGTGTAGAATGCCTTTATCGTCTGTCCGGTCAATGTCCTTCCGCTCTTGTCATTCACTGATACCGAGACTATTGCCGGAAATGCACCATCACTGTCAAGTCTGTCAAGAATGGCGGAATCGTTTTCGGACTTGGCGCTTTCAATTATTTTCTCCAAAGCGTAGAGCGCCGCCTTGGTGTTCAACGCGTCGAAGCAGGTCTCTATCAATATGATATCAGCACCTCCGTCAATCAGTCCACGTAGCTGTTCGCTGTATGCGGACACCATATTACGGAAATTGAATGGCCTTTCGTCCGGATGGTTTATGTCCGGGGTGAGGCTCAGTGATTTGGATGTCGGTCCGACACTTCCGGCCACAAATATGCGTCTGCCGGTTGATGCGCTGCCCTCGTCTGCGGCTTTGCGTGCAATCGATGCACCTTTGAATGCCATCTGATATGCCGAGTCGCTTGTGCCGTATTCGTGCTGCGATATCCTGTTGGCACTGAACGTGTTGCTTTCTATGATATCAGCACCAGCATTGATATATTCCTTGTGTATCTCGGCGATGATTTCCGGATGCGTCAGGTTGAGGCATTCGTTGTTTCCTGCAAGTTCTTTATCCTCTGGAAATTCCGGAGCGTGGAAATCCTGTTCGGCGAGGTTGTATCGCTGAATCATAGTTCCCATTGCGCCGTCAAGAATCAGTATGCGCTCTTTGAATATGGTTTTGTCGAACATATAGGGATGAACAACACGAATTTAAATGTCGGGCGAGAGTAGTCGCAAGATTATTTCAGAAGCCTGGCCCTGAGCTTTGCCAGCATATCCTTTGTCATAGATTCCAGATCGTACTCCGGCCTCCAGTCCCATTCTTCGCGGGCGCAGCTGTCATCCATACTGTCCGGCCAACTGTTGGCTATGCTCTGCTTGAGCGGATCCGGGTTGTATTCCATTTCGAATCCTGGGATTTCCGCACGTATCGCCTCATATATGTTTTCCGGGGCGAAACTCATTGACGCTATGTTGAATGCGTTGCGGTGAATCAGTCGCGACGGATCTGCTTCCATAAGCTTTATCGCTCCGTTCAATGCGTCAGGCATATACATCATATCCAGGAAGGTTCCAGACTTGAGCGGGCATACGAATTTTTCTCCGCGTACAGCTGAATAGTAGATGTCCACGGCGTAATCTGTGGTTCCGCCTCCCGGCAATGTTACATTTGAAATCAGTCCGGGGAACCTCACGGCTCTGGTATCGACTCCATATTTGAGGAAATAGTAGTCGCTCAGCAGTTCGGTGGTGACCTTTGACACTCCGTATATTGTGCGTGGGCGCTGTATTGTGTCCTGCGGGGTCCCGATATGCGGAGTGGTAGGACCGAATGAGCCTATTGAACTGGGTGTGAACACCATACATTTGTTTTCGCGCGCGACTTCAAGCACATTCCAAAGCCCGTCGATTCCTATTTTCCACGCAAGTTTCGGCTTGTTCTCGGCAACTACGGACAGAAGCGCTGCAAGATTGTAAATCGCGTCGATGTCATACTTCTTCACTACGTCCGAAATCATTGCCCCGTCGGTGACATCCGCAATTTCTGATGGTCCTGATTCCTTGAGGTCCCCAGTCGGTTCGCTTCCCTTGATATATCCTGCTACAATATGGCTGTTGCCGTATCTTCTGCGCAATTCCATTGTCAACTCGGAACCGATTTGTCCTGTGGCACCGATAATGAGAATATTTTTCATCTGACTACCTTCGATTATTTGAGTGCGGGCCGGGCAGATATCCGTTGGAAACATTGTATGATTCCGAGTAGCCTAACCCTCTTGCAAAAGTAATCAGAAATTCAGTATATCGCAACCTGTGTACGCTCCAGCGATGCCCTTACTTTGAAATATCTCCGATTTTGTGTAATTTGCAGTCTTAAACGGGATGACTGAAAGGCCTTTCTGTTTTGGAAGTCAATTGCATAATAATTAAATCGACACGCAATGTACGGAAAAATGAAGGAATACCTCTCCAAGACTCTGGATGAGATTCGGGAGGCCGGGTTATATAAGGAAGAAAGACTTATAGAGAGCTCTCAATCGGCATCGATTCAGGTTGCGGGCAAGGAAGTGCTGAATTTTTGTGCCAACAATTATCTTGGTCTGGCCAATGACCCGAGACTGGTGAAGGCATCTGCCGCGATGATGGACAAGCGCGGATTCGGAATGGCGTCTGTCCGCTTCATCTGCGGTACTCAGGATATCCATAAGCAGTTGGAACGCGCAATCAGCGAATATTTCCATACGGAGGATACCATTTTGTATGCGGCTTGCTTTGATGCCAACGGAGGAGTGTTCGAACCGTTGCTGACGGAGGAAGACGCGATAATTTCGGATTCATTGAACCACGCTTCGATTATAGACGGTGTAAGACTCTGTAAAGCAAAAAGATATAGATATGCCAATGCCGATATGGCGGACTTGGAGCGTTGCCTTCAGGAGGCGCAGGAGCAGAGGTTCAGGATTATCGCTACGGACGGAGTGTTCTCGATGGACGGCAACGTGGCGCCTGTGGACAAGATTTGCGAACTTGCTGAGAAATATGATGCTCTTGTGTTGGTGGATGAATCCCATTCAGCAGGAGTAGTGGGTGCTACAGGTCACGGCGTAAGCGAATTGACCGGCACTTATGGCAAAGTCGATATTTATACTGGTACCCTGGGCAAGGCATTCGGCGGAGCTATGGGCGGATTTACCACCGGCCGCAAGGAAATCATCGAACTGCTGAGGCAGAGAAGCCGTCCTTATCTGTTCTCGAACTCTTTGGCTCCGTGCATTATAGGGGCGAGCCTTGAGGTATTCCGCATTCTGAAGGAAGGAAATGAACTGCACGATAAACTGGTTGAAAATGTCAACTATTTCAGAGATAAGATGATAGCGGCAGGCTTTGACATAAAGCCGACGCAAAGCGCCATCTGTGCCGTGATGCTGTATGATGCAAGGTTGTCACAGGTCTTTGCCTCCAGAATGCAGGATGAAGGTATCTATGTCACAGGATTCTATTACCCTGTAGTGCCTAAGGGACAGGCGCGAATCCGTGTCCAACTGTCAGCCGCGCACAATAGGGAGCAGTTGGACAAATGTATTGCCGCTTTCGTTAAGGTCGGTAAGGAACTTTCAGTTCTCAAATAATTATGTGGGTCGTTCCAGACACACTTGTTCCTGCATTGCTGCTGCAGATATTGGTCGTGGGATACACCCCGGGGCCGGCCAACATTTATGCTCTCACTATGGCAATCCGGCACGGGCGGCGGAAAGCGCTCCGTATGTGGGCCGGGCTTGCTACAGGGGCGTTAGTCGCCGTATGCGTGGTAGCGGTGCTTACTCATTTCCTGGGTGAAGCGTTGGGCGATTATGTGGTGTATCTGAAGTATTTCGGTGCGGCATATCTGGTGTATCTGGCATTCAAGGTCTGGAAAAGCGGTGCGTCTTCCGACAAGGATGATGACTGCACGTTTCTCAGCGGAATGCTGATGCAGATGACCAATGCCAAAATCCTGCTGTTTGAATTGAGCGTGTTCAGTACTTTCGTGCTGCCATATTCACACAATCTGAAGGATTTGTTTCCTGTCGCGGCGCTGTTGCTTGTAGCCGGCCCCGGAGCGAATCTGGTCTGGCTGATAGTAGGCAGTTATCTGTCTGCATTGTTCACACGGTATTACAGGCAGGTGGATTTTGTTTCCGCCATTGCAATAGTTCTGTGCGCAATATATATTCTCATTTCGTAACGGTATGACAGATAAGGGGAATCTCAAGTATGCCGTACAGTCGGCCTACTGCATTTTCCATCAGAAGCTGATGGTGTATAAGTTTTCCTGTATCCAGCGTCAGAAAGACGAAATCGAAGACGCCGTATCATCTTATGCGAATGAAATGAATCGAGAACTATATGATATTTTGGCGGACGGGCGGAGTGATTTCCTTATGGAACACATACACTTTGCCGACGACCTGACGGCAGCGGTTGACAAACTTGAATCAATGTTATAATCAGAATATTATGGATAATCTTCCTAAATATGATATGCCGATGTTGGCTTCGGCGATAAACTTCCTCCTGAGGGACGAGGAATTTGAAAATCTGGATCAGATTTGTGATTATTATCACGAGGACCGGAAAGAACTCGAAAACAAACTGGCCGCCGCCGGCTACACCTTCAGCGAAGAGCAAAATAGATTCATCTGAAAATTCGTATCTCCTTAATTTATAGCGGAATATTACACTATTCGGAGCTTGCGACTCAAGGGGTTTGGGGAATACGGTCCCCAATAAAACTTCGTTTCGCTCCAGGGGAGCGAGGTATTGCTAGAAACGGCAGATTGAAGACTTTGAAAGGGATCGACCGAAAGGAGTTTTAGTAAGTATATAATTCATCTTATATGTCTCAAAAATTCAATACCGAAACTTTCGGTGCAAAACTGCAGAGCGAACTTGTACAAGTATGTCGTTCAGCCGGTCTGGAAATAGTAGGGCCTAACGGCGCTATGTTATCAAGCCCTGATATTGATGGAAAATGGATGGCCTTGGCCGGCGAATATATAGCTGATGCCATGAGACAGCTTCAGGATTATCCCACCGTCTCGATGGCCTGGGCCTCATATCTCGGAGCTGCTGTCGCCTGCGGATGGGACAGGGACTGGCTCTATTTCTCAAATTTGCCATACAGTTCATATCTTGGCGCTCAAGGATTTGACGATATGGATGACCACATCGTGCAGGAAATACTCGGAGTGGCCCTTGATTCTGAGACGGCCGGCTCGCTCAGGAGATTGTTCCAGTCCTGTGCGGACTCTGCATTGTCCTGCATCAGGCACGAAAATATTGAAGCCCAGAGTGTTGAGGCATACTATGCCTTCGTTACCGCCTGTCAGACTATGTATCGTGTGGGTGCGGCTGTGGAACTGCATCTGCTCGGATACAAATTTGAACGGATTAATTAAAAAACAAGTTAGCACATTGTCCAATCAGTCAATATCTTAACAGTAAATGGAACTGTCGGCTGATGTACATTTCCTGAAAAGCACTAAATTTGCGCCCTCATTTTTCTGCTTTTTGACAATATGGACAATAAACTAGACTTTCATCCTAAATTCTTTTCCTGTATCAAGAACTATAACAAGGCGACGTTCGCTTCCGACGTGATGGCAGGCGTAATCGTCGGCATTGTAGCCTTGCCTCTCGCGATAGCATTCGCAATCGCATCAGGAGTTTCCCCGGAAAAAGGTATTGTAACTGCCATAATAGCCGGATTCATCGTTTCCTTTCTCGGCGGCAGCAAAGTACAGATAGGCGGCCCGACAGGCGCCTTCATTGTCATAGTCTATGGCATCATACAGCAGTACGGAATAAGCGGTCTCACGATAGCCACAATAATGGCAGGCGCGATGCTGATTCTGCTTGGCGTGTTTAAATTGGGTACGGTCATCAAGTTCATTCCTTATCCTGTCGTAATCGGTTTCACGAGCGGTATTGCCGTCACCATTTTCACGACTCAGATGGCCGATGTGTTCGGATTGACATTCGGGGATGACAAGGTTCCGGGAGATTTTATCGGCAAATGGATGCTGTATTTCAAACATTTTGACACTGTCAACTGGTGGGATACATTGGTCGCTGCGGTGAGTGTGCTGATAATTTTCATAATGCCGCGTCTGTCGAAGAAAGTTCCTGGTTCTCTGGTAGCCATTGTACTTGTCTCTGTCGGGGTTTATTGCCTGAAGTCCATATTCGGAATTGACACAATCGATACCATAGGTGACAGATTTACAATAGATTCCCATTTGCCTAAGGCCGATATGCCGGCTCTGGACTGGGAGGCCGTCAAGAATCTATTCCCGATAGCGGTGACAATCGCGGCTCTCGGCGCAATCGAGTCATTGTTGTCCGCAACGGTCGCTGACGGTATGATAAGCGATCATCACAATTCAAATACGGAACTCATAGCGCTTGGCATCGCGAATATGGTGACTCCGCTTTTCGGCGGTATCCCTGCCACCGGTGCCATAGCCAGGACTATGACCAATATCAACAACGGAGGCCGTACACCTGTGGCCGGAATGGTGCACGCGGTGGTTCTGCTTCTTATTCTGCTGTTCCTTATGCCGTTGGCAAGGTTTATCCCTATGGCTTGTCTGGCGGGTGTGCTTGTCGTGGTGTCCTACAATATGAGCGGCTGGAGGACTTTCAAGGCTTTGCTCAAGAATCCTAAATCTGATGTTACGGTGCTTCTGATAACATTCTTCCTGACAGTGATTTTCGACTTGACTGTAGCAATCGCGGTAGGCCTTCTTCTCGCTTGCGTACTGTTTATGAAACGAGTTATGGAGACGACCGAGATTTCTGCCGTGAAGAACGAAATCAAGGTTCAGGACGAATCCGGTATCCATACATACGACGAGGGTGTAGTGATTCCGAAAGGTGTTGAGGTTTACGAAATCAACGGTCCGTATTTCTTCGGCGTGGCGACTCAGTTTGAGGAACTTATGTCTGAATTCAGGGATAAGTCGAAGGTCCGCATAATCAGGATGAGAAAGGTGCCGTTCATCGATTCTACCGGAATACATAACCTTACGAACCTGTGCGAGATGAGCAAAAAGAAGAAGATAACAGTAGTCTTGTCTGGAGTCAATCCTAAGGTACACAGTGCTTTGCATAAGGCCGGATTCTATCGTCTGCTTGGAGAGAAGAATATTTGTCCTAACATAAATGTCGCTCTCGAGCGTGCAAACGAGATAATGGAGGGCCGGTAATGGCAGATAATCCGGAGGATTTCGTGCGGCAGTAGTATAAGTAAGCATAAGGATTACTAAATTTGCGCTGAAAATCAGTGCTGGTATGCTAAAACTGCAAACACAAGTCGATATCCCGCAAAGCAGGATCAGGCTGTCTTATGACAGCAAGATACTTCTTCTGGGCAGTTGTTTCTCTGACAATATCGGTCAGATAATGAAGGATATGGGATTTGACGTGCGTGTAAACCCCTTCGGTACGCTATATAATCCGGTTTCAGTTTGCAATTCCATAAGGCGGCTTGATTCCGCAGTGCCTTTTTCCGAGAGCGAATGTGTGCAGATGGGCGCCGGGTCTGAGTTGTATTGTTCGTTCAGCCATCATACTGCCGCGGCACGCAGGACAAAGGAGGAATTCCTGGCAGATGCGAACAAGGCTTTGTCAGAAGATTCCGATTTCTTTAAAAGTGCCGATACAGTTCTGATTACACTTGGGACTTCGTGGATTTTCCGGCATAATGCAACTGGCGAAACAGTGTCTAATTGCCTTAAACGTGACGCCAAGGAGTTTACCCGCGAATGTCTTAATCTCAAGATGACTACTGCTCTGCTGGATTCTGTCGTTTCCAGATATCCTGACAAGAGATTCATATTTACGGTCAGCCCAATCCGTCATCTCAAGGACGGCGCCCACGGCAATATGGTCAGCAAAAGCGCATTGCTGCTGGCGGAGGAGTCGGTGGTCGGCAAAAATCCGGAACGGTGCGAATATTTCCCCGCTTATGAAATAATGATGGACGAACTCCGTGATTACAGGTTTTACGCGGACGATATGTTGCATCCTTCACCATTGGCTGTCAACTATATATGGGAACGTTTCTGCGATTTTACGATGGATGAAAACACGCGCACGGAGCTGTTGAGGCGTAAAAAGGCCTATCAGCAGTCTCAGCACAGAACCATTACCGGGAAATAATCCTTAAATTTGAAAAATTTCCAAAGATGAATAAACTCGGATTGACAATATCTGCATTGATCTCGGTGTGGAGCAGTACTTTCGGATACTCTCAGGACTTTTTCTCGTGGGGATTTTCCGGAGAACCGAAACAAAAGAAAGTGGAACTGGCATACGATGCCAATTTTGACTTTAAGTCCGATAACCGGGAATTCGATGCGGGGGGAGAGCAGTTCACGGAGTCGATGACCTTGTTCGGAGCTAGGCTGACGCCGTCGATTGGTGTCAAAGTGAACCAGAACGCCAACATATCCCACAGGCTTATGGCCGGAATCGATGTGATGAAGGAGTTCGGAAGGTCTCCGTCTTCGGTCAAATCCAGCAGCGAATATGACAGGGGACTGGAGAATACAAGACTTTTCCGTGAAATTACATTGTATTATGGAATTGACGCCCGTCTGGATAACTGGCGCGTAAGAGGTTACGCCGGAGTCTTTCCGCGGGCATTCTCCGAGGGAGATTATTCTCAGGCATTCTTTTCGGATTCGCTGAAATTCTATGACAATAATCTTGAAGGTCTGCTTGTCAAGGCGGTTGCCCCGAGGACTTATATTGAGGTCGCATTTGACTGGAACGGAAAGTATGGCTCATACAGGAGGGAACAGTTCAATATGTTCGGCTACGGCCGTTACGATTTTACGAAATGGCTATCTGCAGGTCTTGCGTTCAAATATCATCACTATGCCAATACGGAAGAATATGGAAGTGTGGTAGATGATGCACTGGATCAGCTCTTTGTGAAATTTCAATTCGGCGAGTATGCCGGATGGCAGGACCTGTCGGTTATGCTGAGCGGGTATTTGGCGGCTCAACAGGACAGGAGGCAGACTGACGGCAAGCAAAATCAGGGTGGCGCGGAGATTACATTGAGCGCCAGAAACTGGAATGTCGGCATCGAAAACAGGTTATATTGCGGAAAAAGTCTGTACCCGTTCTATAATTACATAGATGACGGCGGATTCAAGTATGGCAACAATCTTTACTCCGGCTCTCCGTTCTACCGTGTAGTACCTGACGATTCCGGAAAATTCAGTTGCTATGACAGATTTGAATTGTATTATCAGCCGCATATAGCTGATTTCCTTGACCTTAGGCTTTCGATTGTGGCGCATCTTCCGAATGGATTCAGGTATGCCGGAATACAGCAGAAGGCGTCGCTTATTTTCAATCTTGACAAAGTGCTGAATCCGAGTTCTCCTCGTTCTGTGAGCAGGCGCAACAGCAGTAACCGGCACAAAAGGTCAGGGCGCGGCGTGGAAAGCGGAAGCCAATACTTCTTATAGTCAATAGAATATATTAAAATAACTTCAAGATATGAAGAACAGTTATAAAAGAATAGCGGCCGGTTTTATTGGCATTTCAGCCGCTGTTTCCTGCTGCAATCGTCCTACGGGCGATTTTCAGTTTGACCTGCTTGCGACAAATGATGTGCACGGCTCCTGGTTCGACTCGACTTATGTCGGCGGGCCGCTGAAAAATTCACTGATGGCGATAAGCAGCTATGTGAATGAATATAGGGATTCCCTCGGCAAGGAAAATGTGATACTTCTTGATGCCGGCGACTGCCTTCAGGGAGACAATGCTGCATACTACTTCAATTACGTTGATACTCTGACCCCTCATCTTTATCCGCGTCTTGCCGCATATATGAAATATGACGCCATCTGTGTTGGAAATCACGACATTGAGACCGGACATAAGGTATATGACAGGGTTACCGAAGATCTTGAAAATTACGGCATTCCTTTTATGGGAGGCAATGCGTTGAGGCCGGACGGAAAGACATATTTCCCGGGAGTCAAGATTCTCAAACGCAACGGCGTTAAAATCGCAATTCTCGGATATACCAATCCTAATATGAAGGCGTGGCTTGACGAAAGCCTGTGGACGGGCATCGAATTCAAGTCATTGATTCCCATAGTTCAGGAAGATGTGGATAAAGTCATTGCGAAGGAACATCCTCAAGTTGTCATCGTGGGAATCCATTCCGGAAGCGGACGCGGAGACGGCTCAATCTACGAGAGCCAGGGGCGTGATCTGCTGAAAACACTCAGAGGCGTGGATTTCCTTGTCTGCTCGCACGACCATTCGGCTTTGGTTGTTGAGCAGGACAGTATATGTCTGATAAATTCCGGCAGTCACGCGCGCAATATCGGTCACGGCCGTGTCAACGTTTCGCTGAAAAACGGCAAGGTCGTGTCCAAAACTTTGACTGCGGACCTTATAAAGGTGGACCCGACCAAGGTTGATACAGCGATGGAGCGTGCTTTCCATTCCGATTATGAAGATGTCAAGGAATTCACTTTGAGGAAAGTTGGAGACTTGAAGGTCGATCTGGTAACGAAGGATTCATACAAGGGAATGTGCCCGTATATGAACCTAATCCATACATTGTCATTGTCTTGCGGCGGTGCGCAGATTTCTTTTGCGGCTCCTCTTACGTTCAACCGCGATGTCAAGGCGGGAGAACTTATTTATAATGACCTTTTTACAATTTATCCGTATGAGAATCAGCTGTTTGTAGTCAAGATGTCCGGAAAGGAAATCAAGAATTACCTGGAATTCTCGTATGATACGTGGATAAACACATATAAGCCTGGTGGTCACGTGCTTAAGATTGCTTCAGGTGAAGACCAGCGTACGGGGCAGTTGAGGTGGCATTTTATGGGCCGGTCATATAATTTTGACTCCGCAGCAGGAATTGTCTATGAAGTTGATGTTACAAAGCCTTACGGGGAGCGTGTGAAGATTTCGTCATTGGCTGACGGTTCTCCGTTCTTGGAGGATGAGACCTACAAAGTTGCGATGACTTCTTATAGAGCCAGCGGTGGCGGAGAACTTCTCTCCAAAGGTGCCGGCGTGGATACTGACAATATGGATGACCGCATTGTAGGCAAGTATCCTGAACTCCGCAATATCCTTTATGATTATCTCCAGTCTCACAGCTCAATTGATGAATCCGCAATAGGAAACGAGTCTGTAATCGGCCATTGGGAATTCACTCCGGAATCGGCAAGGAAAGTTATTGCAGAGGATATGGCCTTGATGTTCCCGGAGAGGCCTGAGGCTCCGAAACCGTTCAGACGGTAATCAATAGGGGCGGAAGCTCCAATGCGGAAAATCGGAAAACAAAATGAAGAAAGAACTTATACCTGACGGGGGTATACCACGCAGCATCCTCTTTGTGATGGCTGTGACCGGCGGGTTGACAGTTGCCAACCTGTATTATAATCAGCCTCTGCTGGAGACTATGCGCCAAAGTCTCGGCGCTACTGAATTACAGGCAAACCTCATTACGTTCATTACGCAATTGGGCTATGCTCTAGGACTCGTATTCATTGTTCCGCTTGCAGACAAGGTGTCGCGCCGCAAGATTGTGTCCTTGAATATGTGCATAGCCGTGGCCTGCTGTGTCGCCATTGCTATGGCTCGTAGTATATGGATTGTGTGGGCTGCATCCATCGTGTTGGGTTGCAATAGTGTGGCGCCGCAAATGTTCATCCCTGTAGCAAGCTGTTTTTCCAAACCTAAAAACAAGTCACGCAATATGGGCATCGTGCTCACAGGATTGCTGAGTGGCGTTCTTGGGGCGCGGGTGTTGAGCGGTTATGTCGGCGAACTGGCCGGGTGGCGAGCAATGTTCAGTATAGGCGCCGTAATAATGGCAATATGCCTTGTAGTCATTCTGCGGACTTTACCGACAATGGCATCAAGTTTCAGCGGCTCGTATGGCAAGCTTATGAAGTCTGTCGTGCGCATATATTGTGACTATCCGGCCATCCGTATCTATGCCGTGAGAGGAGGATTGAGTTTTGGAAGTATGATGGCAGTCTGGTCGTGTATGGCATTCCACCTTTCCGGCTCACCGTTTAATGCCGGAAGCGATGCGGTAGGACTGCTCGGCCTTTGCGGACTTGCCGGCGCAATGGCGGCCAGCGGTATCGGGAAATTCATTCCTCGCTTCGGAATTGAGCGTTTCTGCTATGCCGGGACTGTCCTGCAATTCGTGGCCTGGGCATTTGCGTTGTTTATGTTCGATACTTATACGGGACTCATCATAGCCATAATCCTTGTGGATGTGGGGGCGCAATGTCACCAGTTGAGCAATCAGACCGGTTGCCTGGCATTGGTCTCGGAAGCTACCAACCGATGCAATACCGTGTTTATGAGCCATCTTTTTGTCGGCGGCAGTCTCGGTACTCTTAGCGCAGGTGTGGCGTGGAACTGTCTCGGCTGGACCGGCGTATGCCTAGTCGGAATAGCATTCGCGACCTTAGGCCTGGCGGTCTCACTGCTTTTCAGAAAGCGTCTGAACGGTGCCTTGAGTTGAAATTCGAGTACTGTTATCAGTTTTATGGCAATATAAAGTTGCCAATGGTAAGAAACGGTTGCCTAATTCTGACTTGGAATAGAAATATCTTTGTCCGTGAATATCAAACTATTGCATCATGGACAACGATAGCATTAAGGGGAACATAATTCGCAGGAGAACCGAAGAAGGCATTTCTCAGGATGAAATGGCGCGCCGGCTTGATATTTCACGTACTTCTTACCGCAATATAGAACGTGGCAAATCACGTATCATAAGCAGACGCCTGCCAGACATAGCACGTCAGTTGAATATCTCGGAAGAAGAACTTGTACTTGGCTACAAACCGTCAGCGGGTCAGGCCAGACTTGAGGAACTCAAGGTGAAATACAATGAGGATATCTCTGTCGTAAAATCAAAACTGGAAGCCCGCATAGTTGAATTGGAGTCCGCAGTAGCTATGCGCGATTCTCTGATTGCCAATCTGAACGAACTTGTGCGGTCAAAAGATGAAATCATCTCTCTGCTGAAACGGGAGCGCAAATAACACGGGGGACAATAAACCATTTCAATCTGTCCTCAAATTTTCAGAAAATAATTGTAACTTTGCTTTCGGAACGTAACGTTTTTAGTTTCAAAAGCAAATTCTGCTATGTTCGGAATATAGTTTAATGCATAATTATTGACAAAACAAATGGCAAGATTCTTTGATCCGCCTGCTCCGAAAAAGGAAAAGGTCCCTGCGGAAAAAATCTCCGGGGTATTTGATGCGATGAGATGGAAGGTGTTTCTTGGTGCCTTTCTTGGATATGCAGGCTACTATCTGGTGAGGAAGAACCTCTCGATGGCAGCTCCTGATATGATTCAGCAGGGCATTCTGGACGCAGGAAAAGTCGGACTGGCAATGTCGGCTGTTTCCATCGCCTACGCCTTCAGCAAATTCATAATGGGAAGCGTATCGGACCGCTCAGATTCACGTAAATTCCTTTGCGTCGGACTCGTGCTCTCCGCACTTGTGATGATATTGACCGGCGTGTTCCCTTATGGCGGAAATGCTGCGCTCAATACGGGTATCATATTCGTGCTGATGCTTGTCGTAGGTTGGTTGTCCGGTATGGGCTGGCCTCCTTGCGGTCGTATTATGGCACATTGGTTCAGCCAGAATGAACGAAGCTTCAAGATGTCGGTATGGAACGTGTCGCATACAATCGGAAGCTTCTCACTCGGTTTGCTTGCCATTGCCGGAGTGTCAATTTTTGCTGATCTGGCTCCGTCTTTCGGTATAGATGTGTCTCAGGCCTGGAGAGGCAATTTCATATTCCCTGCATTGGTCGCCATAGTCATCGCGGTATTCTGCTGGTGGGCAATCCGTGATACGCCAGAGTCTTGCGGACTTCCTTCCGTTCAGGAGTACAGGAATGACTACAGCGGAGTCAAGAGCAAGAGCGCGTCCGGCGAGAAGTTGCCCTTCAAGGTGCTTTTTGTTGATTATGTATTCAAGAACAAACTCCTGTGGATTGTCGCGCTAAGCAACATATTCGTGTATATGGTCCGTTACGGTATCGGCGACTGGGCTCCTACATTCCTGCAGCACGAAGGCATAATGAGTGCGGAAGAAAGCAAGTTGGCATTCTCTATACATAACCTCATCGGCGCATTCGGAACTATCCTCTGCGGTCTTGCGACATCCAAAATATTCAAGGGACGTTGTGCTCCTATGAATGTGATATGTATGCTTGCCTGTATGATAGGCGTCCTGCTGTATTGGTTTGTAGGTGCCGGCTATATGGAAATGAGCCACGCGATGCAGAAAGTGCTGGTATATGTCGCTCTGTGTCTGATCGGATTCTTCATATATGGTCCTGTGGCGCTCACCGGTATCCAGGCATTGAATCTGGTGCCTAAAAATGCTGCCGGAACTGCTGCAGGCTTCGTCGGCCTCTTCGGATATTTCCTGGGCGATGCAATCTGCTCAAAGATTTTTGTCGGCAATGTAGCCAATTCATTCGGATGGAATGCAGCTAACTTGACGGTCGCTGTCGGCGCCGGAATCGGAGTTCTGCTCTGCGCATTGCTTATAAAGAGTGAAAAGAAAGCTATAGAATAAATTGTGATGAGAAAATTTTTATTGTCAATTCTTGCATTTCTTGCTGTCTGTACGATATCTGATGCAAGAAAAGTTACGGGAACAGTACGCTGCGGCAACGATGCGCTGTCAGGTGTGCTTGTGACTGACGGCTATTCATTTGCCAAGACCAATAAGGACGGTCTGTTCAAATTGAATGTATCCAGTAAAGCTGAATTCGTTTACATCGTGACGCCTGCCGGCTACGTGGCAGATTATTCTTCCGGTACGCCTGAATTCTACCGCAAAGCGTCGAAGGACACATTTGATTTCGATCTGGAGAAGACAGACAGGCAGTCGCATTATACGATGTTTTCCATTTCAGACCCTCAAATCAGGAACAAGGAACAGTTTAAACAATTCAGCGACAAGCCTTTCGATGATTTGAAAGCGCAGGGAAAGAAATATAAGAAACAGGGTCCTGTAGTCGGCATTGTTCTGGGTGATATGGGATGGGACAAAGATCTACCGAAGATGTTGTCATCCATAAGAAAGAAAATGTCGAAGGTCGGATTCCCTGTATATTATGTTACCGGAAACCACGACTATAACAAGGAGCGCTCGTTCAAGAACTACTCCGAGGATTATTACGACAACTTCGGCCCGCACGATTATGCGTTCTTTATGGGCAAGGACTTGTATATCTGTCTTAACAATATAATCTATTCAAAGGACAAGAATTACGAGGAAGGATATTCTGCTGAAACGCTGAAATTCGTCAAGAAACTTCTCGCAAAAGTGCCGAAGAAAACACATATCTTCATCGCTCAGCACAGTCCTACCGAAATCTGGTACAGGGATATGAGGATTGCCAATGCGGATAAACTCATAGCAATGCTCTCGGGCAGAAAGGTTGACATCCTTTCCGGTCACACCCACGTTATGAACAACTATCAGCTCGCGCCCGGCATTATGGATCACAACGCCGCCAGCATCTGCGGTTCCTGGTGGTTTGCAGACTGGTGTCGTGACGGTACTCCTTCAGGATATGAGATTTTCGATGTCAAGGGCAAGAATATAAGTTGGTTCTATCATTCGATAGGCAAAGCCGATGATTTTCAGGTTGAAATCATAAAGCCGGGGCAGAGTCTCTATCATCCGAATTCTGTGGTTGCGAATATCTGGGATTATGATGAGAACTGGACAGTGACTTGGTCTGAGGACGGAAAGGATATGGGCCCGATGGAGCAGGTTGAGGATTGCTCACCTACTTACATTAAGCAGATAGAGGCTTACTATGCAGGTATCGGCAAGACTATACCCGGATTCCGTCAGCCGAGGAAGAATATCCATTATTTCGTCGCAACTCCTAGCCAGTATGCGAAAAAAGTCACCGTATATGTCAAGAGCCGCTTCGGAAAAGAGTGGAAATATGATGTCGATATGAGCGACTACGTTGATGTTCAGGCTCATAGGGGAGGTGCCGGTCTGTGGCCGGAGAATACTCTCACTTCTATGACCAACGCCGCTCTTATGGGTGTCAATACCCTTGAACTTGACCTTCAGGTCAGCAAAGATGGACAAATCGTGGTTTCTCACGACGCTTATTTCCATCCGCGCTATGCTACCCGTCCTGACGGAAGCATCGTTATGCCGGATGACCCTAAGGAATACCTTTACACAATGCCTTATGACTCAATAGCGAAGTATGACGTGGGCAAGCGTGCGAGTGAAGTGTGGCCGGGCAAGGAGCAGTCTCCCGCTGTCAAGCCTCTTGCTGCCGAACTGATAGATTCTTTGGAAACTCTTGCGGGAGACAAAGGCCTTTCGCCGTTGAGATACAATATCGAAATCAAGTGCAAGAAAGGTAAGGATGAAGGCGTGAATTGGCCTGAATATCACGAATTTGTTGACAAGTGTATGGAACTGCTGCTTTCCAAGAATCTCGGAGATAGACTTGTAGTCCAGTGCTTTGATGTGAGGGCTCTCAATTATATGCACGAGAAATATCCTCAGGTCAAACTCTCTTATCTCATCAGCAAGAAGGATACGGACTGGAATACATATATGGGCAAGCTGGAGTTTACTCCGGATTGGCTCAGCCCGGAACATACTATTGTTGACAAGGCTATGGTTGAGAATTGCCATAAATCCGGCATCAAGATCGTGCCTTGGACTGTTGATGAGGAGGCTGAAATTCAGAGAATGATTGATTTGAAGGTCGATGCGATTATTTCCAATTACCCTGACAGAGTTCTTGCTCTGACACGCGGATTCGTGAAATAAAACCGCTTCAGTTTATTGAAATACAGGTTTTTCCTGTTTGCTTTATCTGCCATTGTGTCAAATTGTCAGTTTGGCCCGATGGCAGATATTTTGCTAGGAACGCAGTGCGTTTCCGGTCGAGGACCCTACGCCGGTAGCGTGTGAATATGATCTGGGCAATAATTATAGCGACCATTTACGGGTTGTTTTTTAAGAGATATAAGAGGTTAAAGAGAAATGAAAAAGCAAAAAGAAGAGAAGCAGGTGAAGAAGGAAGAAAAGGATATGAAGAAGGAGACAAAGGAGACAGTATCGAACAATGAAACTGCTTCTGTGGCTTCTGAAGAATGTCCAAAGGGTGGAGACGATAAGAAGTGCGGATGCGAAGAACTCGAGAAAAAGATAGAGTCTCTTGAAGCGGGACAGAAAGATCTTGAAGCCAAACTTGCAAAAGAGAAGGATGATTATGTGCGTCTGATGGCTGAGTTCGAGACTTTCCGCAGAAGAACCGCGGAAGAGAAACTTTCGCTGGTGTCATCTGCTGCTTCAGAGACAATAAAAGGCTTGTTGCCGGTTCTGGACGATTGTGAGAGAGCGATGGCTCTTCTTAAAGAGTCTAGCGATGAGGCGGCCAAAGAGGGGACTGGATTGATTTACGATAAACTTATGAAGTATCTCAAGACAAAGGGACTTGAGAAGATAGATGCTAAAGGCAAGAAGTTCGATACGGATTTCCACGAGGCTGTCGCTCAGCTGCCGGTTGAGGATGCAGACAAGAAAGGCCTTGTTTATGATGTGATTGAGACTGGATACACTCTCGGCGGGAAGATTCTCCGTTACGCAAAAGTTGTCGTAGGAATATAGTCCGCGGAATTAGGAGACAGAATTATGGCTGACAAAAGAGATTACTATGAAGTCCTTGGCGTGAGCAAGAGCGCAAGCGCTGATGACATAAAATCCGCGTTCAAGAAATTGGCCTTGAAGTGGCATCCTGACAGATGGGTCAGCGGCACTGATGAGGAAAAGAAGAATGCGGAGGAGAAATTCAAGGAGGCTTCGGAAGCTTACGAGGTTTTGAGCGATCCTGACAAGAGGGCGAAGTATGACCAGTTCGGTTTCAACGGACCGTCAGGCGGTTTCGGCGGATCAGGCGGATTCGGTGGCTTCAGCGGCGGATTCGGAGGTATAGATATCAATGACATACTGAATAATCTGTTCGGCGAAGGCTTCGATTTCAGGTCGGGCGACTCCGGCGGCGGATTCGGAGGCTTCAGCGGTTTTGGTCGTCAGAGTTCGGGACAGCGCGTAATGCGAGGCCGTGACATCAGGACTCGTGTTCATCTTACGCTGGAGGAGATCGCAAAAGGCGCTACCAAGGAAGTTACTATCAAAAGATATGAGCAGTGTCCTGATTGCGGCGGAAAGGGAACACAGAATGCATCTGACATAAAGACCTGCCCTGTCTGTCACGGTACGGGCCAGGAGCAGAGGGTTATGCGCAGCATCTTCGGCCAGACGGTTTCATACACGACTTGTTCAAGATGTGGCGGTGAAGGAAAGATTGTTTCCAATCCTTGCCGTAAATGCGGTGGCTCGGGGCTTGTTCTCAAATCTGTCAATGTCAAGGTTGATATTCCGGCAGGTGTCGAGAGTGGAATGCAGTTGACAGTCAGGGGAGCCGGGCACGCGGCCAAAGCCGGTGGCGTAAACGGTGATCTGCTTGTAGTCATAGAGGAAGATCCGCATCCGTCATTCAAGAGAGATGGTAAGAATCTTTTCTGTACCAAGATAATATCTGTAACTGACGCCATTCTTGGCGCGGAAACGACTGTTCAATGCCTGGACGGAAATTATAAGGTGAAGATTGAGCCCGGTACGCAGTCCGGAACTATTGTCCGTCTCAGGGGAATGGGCTTGCCGGCTGTCAAAGGATATGGCTCTGGAGTCGGAGATTTGTATGTCAAATATCTGGTCTGGTTGCCGAAGAAATTGTCAAGCAGCGAGAAGGCTGCGCTTGAGTCTATGCGTTCAAGTTCTTCATTCACACCTGACTTGAGTAGGGAAGACAGGAACTTGTTTGACAAAATGAAAGAAAATTTCTGATAAAATCTTTGCGGATTTGAAAAATGTTTGTACATTTGCAGTCCCATTAACAAAGCAACCTCTTGCTATCGTTGAGTTTTTTGAGCAACGTTGCGCTTAAAAGTTATTAGAGATGGATTTGATAAAAGTAGTAGAGCAGGCATTTGTAAACGACAAAGCCGCTACATTCCCGAAATTCAAAGGTGGCGACACAATCACCGTTACCTACAGAATCAAAGAGGGTGACAAAGAGAGACTTCAGAAGTTCAGAGGTGTCGTTCTTCAGATCAGCGGTGCATCACCATTCACGAAGACTTTCACAGTACGTAAGGTTTCAGGTGGAGTAGGAGTTGAAAGAATTTTCCCTTTCCAGTCTCCATTCATTGAATCAATTGAAGTTAACAAGGTTGGTCACGTGCGTAGAGCTAGAATCTTCTACCTCAGAAATCTTTCTGGTAAGAAGGCTAGAATCAAGGAGAAGAAGATGGTGTTCCTGAAAGAGGAAGGCGCTTCATCTCAGCCAGCAGCCGAGAATAAGTAATATAAGTCGAAAGACGGTACGGTCCCATAGCTCAATTGAATAGAGCATTTGACTACGGATCAAAAGGTTATAGGTTTGAATCCTATTGGGATCACTTAAACGAGGATGACTTTTCAGTTTTCCTCGTTTTGTTTTATTTATTTACTCTCCACGATGCTGAGGGCTCACGCTCCAAAACAAAAACCATAAAACAATGAACACAGAAAACAAAACGGAACTCTATGCATCTCCCGAGGTGGAGGTGATAGAAATTAATGCACGGCAGGTGATCTGCGGCAGTTATGATGGTAGCCCGGCAAATATGGACTGGGGTGA
>CAVHJF010000027.1:0-34572 GCA_963636275.1 Acutalibacteraceae bacterium | reverse complement strand
GTCGTAACAAGGTAGCCGTACCGGAAGGTGTGGCTGGAACACCTCCTTTTTGGAGTGAGATTCGACACGAGCTCGCGGTTCAAGTACAAGGATTTTGGAAAAGGTCCGGTACTTAATCTTTCATTATTATATATAGACCTGTAGCTCAGTTGGTTAGAGCACTACACTGATAATGTAGGGGTCAGCAGTTCAAATCTGCTCAGGTCTACAAATTTTGGGGATATAGCTCAGTTGGCTAGAGCATCTGCTTTGCAAGCAGAGGGTCGTCGGTTCGACTCCGTCTATCTCCACAAAAGACTGACTTTCATTCGAAGGTCAGTCTTTTTTTTATTTCTCCTCCTTCCAAATATTTTCTTTCAGCATTAGTGCGGTTGAAGTTCGGAATGAATTTTTCTGTGCGGAGAACTCGCCCGCTTAATGCGGATATGCGAAAAAATAGGCTCTCCGTGCTCCATTTCCAATGTTCCCATTGTTGTAATTTATGTTCTATAAGTGATACGGATTTTCTAATGGGACTTAGTCAAAAAAAATGACTATATTTGCAGGATATTTGTAAAACCTGACCTCCTGCTGAAGCAGGGTTGAAATTTTGATTATTATGTCGAAGGCTAATATGCCGATATTGTACCGATGGTTTAAGATTTACCTTAAGTTTTTGTCGGAAAAGGTTTATTACAGGAAAGTACATTATCTTGATACTGAAAATATTCCATCGGACGGTACGCCATTGCTGATTGTGTCGGATCATCAGAATGCAATGAACGATGCTTTCGGTGTGCTTATGTCGATGTGGGATCGAGTTGTTCACTTCATTGTACGCGCCGATGTGTTTGCGCTGCACCCTGTAGCGAACAAATTTCTACGTTCTATAGGTCTTCTCCCAGCATTCCGTCTTAACTATGAAGGTGAAGGCGCCCTCAAAAATAATGACGCTACGTTCCGTGTTTCTGAGCAGTCCCTTATAGATGGTAATACAGTTGTGATCTACCCTGAGGCAGGTCACCAGGACAAGCATTGGCTTGGAACATTTTCCTACGGATATACAAAGATGGCTTTTGATGCAGCCGCTTTGGGAAATTTTGAGAAAGAAGTCTTTATTCTCCCGAGCTGCAACCACTATTCGCAGTACAGAGGTCTGAGAACTGACGCGATGGTGAGATATGGCAAGCCGATATCGTTGAAGCCTTACTACGAGCTCTATAAGACTAAGCCGAGAACCGCTCAGCGTGAAGTGAATGCTCTTGTGCGTGAGCAGATTAAGGGTATGATGCTCAATATAGAAGACTTGGAGAACTATGACGCTATAGATTACATAAGGCAAAGCCCTTACGGCGAAGGTTATGCCAAATCTCTGGGTCTAGACCCTGACAATCTTCCGCAGAAGTTGGAAGCTGACAAGAAACTTGTTGCAGCATTGGCGGACGCGAAGGCAAAGGATGAGAACAAAGTTCAGTCTGTATATCAAAGAGTGTCAGGATTTTCGGATAAGATGAAGAACGCAGGGGTGGCTGACCGTAATTTGGACAGTGCGCCAAAGACGATGGATGTAGTCCTTCAGATTCTTGTCCTGATAGTTCTGTCGCCTCTGGCAGTATTCGCATTGTGGCCTTCAGTGTTCTCCTGGTTCATTCCTAAACACTTTTCGGACAAGGCTGAGGATAAGATGTTCTCCGGAACATTCCTTATCGCGCTGAACGCTCTGTTCATTTTCCCGATATTCGGATTGCTCACATTGATTGTCACTTGGGTGAAATACAGCTTTGTAACGGCTCTCCTATATGTGGCCCTTTTCCCTGCGCTATGTCTCTTTGAGTGGACTTATGCAAATTGGATTAAGGAACTGATACAGGACCTCAAGGCAATGAAAGCGGCAAAGTCCGGAGAATTGTCCCGTCTGGCGGAAGAAAGACAGGAATTGTATAATGATATTAACGATACTTTGAAAATATAAATTGTAATGGAACAGCATAGAGTAGTAATTACAGGTATGGGAATTTATTCCTGCCTTGGAAATACCTTGGATGAGGTAAGAGATTCTCTTTATAACGGTAAATCAGGAATCATATTCGATCCTGAGCGTAAGGCGATGGGCTTCCGCTCGGCTCTTACAGCAAAAGTTGTAGAACCGGATTTGAGGAAGGAACTTTCACGTTCTCAGAGAGTATTTATGCCGGAGCAGGCGAAATACGCTTATTGTGCAACACGCGACGCTCTCCGTAATGCGGGCATAGACCAGGATTATCTTAACAGCCACGAGGTAGGACTCCTTTACGGTAATGACAGTTCAACTGTGCCTGTAGTGAATGCTGTGGATATAATGAGGGAGAAGAAAGACACGACTCTTTGCGGTTCAGGTGCGATTTTCCAGTCAATGAACAGTACAGTCACCATGAACTTGGGCTGCATCTTCAAACTGAAAGGTATCAATCTGACTGTTTCCGGAGCTTGCGCCAGCGGCTCTCACGCAATAGGTCTCGGAGCCCTGCTGATTCAGAACGGTCTTCAGGATATGGTAGTCTGCGGAGGTGCTCAGGAAGTAAATCCGTTCTCTGTAGGTTCATTCGACGGCATCTCTGCTTTCTCTACGAGAGAAAGTGATCCTGAGAAAGCCAGCCGTCCTTTTGACAGGGATCGTGACGGTCTTGTTCCGGGTGGTGGAGCCGCTACAGTAATCATCGAAAGCTATGAGTCAGCTGTACGCAGAGGCGCTCCTATCATTGCTGAGGTTCTCGGTTACGGTTTCTCCGGTAACGGTGACCATATTTCATCTCCTAATGTTGAAGGCCCTAGCCGTTCATTGATGATGGCTATCCGTCGTGCAGGCATCAGCAAAGAGGAAATCGGATACATCAATGCTCACGCTACATCTACCCACGTAGGTGACACCAACGAAGCAAAGGCAATCTTCAATGTGTTCGGTGACCAGAAAGTGGAAGTAACCAGTACAAAATCACAGACAGGACACGAGATGTGGATGGCAGGTGCGAGTGAGGTTATTTACTCCATCCTTATGATGAAGAATGATTTCATTGCCGCAAACCTCAACTTCGAGAATCCTGACGAAGATTCAGCAAAACTGCTCATCCCGTCAAAGCGTATCGAGAAACATTTTGATACATTCCTGTCAAATTCGTTCGGCTTCGGCGGTACCAACTCGACATTGATTGTCAGGAACTTGTAATCGTTACGACCGGTAACATTCAAGTACATTATCAGTAAATATCATATTGAATTATTATTTAAACATTATATAAAATGGAAAAGCAGGAATTAATAGAGAAAATCAATTCTGCACTTGCAGACGAGTTTGAGGTTGATGAGTCTGTCATCACTCCGGATGCTCCTATCAAGGAAACACTTGAGCTTGACAGCCTTAGCCTTGTTGACCTTGTCGCTCTGATCGAGTCTAACTTCGGTATCAAGATTCAGGGTTCTGAAGTTTCTCACATTCAGACATTTGCAGCTTTGTACGACTTCGTTTACGACAGAATGAAGTAATTTACGGTTCGATGGCTTCGGGTTCTATGGATGAGAAAGTTCTGGCCAGAGGAGAAGAAATTTTCAATCTGATTCCTCAGCGTCCGCCGATGACAATGGTGGACACTCTTTACAATGCCTCTGAAACAGGAGGCGAGACCGGACTTACCGTGCTGGACGACAATGTGTTCTGCATCGGAAATCATCTGATAGAACCGGGAATCATTGAGCATTCTGCGCAGAGCGCTGCGGCATTTGCGGGCTACAGGTATTATATTGCAGGCGAGAAGCCCCATATCGGTCTCATAGGTGAGATCAAGACTTTCAGGATTGAAAGATGCCCGGCCGCCGGTGAAGTTCTGCGTACAAAGATATCGGTTACAGGTGAAGCGATGGGGATGTCGCTGGTGCACACTGAAACATTCTCCGAAGAGGAAAAGATTGCCGGAGGCGATATCAAGATTTTTATTGTCGAGTAATCTGCAACAGAGTGATTCCGGTTGTCCGGAGCGCTGTAATTCCGAGTCAGATGATTGAGTTAAGCGAAACTGTTAGGGTACCGGTGCGCTTTTCGGAGGTTGATCCGATACGTGTCGTGTGGCACGGTAACTACTTGAAATATATGGAGGATGCCAGAGAGGCATTCGGCCGCAAATACGGTATAAGTTATACCCGGATAGGGGCAAGCGGTTATTATTGCCCTATTTACGATTATCACGTCAGATTTGTCCATTCGGCGACTTATGAGGATATACTTTTGGTTACAATCAAGTATAAGCCTTCGCGTGGAGCAAAACTTTGTTTCGATTACGAAGTGCGTCGTGAGAGAGACGGAGCGTTAGTGCTGACGGCTTCTACAATACAGCTCTTTACCACCGTGGACGGTGAGCTGGAGCCTTCAGAACCGGAATTCTACCGGGAATGGAAATCTAAATTCCTTGAATCAAAATAATAAGATGACAAAGATCTTCCTATCGATTTATCATTTTTTTGCGAATCGCAAAGCCTTCCTCTCCGTGTTGCTTGGAGTGTTGGTCGTATTCTCGGTCTATTTCGGACTGAAAGTCAGTTATGAGGAAGATATCACGAAACTGCTTCCGTCAGCCGCCACTTCAGACAGCGGTCTGGCATTCGGCAATTTGAAAGTTAAAGACAAGATATTCATCCAGATAACATCGCGTGATTCTCTTCTGGATACATACACCTTGTCTTCTTATATCGATGAATTCGTTGATTCATTGATGATTAGGGACACGGCCTCGCATTGCATCGACAATGTCCTCTATCACATAGACGACGACCTGCCGGTGATGGCTGTGGATTTCGCAGTGTCTCACGTCCCTTCATTTGTGGATACATCCTGCTACTGCGGGTTCGACAGGCTTCTGAACAAAGCCGTGGTTGACAGTATGATGGCTGTGAACTATGAGACCATTATGACTGACGAAACAGGTTCGGCCACACAGATGGTTACAACTGACCCTCTCGGTCTCCGCAATGTGCTTGCCTCATCGCTGGGCTTTTCAATAGGAAAACAAGGCTCGGATAAAGAAGCGGGGGCTGGATTCACGGTAGTTGATTCGTATCTTTTCTGCGCCGACAGCACAGTCGCACTCGCATTTGTCTCTCCAGCAATGAGTTCATTCGACAGCAAGGCAAGTACTGTTCTGGTCGGAGAAATCCAGGCTTTGGCGGATGAATTCTCGACATTGCATCCGGATGCGGAAGTCCTTTATCACGGCTCACCTGTAAGAAGTTACGGCAACTCGCATATCGTCAAAAGAGACCTCTTCCTTACAGTGGGACTGTCTCTGCTGATAATCCTCATAGTGATTTGCATATCATTCAGAAGCTGGTCATTCATACCGCTTAATGTGCTTCCTGTAGCATTCGGAGCCTTCTTCGCATTGACATTTATGTATTTCCTGAAAGGGACAATGTCGCTGATGGCACTTGGCATAGGTTCTATCATTCTGGGTGTGGCTATCAGTTATGTTCTGCACGTCCTCACGCATTTCAAATATGTAGGTGAGCCGGAGAAAGTGCTGGAAGACGAAGCGACACCTGTTTGCCTGGGATGTATAACTACAATCGGAGCATTCCTCGGACTGTTGTTCACGGAGAGCGACCTTTTGCGCGATTTCGGTATATTCGCTTCTATCGCTTTGGTTGCCAGTACATTATTCGGACTTATATTCCTGCCTCATTTCCTGAAGAAAGGTGATACCAGGAAAAATGAGAAGATTTTCGCGCTGGTAGGCAAGATCAACGAGTATCCATACGACCGCAGTAAGTGGCTCATCGCTCTGGTGATCGTGATGATTGTAGTGGGCGTAGCATTCTCCGGAAAGGTTACATTCGATACGAATCTCAAGAATATCGGCTATGTGTCAGATGAGGTGAAACGTTCTGAGGCCTTGTATGCCGAGAAGAATCTCGGTGAGGATGTTCAGGTGTATTTTGCTGCTGCAGGAAGTACTCTCGATGAGGCTCTCGTCAATAATTACGCTTTGGCAACTATCTGTGATTCAATGTATAGCGCTGGACAGATTTCATATTATTCCAAGATGTCGTCGCTCCTGTTCGTGCCAGAGGAAAGGCAGCAGGAAAGGATTGCAGCCTGGGATGAATGGTGGAATGCCGGCGGTAGTAGTTCAAGAGCTGCCAAAGCGCGCGCAATGGTCAATGACGCCGCGAAAAAATATGGGCTGGACGCATCAGTGTTCGAGCCGTTCAGCAATATGGTGGAAACACAATATGAACCGGCATCCTTGTTCGATTCCGGGATATTGCCTGCAGGACTTCAGACGACATTGGTGGAGCAGACCGATGACGGCAGATATCTCGTATTCACGCCAGTCAAGGTGTCTCAGGAAGAGCGTAAGGCTGTAAGTGACAGGCTAGCGGAACTTCCGCATATCATTGTGGCTGACCCGTTCTACTACACCGGCAATATGGTGTCGATAATCCACGATGACTTCAATGTCATACTGATGATCTCATCGATATTCGTGCTGATTGTACTTCTGCTTTCATTCAGAAATGTAATGGTCGCTCTGCTGGCGTTTATGCCGATGTTCTTCAGCTGGTATGTGGTTGAGGGCTTTATGGCGTTGTTCGGCCTGCAGTTCAATCTGATAAATATAATCATCTCCACATTCATATTCGGAATCGGTGTGGATTACAGCATATTCGTGATGGAAGGACTTCTCGCAGAGGCCCGTACTGGCAGAAAAAGCCTGCTGGAATGGCATAAGACAGCGATTTTCTTCTCTGCATTTGTCCTCATCGTGGTAGTGCTGTCGATGTTCCTCGCGGTACATCCGGCAATCCGTTCAATCGGCATCAGCACGCTTATCGGTATGGGCTCAACCATCCTCATAACATATACGCTGGAGCCGTTCTTCTTCCGTCTTCTTATGAAGTGGGAGAGATTCCGTAAATCAGTTCAGAAATAGTATGGCGAAGAATACTGCAATCATAATAGGCAGCGGAATAGGCGGACTGGAGTGCGCATTCATTCTGGCAAAGCACGGATTCAAAGTGACTGTGCTGGAGAAAGAGCGCAACATAGGCGGAAGCCTGCAGACATTTATCCGAAAAGGCTCTGACGGCGTAAGCCATAGTTTTGATACCGGATTTCATTATGTCGGCGGACTTGAGCCTGGTCAGCCGCTGTATTCACTCTTCAAGTATTTCAATCTTATAGATGGCCTGCCGTGGAGGAAATTGAGCGTTGATTGCTACGATGAGGTGGATTTCGTTAATGCGGAGGGCACTAGCGTGTCGTCGTATCCGCACGCTTCCGGACACAGGCGTTTTGCGGACCATCTTGCCGAATTTTTTCCGCTCAACAAGGATGAATTGAACGAATACTCACGTGTCCTCAAGAAGATAGGTGACAATATGTTCGACTCGTTCCATCCGACTTCGGAGATGTATGAGCTGTTCACAAAGCCGGCCATAGATTTTGTAAACAGTACTATATCAGACCAGAGACTTCGCGATGTTGTGTGCGGCGCTACGATGAAAATGGAACTGGATGCGGATTCTCTGCCGATGTATGCGTTTGCGCAGGCAAACAACTCGTTTGTTGACAGCGCCTGGCGTATGGGATATGATCCGGAACAGAAATTGGGCGGTGGAGCATTGCTTATCAAGAGGCTTTCTGACCAGATTCTTTCAATGGGCGGAACTATCCTTTCAGACAAGGAAGTCAAGGCAATACATATCTCGGAGGAGGGCATAGTATCGGGTGTGGAAACCACTGACGGCGAGAATTATTCTGCTGATTGGGTCATATCAGATGCTCATCCGGCCGTTACTATGGATCTTGTGGATGAATGTAAGCAGGTTAAGAAGGTCTTCCGTCACAGAATATCGGGGCTGAAGAATACGCACGGCATTTTCACGGCCAATATCGTGTTGAAGCCGGGAATGTTGCAGTATCTTGACAGGAATCTTTTTGTGCACCGTTACGGAGCTGATTTGTGGCATCCTGATCCGACAAAAACGGACAGCATTATGGTGCATTTCTATCCTCCAGAGACCAACTATAAATATGCGGAATGTATTGATGTCCTGAGTCTTATGGATTGGTCTGGAATCGAGGAATGGGCTGACGGAAAGCCGTGTCTGAGAGGCGAGGCGTATGAATCGCTCAAGAAGAAGAAACTGGAGGAGTGTCTGGACCTTCTTTCTGTGAGACTTCCTGGAATACGTGAATGTATCGACAGAGTTTATACAAGTTCTCCGCTTACATGGCGCAGCTATACGGCTACTCCGGAAGGTTCCGCTTATGGTGTGGCCAAGGACTATCATAATCCGCTTGTCACATTCCTGTCCCCGAGAACTCCGGTGAGCAATCTCCTTCTTACAGGCCAAAGCCTTAATCTTCACGGCATTCTGGGCGTTTCCAAGACCTCGGTGATAACCTGCGGGTTTATATTGGGACCGGAGCTTCTGGAGAAGGAAATATTGGGCTGAACCGGACGAATTGCATATTTAGCGGACAGAAGTTAAATTTGCAGGGTTGCGGTGACCAGACACCGCGAATGTTATGACGGCAAGTATCTGGAACTTGCATCAAAATTGACTTGAACAAAATGAAAATAGCTTTGGTTACAGGTGGCAGTCGTGGAATCGGCCGCGCCGTGTGTGTTAAACTTGCATCCGAAGGATACCATATTCTCATAAATTATGTATCTAACGATGAGGCTGCACAGAGTACCTTGGAGCAGGTGAAAGAGGTCGGCGGAACAGGCGAATTGCTGAAATTCGATGTCAGCGACAATGAGGCGACTGTTTCAGCCATAAAAGGTTGGCAGAAGGCAAATCCGGATGAGTATATCGAAGTCCTTGTGAACAATGCGGGCATCAGACGCGATAATCTGCTCCTTTGGATGGAACAGGAAGACTGGTACAAGGTTATGAAGACCAATCTGGACAGCTTCTATAATGTGACACGCCCTGTGCTTCAGCCTATGGTTGTGCACAAGAACGGTCGAATTGTCAATATGGCTTCTCTTTCCGGACAGAAAGGACTTCCTGGCCAGACGAACTATTCTGCAGCCAAGGGCGGTATCATAGCCGCAACCAAGGCGCTCGCACTTGAGGTCGCTGCCAGAAAAGTGACTGTGAATGCAGTGGCTCCGGGCTTTGTCCGTACAGATATGGTTGAGGGACTCGATGAGGCTGAACTTAAGAAGACAATCCCTGCAAAACGCTTCGGTGAACCTGAGGAGGTCGCGGAATTGGTTGCATTCCTTGTTTCTGACAAGGCTGCTTATATCAATGGTCAGACTATCGCCATCAACGGCGGTCTTTATGAATAGGAGGCAGTTATGAAAACCAGAATACTTTGCGCTACATTGATCTCGATGCTGAGTTTCGGCGTCATTTCGTCAGCGGCTGATTTTGAGGCTGTTTCAACATCTTCGGCCCCGGTTGCGTCCTCTGATCTGATTGCGAAAATCGAGAAGTCCAATGCTTCGCTGAAGAACATCGAGAGTAAGTTTTCGCAGACAAAGACGTTGAAGGTGTCAGGAAGGAAAATAGAGTCAGCCGGTACTTTGTACTACAGCTCTGAAGGAAACCTGACTATGAGATATTCTCAGCCTGTCGGTGAACTGATGGTTGTGAACGGAAACAAATTCTTTATGAACAAGGGTGGCAAGTCAATGACTTTCGATACGTCCAAGAATGCGTTGATGGGAAGTCTGGCCGGCACGTTGCTCAACAGCTTCAAAGGTCAGCCTTCACAGGTCGCAAAGGACAATGATGCGAAACTGGAGGTGACTGAAACGTCTGATTGCTACGTTGTTACGCTTACTGCCCAGGGAGCGGCTCATCGCGGATATTCAAAAATCACCATCAATTACAGAAAGTCGGATTGCCTTATTCTCAAGATGACGATGGTCGAGACAACCGGCATTACCACAACCTACGAATTGAAGGAAATCAAAAAGAATACCTCAATCCCTCAGGACGTCTTCAAAATCCCGTCAAGGTAGGAATCGGTCCCCAATAAGACTTCAGTCGCACGAAAGTGCGGGAAGTTGCTTGAAACTTCGGAAGGGAATGAATGAAAAAAATGCTTTTTCATTCGTTCCCTTCTTCACCGTATAACTGATACCTTCTTGGCGACATTCCCGTTGCCGCCTTGAAATATTTGCAGAAGAACGATGAGTTAGGGAAGTTGAGGTTGTCGCTGACCTGCTGGATCGTATAAGAATTGGTAAGCAACATGACTTTGGCTTCCAGAATCAAATTCTCCTTTATGATGTCACCCGGTTTCTTTCCAAGTTCCTCGGTGATGATTCTTGCAAAATATTTCGGTGACAGGCAACTCAACTCGGCATAGAATGTCACGCTTCTTTCTTTGCAGCAGTATTCGTGCACGTTGCCCAAGAATTTGAGCGCGATGTCTTTCTTGTGCGGTATAGTCAGAGATTCGTCCCTGATTCCGGATGCTGTCAGCCAGGAAGACAGCAGGACCAGAGCTGAGTGGGAGAATGCGTAAACCAGTTCCGACTGGTAATCTGGTTGAGAAAGTTCATAGGTTCTGCGGAATGCTCTATAACTTTCGACGAAGGCATTGCAATACTCTGCAGGGAAATGAATTACGGCTGGTATGCCCTTGCTGATAAGCCATTTACGTGCGGTCTCGACTCCCTTCATCGGAGATTTTACCAGAAAGTCAAGAGCGGCAGCCATCACTACTACCTTGCATTGGCCAGACATCTCCATTCTTTCGGCTATGAATCCCGGCATTCCCAATAGGCAGTCATATTTTTCCAGATGATAATCTGTCTGGTTCAGTGTCATATCAATTGACCCCTCGATGCAGCATAGGCACAAGGCGACAAGAATTTTTGTCGGCAGAGGCTTGTCGGGATGACGAGAACGGAGCAACTTGTCTTCCGGTTTGAGATCCAGATTGTCATCTATGATGATGACATCATTTACGATAATGGCGTGCTCGGAAGCCTGCAGCATCCCCAGTTTTATTTGAGGAAGCGAATCTGTGTTCGAGTTGTTTGTCATACCTGTCGTTCTGAACTATTATCTCGTAAAGATAATGTATTATTCTGAATGTTAGAAACTCAGGTCTCCCGCTAAACGAAGTATGCTTTTTTTTGCTATTTTTGTATGATGTTGTAAAGTGTTAAGGGATGGACTTGGAGTTGTTTCAAGAGATATTGCAGATAGAATCAACCAGCGGAAAAGAAAGGACGTTGGCTGAGTTCCTTGAATCCCGTTTCTGTGAGGAAGACAGACGGTGCCAATGTGTCCGTTATGAGGTAGGAGACGGGACGCTGAATCTCCTGTTCCGTTGGAGAACGTCTGATAACGGTGCGGTTGCGGACCAGTCCACGCCATTGCCGGAAATCCTGCTTTGCTCCCATCTGGATACAGTCCCGCCATATATAGCTCCGGAATTTATCAAAATCTCAAAAGGCGTAGCGCTGCCGGACGGCAAGGTCGCGGAAAAAGACGACATCCTGATACGCGGACGAGGCAGTTGTGATGCGAAGGGCCAGTTTTTTTCTATGTGGTCGGCATGCAGAAAGTTAGCTGAGCAGGTAAACGAAGAAGGACAGGATTTTCACAGTTTCGGGCTTCTGCTTCTGGCTGGAGAAGAGACCGGGTCATTCGGTGCAAAGGCATTTGACAGAGATTGCCCCGGAACCGGCTGGGTGATAGTGGGAGAGCCGACTGACAATATGATGGTGTCAGCATCTAAAGGTACAAAGTCATTTGCCGTTAAAATTCACGGAAAACCTTGTCATTCAGGCTATCCGGAGCTTGGGCACAGTGCTGTGGATACATTTGTGGAATTTGTTGAAAAACTGAAATCCATAAGATTTCCAGACGACCCTGTGACCGGAGCAACGACCTGGAATATCGGAAAGCTCGTCTCTGACAATCCGCAAAATGTGCTCAGTCCGTTGGTTACGTTCAGAGTATATTTCAGAACTACCGCTGCATCTGACCGGATTGTATGTGACACGATGTCGTCAATGGCGGGCGGAGATATCGAGATAGAGTCATTGGGCGGAGATACCCCGTTGGAATATTACACATTCCCGGGAATCGAGACGAAACCTGTCGCTTTCGGGAGCGACGCGCCGAGACTGACAAAGTTCCGCAACCGTTCACTTTGCGGGCCGGGATCAATCTTCGTTGCCCATACTGCTAATGAGTATGTGCTTGAAAGTGAGTTGAATAGGGCGGAGATGCAGTATAGGGATATGGTCAGGAATATCTTGTCGCGGAAATAAAATTCCGGTGCGGATTCTAAAAAGAGAAGGATAATGATAGTGATGAAATTCGGCGGCACGTCCGTCAAAGATAAAGAAGCGATATTAAGAGTAATCTCCATTGTGAGGGACAGATTGTCAGACAGACCGCTGGTTGTCGTGTCTGCTCTCGCGAAAGTCACCAGAGTATTGTGCAGTATTGCGGAGGAGGCTGAAGCCCAGCATCGGGACAAGGTCTATGAACTCTTGGAGTCGCTCAGAAAGCGTCACACGGAACTCGCTTCAGAACTGCTTTCAGCTGACAGGAATGTGCTCGAACAGTGTATCGCCGAAATCAATGAGGTCTGCGACGGCCTGGCGGATTTTGCCAGGGGAGTGTGCCAGGTAGGGGAACTTTCACCGAGAAGCAATGCCCGCATAGTCTCTACGGGTGAGATGTTGTCTTCTAGGATCGTGGCCGCCGCGATGAATGTCAACGGCCTTTCTTGCCGCTATCTCGACGCGAGGAAAATGATTGTGACCGACTGTCAGTATATGTCTGCAGCTCCGGATCTTGAGGCGACAGAGGCGAATGTCAAAAGGCTTGTTCCGGAGGCGTCCAAGGGCGTTTCGGTTGTCCTGACTCAGGGCTTTGTGGCTTCTTCGACAGAGGGATTTCCTTCTGTGCTGGGTTTTGAAGGCTCTGACTATTCTGCAGCGATTTTCGGAATGGCTCTGGATGCGGAACGGATTGAAATATGGACAGATGTTGACGGAATAAGGAGCACTGACCCGCGCATTGTGACTGACACGAAGCGCATCGGGAAAATTTCTTATGAAGAAGCGGCTGAAATGGCGTTCCTCGGTGCGAGAGTGCTGCACCCGCTTACAATAGAGCCGGCCCGCAGACGGAATATCCCTGTGTATGTGCTCAATTCGACGTCGCCGGACTCGGAAGGGTCTGTGGTGACTCACGAAGCTGTGATTGAGGGTCCCAAGACAGTGGCTTTAAGAGATGACATTGATTATCTTGACATATCTTCACCGAAAATAGTCGGCGTGTCATCTATGCTTGCATCCATATTCGCTCTGGCTTCGTCCAACGCGATAAAAGTCATATCAGTAACAGCCTCGGAATCCAAAGTCGGAATTACATTGGAATCGGGGCAGCTTGGAATGGATTCATTCCTCGAAGGCTTGCGCAGGATATTCGACGTTATGGTGTATAGAGACAAGTCTGAAATATCAGTTGTAGGCCGCAATGTCGTATTGACTGAAGGATTGTTAGGTAAACTGCTTACGTCGGCCGGAAATGCCGGAATATATATGTCAAGCCAGAGTCCGACACTTCTGAGCGCCAGCATTGTTGTGGACAGGGAGTCGGCGAAGGAGATTGTTTCAAGGTTGCATTCGTCATTGTTTTAGAGATTTCTGACAGTTGACTGCTCGTTAAAAAGTTGCGCGCTTGTGCGAAGCGAACGGAGCTGTCCTGGAGAAGAATAGGTTGAATATTTGAGTGAACAATATGAAAGTTTATATCAGTGGATACGGCCGTATGGGGCATATGGTGGAGTCGGTGTTGGCCGATAAGGGAATCGAGTGTGCCGGCAAGTCAGAGAATATCCAAGCTGTTGACAAACTGTTGGCAAAAGAGTGTGTCTGCATAGATTTTACGGTGCCGGATGCGTTCAGGGCTAATTATAAATTCATTGCAGAGAACTTCAAAGCCGCAGTGGTAGGGACAACAGGATGGTATGATATTGCGGATGAGGTGTTTGCATACTTCGATAAATGTGGAACTCCGCTTGTCTGGGCGTCGAATTTCTCTGTCGGTGTAAATGTGTTTTCTGCCGCTGTGGAGGTTGTTTCGAGGCTTCTTGGAAAGTCCGGAGGTTATTCGCCATATATCGTGGAAAAGCATCATTGCCATAAACTTGATGCTCCGAGCGGTACAGCCAAGACATTGGCAAAGATTGTTGATGCCAATATGTCCGCAAAAACAGATGTGGCTTCAGTGAGGGTTGGCGAACTGCCCGGGATTCACACTGTCGGGTTTGAAGGGGAGTGCGACAGAATAACCCTGGAACACGAGGCGTTTTCCAGAAAAGGATTTGCGGAAGGAGCTGTCCTTGCCGCCGGAATGGCTGAGAATATCGCCGATTCAGGAAACGCGGACAGGACGGTCTATGAGTTTAAGGAACTTTTCATCGGAAATAATAATGCGTAAGGAAGGATATAAAGGATTGGGCACAGCGCTCGTTACTCCATTTCTGTCAGGTCAGGTGGATTACGAGTCCTATAGGGCTTTGGTGCGTCGTCAAGTAGAGTCTGGAGTGGATTTTCTGGTCCCTCTCGGTTCAACTGCGGAGACTCCTTGTCTGACGGATGAGGAAAAGGTGGAGATTATAAGAATCACCAAGTCGGGCTCGGCCGGAATGCCTGTCATTGCAGGAGTTGGGGCCAATTCATTGTCTGCAACGGTGCACAATATGCGCGTTTTGGATGAGGTCAAGCCTGATGCGTACCTTGTGGTGGTGCCGTTTTACAATAAACCGACCCAAGAAGGTCTGTATCAATACTTCAAGGCTGTCGCAGCTGAGACTGACAGACCGATTGTGCTGTATAATGTGCCAGGACGTACTGGCCTCAATATGAAGACTGAGACGACGTTGAGGCTTGCGGAAATACCTAATATCGTGGCAATCAAGGAAGCCTCAGGCGATGTGTCCCAGATTATCGACATAAAACGTCAGGCGCCGGACGGTTTCACTGTGCTCAGCGGAAATGATGACCAAACTCTGCCGCTTATGGCAAGCGGAATCGACGGAGTGATAAGCGTGGCATCCAACGTTGTCCCAGACCTGATGGCTTCTCTTGTCAAGGCTGTGAACGACAGTAATTTGCGCGAAGCGATAAGACTGAATAATAAACTTATGCCGTTATATCACGCTTGTTTTGCGGAGAGCAATCCGATTCCTGTGAAGGCAGCATTGTCCATTATGGGATTGTGTGCGGACGAGATGAGGCTTCCGCTTACTCCTGCGACGGAAAGCACGAGAGTTCTTCTCAAGAATGTGTTGCAGGATTGTGAGGCATAGGACAACGATATGGTATATAAGCAGTTATCTTAAAATTAAGAATACAACGATATGAACGCTGATATGGAACATTTCCTTCAAGTCTGTTCGGACTTGGAATCCGGAAAGATACGTGTGGCAGAAAAGGTTGATGGTGAGTGGGTTGTCAATATGTGGATTAAGGAAGAGATTCTGAACGGATTCCGTCTGGGCAAGCTCACGGATATGTCCGGAGACGGGCTCTCTTTCGTAGACAAAGACACTATTCCGATAAGGAGATTCACTGTTGACGATAAAGTGCGGATAGTCCCGGGCGGAAGCTCCGTACGTCGTGGAGCGTATCTTGCGCCTTCAGTGATAATGATGCCGCCGGCGTATGTCAATATCGGTGCTTATGTGGATTCCGGTTCGATGATAGACTCTCACGCATTGGTGGGCTCCTGCGCACAGATTGGAAAGAATGTCCACATCGCCGCCGCGGCCCAGATTGGCGGAGTGCTCGAACCTGTCGGCGCTATGCCGGTCATCATAGAGGACAATGTATTTATCGGCGGTAATTGCGGAGTTTACGAGGGTGTGCTGGTTAAGGAAAATGCAGTGCTCGGTACGGGCGTGATCATAAACAAATCCACAGCCCTGTATGATGCTGTCAATGGAGACTATATCCGTGCGGACGAAACCGGAAGGGTGGTTGTGCCGTCCGGTGCTGTAGTCGTGGCAGGCAGCCGCCCGATAACAAAGGGACCAGGCGCCTCTGCCGGCATCCAGATATATACCCCGGTGATTGTCAAATATAGAGACTCGAAAACTGACGCTTCCCTGGAATTGGAAGAACTGCTCAGATAAAATTGCGGTTATGATTTTTTACAAGTATCACGGCGCCGGGAATGATTTCCTGATAGCTGACGGAAGAAACGAAATCGTCAGGTTGAGTGCGGAACAGATATCCGCGCTGTGCGAGAGGCGTACAGGTATAGGCGCAGACGGGGTTATGATACTTGAAAACAGCGATTCGGCGGATTTCAGGATGCGATATTATAATTCCGACGGTTCAGGCGGAATGATGTGTGGTAATGGCGGCCGTTGCATTGTGGCCTTTGCGGCGGATCTCGGATTTTCGCATTTTGATTTTGAGGCTCCTGACGGCCTGCATACAGCACAGATATTGAGCAATGTAGAGGCGGCCGAAGTCTGTTCATCAGCAAATCGGACAGGTTTTCAGACAAATCCTAAGACTGTAAGACTCAAGATGCGGGATGTAGAAGAAGTTGTCCGGTATGGAGACGATTGGTTCTTGAATACGGGCACCAGGCATCTAGTCCGTTTTGTGGAAGACGTGTCGTCCTGCAATGTCATCGGGCTGGGACAAAATCTACGCTATGACAGCAGGTTCGCGCCGGAGGGTGTCAATGTGAACTTTGTACAGAAGAGCGCGAATAATGTCATACGCCTTAGAACGTATGAGAAAGGTGTTGAGGATGAGACTCTTGCCTGCGGGACGGGAATCGTTGCGTCATCATTGGCTTATTGGTTTGCCGGTAATGCAGTTGACAAAGATAGCAGCAGCGTGTCGGTCAAGGTGCACGCAAGGATAGCGGATCTGTCTGTCGAATTTACGCCCTCGCTGTCTTCCGGCTTCAAAGCCTCGAATATATGGCTTACCGGCCCGGCTGTCTATGTCGGAAAAGTCGATGTCGAAATCTGATTCCTATTATCCCTTGCTAACGGTATTCCATAATCTTTCTGCTCAAATGACTGCTGAAAGCGCCATAACTGGCTTCGGAACGACTTTAACAAGGGAATAATAGAGATAAATTTGCAAGTGTCTGACTTACTTATCTATGGGTAAGACTGTTTCTACTGGGGAATCTGCGCTCCATAGCCCTCCACAGCACCGAAAAGGTCAAGCGTCTTCTGCCACGGGTAGCGGTTGGCGAACATCGAAGCCCGCACAGTCTCCGTGCCCTGCTGGTTCATACCGAAAAGTCGGTTGACCTGGTTGGCTGCGGAAGAAGGGTCATAACTTGAAGATGACTTGATGTTCAGGCCCATATAGCCCTTGAGATAAGCTGGGTCTATGGCATTTATGAAAGCTTCGTTCGACTCCATCTCCCTGTTGCCCTCATACTCCTTGAGCTGCTCCGCGTCCTCGAACTGTGCAGCCGAGAGGAAAAGCCATTTCCCGCCGCCTGAAGGGAGGACGAGGTCCGCTGCCCCTGAAATCATATTGTTTCGGTTCATAAAGAAGAGATTGTCGGTAACATTGGTCTCGCGCGCTGCCTCCTTTGCGGCTGTCTGGTCAGTGAAAGTGCGTTCCACAGCTCCGAGATTTGAGCATCCGAAAATGTTGTGGCGCACATTCACCTTCTGGATGCCGGTCATAAACCTGAATCCCACTCCCATACTTTCCTGAACCTTGGTGCGGCACCAGGTGAAAAGGACGGTGTTGTCGTGGAAATCCATCGAACTTTTGCTCTGGTCTGGGCTCATTCCGCGGATTTCGCAGGCGGACATTCTGTTTGCGACAAAGACATTGTTGCAGATGTCGAAGTGGCCGGCTATGCAGCCCATCTCGATGGCGAAGTGGTAGCCGTTGACAAAGACGCAGTTGCGTACAGTGACCTGGCCTTCTACATCGCCCCTAAGCAGAGGCTTCCCGATAGGAGCTCCACCCACCTTTGGTACGGGAGGATTCTCACCCTCGATGAGAAGACGTCCGGTCTCGCAGCCCTCCGGAGAGCCGGTGCGGGCATCGTCAGGGGCATAGCTGCAGTAACTATTGTACTCGCCCTTGTCGAAAACAATCCCGTCAATCAGCACCACTCCATTGCTGTTTCCCCGGACATAGACTTCGAGGCTGGCGTGGCTTCCGGATGTGCCCGTCTGAGTCGCGCCCGGCCGGATGGAAGTGATGTGTTTCAATGGGTTGCGCTCTGTGAAGTCGCTGTTCCACCCGCCGACTAGGCTGAGGTATTTCTTTACTTCCACGTAACCCTGGTCGAGTTTTCCCAAGTAGTTCCCCTCCGCGATGCGGACTGTTGAGCCCGTCTCGGCAAGGTCTATGGCTTTCTGGAGGTCTTTCACGGCCGTTGAAGGGGTGAGTGCGTCGTTGCGGTTGCTGCCGGATGCGGAGACATAATATATCTTTCCGGAACTCTCCTCAGCAGAGGTTGTGCTCTGCGTCTTGGCTGATGCTGTGTTTTGAACTGTGTTTTTCATCTTGTTAAGAAAATTCTGTCCCATGGACGGGGTGACCGCCACGAGAGTGGCTATTAAAGTTACAAGTGCTGTCTTTTTCATATTGCATGTAGTTTGTGCAAATATGTGCGTGTACGGACATTTTTCAAATAAGTAATTCTACCTATTTTGCACGTAGTAGGATAAGCCAAATGCACATTCAAAGCCTCAAATGTATGACTTGCCGGCCGGCAATCTATGTCGGGAAAGTTGACGTTGAGAGTTAGTGATTTCTTGCCTAGAAGAACATCGTATATCTGAATGTCGGTAGAACCGGGAATACAGATGTGAGGCGCAGTGCATACCCGCCGTATGCGTATGGCTCCAGCGTTACGTACATCGGATTTTTGCGGCCATAGACATTGTAGCATCCGAAGCTCACCAGATAATCGTGCCCCTTGCGGTTGGTCGCCTTGAAGTCGATTCCGATATCGAGTCTGTGGTACGCCGGGAACTGATAATTGTTTGGCGATGCGCTTCCGTTGATGTCATATAAAGCCAGATCGTCCACATATTTGTCCGGGACATAGTATGACTTCAGGCTTAGTCTGTTTCCGGTGTGGTAAGTCCAGTTAGCATATATGTTTATCAGTTCGTGGGCCTTGTATATGAGATTTACGGAAATCTTATTCCTGTTGTCGTATCGGTCTGGATACCAGCCGGATTTGAACTGTGGAAAGTTCCTTTCTGCCCAAGACAGGGTGTAAGAGGCCGACAAGTCGTATTTTCCTTTTCTGAACTCTGCAAAGAACTCCGCACCGTAGGCTCTGCCTTTTCCTTGCTCGTATGCTGTCTCCCAAGTGTCTATGCTCGGAGATATGCTTGGCTGTCCGAAATATTCTATGACATTCTTCAAGTCCTTATAAAATCCTGATAAAGAGACATACCAAGTCCGGTTCGGTCTGAAATCAAGTTCGGCGGAATATTGGTTTGACATAAGCGGGCTCATCTTCTTTGTGGAAGGCATCCAGAAGTTGCCCGGCAGGTCCAGCAGGTAAGATGACAACAGATGGTCCGGCTGATTCATCCTCGAATATGACATCTTGAAAGATAATGCCTTGAATGGCTTCAGGCAGACGGCGGCCCTGGGTTCGAGAAAGTTATATGTTCTGGCGGATGTGATGAACAATTGGTATCTCAAGGCGGCGCTTACCGAAAACCAGCGTGTCGGATTTATTTCGTCTTCTGCGAAAATTGCCAATTCTGCAGCATTCAAGCCTTTGTCAAATCTGTCAACATCGATTTCGTGGTAATTCTTTCCGGTTGTTTCAGTGACATCCTTTCTTTTTGCCACATATCTTCTGAATCCGGTTGAGAGACCATAAGTGAATGTGTTCCATCCCAGTATGCTTGTTGAATTCAGTTTCACTCCGGCATCCAGAGTCCCTGTGTAATTGTCTGTCTTGACGTGCTCAGTCTTGTTGACTACAAAATGCTTGCGATTGCTGTATATGTCACACAGTCCGTCAGAAACGTATCCTGTCAAAGAGAATTTGGTTGCCGGCGTCAAGGTTTTATGCCAAGTCGCCGATGCTACAGCATTACCCCACCTGGAATTTCCATATTTGTCATCATAATATGATTTGCTGCTTTTGGTCATCTTCATGAAATCATAACTCGCAAACAAGTTCAGGGTTACCTTGTCTGTGGCGGACAGCCTCCAGGTTAATTTGGCGTCAAGATCACTGAAGGCGTAATTTCCTTCTTTCGTCATCGAACTGGAGTAATATGCGGCGTCAACATTGAAGTGTCCGAGCATAGGACGCAGAAATGCCTCCACCCAACCTTGCCGGAAAGCTATGCAATAGGAAGATTTGCCTTTTGTCATTGGCCCGTCTATCATAAATCGGCCGTCCGTTACGCCTATGGAAAAAAGGCTGTTCTTTTTGTTGAGGTCTCCTTCTTTGATGTGGACATCAGTCACGGAAGATATACGGCCTCCGTATTCTGCCGGGAATCCGCTCTTGAAGAAATCCACTGTGCTCAACATATCAGTATTGAACACAGAGAACATTCCCAAAAAATGCCCCGGCTGATAGATTGGAACATTTTCTAGAAGATAGAGGTTGTCATATCCTGTACCGCCTCTTACATACAGGTCGGACTTCATCTCTGTGCCTGACGCTACGCCGGGCAGCATCTGCAATGTTTTCAGCACGTCGGGAGAATTCAATACCGACTTGAATGTGAAATCATCCTGAATCAGTTTGAGGTATCCGGTCTGAGTAGATTTCCCGGCTTTGCGGATATCTTCCACTATAAGCGAAGATTTCAGCGTATCTGTCTTATATAGACTGTTGCGCCGTCCGTCCTGCGTCTGGGCTGAGGCTTGAAGAACCTGCAGTAATGACACGGCCGTAATTATAATTGTTCTGAGCAGTCTCATAGTTCAATCCATTCAGATGAAGTTTTGGATACGGCACCCAGATACCCTTTGCCTCCGTTGATGTTGGTGTATTCAATAGGGGTGCTGAAAGCGATGTCTGAATCGAGGGACGTATCTCCGGAATATGTTGAGTATCTGGCACAAAGCATAAGCTCCGGAGAAAGGCGCATAATGTGAAATCTTATTCTTTTTGCAGTATATTCACTTCGGATTACATCGCCGTCCACTAATGCTGTGGAACTGCCTGATATGCTCATCTTGTTAGACGCAGTTATTGTTTCAGGAGTATTCTTACCTGTAGTGTAGATTTTAAACAGTCTATACGACAAGTCGGAATCGTTGCTGCCTGACTCCATTCCTGATTCGTAGAATTCGGTTTTGGAATAAGCGTAAACATCGTTTTTATAGACAGATATGCTATATTCCACTTCAGAGGAAAACGTATATCCGTATTCAGAATCCTCAGAAGTATTCAACATTGACAGAGAACACGTTCGGAAACCACCGCTTTCCGTATCAGAAACCGAGCAATTCTCAATCACAGGCGTTTTGGGGATGGTTACAGTTGCTGAAATGTCCGGTACGTCTTCCGAGGAGGCCTTTATGGAAACGATATCGCCCTCTTTGAAGGTCCTTTCTGTCGAGAAGTGAGAAAAGGTGCTGTCGTTCCGGCATAGAACGGAAACATTTTCTCCGTTGACAGTCATATCCAAGTCAGCCTTGAAGCCGGCCTCATCGATATTTGGAGTCTGCCAGGTAATCGGATGCAATTTCTGAATTATTATGTCGGAATTGTTGTCTCCAATGACTCCACGCAGGCACAATTGCTCCTTTACTCCCATATCCGGGAACGGTATTACCTGTTCGCAAGAAGATAGAAAGACACCAATAACGGCGATAAGACCTGAAAATATCGTAGTGTTATGCGTCATTTGCCCCGGAATATGTTAAACTCTAGGAACCCAATTCGGTTCTTGGTCAATGATGATGTCGGCGAGTCCGTCTTTGGAATATACTCTGAAAGTCGCTGTCCTGTGCCTATCTCTATACATATTCACGGTGTGCTTGAATGTCAGTGTTTGCACATACATTTTTTGTCCGTTCTGCCCTGGAATGTAGTATTCTTCCGCGTCTTCCAGTGATAGCGGGAACTCATCATTTACGAGTCTTATTTCCTTTTCTCCGCTGATCCTTGTTACTTTTGTAATGCCACTGGATATGAGGTCGATACTCACTTCCCCCTGCTGATAGAATGCATAAATGCTCCACTTGCCCTCCTCCATTATGCTGTAGTCTCCACATTTGAGATATATGTTTCGGTAGTCCGGTGTGTCATCTTTTGTGCATCCGAAAATCACGGAGCAACATAATATAGATAGAAGTATAAATATTCGTTTCATAGCTATTTATTTTTCTCTTTGATAATTGTTATGTCAGCATAACAACCATTGAAACCTATTGAGTTGATTCGAAATGTTGCGGTCAGCGGCTCAATGGAATCGCCATCATCAGAAAACAGAAAAGTGACAGGTTGTCTGTATCTGTAAAACTTGTAGTACGGATTGCCAACTGTGTTATAATAGTATTTAATGTCAGGCGGTATAGCGAATTTTTGAACTTCCGCGTTTATGTATTCAGAACCACCTATTTTTGTTATTGATTCAAGCCCATAGGACAACAGGTCCAGCGTTAATCTTTCCGTGTCAGATGGTATGGTCAACGTCGAGTTGTGAGCTTCGGTCACCGCATCTTCACCACAGAAAAAATAGATTTGTCCAGGAAACGGATACCCATCAGGCATCTCCGGATTGTCTTCTATTTCTTTTGAGCAAGAGTACAATAAGGCAATACTAGCTAAGGCTAATATCCGGCTAATCTTATTCATATCAGTTGTGAGTGTTAATGTGGTCTATTCCGAAAGGTAATGTATTTTTCTGATTCTCAGTGCTTTTTTTGAGAAAAAATTGATGTTTCTCACGATGCGGAACTGGCTGAGTAAGAGTTCTTTTGGAACTCCGTGCTGCTTGCTATGGTAGATAACGGCTGATGGCTTTTTGAAGTCCTACCAATTGAATATATTGCGTAGAATCCACCAGAGGATGGTGAGACAAAGCAAGAGAATGATAAATGGAGTGCGGTTGAGGAGGTTGTAGAATCTTGGAAGCCTTCTTCTCAGAATGGCAGCGAGGCATATCAATACTATGAGCGGTATCATTGACACTAGCAGAGCATTGTATCTGAAGGCCTCGGCGATATGAAGGTTAAGCAGGCTGTGTATGGCTCTTTGTGAACCGCATCCGGGACATTTGTATCCGGTCAGCTGAAGGAAAATACACTTTGGAAACAGATTGCTGTTTTCCGGATTGAAGTTGAAAAAAATAAATATGAGTACTGCCGCCCCCAATATGCAAATTGAGAGCAGCAGTATTTTCTTTATAGAAGTCCTATTCACGTTTATTTACGACCATCAGGCGAACAGATAGTCTGTGCTGCCGGTAAAGAGACAGATGATCACAAAAACAATGTAAATGACTATCCACAGAAGTCCGCAACACAATGACACGATGCTCCAGGTTCTGGCGTTACGGCTTGCTTTCTCCGCGCCCTCGATGTCGCCGCTGTCAAACTTGCTGTTGACGCTGGCAGAATTGATGAGTCCTACAATTCCGAAAGGCAGGCAACAGAATAACATTGTCAAAATCGAAAACAGCAGATATGTCGGAGGACAGACTCTGCTCGTCTGGCTTGGATATACGGGAGATGCAGGGCGGTAAGCCGGTGCCTCCGGTTCGTTTAGCGGTGCAAACGACTCGCCGTGTTCTGTTTCCAAGGGCTTTCCGCAATTCGGACAGAATTTCACTTCATCTTGAAGCTCGGTTCCACAGTAAGTGCAATATTTCATAGTTGTTATATGTTATTAGTCAGTATGTCAGGCTTGAGTCTATTTCAATGTTTTGCCTTCGCCGTCCGTGTATGTGTTGCAGGCAATCATCACGATGTCGATCAGATACCATACTCCGCATCCTCCGCCTGTCAATAGCATCAGAACCCCTGTGGCGATATTCCCGGTGTAGAACCGGTGGATGCCCAAATAGCCGAAAATTGCACAGAATACCAATGTTATAACCCAGCGGTCTTCCTTTTCCTTGTTTACTCTCCGAGTATTTGGATAACCGGCGTTTTGCGGCTGCGGCTGCGGCGATGCAGCTACCTCTTTGCCGCATTTAGGACAGAATCTTGCGTTTTCCGGAATTTGCGCTCCGCACTTAGAACAATAACTCATAGTCTGTTTTGTTTTGCTCCGGAGATGGCTTGGCTTTCAGGTTTTTGCATTGCCCGTCTTCAGAGACGTTTGTGAACTTTCAAATATAGGAATTTAGTTCAGTATAAACAATGAAAATGTTTTGGGCTCGGCGTGGGGGCTAGTGGATGAAACGAAAAGATGATGACTGAAAAGCCATCATCTTTCTTGAGTGGGAGCAGAGGGAGTCGAACCCCCGACCCTCTGCTTGTAAGGCAGACGCTCTGAACCAACTGAGCTATGCTCCCAAGCTATCGGCTAGTGCCGTTATTTTGGCTCCTGAACCAGGACTTGAACCTGGGACCCTCTGATTAACAGTCAGATGCTCTAACCAACTGAGCTATTCAGGAATTTACCCGTTGTTTTGTTTCGGGATTGCAAAGGTACAACAAAATATTTTCTCTGCAAATTTTTTTTCGTTTTTTTGCTAACTTTGTCAAGTCGCATTTGAAAAATTAACAAGAAACTCGAATTTATGGATATCGATCTCCTGTCGAAAATGGTCAAGGAACTGATTCTTGACAATGATGAAGTCGCATTGCCAGGTGTCGGCTCTTTTGTCGCTGAATATGTGCCTGCAACTTTCTCTGACAGGGGCTTCACAATCAATCCGCCGTATAAGCGTTTGAGTTTCAGGAATAAAATCTCCGAAAACAGTACTATTTTGGTGGATTTCTATGCGAAATGCAATAAACTTGATATCGAGACGGCTTCCAAAATTTTGACGGAGTTCTTGTCGGAATTGCGCAATGTCCTGGAATCCAAGAAGGTGGTGATATTCCCCGGACTTGGTAAGTTGAGGGCTACGAAAGAGAATTATTTCTTCTTTGTCGCGGATGAAGATCTGGATATTTATCCTGAAGGGTTCGGACTAGAGCCGGTCTCACTGAAGACTCACGAGGAGTCTCCGGCTGAGGTATCGGCGACTATGTCAGCATTGCGTTCAATTCTTAATCCAGAAGAAGCCGCGCCGGAATCTGAAAGTCCGAGTGTGTCTGCAACTTCTGATAGCGGTGCCGTAGACCCCGTAGAGACTCTTGTTGGAAACGTTGACACTGCGACACCAGTTAACGACACAGATGCGGAATCAGCCGAATCTCATAAAGAATCTCCAGCCGACAATAAGACGACAGCTGTCTCTTCAGTTGGGTTAAGATCTGATGTTTCGGCAGATGGTGTTCAGACTGAGGCGCCTGTCGGGGCTTCGGTTGACAGTGCGGAGGCTGCGACGACGGATGAAACCCCGACTGCCAGTGTAGCTGTAAACGTAAACGAAACACCTGCAGAGAGTGAGGTTGATTCTACAGCAGATGGCGTTGAATCAGTAGCGAACGGCGAAACAGAAAACCCTGACGTCGTTACGGATGGAAACACAAGTGTTGCGGACGGCAACAGAGGTGCTGCAGATGCAGCTGAAAATGCGAACGCAGGTACAGGATGGAAAATACTCCTTTGGGTGATGGTGGCTCTGATAGCATTGACAGTCACCGCATTGGTGGCATTCATCGTGCTGGCCCACACCGCGCCGGACTTCATAGATTCCATCCTATACACTCCGGAAGAATTGGATATACTCAACTGGCCGTTATCTGACCCTGAGTGATCTTCCGATTCTCAATGTGGTCTTGGTTGTGATTCCGTTGAGGGCGCAAAGATTCTTCACTGTTGTGTGATATTTCACGGCAATCGAACCCAGAGTATCCCCAGAACGGATCTTATGATATTGTGCTTTAGCGAGTTCCGCAGCTTTACGTGCGGCTTCTTTCTCCTTGAGCTCCTGCTCTGCGGCACGTGCGGCATAATATGTTGAATCCTCCTTCATTATGAGGTAATCCTCCTCATCGCTTTCGGGAATATACTTGCTGCTTGCGTCCAGGAATCTCTTCTTCAATATGAACAGCCTGTGTCTCAATGTTCCCGTCTCGAAATTGATAAGCCATTGAGGGTCGAATGCGAAACCGCAATACCTTGTCTCAAAATGCAGATGCGCTCCGGTAGAACGTCCTGTGGAGCCACCAAGGCCGACAGTCTGACCTGCGGTAACCCAGTCTCCCGGATTGACAAGTCGTTTGGAAAGGTGTGCATAGAATGTCTCGAGACCATTGTCGTGGCGGATAACTACAAGGTTGCCGAATCCTTTGTAATACTTTGACAATCTGACTTTTCCAGTGAAGGCGGCCACAACAGGTGTTCCTGTTTTCAGCGGGAGATCGACTCCCATGTGTCTGCGTCCGTGACGATAGCCGAAAGGAGAATATACTTTTGTCTGATAAGGACAATGATATTCGCTCAGAGAATCCACAAGCCAAAGTGAAATGTCATTCTGCAAGTCCTTCAACTCCATTCTGTATGGATTAGGATATTCCTCGTTCCAATTGGTCGTGAATATGTCAGACTGTGAAGTGACTGACGGATCTTTGTAATATTTCCAAGTGTAGTCTTCCATCAGCAATATCTTCACGGCAGGATTTCCGGTGTCCAAAGTGTCAATAGGCACTGCAGATGACGGGTCTATGGATTTCACCGGCTGAAGTGCAGTGCGCGGCACCAATAGGGAGGCCCTGCTCATAGTCATCAATGTGTCCTGTCCGTTAGCTTTTCCGGCAAACAGAACACCGGCAAGCATTGCTGTGATTTTAAGTATGTTCTCGTGGCTTTTCGTCATTGTTATATTTCGTTTAAAAAGTAGGGTGACTAGAAATACTTCTGAGCCACCCGTCTCCTGTATATTTGGACAGCTCTACTGTTAATCCTTTAGAAAATCAGAATTCGGCGTTGAACTGTGTCTTGAGTATATTCTTCACTTCGTTGACCTTTTCGTCCAGAAGCTCTTTTGAATTTGCTTCGCAGATGAATCTGAGATATGGCTCCGTGTTTGATGGCCTGATATTGAACCACCAGTCAGGGAATTCCGCACGATATCCGTCGAAATCCATCACTTTGACAGGCTTCTCTTTTGCCTCAAAATGTTCTTTGACCGCTATCATAGCTTCTTTTTTTGCTTCCAGCTTGAAGTTCACCTCGCCGGAGCTCTGATAGTGAGAGATATTGCCTATTATCTGGCTGAGAGTCAGACCCTTCTTCTTCATTGTGACGAGCACTCTCAATACGAGAATGGACGCCAAGAGACCGCTGTCTGAATAGAAGAAATCCTTGAAATAGTAGTGCCCGGCAAGTTCTCCACCCCAGACACCGCCCAACTCACGAAGTTTGCGTGCGGCATTGGCTCTGCCCACCTTCCAAGTGTACATAGTGGCTCCCATAGGCTCCAGATATTCCCCGATGGCCTTTGAACTGCGGATATCCTGGATTACGATTCCCGGTTCGTGTCTTTCTTCAATGAAATAATGTCCGAGCACCGCAATCATAAGGTCGGGAGAGACAAAATTGCCCTTCTCGTCAACGAACATTGCCCTGTCGGCATCTCCGTCATAGATGACACCCACATCGGCGCCAGTCTTTCTCACAAGCTCCTGCAGCGCTACGATATTCTTGGGAACCAGAGGGTTAGGGTCGTGATTCGGGAATGTCCCGTCCATAGTGTCGAAGATATATTCCGGCTCGTCACCGAAAATTTCTTTCGCGAACAGTGTACTCATTCCGTTGGACAGGTCAAAAGCGATTTTAAGACTGCTGAAGTCCACCTTATATTTGAGAAGGAAGTCCAGATATTCTTTGTGCAGGTCCTTCAGATGAACCTCACCTCGCTTTTCTGCAACAGGTGTCGGCTCATTGTTGTTGATCCAGGCCTCTATCTGGCTCAGACCTGTGTCGTATCCTACTGGCAGTGCATATTCGCAGGATACTTTCATTCCGTTGTATTCCTTCGGGTTATGTGATGCGGTAATCTGCACGGAAGCTTTGAGATTGTAATTCGCGGTTCCGAAATATACCATCGGAGTTGTGCTCAGTCCGATATCATAAACATCCGCTCCGGCGTCCGTAATACCTTTGATAAGGTAATCGTGCATCTCATCGGATGACTTTCTGCAGTCTCTTCCGACAAGCACTTTATCCGCTTTCAGCAGTCTAGGAATGAAATAACCGACTTTATAGACCAAGTCTTTATCTAAATCGACATTATAGATGCCTCTTATGTCGTATGCGTGAAATGCGCTCATAACTATTTGATTTTAGTGTTATAGTGTGTGGAAACCTTGCCTTTGGCAATATTCTGTAATTTCTTGGAAATCATTTTCTTCCTGATAGGGGCGACGTGATCGACAAACATATCCCCGTCAAGGTGTGACATCTCATGCTGCACCATTCTGCAGGCGAATTTGTCGAATGTCTCTGTCACTTTCTCGCCGTTCTCGTTGTAATATTCGACGGTCATAGATGCCGGCCTGCGTACTTCGCAATATACGCCCGGGATGCTGAGACAGCCTTCTGAATACTCGTTCTCCTTTTCGCTCTCTTCCAGAATCACCGGATTGAGCATAGTGCGCTTGAAGTCTTTCAGATAATCATATACATCGGTCATTCCCGTGCCGTCAACGATAAGAGCCCTCTTGCTCACTCCGATCTGAGGTGCTGCAAGCCCGCATCCGTCAGAATGTTTGAGGGTGTCCTTCAAGTCCTGGACAAGAGTTGCGATGCCTTCCTTGTCGTTTAAGTCAATGTCTTCAGCTTTGGCTCTGAGAACTTCCGAGCCATAGAGATATATAGGTTGTATCATATTGTAAATCAGTATTTTTTTAACGTAGCAAGCAGATGCCGAGTTATTTTTTACGATGCTGTTTTCCGGAAACTTTCCTTGACAATGTCTCCGGCAAAGGCGCGGACATTGCCGCAAAAGATGTGCCAGCGGCAGGAGAGTTAGAATTGCGGTCCAGATAGCCCTGGAGGATGATGGCGGCGCTTATTTTGTCCACGGAGAACTTGTCTCTGCGGTCTGAAGCCTTCATTCCGCCGTCAATCATAGCCCTGTGTGCCAGGACGGATGTAAAACGCTCATCTTCAAGTGATACCGGGATATCGGGGAATGCCTTTGCGAGCTGTTTCAGGAAGATGTCAACATCTGCTGCAGCCTCAGAAGGTTGCCCGTTCATATTGATGGGATAGCCGACTACAAATCTTATAATCGTTTCTCCCTCAGAATATTTTTTGAGATATTCTATTATCTTTGCAGTCTGTACGGTTTCCAGGGCGGACGCGAATATGCGCAATGGATCACTGACGGCGACGCCAGTTCTTTTCCTGCCATAATCTATTCCTATTATCCTGTCCATACGTGCAAATTTAGCAAATATTTTAATAACGCTTGAATCCCGGATGGCATCCAAAAAATCACCAAAAGGCCCGCAAGTGGAGCATTTCAGAATATCAATCATTGATGACTTGACTCACAAGCAGTTGTGGGTTATGCGATTCAACAGGACTACGTTGTTCCTCGCGGTGATTTCTGTCATAACGGTGATTGTGGCGGTGTCTTATTCCCTGATTGCCTACACCCCGCTCAGGACATTCATTCCGGGCTATCCTGACGCCCATACCAAGCGCGCGGCGATCAACAACGCCTTGAAAATAGACTCCCTCGAGAATGTGATATATACTTGGAAGTTCTATACCGAGAACCTCAAGAAGGTGATGGACGGGGCAAGCCCTGTCTCCATCGACAGCGTGATAAGCACATCTGTCGTGGACGGTAAGCTTACGGCGTCGGCAAAGAGGGAGTTGGAAAGCAAGGATTCGCTCCTGCGCGAGAATGTGAAAAATGAGGAGAGGTTCGGTTTGACGGCCGGACGTGAGAGGGTGCTTCCTATCGAGGGAATGCATTTCTTCACCCCGCTAAAAGGTGTGATTTCCCAGGGATATGACCGCTTGCTTCATCCTTATATCGATATAACGGCTCCCGCAAATTCGGTCGTGATGTCAATTCTGGACGGGACTGTCATCGGCGCCGGCTGGAGTGATGAGTCGGGGTATTCCATACAGATACAGCATTCCAACGATATGGTTTCCGTATATAAGCACAATCAGAAACTGCTGAAGAAAACAGGTGACAAGGTATCTGCAGGAACGCCTATAGCATTGGTCGGCAACACCGGGTCGCTTACCACGGGCGATCATCTTCATTTCGAGCTCTGGTATAAGGGAGATGCTGTCGATCCGACTAAATACATTAATTTCTAATGAATTACAGTAGAAAACGCCATATAGCGATACTTGGCTCCACAGGCTCTATCGGAAAGCAGGCTCTGGATGTCGTAAGACAGCACAGCGATTTGTTCGAGGTTGAACTGCTGACGGCAAACAACAGTTCTGAACTGCTTATTGAACAGGCTCTTGAGTTCCGTCCGAACGCGGTGGTCATTTGTAATGAATCCAAATATAAAGAGGTCGCTGACGCGTTGCAGCCGCACGATATCAAGGTGTTTTCCGGTATGGATTCCATCTGCGATCTGGTGCAGGCGGATTCGGTGGACATCGTCCTCACCGCTCTGGTGGGCTTCAGTGGTCTCAGGCCTACCGTCTCCGCAATCAAGTCTGGCAAGATAATAGCACTTGCGAATAAGGAAACACTCGTTGCCGGAGGAAGTGTCGTGACCGAGTTGGCGAAGCAGTATAACGCTCCGATATTGCCGGTGGATTCTGAGCATTCGGCTATTTTCCAGTGTCTGCTAGGCGCTACTGACAACAAGCCGGTGAAAATTCATCTGACGGCTTCGGGCGGTCCATTCCGTACTTGGTCAAAGGAAAAAATAGCATCGGCCACGAAAAATGAGGCTCTGAAGCATCCGCAATGGACAATGGGCGCGAAAATCACGATAGATTCAGCGACTATGATGAACAAGGGCTTTGAGATGATAGAGGCCCGCTGGCTTTTCGACGTGGCTCCGGAGAATATAAATATAGTGGTTCATCCTCAGTCCATAATACATTCTATGGTGGAATTCGAGGACGGGGCGGTGATTGCCCAGATGGGACACCCCGATATGCGTGAGCCTATTCAGCTCGCATTGAGTTTTCCTGACAGATTGTCGCTGAACAACAGAAAGATAGATTTCTCTGAGCTCGGTGCCCTGACTTTTGAGAAACCTGATATGGATAAGTTCCCCTGTCTCCAGCTGGCTTTCGATGCAATCGGGAGGGGCGGAAATGTCCCTTGCACGATGAATGCGGCGAATGAAGCGGCTGTGGCTGCGTTTTTAAGGGACGAGATACGGTTCTATGATATTCCGGAGATTATCGGCAGATGTATGTCTGGTGTGAAATTTGACGGGAAGCCGTCCGTTGAAGACTTGATTCTGTGCAATCAGGAGGTCTTCGAGGAAGCCCGCGCGATGTGCTCCGGGCGTAAATGATTAATGGTGTATTGAAATGGCAGTTTTGATGAAGATTCTGCAGGTGATTATTGCGTTTTCGGTTCTGATAGTGATTCACGAACTGGGGCATTTCACTTTTGCTCGTCTTTTCGGAATAAAGGTTGACAAATTCTTTCTGTTCTTTGATGCCGGGGGGATAAAGCTCTTCAGCACGAAGACATCCCGTTGGTTTACACGGCTTTTCCCTAAAATGAAAGATGCTGATACTGAATATGGTATCGGCTGGCTTCCGATAGGCGGATATTGTAAGATAAACGGAATGATAGACGAGTCTCTGGACGTGGAGACGATTCTGAAAGACCCGCAGCCGTGGGAATTCCGTTCCAAGCCGGTGTGGCAGCGTGCGCTCGTGATGGCGGGCGGAGTGCTTTTCAACTTCCTGCTTGCGATTACCTTATATATAGTTATGCTCTACACTTGGGGGAATGATTACCTGAGCAATAAAGACAATAACGTATATGTCAATGAATTGGCGTATGAGATGGGCTTCAGGACGGGTGACCGTATCCTGAAATTCGACGACTATGAGCCGGAGGACTTCTCTATGCTGCAGGCAGATCTGGCGAGACGGTCTGTAAAGACTGCTGAGGTGCTGAGGGGACAGGATACTGTGCTTCTGTATATTGACAACTCGATGATAAGCAAGGTGTTGGATACTCCGGGAATGTTTTCTCTGGCAATACCTTTCGCGGTAGATTCATTGACGACAGGTTCTGTAAACGCCGGAGCTGATTTGAAGAGGGGAGACCGGATTATCGCCTTGGATTCGTTGTCGGTGGGCTATGTGCAGGATGCGTGGAAGATTCTTTCGACAAAAGCCGGAATGCGTGTCCATGCGGAAGTTGTCCGCGGGGCGGATACGTTGACAATGCCTCTACAGGTGGACTCTTCGGGTCGGGTCGGGGTCGCGTTGATGGTGCCGGGTGTGCAGAAACGCTCTTATACGCTGGCACAGGCCGTACCTGCCGGACTGGAATATGCCTGGAATATGGTGTCCGGCTATGTCCGTGACGTTAAGCTGGTCGCTACGCCAAGTACTGGTGCTTATAAGTCTGTCGGTAGTTTCATAGCCATAGGGCAGGTGTTCCCTTCGCAGTGGAACTGGTTCATCTTCATAAATCTGCTGGCGATGCTGTCAATAATGCTTGGCGTGATGAATCTGATTCCTATACCGGGACTTGACGGCGGACATCTGCTGTTCCTTATATGTGAGATGATTACCGGGCGTAAGCCGAGCGACAGGTTTATGGTGGTTGCGCAGATATTGGGAATGTTCATTCTGTTCGCGATAATGATTCTCGCCTTCGGCAATGATATTGGCAGACTGCTCAGGTAAATATATGTGAACGGACGGCTGAGTAACTTTGTTCCGAATATTGTCGGGCTACGAATGAAAAGTGATTATCTTTGACAGAGTATGATTATCTGTTGACGAAAGTTGTGACTGAAAAACACGTTGGTATGAAATATAGCTTTTATAAAATTCTTGCACTTGTAAGTGTCATTGTTTCAATATGTTCCTGTGGCGGTTCTGACAAGCCTTTGTTGCCGAACGTGAGCGGAAAGGCCGGTGAGGTGATAGTGGTTATGAACAAGAGCGACTGGGATGACAATCTGGGAAGTACGGCCAGGGAGATCTTGGCGGCGGATTATCCGTTCCTACCCCAGAGAGAGCCGCTTTTCTCTGTCGTGAATGTGCCGACTACCGGTTTTGCGGACCTGTTCAAAATCCACAGAAATATCGTGATTTTCAACATCGCGTCGGATATTCAGAAAAGCGGAGTTATGTATGCTCACGACAGATGGGCATATCCTCAGTGCATTATTCAGATTTCCGCTACTTGCGCTGATTCCGCAGCTGTCATTCTTTCCAAGAACGGAGAACGTATAGTGAATGCTATCGAACAGGCTGAGCGTGACAGAATTATCAATAACTCCAAGAGGTATCCGGCTGAGGGTGTGGCTCCGGTTGTTAAAGAGATGACTGGCGGCACTGCATATTTCCCTATGGGGTACAAGGTCAGGAAGAAGACGGATGACTTCATTTGGATTTCAGACGACAAGCAGTACACCACCCAGGGCGTGTTTATCTATAAATACCCTGCTTCAGCTAAGGAGAATTTTACTGAGCCGAATATCATAGCGCGCAGGAATGAGTTCTTGAAAAAGTATGTCCCTGGAATGTTTGACAATACATATATGATTACCAATGAAGTGGCTACGCCGGAGGTTCAGTTTATGCGCTTCAGAGGCAGGCAGTTCGCCGAAACGAGAGGTTTGTGGGAAGTTTATGGGGATTTTATGGGCGGCCCGTTTGTGTCACATTCATTCTACAGCAGGGACGGAAAGGATATCATAGTCCTGGACGGCTTCGTATATGCTCCTAAATATGATAAACGTCAATACCTCAGGCAGGTGGAGGCTATATTGTATTCTTTTGAATGGGACAAGACCGATTCTCAGCAATCGGAATAAAAGAAAAATTCACCGCTGTAAGAGAAAATATTTTGCGGATTAGAAAATAATACATACCTTTGCAATCCCTTTGAATTTCTTATGCGGATTTGAAGGTTAGTCTGGTGGGTTCGTATAACGGTTAGTACTCGAGATTTTCATTCTCGCAATAGGAGTTCGATTCTCCTACCCACTACTAAATATTAAAAAATAAAAACAATGGCAAATAACGCATCTGCAGAAAAGTGCATTCGCCAGAGCGAAAGGCACAGATTGCATAATAAGTATTATGCGAAGACAACGAGGAATGCAATACGTGCTATTAGAAACACGACAGACAAGAAAGCTGCCGAAGCTAATGCACCTAAGGTTTATGCGATGATCGACAAGCTTGCAAAAGTTGGTATCATCCACAAGAACAAAGCTTCCAACCTCAAGAGCGGTATCGCTCTCTACATCAACAAGCTTGCGTAAAGTTTGGGCCGCAGAATAGCGGGATGTAGCGCAGTTGGCTAGCGCACTACGTTCGGGACGTAGGGGTCGTGCGTTCGAGTCGCATCATCCCGACTTA
>CAVHJF010000026.1:0-34999 GCA_963636275.1 Acutalibacteraceae bacterium | reverse complement strand
TCCCCAAACCCCTTGGGTCGCTGCGCTCCGAATATTGGAGATTTGTCCACGAAAACACCTGTTTTTGTGGACAAATGTTGTCTTTTCTGCATTTTGTCCACAAAAAGTGCCGTTTTTCCGGACAAATTAAGATTGTCGGAAGGACTGGAGTGAAGCAAGTCGCAGAGTTGCGAACGGATGTCCGGCTGCCTGGCGGCTAGTGAGATTCCGGAGTGTCCTTGCTGTCGGTTTTTGCACCGGGAATTTCGCCCTCGTCACCGTGAGCGCCGTTGTACTTGAACCTGCGGATCTTCTGAGTGGCAGTCTTTTCGAAATTCTGCTTCACGACCTCCACTGTGTTGACCTTGGACGATTTGCCCACGTGCTTGTTCACATAGTCAAGAACCGCCTTCTTCTTCGCCTGCAGATTCTCAAAGAACTTGTCCTCTGAAGCCTGATCCCAGTTGAGGACATTGTCATCGAATTTGACCAATGCTATCAGCTTGCCGTCACGCTCCATCACAAGAGATTCATTCACTCCGCCGAAGTGATTGATCACCTGCTCGATCTCCTCAGGATAAATATTCTCTCCGGAAGGCCCCAGAATCATATTGTTCAGACGGCCCTTGATATAGAAACGGCCTTTTGCATCCATACAGGCAAGGTCATTAGTCTTGAACCATCCGTCATCCGTGAGCACGGCCCTTGTCCTTTCAGGGTCCTTGTAATATCCCAGCATCACATTGTCACCCTTTGCGATAATCTCGCCTTCGCCAGTCTCCGGATTTACATCCTGGAGTTTAACCTGAACATTGTATGCTGGAACTCCTATAGAACCGACCTTGGTCTTTCCGACACAGGCATTCGTAATCAGCGGCGCTGTCTCGGTTAGTCCATATCCGATGGCGTACGGGAATTTAGCCTTGATCAGGAAATCTTCCACAGTTGAGTCAAGTTTGGAACCTCCGATTCCGAAGAATTTCAGTCGTCCGCCGAATGTCTTGTAGAGCTGCCTGCCGACCATAAAGTACAATAATCTCGGCGTGTGCTGCTTCATCCACGAAAGTACACGGCTGTTCTCGACTGTCGGCACAACGCTGGACTTGTAAACTTTCTCGATGATGAGAGGGACAGAACACATAATCGTAGGACGTATCGTCTTCATCGCATCTACCAGAATCGTAGGCGTAGGGAGCTTCTTTATATGATATACTGAACCTCCGACGAAGAACGGATACAGCACGCTGAAACTCATCTCGTACGTGTGCGACATAGGCAGAATCGACAGCCATCTGTCCTTTTTCTTGGCTTTCTGCGCGTGGTATGCGGCCACGACATTCTGACAGAAATTCCTGTGGCTCAGCATAACGCCTTTTGCCTTGCCGGAGGTGCCGGACGTATAGATGACCATCGCAAGATCATCCGGAGACGGCTCTTTTCCCCAACCTTCGCACGTGAACGCGGAATTGTCCTTCTGGATTATTTCAAATGTCTCAATGTCAATTATCAGGGTGAGTTTCTGCTTTGCCTCCTCCGACAGTTTCGGCATCATCCTTTTGGAAATGAAGATGACTTTGGTCTCGGAATGTGACAGTATGTTTGTCACCTCGCTTTCGGACGAATCCGGAAGAATCGGCACTGCAACACGTCCGAACGGCACAATGGAGAACAGGGATATAGTCCAATGAGGCATATTCTGCGACAGGATTGCGATTCGGTCTCCTGCATTTATCCCATATCTTGAGAAAATATGGGACAGTTCGATACATTTGGACTTTACTTCTCCGTATGTGTATTTCTGCTCGCCGTCAATATAGCTGAGCGCCTGCCTTTTTGCAAAGACGGTGGTAGCGTAGTCGAAAAGTCTTGCGAGCGTGGTAATATAACTTTCCCTGTTGGTGGTGATTTTTCTGTATAGACTGTTGCTCATATTTGTCGTGTCTTATGCGAAAAGCCGCGATTGATATCAGTGTGTAACATATCCTTCAGGATTCTTACCCTCCATCTTCATCTCCTCGTACAGAGCCTGGATTCTGTCGGTATCTGCTCTGGCATCGTCAGTCAACTCGACCTTCTTGCCGATGCTCACGCATTTTGTCTTCCAGTCGAAGTATCCCATATACACCGGACAATCTATCTTCTTGGCTATCATATGGTAGCCGGTCTTCCATTTCTTGATGGCGTGCCTTGTGCCTTCAGGTGCGATGGCAAGATGGAATGTATCCACTTTTTCCATCTCGTTGATAAGGCTGAACAGCATAGAACTTGCGCTGGACCTGTCCACGGGAATGCAGCCGGCCTTTCTCAGGAAAAATCCCAAAGGCCATTTGAAAAATTCCTTCTTGATCATCACGTGGGCTACCGTGTCAAACTGCGTGTAGAAAAGGTAAGATATGATGAAATCCCACGCAGAAGTGTGCGGAACGCCTAATATTACACATTTTTTATCAGGTGCCGGGCCACCGACTGTAGTCCAACCCATTTTCTTGAGCATCCAGCCGCAGAAGCGCGCCCAAGCTGAAAGTTTCTTTTCCATAACTTTAGATGTTTATATCCTCCAGCTCCTCCTCGCTGCGGAGGTTCTGACGGATGAAATTCTGCCTGTCTATGGTGTTGTCGCCCATATAGAACTCCATTATGTTGGCAATGGATTCATCTTCGGCGAGGTTGACAGAATCAAGTCTCATACCATCTCCGATAAAGTCAATGAACTCGTGAGGCGAGATTTCACCAAGACCTTTGAATCGTGTGATTTCAACACCGTTTTTCAATTCCTTGATGGCGTTTGCCTTCTCCTCGTCATTGTAGCAATATCTGGTTTCCTTCTTGTTCCTGACACGGAACAGAGGGGTCTGCAAAATGTGCACATGACCGCGTCTGATGAGGTCCGGATAATATTTCATAAAGAATGTGAGGACCAGCATCCTGATGTGCATACCGTCGTCATCGGCATCGGTCGCCACGATTATGTTGTTGTACCTCAAATCTTTAAGGTCATCTTCCACTCCGAGTGCGGAAATCAGGAGATTAAGCTCCTCATTCTCGGCAACCTTCTTGCGGCTTTCCTTGTAGCAGTTTATAGGCTTGCCTCGAAGGCTGAACACTGCCTGAGTGTTGGCATCGCGCACTTTCGTGATGGTACCGCTTGCGGAATCACCCTCCGTGATGAATATGCTGGATTTCTCTCCTTCCTCGATCTTGTCCTTAGGGAGTTTGTCGCAGTAATGATAACGGCAGTCGCGGAGCTTCTTGTTATAGACATTGGCTCTCTTGTTCTTTTCCCTGGTCTTCTTCTGAATGCCGGAGATTTCCTCGCGCTCCTTCTTTGACGCCTTAATCTTCTCTTCGATCGCCGGAACAATCTCTTTGTGGATGCGCAGATAATTGTCCAAGTTCCTGGAAATGAAATCGTTGACAAAAGACCTGATGGTAGGGCCCTGTTCCATTACAGTGTTGCCGTCCTCATCCTTGCTCTGCTTTATCCACATATAGTTTGAGCCGAGTTTTGTCTTGGTCTGGCCTTCGAACTGCGGCTCCTGTATCTGTATGCTTATGGCTCCGACAATGCCCTGACGGCAGTCCTGCGGGTCATAATCTTTCTTGAAGAAATCCTTGAGCGTCTTGGCGACTGCTTCCCTGAATGCGGCGAGATGGGTTCCTCCGTCCCTAGTGTTCTGGCCGTTGACGAACGATGAAACATTCTCTCCGTAACTGTTTCCGTGGGTGAGGACTATTTCGATGTCTTCTCCTTCCAAATGTATCGGCGGATATACCGGAGTCTCGTTCATTCTTTCATTGACGAGGTCCAGAAGTCCGTTTTCCGATTTGTAAATGGTCCCGTTGAGGACAAGTGCCAGCCCTTTCTTGAGGTACGAGTAATTCTTGACCATTGTTTCCACATAGTCCATATTGTACTCGTAGTTTCCGAACATATCCTTGTCCGGAGTGAATTTTACAAGTGTACCGTTCTTGTCGCTGACTTTCTCTTTCTTTCCGGAATCCTGCAGCACGCCTCTCGTGAACTGGGCCCAGGCGCTTTGCCCGTCCCTGAATGACTCTACGTAGAATGTTGAAGACAAGGCGTTTACGGCCTTTGTGCCGACTCCGTTCATACCGACAGACTTCTTGAAGTTCTTGTCGTCGAACTTTCCTCCGGTATTGAGCTTGCTTGTGGCGTCGATGACTTTGTCAAGAGGAATTCCTCGTCCGAAGTCACGCACGGTTACAGAGCCGTCTTCCACCGTTATCTGAATCTGCTTTCCGAATCCCATTCCGAATTCGTCGATGGAGTTGTCCACCACCTCTTTGAGCAGGATATAGATACCGTCTTCCGGGTTGTCTCCATTTCCAAGCCGTCCTATATACATTCCGGAACGCTGGCGGATATGTTCATTCCATTCCAGCGTGCGGATCGCACTGCCATCATATTTTTCTTCTGCCATAGATTCTGTGTTCGTGCGCATTTAGGCGCATATCATCACAAAGTTACAAAAAAAAGTTCAAGTTGCCGACTTTCTGGAGGCTAAGCCTAAAACGAACCTTATATGTCACTTCTTGGACACTGCACGAAAATGTACAAAAAGAGACATTTTTTGTCGGTATGGAAAAAATATGATAATTTAGCAGAATTGTTCCAGCGGACAGCCTTCAAGGTTATCCCTGAAAACTCTATCAGATATGAAGAAAATAGTTTTGATGTTTTTGATGCTTTCAGTATGTGTGAAAGCTTTGGCGGACGAACCTAAGAAGACATTTGACCGAGGACTTGGCGATGCAAGTTCCATATTCGTTCCTAAAGGAATGATGTCAGTGGGAGCATCGTTGTCATATAGCCGTTACTCTGCCGGAAACGGCGACGTCGGATATGAAATGATGTCACTTCTTACAGGAATGCAGGGCTCGCTTTCTACTGTAAAAGTATCACCTGCAGTGCTTTATTTCATTGCTAAGAATACCGCGATCGGAGCCCGTCTGGGTTATTCTTATACATCCCTTGACGTTGACAGCGCATCCATAAGTCTTGACGATGACAACTCGTTCGACCTGTCGAACCATTACCTTCGCAGCCAGAGTTATACGGCGCAGTTCGCAATGCGAAACTATGTCCCTCTTTTCGGCAGCAAGGTGTTCGGTATGTTCAATGAAATCCGTGTCGGAGGTACAAAGAGTTACGGAAAGTCATATCAGATGGACGGAGAGGAGAAGAACGGAACATTCTCTGACACTTACGCTTTCAACATAGGTGTTTATCCCGGCGTAGCAGTCTTCCTGACCAATAATTTCTCTTTCGAGGTGGCGTTGAGCGTGCTCGAGTGTAGCTATTCTTATACGAAACAGACTAAGAATCAGGTATATACCAGTTCACTTTCGCATTTCGGCACTTCATTCAAGCCGAATCTTCTCGGATTAAGTTTCGCGGTGAACTATTATTTCCAGTTGGGAAAGCAACGTTAACGTTTTGGTACTATGAAACTTAGACTTTTATCACTCATAATTTGCGCAGTCTTTGCCGGATGTTCCATCAAAAATGACCTGATGATACCGAAGGATGTTGCGGGATATGAAATCTTTGAAATTGAAGGGCAGGTGAGTTCTTCAATCAACACTTCAAAACTGACTATAACCGTGACGATGCCGGCGGACACAAGCCTGTCTGCATTGACAATTTCCAAAATAAAATATACAGATGTCACCAAAGGGCAGGAGCACCTCTATTCAAAGGGTTATGTCCTGGACCTCAGTTCTCCGGTGAAAGTGATGCTTCATTCATTCCGCGATTACGAATGGACAATCACGGCGGTGAATGCAGACAAGGATACCCCTGTTACCGGGCCTCAGCTGTACAATATGTCATTTGACAACTGGTATATGAACGGCAAGGGATGGTATGCTTACGGTGAGGATGCGGCGGATTCGGACAAATCCATCTGGGCGACAGCCAATAAGGGAACTGCGGCTCTGGGACGCAATACGACCACTCCGGAGACTTCATTCTTGGCAGTCGAGGGTGCAGGCAAGAGTGCCGCGAAACTCAGCAGCGAATATATTATGGTGAAATTCGCCTCCGGAAACATCTTTACGGGTGAATTCTGCGGACTTAAAGGTATGAACGGAGCCGACCTCGCCTGGGGTGTGCCGTTCACCGGCCGCCCGAAATCCCTGCATGGATATTATTGCTATCAGCCTGTTCCGATTGACAATACTGACGACGCGCACAAGGACCTGAAGGGAACTATGGATGTCGGTCAGATTCAGATAATTCTGGCGGATTGGGACAAGAATAAATGGAGCGGCTATCCGTCTGGCGCGATTGACGACCAGGGACGTTTCCACGTCATAAATTCTGACGGACAGTTCATTGATTTCGACAACGATCCGGCAATCATCGGATATGCGAATTTTGAATTCAATGAATATATGGACTCATACAAAGAGTTCGATATGACCATCAATTACAGGAATGACAGGACTCCGTCAGTTGTTGCAATAGTCTCGGCATCAAGCCGTTATGGTGACTATTTTACCGGCGGAAAAGGTACTGTGCTATATCTTGACGAGTTCTCATTCGTATATTGATGTTTTCCGGACGCGCTGGCGTTCAACCTGAATGAAATCTGTAAATTATGAAGAATATCACAAAAATGCTTTTGACATTGGCTTCTGCAGCTGCGGCTGTGTCTTGCGGTAACGGTTCCAAGAAATCGGACGGCGATTTCAAATATCTTATCGATGAATTTGCCGACATCAAGATTATGCGTTATCAGATTCCGGGATGGAATCGTCTTTCTCTGAAGCAGAAGGAATATATCTATCACCTCAGCGAAGCGGCAAAGTTTGGGTGGGATATTTATTGGGATCAGAACTGCAAGGACAATCTCGCGGTGCGCAAGGTCCTTCAGAATATCCTCGAAAACTATAAAGGAGACAGAAATTCAAAGGAATTTGCTGATTTCCAGGTGTATGCGAAGCGCGTATTCTTCAGCAGCGGCATACATCACCATTATGCGGAAGACAAGTTCTTCCCGGAGTGCTCTAAGGAATATTTCCGTTCTCTAATGGAGGCTGTAGGTGACGGGGCGTTGTGTGACAAGATTCTGGATGTTATATATTCTGAGAATCTGTATGCGCAGAGGCGTTCTTCTGCAAAGGAGGGTGATATCGTGGCGCTTTCTTCAGTCAATTTCTATGACAATGTGACCAGAGACGAAGTTGAGAAATACTATGCAGGTATAGTTGACCCTAATGACCCTCAGCCGATCTCTTACGGTCTTAATACAAAGGTAGTTAAGGGTGCTGACGGGGTTATCCGCGAAGAAGCTTGGAAAGTAGGCGGAATCTACGGTCCTGCACTTGAGAAGATCTGCGAAGAATTGGAGAAGGCAAAGGCTGTGGCAGAGAATGACACCCAGAAGAAGGAAATCTCTGAGCTTCAGGAATATTACAGGACAGGAGACTTGAAACTCTGGGATAAGTACAATATCACTTGGGTCGCTGATACTCTTGGAATTGTTGACTTTACAAACGGCTTTGTTGAGGATTACAATGACCCGCTTGGACGCAAGGCGTATTGGGAATCCCTGGTGAATGTCAAGGATTCTGCCGCATCTGCAAGAACAGAATTGTTGAGCGCCAATGCGCAATGGTTTGAGGATCACGCGCCTATAGATCCGAGATTCAAGAAGAAAAATGTGAAGGGCATCTCTGCGAAAGTCATTGACGCTACCTGCTTGGGCGGAGGATGCTATCCTGCAACTCCTATCGGCATCAACCTGCCGAACGCAGACTGGATTCGTAAGGAATACGGCTCGAAATCAGTCACCATCGCCAATATCACTCACGCATACGACGCTGCCGCAAACGAGTCGCCTAAGTCTGTGCTTGACGAGTTCGCATACTCTGATGAAGAGAAGGCTGCCCAGAGGAAATACGGCAACTTCGATGATGAGATTCATACCGATTTGCACGAATGTCTCGGACACGGCTCAGGCCAGTTGTTGCCGGGAGTTTCTGCCAACGCGATGGGCGAATTCGCTTCTGCGCTTGAAGAAGCCCGCGCAGACTTGTTCGGTCTTTACTATATTGCAGACCCTAAGCTTGTCGAACTTGGTATTCTTCCTAATATGGAAGCATATAAGCCTCAGTATTCCAATTACATCCGCAACGGTCTTATGGTTCAGACCAACCGTATTGAACTTGGCCGTCAGATTACCGAAGCGCATATGCAGAACCGTCAGCTGATTGCTGCCTGGTGCTATGAGCAGGGCTTGAGCGACAATGTAATCGAGAAGAAAGTCAGGGACGGAAAGACTTATTTCGTTGTAAATGACTATGAAGCACTGCGCGGTCTGTTCGGAAAACTTCTTGCTGAAATCCAGCGCATCAAGTCGGAGGGTGATTATGAAGCAGGCAAGGCGTTGATACAAAAATACGCTATGGACATAGATCCTGTACTCCACAAGGAAGTGCGTGACCGTTATGCTGCTCTTGGTCTGAAACCGTACGGCGGATTTGTCAATCCGGAAATCGTTCCGGTAGTCAAGGACGGCAAGGTGGTTGACTATGTAGTGGAATATCCGGATGATTTTATGGGTCAGATGCTGCAGTATTGCCACAAATATTCTACATTGTAGAAAATCGAAGTCATTTGATGAAATTCTCGACGTCTGAAGAATATCTCAAGGGGTACAGGACGTATCTGCGCGTAGAACGCAATATGTCTCCCAATACTCTTGTATCTTATTGTTCGGACGTCAGTGAACTGATTGATTATCTGAAGGAAAGCACCGGGAACGAAGATATAGTGCCTAATCTGATAACCAAGGACGATATACAGAAATATCTGGAATTCCGTTCAACTCAGAAGGCTGCTGTCACAAAGCGCACCCAGGCAAGAATATTGAGTTCGCTCCGGTCTTTTTTCGGGTGGCTCATACTTGAGAATGAGTCGGATGAGAATCCTTGTGACGGAATCGATTCCCCGAAAATCGGACGTTATCTTCCGGCAGTTCTGTCGATAGAGGAAGTTACGTCGATTATGGAGTCTGTTGACAGGACAAAGTGGACCGGAATGCGTGACAGGGCAATCCTTGAATTGCTTTACGGCTGCGGACTGCGTGTCTCGGAGGCATCTTCGGTGCGCATATCGGATGCTTTCCTGGATGACGGTTTTCTCCGGATTATCGGGAAAGGCAACAAGCAGCGCGTTGTTCCGATGGGGGAGCAGGCTGTAGATGCAGTGAGGGCATATATTGAAGTGCGACCTTGTCCGGCGTCCAAGAAATATGAGGATGTCCTGTTTCTGAACAAAAACGGAACCGGGCTGAGCCGTATATCGATATTCAATATGGTGAAACGTCAGGCTGTGCTTGCCGGCGTGAATAAAGAAATATCGCCACATACATTCAGGCATTCTTTTGCAACTCACCTTATTGAGGGCGGGGCGGATTTGAGGGCTGTCCAGGATATGCTTGGACACGAAAGTGTGTTGACCACGGAAATTTACACGCATATCGACAGCTCGACTTGGCAGCGCGACATATTGGAACATCACCCTATGAAGTGAGTCCGGGCGTGACACTATTAACTATTTTGTATTGAAACTAAACCACTAAGTTCTGAAAATTAGGATATTATGAATCAAGAAGAACTTATTTCTGCCTTGGGCGTAAACTTCCTTAAAGGCAAAGTCTCGAAAGTCTGGGTAGATGACAAATTCTACCTAGTTGATAATCTGGAGGGTAACTGCAACGCGAATCTTACCGATAATGTCTTCAAAGTCTCCAAGTTGAGATTTCCGTTGAAAGCGGAACTGACTGTCAGTCTGTATTGCAAGCAGGGGAGAATCGCGCTGAGGATTCAGCAGAAAGACTATGTGCTTGAGGCCGGAAATGTCCTGGTTATTTTCGGAGGACAGATTATCGAGAAAGTCGAATTGTCGGAAGATAGCAGAGTGATTTTCATAGCCATTGATTCTGAATACATTATGACTGAGATTAGAGGACCTCACGGTCGTAGTCTGCGGCAGTGGGTTCTGCATAATCAGCTGCCTGCGCTGCTTCACGTTGACAGTGATGAGGCTGAGAATTATGAGACTCTTTGCCGTTCGCTTAAATTCATTGTCCGCAGTTCCGATGACGAAACACGCGGCGGAGTGCTGTCTGGCTTTACATATATTTTTGCCAGTCTGTTGCTTAAATGGCGCAAGCGTGATGTCAATGAGAATCTGCTGTCTGATTATGAAGAGAAAAAAGGGGTATATCCGAGAGAAAAAGAAGTCCTGATGGCATTCCAGTCAGATATCCACAATTTCTCAAGAAAAGACAGAACAGTGAATTTCTACGCCAGACGTCAATTCATATCGGAGAAACATTTTTCCAGACTGATAAAAAAAGCCAGCGGACAGAAGCCGCTGGACATTATTAGGGAATATGTGATATTGGATGCCAAAAGTCTCCTTCTTTCGGGTTCATACTCAGTAAAACAGGTGTCTGAAATACTCGGTTTTCAGAATCATTCGTTCTTTACCAGATTCTTCAGACTTGCCACCGGCAAGACACCGGGCGAATTTGTCAGGGAAGAATAGAGTCGTCCCGGTACTCGAGTATGTCTCCCGGTTGGCAGCAGAGTGCCTTGCAGAGAGCCTCAAGCGTGGAAAACCTTATCGCTTTGGCTTTCCCTGTCTTGAGAATCGAAAGATTCGTGGCGGAGATGCCGATGAGTTCGGCAAGTTCTCCGCTGGTCATCTTTCTTTTGGCAAGCATAATATCTATGTTAACTATTATTGCCATTTTTCTCGCTCTCTTTTGTCACTTCCTGCGAATCCTGTTTGTCAACATCCTTGCTTTCAGCACCTTTAAGGTATGACGGCAGATTCATTCCGGCCATCTTGAAAAGGTCCTCAAGCGGCGGTACGGATTTCATCATTCCGGAAATGAAGTTTGCAGTTGACGTGGTGCCGTCGCCCTTTCCGTTTCCGTCCCATACGGTCACCTTGTCTATCTTTATGCCTTTGACAGCCTCAACTTGGGTCTTAACCAGCTCAGGAAGTTTGTCTGCAATCAGCATAAGCACAGCCTTCTCGGCGTCTCCACCGACTGCGTTGACGAGCCTGTTGAAACCGTCTGCCTGTTTTGACAATATCTCCTGGATACCTTTTGCCTGCGCGGCCATCTTTGCATAAATGGCATCAGCCTCACCCTGTGCAGTACGGCGGAGCTTCTCTGCTTCTGCTTCAGCATCGATAATCGCTTTCTCCTTCTCGATTTGTGCCGGCACGACTATGTTGGCCTGCTGGGTTGCCTGCTCTCTGGCAGCACGTGCGATTTCCGCATCCTGCTCAGCCTTATATGCCTCCTCGAGGGCTTTGGCTGCCTGAACTTTCTCGGCTGCTATTGCCACTCTTGACGCCTCGGCTTCTTTCTCGCGTCTGAGAGCCTCTGAATTGGCGATGGCGATTTTGGAATTGTTCTCACCTTCAACCGCTTTCGCATTTGCGTCAGCAGTGCTGATACGTGTGTCTCTTACTGTCTCGGCAATACGGATATCCTTGTCCCTGTCGGCCTCGGCTTTTCCGATTTCACCGAATCTATTCTGCTCGGCAACGCTCTTCTTTGCATCGTTGATGGCTTTTGCTGCGGCTTCTTTTCCGAGAGCCTCGATGTATCCGGATTCATCTCTGATGTCGGTTACGTTCACGTTGATGAGTTTCAGACCGATTTTTCTCAATTCGGCTTCGACATTGGTGCTGACATTGGCCAGGAACTTGTCTCTGTCGGAGTTGATTTCCTCAATGTCCATTGTTGCGATCACGAGACGCAGCTGACCGAAAAGAATATCGGTGGCAATGTTCTGGATGCTCTCAATTGACTGACCGAGAAGACGTTCCGCAGCGTTTGTCATACTGTCCTGCTCGGTGGAAATGCCGACAGTGAACCGGCAAGGTACATCTACACGGATGTTCTGCTTGCTGAGCGCATTGGTGAGGTTGCATTCGATTGATATCGGTGTCAAATCAAGGAACGCATAGCTCTGGAATACAGGCCAGATGAATGCGGCTCCGCCGTGAACGCATTTGGCGGAAGATGCGCCTCCGTTCCTGTTCTTGCCGGTTTTTCCGTATATGACAAGAATCTTGTCTGAAGGGCATCTCTTGTATCGACCTAAAATAGCGGAAAGCGTACAGATGAGCACGACTACTCCGATTGCGACTAGAATGATTGCTTCCATATTGTTATGAATTATAATTGGTTACGATAATAAAGTCTCGCTGTTATATTATGTATGACTCCTGTGGCTCTACAAGCAGCGTCTCAGCATCGATCACTTCGATTACGCGTATTGGGGTGCCGGTCTTGATTTCGTCGGAATCTGTCAGCGCGTCATATTCGCGAATGGATTCGTTGATGGAAATCTGAACTTTTCCTGTTCCCTTTCTTTCACCTGGAATTGTCAGATAGACTTTTCCGTTGCATCCGACTGCACTTTTGTACAGATTGATCGTCCCGGACTGCTGCATTTCGGAGAGCCATTTGAACAGCATCATCACGGCAGTCACCAATGCGACTCCGACAATGACAGCTATGAACAGGCCGAAAGCTTCTGAAGAGAATTTTCCGTGAAGGAGTATTCCGGTCCAGCTGAATCCAAGGAAGAAATTTATGAAGTTCCTGAATGTCAGTAGGTTCATTGATGGGTCGCCGTCAAAAGAAACACTAGTGTCGGCATCCGCGCTGAAGTCGAAGTCTGTGGAGCCGTCGGTATCTATCCCGATGAAGGTCAGGATGCTTTGAATAATGAATATCAGCGATGTGGCAATGGCTATGCACCAGAGCGATTTCATAAGCAGGTCCAATGAGGACCACCATTCAGTTATCATTTCAGAGTTTGTTTTAGAATGTGTTCTATATTATGTATGGTCTTTCGGCCATTTTCATCTTTGCGGGTCGGTCACATGACTACTGCTGCCATGCTTCTTTTTCGAGTAAAGTGGTGTTCCTCGAGTTTTGCCAGTCTCCGGTTTTCCCATTGAAAGAAATCTTCGAGGCGGTCTCTTGTTGCAAATATATAATTATTTTACGAATAACGATAAAAAATATTTAAAATTCGTAAATAATGTTTCGAAATAATCTTATGTGCGCCCAAGATGGCTCCTGCAGTTTGAGAATCCGTATTTTTGTGCTACTTTTGCACTTTGCGAACTGATATTCATCAATGGAAAAGATTACTCTATTCGACAAGACATTCAGACCTTTCATTCTCAATGAAGAAATAGAAAAGGCTATTGACAATGTCGCTGACAGACTTAATGCGGATTATTGTCATTTTACTGAGCCACCGGTGCTTATGTGCATTCTCAACGGCTCGATCATGTTCACCGCCGGCCTTATGAAGAGACTGAACTTCAACTGTGAACTGGTTTCTATGAAGTTGAGTTCCTACACCGGAACTGAATCCACCGGAAAGGTGCGTCAGGTTATGGGAATGACCGGGGATATCAAAGGCAAGAGAGTCATTGTGGTAGAGGATATCGTAGATACCGGCAATACAATCGTGAGCCTCAAACAGATAATGGAAGAGAAGGGCGCTCTTGACTGCAAGTTCTGTTCAATGCTTCTGAAGCCTGAGGTTTATCACAAGGATATCAAAATCGACTATGTGGCAAAGGAAATCCCAAACAAGTTCATTGTAGGTTACGGATTGGACTATAATGAGTTGGGACGTAATTTTAAGGATATATACATTCTCGACGAAGAGTAGTCCTGCATCCGAGCTGATATCGGTATGTCATAATTGAGTATAACGGGACGATGTCCCAAAAACATTTATAAATATACTATGAAGTATTATATTCTTTTCGGGCCTCCGGGAGCGGGTAAAGGCACACAGGCAAGCGCAATGGTTGAGAAATACAATCTCTGCCATCTTTCGACCGGAGAACTTCTCCGCAAGGAAATCTCTGAAGGTACCGAATTGGGCAAGAAGGCGAAGTCTCTGATTGATGCAGGCTCTCTTGTCCCTGACGATGTTGTAGAAGGAATGATCAGCAACGCATTCAGCACAATTACCGGAGTTGACGGATTTTTGCTCGACGGTTTTCCGCGTACAATCGCGCAGGCTGAGGAACTTGACAAAATGCTCGCAGTACGTAACGAGAGCGTAACCTCAGTGATTTCCATAATGATTCCTGATGAAATGATCAAGGAGCGCATCCGTCACAGAGCTTCAATCGAAGGCCGTGCAGATGATGCGAAAGAGGAGACCATCAACAACAGAATCAAGACATATCACGACAAGACCGAACCGCTTGTAGATTTCTATAAGAAGGCCGGCAAGTACGAGGAAATCAACGGCACTGGCAGCATCGAAGATGTCCGTGCAAGTATTTTCTCCGTAATGGATAAGTTCTAGAATCCGGTTGGCTCTTACCTGAACGGATTTCCGGCAGGCCAAAAGCCCCTGCTAGTTTGAAGTCAGACAGGCTCAAGAGCAATCGAAACAATAAAAAGACGAGGAGGTATTCAAAATGCCTCCTCGTGTTTTGTTCTGCGCTAAACTGCACTTGTTGAAAAAATGAAAACTCTGTGTTAAATTTGGAAAAACATTGATATGGAAGACAAGTATCGAGCGATATTGCTCCGCACAATGAAAGATTTCATTCGTTTCTGCGATGCGGAGAACCTGAATTGGTATCTGGCATTCGGTTCCGCGATAGGGGCTGAACGCCACAAGGGGATGATTCCTTGGGATGATGACATTGACGTATATATGCCGCGGCCTGATTATGAGCGTTTTCTCACTATGGCCGGAAAAGTCAATGATTTGGTGCCCGGACTTGAGGGCGAATATGAAATTCTGAGCACGCGGACAGGAACTGAGAATTATCCGGTCGCGATTGCCAAATTTTCCGACAAGAATACGACAATCTGGGAGCAGGCAAAGTATCCGGCAGTGTTCGGAGTCTTCGTGGACGTGTTTCCGCTTGACTCTGTCGGCAGTGACTTGAAACAGAATGCATTGGCTAAGAATCTGTATATCAGGAAATTCAAGTATTATCGCCGTTCGTTGAGGCATTATCGTGCCTATGACGTGTTGAAGGCATTGTTTCAGTGCCGTTTCTCCAAATTTGCAGGAATGCTGAAGGATATCCTCATTATGAAGCCGCGGAAAAAGAAATTTCTGGAGGAATTCAATGCGATTGACAAGAGTATGATCGGCTCGGAAGGGGATATGTGTATGACTATGCCGTCATATTCTCCTACCGAGAAAGTCTGCCATCCGAAATCCTGGTACGAAGGTTACAAGATGCTGCCGTTTGAGGACTTTGAAGTGAGAGTTCCGGTCAATAACGATGCCGTATTGAGACAGATTTATGGAGATTATATGCAGCTGCCCCCGAAATACGAGCGTATCAGCACCCACGGAAGATATTATATGAATCTGGACAGGCGGATGTCGATAGCGGAGATAAATGAGGAACTTCGAAGCGGAAAGGGCGACAAATATGCCGGAGGAAAATGAGAGTTCTATGGTTTACAAATACTCCTCCTGCCGAGGCTGCGAATTTAGGTAAATACAATGGGGGAGGCTGGGTTTCGTCATTGATGGAGTTGCTTCCTGCCAGTGTCGAACTGGCGGTGTCATATATTTCCAATGAGGGATTGTTGGCATTCGAGAGCCGAGGCGTGAAGTATTACCGGATTCCGAATGTCTATAATTCGTCGGCGTCGGACCGGCTCTGTAAGATGCTCGGATTCGCTTCGAAAGAATATGAACGTCTGTCCATTTCGATGGCTGCCGTCGTGCAGGAATTCAAGCCTGATTTGATAGAGGTCTTCGGCTCTGAACATATCTACGGAATGGTTGCCGGTATGGTGGATATCCCTGTGGCTCTTCATATTCAAGGCATATTGTCTGAATGTTGGAAGCGGTTTCTACCTCCCGGGATGTCTATGTTCCAATATGCGAAATCCGGTGGTTCGTTCAGAGGCTTCCTGGGGAAATTATACCACGCGGATTCGTTCCGCAGGCGTTCCAAGCGTGAGTCTGAAATCTTCGCTACCGTAAAGAATTATATCGGAAGGACAGAATGGGATAAAAGTTACGTGGAGGAGGTAGCACCGGATGCCCGATATTATCATCTCGATGAAGTCCTGAGATGGCCGTTTTATGAAAATGCGGGAAAATGGAAGGGGGCGAAAAAATCTGCCAGGCCTATAATAATATCCACGATTTCCGAGGCTCCGTACAAGGGCGCAGATGTGGTGTTAAGGGCTGCCCGGAAACTCAAAGACTCGGGAGTGGACTTCGAGTGGAATGTATATGGCAACGTCAATGCACATTTCTTTGAAGAATTTACGGGAATACTTGCGGAGGATGTCAACGTGCGTTTTGCTGGTGTCATGGGTTCCGGTGATCTTGCTGATGCTTTGCGCTCGGCTTCGGTATATGTCCATCCTTCTTATATAGAGAACAGCCCGAACAGTTTGTGCGAGGCTCAGATGATCGGAGTCCCGTCTGTCGCTACAGGGGTAGGCGGTGTCCCTTCCTTAATTGAAAATGGCTATGACGGCATCATTGTCCCTGCCGGAGATTCCAATGCGGTAGCGGATAGTATTAGTAAAGTGCTGGGGGATAGGAAGTTGGCTTCTGCGCTCAGTTCTGCCGCAGTTGAGACTGCAACCGAACGTCACGACCGCAGCAAGATTGCCAAGGGCTTGATGGAAATTTACGAGAAACTATTAAACACTAATTAAACTTCAGTGGCATTTCCGGTCTTTATTTTATTCCAAACGTTCACAAATTTGCTCGTTAGATAAATAAGTGTTTACTTTGCGCCCCGATTTGGGAAAGAATTTTCAACTATCCTGATTTACAGAGAATTATTTGACAGCAGTTCAATAAAAATTGATGAAAATATGAAAAAAGTATTGTTTACAGCAGTTTCAGCATTGTTGATGTTGACCTGCGCAGATGCATTTGCACAGTTCAGTATCGGTGCGGGCTTCGCAAATTCCGCATTGAAAGAGAAAGCCGGTGATGTTAAGGAAACTACAAAAGCCAACGGTATATATGTCAATGCAGACTATACACTTATGCTCACCGACCACTTGGGACTCGTTCCTGGAATTGAGTGGATGTATGTTATGGACAAGGATGTGGAGAATCTTGACGCCATCGTCACAACAATCAAAGGCGAGGCTAAGTTCAAGGAGCATTATGTAAATATTCCGGTTGACGTGACATACGGAATAGGCCTCAAAGACTTGAGAATCTATGCGTTTGCAGGTCCAACCTTCTCATTCAACCTTTCTTCCAAGACAAAAGCCACAACGACAGCGTTTGGCAAAGAAAATGAAGTTACTCAAGACTCAAAGGACCTTTTCGGTACTTACGATTCATTTGACCTGATGCTCGGCGCAGGCGTAGGAATTGACCTTTTCGAGAAACTCAGAGTCAAGTGCGGTTATGACTGGGGTCTTCTGAACCGTGGTGATGACAATATCAAACTTCACAGACAGCAGCTCAAGCTTGGTGTAGCGTGGATTTTCTAGAATTGAATCTATTTCGAGAATAAATAGATAGATGATATGAATTGAGAGGATGGCTCGCAAGAGTCGTTCTCTTTTATTTTACGGTTGTCCCAATCGCTTCGGAATGTCCATTTTAGTATTCTTTGAGGTTGTTTGGTATTCTTTACGGTGGACGTTTTTCTAATTAGCCAAATATTTGTTATTTTTGTACGATTTGTGTAAACCCATATAGATATGGCATTAGTAGACGTTATCAAGAAAGTGTTCGGAACTAAATCTGAACGCGATATGAAGCAGGTGAGACCTATACTTGAAAAGGTTCTTGCCGCATATAAAGAAATAGATACTCTTTCAAATGACGAGCTCAGAGCAAGGGCGGAGGCATTGAAGAAGCAGATTCGTGAAAGGGAAGAGCCTTTTGAAAAAAGACTTGCCGAAATCAGAGAGTATCTGGAAAGCGACATTCCTGTAAATGAAAAGGAAGCGCTGGCTACGGAATCTGACAAGCTCGTGAAGGATGAGGATGAGGAAATCGAGAAAGTTCTCAACGAGATTCTTCCTGTAGCTTTCGCGATAATGAAATCTACTGCACGCAGGTTCGCTCAGAATCCTGTCGTAGAAGTGACAGCAAGCGAATTTGACCGCCAGCTCAGCATTTCCCGCGATTTCGTGACTATCGAGGGTGACAAGGCTCTCTGGAAGAATCACTGGATTGCCGGAGGAAACGAGGTGACTTGGGATATGGTGCATTACGATGTCCAGATTATCGGCGGTATCGTTCTTCACCAGGGCAAGATTGCTGAGATGGCTACAGGAGAGGGTAAGACGCTTGTCGCTACATTGCCGGTATTCCTCAATGCGTTGGCAGGCAAGGGCGTGCACGTGGTGACAGTCAATGACTACCTGTCGAAACGAGACTCCGAGTGGATGGGACCTCTGTATATGTTCCACGGACTCTCAGTTGATTGCATTGACAAACACGAGCCTAACAGCGACGCCCGCAAACGTGCTTACGAATGTGATGTGACATTCGGTACCAACAATGAGTTCGGCTTCGACTATTTGCGTGACAATATGGCGACCGCGATGAAAGATCTCGTGCAGAGAAAGCATCATTTCGCCATTGTCGATGAGGTTGACTCGGTCCTCATTGATGACGCCAGGACTCCTCTTATCATTTCAGGTCCTGTTGCCAAGTCTCAGGACGACGAGCAGTTCAAGATTTTCAGACCATACGTCGAGAAACTTTATACCAATCAGAGGGCTCTCATAAACAAGACATTGAACGATGCCAAGAAGGCAATAGCGGAAGGAAAAGAGGACGAAGGAGCAAAACTTTTGTTCCGTTGCCAGAAAGGTCTTCCTAAATATCAGCCGCTCATCAAGTTCTTGAGTGAGCCTGGTATGAAGCAACTGATGCTGAAGGCTGAAAACTTCTATATTCAGGACAATGAGCGCCAGATGCCTGAAGTTACCGACCCTCTGTTCTTCGTCATCAACGAGCAGCAGCATTCAGTGGATATGACTGACAAAGGACACGATGTGCTTGCCGCAGAGGTGTCCGAGCCGGATTTCTTCGTGCTTCCTGACGTCGGTTCAAGGATTGCAGACATAGAGAAGACTGTAACTGATCCTGCAGAAAAACAGGCCAAGAAGGATGCCCTTATGGAAGACTACGCCTTGAAGAGTGAGCGTGTCCATACTGTCATCCAGTTGCTCAAGGCTTATGCAATGTTCGAGAAGAACGTTGATTATATCATATCTGAAGACGGCAAGGTTAAGATTGTCGATGAGCAGACCGGACGTATAATGGAAGGCCGCCGTTGGAGCGACGGACTCCACCAGGCTGTCGAGGCGAAGGAAAATGTTGAAGTTGAGGCTGCTACCCAGACATTCGCGACAATCACTCTCCAGAACTATTTCAGAATGTATCACAAACTCGCCGGTATGACCGGTACGGCCGAGACCGAGGCGGGTGAGTTCTGGTCAATCTATAAACTCGATGTAGTTGTCATTCCTACCAACAAACCTGTTATCAGGGTTGATGAGGAAGACAAGATATACAAGACCAAAAAGGCAAAATACGCAGCTGTAATCAAGAAGATTGAGGAGTTGCGCAGTGTCGGCAGGCCAGTGCTGGTCGGTACTACGGATGTCGATACTTCAGAGTTGCTCAGCCGAATGCTCAAGATGCGCGGTATTCCTCACAATGTATTGAATGCTAAGCAGTTTGCGAGAGAGGCTGAAATCGTTGCACTTGCAGGTCAGTCAAGCACGGTCACTGTCGCAACCAATATGGCAGGTCGAGGAACTGACATCAAGCTTTCTCCTGAAGTTAAAGCGGCCGGCGGTCTCGCCATCATCGGTACAGAGCGTCACGACAGCCGTCGAGTTGACCGTCAGTTGCGTGGTAGGGCCGGACGTCAGGGAGACCCGGGTTCATCTATCTTCTACGTGTCATTCGAGGACAAGCTGATGCGTCTGTTCGGTGCGGACAAGATTTCGGCCACCGTTGACCGCCTCGGTATGACAGAGGAGGATGCTCTTGAGAGCAAGATGCTGTCCAACAGTATCGAGAAGGCTCAGAGGAAGGTCGAGGAAAACAACTTCGGCATCCGTAAAAGATTGCTCGAATACGATGACGTGATGAACTATCAACGTGAGGCCATATATTCAAGACGTCGTAACGCACTTTCAGGTGAGCGTATCGAAATCGATGTTATGAATATGATGATCGATGCCGCTGAGGTGATGGTAAACAAAGCTGACGGAATGAACTATGATGACTTCTCGTCAATGCTTATGGCTCAGTTGTCAATCGATCCTGGCTTTGATGCCGATTTCTGGGAGAAGGCAAAGGACGATGAAATCAAGAAAGCCCTTACCGAGCAGATGAACGCCGTTTATGGACGAAGAATGGAGGCTATGATAACTAAAGTCTATCCGTTCATAAAGGAAGTCTATGAGAAGCAGGGCGAAAGATGGCAGAATATTGCTGTTCCGATTACTGACGGCCGAAAGGTTCTTCAGCTTGTAATCAACTTGAAGCGTGCTTATGAGACCGAAGGAAAAGAATTGGCTAAGACATTGAGCAAGACCATCATCCTTTACCAGATTGATGACCATTGGAAGCAGCAGTTGAGGGATTTGGACGACCTCCGTCAGTCTGTGCAGAATGCGGCATACGAGCAGAAGGATCCGCTTGTGATATATAAGATTGAGAGCTACAACCTGTTCGCGTCAATGCTTGAAGCTCTTGACAAGGACGTGCTTTCATTCCTGTTCCGTGCGGCGATTTTCCTCCGCGAACCGGATCAGGCTCAGCAGGCTAAGGAGACTCAGCCTCGCCAGGATATGTCCAAGATGCAGACTCAGCACGGCGATTTGAACACCAACTCAGGCCAGCCTAAGACCAAGCAACCGGTACACGTTGACAAGAAGATAGGTCGAAATGATCCTTGTCCTTGCGGCTCAGGTCTCAAGTACAAGAACTGTCACGGTAAAGGTCTCGTATAGTCCTATTGTTTAATTTGTTAGATTGAAATATAATGAGCAAGACTCAGGCACCTGTCGTAAATGTCAACGAAGTGAGCAGAATCTCGACAGGAACAACTATAAAGGGTGAGATTTCGTCACCGAACGACATAAGGATTGACGGGCGTTTCGAAGGACGCATATCATCAGACGGAAGGGTAGTGGTAGGAGATAAGGCCGAGATTAAGGGTGATATCTATTGCGAGAATCTGGATTTCTGGGGCAGACTTTCCGGAAACCTGTATGTCAAGGATACATTGACACTCAAGGATTCTTCTGTGGTGAACGGTGAACTTCACGTGAAGAGGCTTGTCGTAGAGCTAGGCGCTCATTTCGACGGCTCTTGCAAGATGTTGACTGATAAGGACATCGAAGAATTGTCGGCTATGTCGGGCGCTCAGTCCGGAGTTGAATCTCCTGCTGTTAAAGAATAGATTCCGTTTCGCAACTTAGGCACGTCGGTTCTCGAGCCACTGTGGCCGAAGGAAACTTTATGGCTTGACCCGATAGTTCATATAGGATTATTTCCTATATTTATAGTAATGAGAAAATATATAGAAATACTGCTTCTGGTATGCTTGTCCGCTCTCGCTTTCGATTGCGGCAAGTCTTTTCTCGTTACATCTGACGACGATGCAGTCTGCGTTTCAGAAGGGAGCGCGGATTATATAGCGGCATCTGACAACTCGGCAGACTGTTACACTGTTTGGAATGATATGGCGTATTCAGCTGATGATACGTCTATCTCTACGGCACGTTGTCCAGTCACTGCATATAGAGTCAGAGTAAGCGGACAATCGTCATCCTCTTCTCAGAATGCGGACAATTCGTCATTCCTGAAAGGCGGTAAAATAGAAAGTGTAAGAAAATCGTTGGCGTTCGCTGATTACAGCGGACTGTTTCCGACAGGTCATTACTCGTTCTCACAACATTTGATAAGTTTAAGGAAAATGCGGATTTAGAAATGTGCGGATCATAGTATCCGATTAACTCATTTCTGAATAATGCGGTATTGCACAGAGCGATTGTAAGTAGCTGTGTGCCAGCCGAGTAAAATTATTAAGCATTTTTTAACTTATCGAATATGGAAAAAGAATTTGTGCGCGTGCGCTCTGTACGCGATATTATAGTATCTGCCGTTATGGCAATCTGCGGAATCGTGCTTATCGCACTTCCAACCTCAGTTTCAGTCAATATTTTCGGAACTTGCCTTGCTGTCCCGGGTGTGCTGATGCTGTTGTTCCTTAAAACTGATTACAAAGATCCGGAGACGGGAAATCACTATCGCAGAGTGATAAAGTATTATGCCGCAAGCCGTAAGAGCGAGATCCTTTCTGCACTGAAAAATGACCCGGCCAAGGCTGACTGGAATGAAACAGATTCTGCAAATGGCCTTATGCTGGACATTTACGTGGCCCGCAAAGCCGATGAGGTTTTTGTGCGTGCATCGGAATTCATTCCGTACAACTATGTACCTTGCAGTGATTGGTTTACATTCAAATCGGATAGTGTTGCTAAACTCTTAGCATAATCTATATAAATATTACTGCGGCCCCGTTTTCGATTTCCTTCCCGGATTTCCAGTCGAAGCGGGGCTATAGTTTTATCCGGTGGCTTCCAAGTAATCTTGGAGACAAAGAGATGACCGTAAGTCTTTGCCTATTGAAAAATCAGTCCTATCTTTGACCTGTTGAATCAATCTCAGAACTATTTCAAATTGCGTCTTAATGGGCAAACTTGTCGTTGAAAACGGTGAATTCTTCGGAAAGGTGGTAGGCTTGCTGGCTGAAGGGCATTCCGTGACCATCCCTGTCAAGGGTATAAGTATGCTGCCCTTCATTCGTGGAGACAAGGATTCTGTCGTTCTCGAAGGAGTCGAGTCCTGTACCCCAAAGGGAAAATCACGAGTCAGCGTAAGCGTGGGAGATATTGTACTCTTCCGCTATAATGGGCGGTATATAATGCACAGAATTCTAAGAATTGAGAATGGCCAGGTCGTCATACAGGGCGACGGGGTAGCGCGCAATATGGAAATTTGCAGTCTGGATGACATCTACGGACGGGTGACACAGATATTGAAACCCGGCAAGTCACCGATTGACCCGTATTCCGATTCAATGAAACGCAAGGTTGCCTTCTGGATGAGGTTGCGTCCGATGCGCCGGTACATACTGTTCATTTACCGCCGGCTGTTGAAAATCTGAAAAAAAATTCTGCTTTTCCCAATTATGAAGTACCTTTGCACCTTATAGGTGGAAGCTGCTTTGACAGGCAGTATATGAACACTATAAGTCTCAAGTTATGATTAGTTTACAGGCGAAAAAGCACGATAATTTCTCGGTTGAGTTCAAGTTCGGTTTTACTACGGAAGATGCGAAAAAGAATAATGATTTCGCAGTCAATACCTGGATTTATGTTCCGAGCAGTATGAGCATAACCTCCCAGAACTACGGGAAAGAGCAATTCTATCGTGATATGAAGTCGAATCTGCGACTTATTACGCCTGTGTATTCCCTTCAGGAACTTTCTCTTGATACGTCTGTGCCTTTTGTCGTATTGAAGGATTCATTGACAAAACTTGCCGGCGGGGATAATTGCGCGGAGCAATTCGAATCTCATCTGAAGATGTTCGCGGCAATATTCAAGAGTGCTGTCAGAGATATTGCAAAAGATCTGCGGGAAGAACAGGACCCGCATATTCTGGAGCAGTTGTGCGCTGACTATTGCAAGATAGTGAATACTGTTCTGCAGAATTACCGCTCGCTTTATCCTCTTACAGAAAAGATTTCAGAATATGAGAGGCAACATTTCCGCAAGGTGGACGAGTATTTGAGCAATAAGGTAAGGGTGAAGGCGATGCTTGTTGTCAAAGATATTGATTTGAGGGAAAGTGCGGAATGGTCCGGCATCCGGGCTATGCTGGTGAACTTTATCCTGAACGAGAAGAAATATGCTGTCAAGAAAGGGTTTGACGAGTTTGACAACGATCCGGTCCATAATAGGAAACTGATTTATACTCAGGGGATTCTGAAGAAATATATTGAAAGTGACCTTTATATCAACCTCAACAAACGTAAGGACGGAAGGGCTATCGAGCAGTTGTATTATAGTGTCGCAGCAGGTGTGGCTATGATTTTCGCAACGGCTGTGGGCTGGATAACCCAAGTCAAATACGGCAGCCATATTACCGGAACTCTCTTTATCGTGATTATTGTCAGCTATATGCTGAAAGACCGAATCAAGGCTCTGATGCGTATGTGGTTCGCCCATAAATTGGTCAACAGATATTACGACAAGACAGCTGACGTTTTTGTAAATGACCGCAAGGTAGGTAAAATCAAGGAGGCTGTGGACTTTGTGCCGGGATTCAAGATTCCGGAGAAAGTGATGGAAATAAGGGAGCAGAACGCGTCCATAGAAGATGAGTCCCGCATATTTGACGAGAAAGTGCTGCTATATCGCAAGCATCTTGTGCTGAACGATAAGTTTATGACGGATAATGAATACCCGCTCCGAGGTGTACACGAGATTGTGAGGTTGCATATGGACCGTTACGTGCTCAAGATGGATAATCCGGAGATGCCTATAAATGTTATGGATGACAACGGAAATATCTCTGTTATGAATGTTCAGCGTACGTATCGCGTGCACATCGTGTTCCAGCTGTGCCATTCAGACAAAGAGGAGTATCATTATATGCGTATCGCAATGAACCGCAACGGAATTCTCCATATCGAAGAGGTGTAAGAGCGTTGGAAAATAAGCTGAACGGATTCGTGGACTGTAATACTGAATCATATCAAGTGCAACGTTCCTTGCATATCGACATTGCAAAGTATGACAGTGACAGCATTTGCTATATCCTGCTTCCGGAGGGCCTTAAGAAAGATTGCCTTGAATGGCTGGATGGCGCGGCGGGTCAGTTTCGCTGCAATATCGCTCTCATCACAGGAATAGATTGGAATAATAACCTGACGCCGTGGAAGGCGAAAGGCGCGTTCAAGAAGGAAAAGGATTTCGGCGGAAATGCGGCCGATTTTCTTGAATATCTCACTGAAGAATATTTGCCGAGTATAGAGAAGTCGCTGAAAATCAGCAATGCGAGGAGAATACTTGCAGGAATATCTTTGTCTGGACTTTTTGCTATATGGGCAAGCACGCAGACGGATAAGTTCTGTGGGATAGCATCAATTTCGGGCTCTCTCTGGTATGATGACTTCGTCGAGCGTTTCAGAAAGGAGAACGTCAATCCTGCAGTTAATGATTTTTTTATTCTGCTTGGAGAAAGAGAGAAAAATTCCAGGGACCCGAGGATGTGTATGGTCGAGAATGCAACAAATGAGGTTGTGGCGATCCTTAAAGGCAATGGCCTTAGCGTCGATTATGTACTTGACGATGGGACGCATTTCAGCCCTGTCGTCCCGAGGTTGCAGAAAGCGCTGAGCGCGTTGTATTTATGACAAGCTGAGAACTATTTCTCATTCTTGGATTTTCCGGAAGTCGCATATAACTTTGCACTTATATGAGCACAACGAGAATACTATTTGTCTGCCACGGCAATATCTGCCGTTCACCGATGGCTGAATTCATATTCAAGAACCTTATAAAGGCGAATGGGCTTGAAAATGAATACTATGTGGAAAGTGCGGCAACTTCAACCGAGGAAATCGGCAACTCCATTTATCCTGCCGCAAAGCATTGCCTCCAAGAGCACGGTATAGCATTTGACCCGGGCAAAAGGGCAAGGCAGGTGACTCCTGATGATTATGACAGTTTCGACAGAATCGTCTGTATGGACGAGCTGAATCTCAGATGGCTCAAGCGCATTATCCCGCAGGACCCGGAAGGAAAAATCCGTCTTCTGATGTCATACGCCGGCAAGGCCCGCGATGTTGCAGATCCTTGGTACACAGGAGATTTCACAACAGCATATAATGATATTCTCGCCGGCTGTAAAGGCTTGCTCGGAAAAGCCGCAGAGGGATTGATATAGGAGCGATTTGCTGAAAACAATGAAAAAAATGTGGTTGTTATTTGCTATTCTGTCCGCTGTTTTTGCGGCGGCCACTGCAATTCTTGCCAAAATCGGCATTGAGAACGTGGATTCAAATCTGGCAACGGCTATCCGTACTGTCGTAGTGCTGGTTATGGCGTGGCTGGTAGTGTTTCTTACCAATAAAGGCGGCGGAATTGCATCAATAACACCCCGGAGCTGGCTGTTTCTTATTCTTTCGGGACTCGCAACAGGGGCTTCCTGGCTGTGCTATTTCTACGCCATCAAAATCGGTGATGTGAGTAAGGTCGTTCCAGTTGACAAATGCAGCCTTGTGCTCACCATCATCTTTGCAGTCATATTCTTAGGCGAATCGCTGACTTGGAAAACCATTCTCGGCTCCATCCTTCTTCTCGCCGGCAGTATTGTGATGATTCTCTGATATTGAGCTATTCCGCTTCTTTGACATTCAGAGCTCCTGGTGATTCTAAGAAAGATAACCAGGGGCTTTTGTACGGAAAAATTGTACATTTACGGATACCAAATTCAATAATTATGACACGACACATTCTAATGACACTGGCGACACTGATGCTGTCGCTCTCACTGACTGCTCAGAATTATAAGCATATCAAGGATATAGCATATACCGATAAAAACGAAACTGATGCCTATCGCAAGGAACGTTGCAAACTTGATGTTTACTATCCTGAAGGTTCAAAGGATTTTGCTACCATAGTCTGGTTCCACGGTGGCGGTCTGGAGGGCGGAAACAAGGGCTTGCGAGATGAATTCAAGAATCAGGGCTTTGCTGTGGTTGATGTGAATTACAGGCTGTATCCAAAGGTGAAATGTCCCGGTTATATCGATGATGCCGCATTGGCTGTGGCGTGGGTGTTCAACCATATCTCAGAATACGGCGGTTCTGTTGATAAAATATGCCTTGGAGGACATTCAGCAGGCGGTTATCTTACACTTATGCTGGCGTTGGACAAGCAGTATCTGGCAAAATATGGAGTCGATGCGGACAAAATCGCCAAGTCCTATCCGGTAAGCGGGCAGACCGCTACGCATTTCACCATCAAGAAAGAGCGCGGAATGGACCCGGATATACCTTATATCGATGAAATGGCACCTTCCTTCCAAAGTCGCAGAGAGGGGTGCCCGTTAATGCTCATTACCGGCGACAGGGACCTCGAAATGCTGGCGCGATATGAGGAAAACGCACATCTTGCGGCTATTCTCCGCCATCTGGACCATCCTGTTCAATTGTTTGAACTTCAGGGATTTAATCACGGGACAGTGCTGGCTCCGGCCTGCATCCGGATTCGTGAAGACATAAAACGTATATTCTCAAGCAAGAATTGACGTTGGAACGCATTGACGCGTAAACGTAATTCCGGTAATTTATTCCGGATTGCCGGTATGCCGTACAATTCTGCCAATAAGTAATTTTGCCTGCGGAGCTAAACGGAATCCTGCTATGCAGAGGTGTTTGGCGTAAGTGGTATGAAAAATTATAAAGGTAACAGATATGTATCTTGAGCAAATCAACGGTCCGGCTGACGTTAAGAAACTGAATATCGGACAACTGAATGTCCTTGCTGATGAAGTAAGGCATTATCTCATTGAAAAACTGAGTAATTACGGCGGTCACGTCGGCCCGAATCTCGGAATGGTAGAGGCGACTGTTGCCTTGCATTATGTCTTCAATTCCCCGGTTGACAAAATTGTCTTCGATGTGTCTCACCAGAGCTATCCGCACAAGATTCTTACTGGAAGAAAGCAAGCTTTTATGGAACCGGAGCACTATAGCGATGTGACCGGGTACAGTGAGCCGTCCGAAAGCGAGCACGACCATTTTGTCATCGGTCATACTTCTACGTCTGTCAGCCTTGCCTGCGGTCTTGCTAAGGGACGCGACTTGGCCGGCGGAACGGAGAATGTGATTGCAGTAATCGGCGATGGTTCATTAAGCGGGGGAGAGGCTCTCGAGGGGTTGGACGTTGCAGGATCTGAGCTTCACAGCAATTTCATAATCATCGTAAATGACAACCAGATGTCCATTGCGGAGAATCACGGTGGTCTGTACAAGAATCTTCAGTTGCTTAGGGAAACAAACGGAACGGCTGAAAATAATCTTTTCAGGGCACTCGGACTGGATTATCTGTATGTGTCGGATGGTAACGATGTGGCTTCGCTGATCGAGGCTTTCCGGAAAGTGAAAGACATTGACAGACCGATAGTTGTGCATATAAACACACTGAAGGGCAAGGGCCTGAAATATGCGGAAGAGAATAAGGAAAAATGGCATTACGGTGCACCGTTTAAGATTGAGACTGGCGAGCCGAAAATGACGCACGAGGGCGAGGATTATGGCGACCTTACAGCCCGTTATCTTCTTGACAAGATGCCGTCACATCCGGAACTTGTAGCAATCACGTCAGGGACTCCGACCGTATTCGGATTTACGCGTGACCGTAGGGAACAGGCTGGCCGGCAATTCCTTGACGTGGGCATTGCGGAGGAAACTGCAGTAGCAATGGCTTCCGGAATCGCAAAACGCGGAGGAAAACCGGTATGGGGCGTTTACAGTACATTCATCCAGAGAACTTACGACCAGCTTTCACAGGACCTCAGCATAAATGACAATCCGGCTCTGATGCTGGTGTTCTGGGGCGGAATCGAAAGTATGAACGATGTTACCCATACTTGTTTCTACGACATTACTTTGCTCGCAAACATTCCGAATCTTATTTATCTGGCGCCTTCTTGCCGTGAAGAATATTTCTCTATGCTTGACTGGGCAATAGAATACAGGGAGCATCCTGTCGCGCTCCGAGTGCCTGTAAACGGGGTGGTTTCAAGGAAAGATGTCAGGACGTCAGATGTTGACTGGTCTGTTCCGGAGTATGAGATAACGCGCAGAGGCAGCCGTGTGGCCATATTGGGCCTCGGAAGTTACTATCAGCTCGGAGAGAAGGCTTGTGAACTTCTCAAGCAGAGCGGAATTGAACCGACGTTGGTTAATCCTAGAATTATCACATCGCTTGATACTGATGCTCTGGAGTCTCTGAAACGTGAGCACGAGCTTGTAGTGACGCTTGAGGACGGACAGATTGACGGCGGTTGGGGAGAAAAGATTGCCAGGTATTATGGCGGAAGCGATATGAAAGTCCTGGTCAGAGGCCAGCGCAAACAGTTTGAGGATCATTATGTCGTTGAGGAACTCCTTAAAGCGAACCGCCTCACTCCAGAGCAGATTGCCGAAGATGTCAGGGATGTGCTGAACAGGAAGTGAAAGGCAGACTTTCCGGCGAAGACGAATATTGTTTTGGCAAACAATAGATATTCAGGTGTTAACTAAAGTTGAAGCTGACCTTTTTGGGGTCAGCTTCGTTGTATACTTATACGAATGAATACTATAAAGATTTTTTTTAGAAAAACACTAATGAAATTTTCTATTTGAACAGCAACTGTGCGAATGTATTCAGATAATTACGCCAGTTGTACCAGGTGTGTCCACCGTCAGTCACATAGTATGTGTGCTTGAGGCCCTGCTCGTCGAGTGCTTTGTGGAGCGCCTCGGACCCCTGGAAGAGGAAGTCAGCTGAACCGCAGGCGAGGAAGTAGAGTTTTACGCCGGCTGCTTTCAGTTTGGCGATCTGCTCTGGAGTTGCACTTCCGGCAGCGGAGAGCGGGCAGATGTAGTCGAACAGTTCAGGATAGAGCAGAGACGCGGAGATAGTGTGGCCGCCACCCATTGAAAGACCTGCGATTGCTCTTGATTCCGGCTTTGCGATGACTCTGAAATTCTTCTCGATGAAAGGAACAATCTCTTCGCAGAGGCTCTTTACATAGATGTTTCTGTTCTCAGGGGCTCTCCAGTCAATGTTTTTGACAGGAAGGTTGAGAGTGCAGGCAGCCTGCTGGCCAGGGTTGCCGTTAGGCATAACCACGATCATAGGCTTCGCGAGTCCCTTCTCGATGAGGTTGTCGAGAATCTGAGCTGCGCGACCCATAGATGACCAGGCTTCCTCGTCTCCACCTGCTCCGTGGAGGAGGTAGAGGACAGGATATTTCTCCTTTTTAGAGGTCTCATATCCGTAAGGGGTATAGACGGTCAGACGACGATTGATGCCGAGGATGGCGCTGTCATACCATAAATGTGACACTGTTCCTCTGTGTGAGGCCTCCCTATAGTTCTCGGAACGCTCTCCGTCGATGAGTAGCATACTCAGGTAACGTGTTCCGTCGCGTTGCATCAGCACGTTGGAAGGGTCGTTTACGGCTACTCCGTCCACGATGAAATTGTATGTGTAGATTTCCGGGCTTGGAGCAGGAACTTTAACTTCCCATACATTCTCCGGGCCGCGCGTCATATCGAGTTTGTCGTCATATCCCGGCATCCAGGAGCCGTATAGGCTGACTTGGGTGGCGTAATCTGCCTTCAGACGGAAAGTGACTGAGTCATTCTGGACTTCAGGAGAAACGATGACTTTGCGTCCTCCGAATGCGAAATTGGTGAGCTCCTGTGCATTTGCCGAGAAGGCTACGAGAGCTGCGGCGAGAATTGTCAAGATTTTCTTCATATGAAATTCTGTTTGATATGGTTATTAGTTTTTATTGTATTCTGCAGTATTTACGGATTCCAAGTGGCTCAAGTGTTTACATATTCCACTTGTCTCGCGTATTCCGGCGGTCTACGCATTTAACCTGATCTGTGGCTATCTTTTTACGACGCCAAGGTAATTGTTTCACATAGAATCATCTGTCCTCAGAGTACAAAACATATAACGAACCGTACAAATAATAAGGAGCTGACTGACTTTGCGGCGATAGCGATGAAGGTGATATGAAAATTCCGCACATTTTTAGTAACTTCGCGAGTATGGGTTAAAATAGGAGTTCTTATGCTTTATCCGATTGGTATTCAGACGTTTTCAGAAATCCGTAATAACGGATACGTCTATGTGGACAAGACAACTCAGCTTTACAGGCTTGCCAGCACGGGGAAGTATTATTTCCTGAGCCGTCCGCGCCGCTTCGGTAAGAGTCTTCTGGTGTCCACGATGGGGGCGTATTTCAGCGGCAAGAAAGATCTTTTCAGCGGTCTTGCGATGGAAAGTCTTGAGAAGGAGTGGAAGGAGTACCCTGTGCTGCATTTTGATTTCGGCGGCAAAGCTTATTCGAGCCGGGAGGCTTTGGATGATATACTCAATGTCCAACTCAAGAAAATGGAGGATGATTACGATGTGGATGTCATAAGCACTGCCTGTGATTCGCGCTTGAAGGGAATAATAGATGCCGCTTACAGGAAGACCGGCCGTCAGGTGGTAATATTGGTTGACGAGTACGACAAGCCCATTATCGATAATCTGACTCGCGCTGATTTAAGAGAATTTTTCCGTGAAGCGCTACAGGGCTTCTACAGCGTGATGAAGTCGAAGGACGCGTACATAAGGTTCGGATTTTTGACGGGAGTCACCAAAATCGGGCGTATGAGCGTGTTCAGCGGGTTGAACAACCTTCAGGATATCTCGATGGATACTCGCTACATCGACATCTGTGGCATCACGGAAAGGGAGTTGAAGCGGTACTTCAATGACAGCGTGCAGGAACTATCCGATGCGTGCCGTATTACGAAAGAAGAGTGCTACGCTAAACTTGCGCGGATGTATGACGGATACCATTTTCATTGGGGAGGCGAGGGAATATATAACCCTTTCAGCATTCTCAATACATTCAGTCGCAATGAATTCGGTGAGTATTGGTTCGAGACCGGCACACCGTCGTTCCTTGTGAAATACCTCAAGGAGAAGAATTATAATTTGGACAACATCTCGAAGAACGATGTGTCGCCTGAGGAGTTGAGCGGAGTCAATTACGCCGAACCGATGCCGATAACGCTGATGTATCAGAGCGGATACCTGACCATCAAGGGATATGACGAGGAGTTTCATTCATATTATCTTGATTACCCCAACGAGGAGGTCAAGAGTGGTTTTTTGAAGTCTCTAAGCCAATTGTTCACTCCGCGGCTGAATGAAGGAGAATTTGCGGTGTCCCGTTTTGTCCGCGCTCTCCGTAGCGGAGACGTGGAAAATTTCATGAACCGTTTCACGTCATTTCTTGCCGGTAACGGATATGATGTACAGGGCGACCTTGAGTTATATTTCCAGAACACGATGTCCGTGATGTTCAAGATGATGGGACTTTATGTCAAAACCGAGTACCAGACCTCGAGCGGTAGGGTGGACATAGTAATGGACACGGCGGATTACGTTTATGTCATCGAAATCAAGCGCGATCAGTCGCCGGAAGAGGCTCTTCAGCAGATAGAGGAGAAGGGCTACGACAAGCCTTTCCTCGCGAGCGGGAAGAAGATCATAAAACTCGGAATCAACTTCTCCTCGAAGTCCCGCACCGTTGACGGCTGGGCTCAGGCTTGAGTATTGCAGCCGGATCACATCGCGGCTGAATACAATAAACTGCTGTAACGAATAAGGCTGGACCCTGGAAACAGGATTCAGCCTTGATTTTTTATGCCCGCGAAAAACTTAGCGGGCAGTAATAGTATGCGACATGTTGGCGGAAAGTTACTTCTTCGCGCTCCAGAAGCTTTCGATTTCCTCGAGGGTCTTGCCGGTGGTCTCTGGGACGCATTTCCACATAATGAGGAGATACGGGACACACATTGCGGCGAAGAGGAAGAATGTGCCGGCAGGGGAGAGATTCTCCAGCATCCAAGGAGTGAGTTGACCGATCAGATAAGTGCCGATCCAGAGAGCCAGTCCGGCGATGCTCATCGCAAGTCCGCGCACCCGGTTCGGGTACATCTCGGAAAGAAGTACGAATACCACTGCGCTGATTGATATTGCTGTGCAGAACACATAGAGCAGGAAGAATGTCAGCAGGAACCAGGTCGGAAGACTTTCCGGAATGCAGAAGTACAGACCGATCATCAGCAGGCAGAAGATCATTCCGCCGACACCCCACCATACCAGCTGCTTGCGGCCTACCTTGTCGATAATCAGCAGTGCTATGACCGTAGTGAGCATATTTACAACGCCGACAAGGACAGTCGAGAACATCGAACTCTCGCCGGACAGGCCGGCGTCGCTGAAAATCTTCGGACCATAGTAGAGGACGGCATTTACACCCATAAACTGACCGAGGATGGCTATTGCACAGCCTATAAGGACGGCCTTGAATATCCCCGGTTCCAAAAGTATCTTCCATTCGGACTTGGTTTCGCTGGCGATTGAGGCTTTTGTCTGGTCAATCTGCCTTGTTACCTCATCCTGAGAGGTGAATATCCCGGACAGGATCTTCGCGGCCTTTCCTCCTTTATGTTTAGTGATGAGCCAGCGCGGACTCTCCGGGATGAAGAAAATTACCAGCAGGAACAGCAGATCCGGGATCGTCTCGTAGCCGAGCATCCCCCTCCAGTACTCGGAATTGAACATCCTTGTCCAAAGGCTCGGGTCTGTTGAGTTTACATCTGCATCCTTGAGAACCAACCAGTTGATGAGGTAAGCCATAAGGAAACCGATAGTGATGGCCAGCTGGTAGAGTGACACAAGACTGCCACGTTTCTGCGCCGGAGCAATCTCAGAAATGTAAATCGGAGAGACTATCGAGACTATTCCTATTCCGAATCCGCCGATAATCCTGAAGAAAACCAACTGATTGAAATCGGAACAGACCGCGCATCCGATGGCTGAGACGCTGAACAGCAATGCAGAGAATAGCATCGTGCTTTTTCGTCCGTAATTGTCGCTCATCATTCCGGCAATCATAACACCGAGTATAGATCCGATCAGCGCACAGCCTACATACCAGCCTTCGGCTATTGTCGTCAGCTGGAACTGGTTCTTGACAATCTCTGTCGTGCCTGAGATTACGGCCGTGTCGTAGCCGAAAAGGATTCCTCCAATCGCGGCTACAACGGCCAGAAACACAACACGGCCCATATTTATGCTTTTGTCCATAGTAATATTCAAACCGTTTTCAAGTTTTTGTGTGTAAATATAAGTTCTTATCGTTTATCAAAATACTCCATATACCTGTCATAAAGATGGCCGGCCTGGAGGTAGGCGGACTGCGGACTCATAAAATGCGAGAACTCAAAGGTGATGGCCTTGTCGTAGCCGCATCTGCCAGCCGCCTCAAGTTTCATTCTGAGTTTGTCGAACTTGATCGGAAGGAAGTCGATAGGCATATCCCTGTCGAAACTCTCCGCGTTTGTCCAGCACTGCATTCCATATTTGTCAGCCAATTTCTTGTTGACGGAGAAGAAAGCGTCAAGTTCATCGTAGTCAATATGCCCGTCTTGGAAGGCACAGGCATCTACAAATTCGTGAATCCCGTCGAAGATCTCGTTCCACTCCTCTTCGTGTTTGTCTATCGTAACTCCGACCTTAGGATTGGACCTTGCTGCGCTGACAGCCTTCTTGCCGTCGATCCAAGGGGATATGAACGTCGGGAGGCCGCCGGAGATGTCTTTGCACATCCTGCCCATCTCGTGAAATGTCTGGATGCAGTCCTTTGTCTTGCGGCTGATCTCGGTGGAGATGTACCATCCGTCGAAACTCTTATGATGGCCATAAGTGTTCCAGACCTCGTCAATGACGAATTTGTTGGTCTCCAGCTCGTAGGACATCTCTCCTGTATCCCAATATCTTCCGCTGTCGTACAGTCCGAACCTGAACTTCATCCCGTACTTGTCGGCTAGACTGAGGAACAGCTCGACCAGGTCAACGGACGGCATATAGCAGCCCTTGCCGAGCAGGTACTTGCTGGGGTAGGTGAGGAACTTGCGGTATCCGCTGCGGATGAGGATGACTGTGTCGATTCCCATCGCTTTCATATATCTGAAATCAAGGTCCCACTCCTTTGCGCCCCAGTTCTGGTGCGGAATGTCGTGCGAAATTTCGTCCAGAAACGTGCCGGTGATTTGAAT
>CAVHJF010000025.1:23623-36043 GCA_963636275.1 Acutalibacteraceae bacterium | reverse complement strand
GGTCCTGGACAATAGGAATTATCAAAATCCCATCAAAATATTGTGTGTGGCAAAAAGATAATCCCGGCAACCTGGGCTGTCGGGATTGTCTATAAAGTTATTCTTGTGGATGGCGTCTTGATGCACACCGCAAATTAAGTCAAGTTTGAATCGGGAAATTTCTCGAGACAGTACTGAGCGAGATTAAATTCTCACTTTGGTGCTCAGGCGGATGTCGTCTGACGCACTGCCGAGGAGCAGTTCGATTTCGCCGTCTTCGAGTGACCAGTCGTTTTTGGCCTCGTTCCAGTAGCGGAGTTCGCTGACAGGTATTTCCAGAGTTACAGTCTTGGTCTCACCAGCGGCGAGCGTAACGCGGCTGAATGCCTTGAGTTCCTTGTATGGATACTCGACCTTGGCGTTCAGGTGACGGACATAAAGCTGTGGCACCTCATCAGCTGTCATATTGCCAGTGTTCTTGAGGGTGAAGTTGATCTTGATTGTGCCGTCAGACTTATAGCTCTGCTTGTCAGTAGAAATATTCCCGTATTCGAAGTCCACGTATGAGAGACCGTGTCCGAATGCGAACATCACAGGTTTCTGCTTTGTGTCGAACCAACGGTAGCCGACAAGCATTTTTTCCGTGTAGAACGCTTTAGGCGATTTCTTTTCCTTCCACTGGCCTTTGCCTCCACTTATGTCCTCGCGGAATTTGGCTGTAAAGAGATCTTCTCCAACCTCTTCTTTCTGAGGGAAATTGCCCATTGCATAAGCCGGAGAATCCTCGAGTTTTATAGGGAATGTGAACGGCAGTTTGCCAGAAGGAGCTATGTTTCCGAAGAGAACGTCTGCAAGAGCATTGCCGCCTTCGAGTCCGTTCCACCAGCCCTCGACGATGGCAGGTGAGTATTTAGTCAGTTCCTGCAGGTCGCAAGGGCCGCCGGATATGATAACGCTCACGATGTTCGGGTTTACTTCCGAAAGAGCCTTGACGATTTCGTCCTGTCCTACAGGAAGCTTGATGTTGGTGCGGTCGAAACCCTCAGACTCTATAGTCTTGCTCGTTCCGCATACGAAAATAACCAAGTCTGATTCCTTTGCAGCTGCGACAGCCTCAGCGAGGAGTTTCGGATCTGGAGCTTCGTCCAATGACGCCGCATTGTCCGGACCTCCGAGCGTGCGGCCGTAGAAGCTTGCGTAGTTCTTGTAGGCCGGAGCATAGACCACCTCAACACCTTCAGGAGTCTTGTTCTTGATGCCCTGCAACGGGGTGATTTCATATACAGACTTGACACCTGCGCCTACACCGCCTGACTGGGTGAGTGCTACGGCGTTGCGTCCGATGACGGCTATCTTCTTGACATCCTTTCCGATAGGAAGGATACCTCCATTATTTTTAAGGAGAACAATTGATTTAGTTGCCACATCATAAGCTGTCTGTCTGCTCTCAGGAGTTGATGCGACTTCTTTGTTGCAATTTTCGGGAGCGATTGCCTCCACTGTGAATCGCAGGCGGAGAAGTTCACGGACCTTCTGGTCTATTACGCTTTCAGGTACAGCCCCCGCTTTTACAGAGTCAATCAGTGCCTGACCGAAGAAGTAGTCTCCCGGCATCTGGACATTCTGACCGTGCAGAGCGGACCCTACTGTGCTGTAGGTCCCTCCCCAGTCGGAGATGACAGGCCCGTTGAATCCCCATTCTTTGCGAAGTATCTCGTTGAGGAGATGTTCGTTCTCCGCGCAATATATGCCGTTGAGTTTGTTGTATGCTGACATCACTGACCACGCGCCTCCTTCTCTGACAGAGGCCTCGAAAGGCTTGAGGTAAAGCTCGCGGAGAGTGCGCTCATCAATGTTTACATCTACGCTGGCTCTGTTGGTCTCCTGGTTGTTTACAGCGAAATGCTTGACGCAGACAGCAGTTCCTGCATCCTGAGAACCGTTTATATATCCTACAGCAAGTCTGGCGGTAAGGAATGGATCTTCACTGAAGTATTCATAAGTACGTCCTCCTACAGGGAGTCTCTGGATGTTGATGGCAGGGCCGAGGATGACGTCCTTGCCTCTTCGACGGGCTTCAGTGCCCATACCTGTACCATATTTGTAAGCCAATTCTTCAGACCAGGTGGCTGCAAGTGCTGAACCGGTCGGAAAATAAGTTGCGGAATCGGTTGTCCATCCAAGAGGTACGAAGTGATCACCGTTCTCTTCACGGATGCCGAAAGGACCGTCTGCATAGCGGATTTCCTGAATTCCGAGTCTCGGAATGCCCTCCGACGACATATTGGTTTTGCCGTGGAGCATCTCGACCTTCTCCTCCAGACTCATTCCCGCGATGATTTTGTTGATTTCCTTGTCGTGGGCAAGAAGCCTGTCTTGAGGTTTCTGCGCGACGGAGCACGCCACCAGGGCAACCTGGGCTGCTGCCAGAAGTTTGACAATTTTGAGTTTCATAAAGTTGTGTTTTGTTGTTCGGAATATGTCGGAACTTGTCCGAATCTGTAATAGTGCAGGTGCAAAAATAGAAAGATTCGTATCTGCAGCGTATCAGAGGCGTTCAAGTTAGGATACGTGCGTACAAAAACAACTTATGAACGTACAAAATCAACTGTCTGGTGCACAGAATCAATACTTGCTAGGCAATTTTCCGAACTGTTTCTGGAAGGCGGCGGCGAAATGTGACGGAGAACTGAAGCCCACCATATCGGAGATGGCGGAGATCTTGTATTTTCCCTCCTTTATCATTTCTGCGGCCTTGTTCAGTTTGAAGGTCTTGAAAAACTCGTTAGGAGTCTGCCCTGTGAGTCCCTTTATCTTATAATACAACTTCGTCCTGCTCATTCCGAGATTTACGGTCATATTACGGATGTTCAGTTCCGACTCCATAAGATTCTCCTCCATTATGGCGTAAATCTTCTCGAGCAGTTTCTTGTCCTGCGCGGAAATGACATTCTCTTCCACCTCTACATCGTCTATTGAGGTGCTTGCGCCCAAAGCTTTGCGGACGTTGTCCCTGTTACGAAGCAGTGATGCTATGACAGCCTTGAGATAGTCCGGGTCGAATGGCTTGACTATGTATGCGTCGGCTCCGGCATTCATACCCTCTATCTGGTCTTCCGTTGTCGTCTTCGCTGTCAGCAATATGAACGGGATATGCGAGATGCAGATATTGTCCTTCACCATACGGCAGAGCTTCAGGCCGTCCATTTCTACCATCATAATGTCAGAGATGACTACGTCGGGGTGTATTTCCTCTATCTTTTTGTAGCCGGATACTGCGTCAGACCTGGTAATGACCTCGTAATCTGAAGAGAGAATAAGCGCCAGATAGTAAAGGATTTCGCTGTCGTCGTCAATGACAAGCACTTTTGTGCGCTTTCCGTCACCGGGTGCCGGAGTATTGTGCAGGGTGTATTCGCTCTTGTATTTGCTTCCGTCCACAGTGTTCTGGCGGGCGGATTCGACTCTTGAGAGTTCTTCTGGTGTATATGCGGAACTGTCCGCCGGCAACGCAAAGAAGAATACAGATCCTGAGGCACTGCCGTCATCTGCCTTGCCGTCCGTCAAACCTATCATACCGTGATGGACTTCTACAAGCGATTTGGAGAAAGACAAGCCTATTCCAGTCCCTCCGGTACGGCTGTCGGGATTTATTCTCGTGAATCGCGTGAAGATGTCCTTTTTCCTGTCGTCCGGAATGCCTATGCCGGTGTCAGATACGGAAACTATAAGGTAATTGCCGTCTTTTAGGTTATGTCCCGGGAAAAGGCTGACGACTTCGGCTGCATTTCCGGTTCTGGCTCGGACAGTAACTGAACCTCCGGAAGGCGTATATTTGAATGCGTTTGACAACAGGTTATAGACTATTTTCTCGAATTTGTCGCTGTCAGCCCAGCATAACTGATAGTCAGGGCAGTCAAGCTTGAATGCGATTTCTTTCCTTTCTGCGGTGTTCTCGAATGCTTCGTAAACGTTGCGGATAATGCTCGAGATATCGCAGGCTTTTACGTTCAGCACCATCTTCCCGTGGTCAAGTTTGTTCAGGTCCATCAGTTGGCCCACAAGCTTGAGCATACGGTCTGAATTGCGCTGTACCAGCTGCACCAGATGGCCTTGACGGTTGGTCAGCTGAGAATCCTGAAGCAATGTTTCCGTTGAACCGGATATAATCGTAAGAGGAGTACGGAATTCGTGGGAAATGTCAGTAAAGAAGTCTATGTTCCGCTGGTTAAGCCGCTGCTGCATTTCTTTTTCCTCCTCGGCAATCTCGGCTTTTCTTTCTGACGCTTCGGACTTTTTCAGGAGTCTGAATATACATTCTAAAATCCCGAGAACTATCAGCAAAAGAATGATTTTGGCGACAGTAGAGCTGTACCAGGGTCTCAACACTGTGATTTTCATCTCATAAGTGGAACCTGAGGTGCCTTCCGCGGGGTTTATGAGCGTGAAAGACAGTTTGTGGGTCCCGTATGGGATGTTGTCCAGCGAGAATGACGTTTCGGAGAAGTCTCGCCACTCCCGGAATACTCCCTTGAAAAACACTTTGCAGTTCAGGTATCCGAAGTCTATGAGCTCCGCTGGCGAAATTGTCACCTTGAGATTGTTCTCCGATTCCCCGAGGACTATCCTGTGCTTGCCGGCTTCAGTGAATCTGACTATATCCAGCATTCGTCCTTTTTCATCTGAGAACATCACCCCGGCGACTTCAGGTATTCTGGAGACGGCAGTTGCGGCATTTCTCTCGATGACATTCAGCTCACCTCCGATGTATGCGAGCATTTCGTTGTCTTCAACGTTGCAGAGCGCGGACGGGGATGCCCCGGACGACACCAGAATTGTCCTGAACGTCCCTGACGACGGGATATATTGAAACAGATTTGAACCGGAAACCACGAACATTCTACCTTTGTCGTCGCGGGATATATTGCTGAGCCTTCCTTTGGAAAGAGCCTGCGATTTCTCGACTTTATAAGTCTGAAGGTCCAGGAAGAAAAGTCCTCCTGTAGCTGTTCCTATCCATAGCCGTCCCTCATTGTCGGGACACAGGGAGAGAATGTCCCTCAGTCCCTCGACGGATGAAAGATATACGACGTGGTTTTGTCTGGTCACCGGATCAATGAAACCGATTGCGGGATTGCTGAACGCTGCCGCTATCAGGCCGTTGTCCAGACATCTTATTGCAGTTACCCTGGTATGTGGAGTGAGACCGTTCAGATTTACGTCTGAAAACTGGATGCCCAAGCCGTGCTGCTGTTCGTCCTGCAGGTATTGCAGAGTTCCGCTACGTCCTCCTCCCCAAATGCCCCCTTTCTTGTCCATCGCGATTTTTATATATTCGGACAAATAAGACGGGTGGTAGAATCCGGTTAAAGAACGGTTGCCTTTAGGGTCTATGGTGTATTCCCACACGTTGGCGTCAGCAGTGAGGAACAATCTGCCGGAGGCCTCGTCCCAGAAGATGTCGCAGACCCTGTCCTCTCCCAGAACCCTTCCTATGATGTGCCCGATCTCTTCTACCTCGAGACTGCGCGATTCTGTGTCGAAGGTGACGAGATGGTGTCCGTCCGATACCATCCAGACTTTCCCCCGGCCGGTCGCTATGGATTTTATCTGATGTTCAGCTGCATAACGTTCAAGAGGGAAATATAGGGAATTGACGGCTGGTTTTGCCTTGGCAAGCCCCTTGGTTCTGGTCATTATCCAGTAGCCGCCCGTTTTGTCCTTCAGTACGAAGATGGTCGCCGATGCGCTGATGTCAGTGTCGAAAGGAAAATCAGGGCCGTCTTCGGAGATAAGTGTGTCTGAAGCGAAATTATAGAAATAATACTTGCCGTCATAAGCGAAGATGATTGAGCTGTTTTCGTGCGGTGAGACGAAAGTCAACTTGTCAGGATTGTTCATTCCGGCTATCTCGCCTGTCAGGGGTTTGAATGTATTTGTCTCTAGATCGAACAACTTGAGCGTCGGAAAACTCATCAACAGTACATATTTCGAACTGACCTTCCAGGAATTCACGATTGCATCCTTTGAAGTGTAGGATTTGATCAGGTTGAAATCGGAATCGTAGCGGTCTATGCTGAAGTTTCTGACCAGAACCATCTCTCCGTTCTGCACGGCATAGGCTTTTACGACTCCAGACTCGCTTGTCTTGACCACGGCTCTGAACGAATTTGCCGTCTCATCATAGCGGAAAACCCCCTCTTCCGCCACTGCCAGCACATCGCCTTTTCCGTCTTCAGTAAGAGATGTGATGTTTTGCATTTCACCTCTGCTTGGAATTCTGTGAAAGGCTCCGGTTTCAGCATCGTACCTGTCCACGCCTTTGTCGGTGCCCACCCATACGTCGCCTCGAGAATCGGAAAAGACCCTGGTGATTTGTGATGAACTCAAACTTCCTTCCTCATCTGTAGCGTAGTAGTGCAGACAATTTGTGCCGTCAAAATGATAAAGCCCTGAGTCTTCGGTGCCTATCCAGATGAATCCTGTGGAGTCGATGCAGGCGGTCGTGCAGGTTACGTTTTTCGGCATAGGTTCTATGCGTGCGGATGGTACACCGTCCTGGTCCGCAGAAGTGCGACAGGATGCGAGACAAAGTGTCCATAAGAAAAGGAGTATGCCGGTTTTCTTCATCTTATGTGGTCGTAAAAAATAGTGTTATCGTATTGCAAATATACAGATTTAACAGACACTGGTGTTGCGGTGGACTCTGCATTTTTACTTAGTATGAACGTGAATCCCTTTCAGAGATGCTTCTGGGGCTTGTATTAGAATAAAATTATGTACCGTGGCGTCATTTTTCGGATTTTCTGTGTGGAGCCTGTACCAGCTTTGTACTCTGATAGCAGACTGTTTCTCATAAGAATGACATCTTTGCAGCTGTAAGACTGGTCGAACTCCCAATGTGAGGAGTAATGACGGTGTTTACAGCGTAGCCACATAGGACAAGATAACTATACACGACAAGATTCTGAAATAAGTTCAACTATTTCAGGAAGCATACATTAATACATTAAAAACAAACGACCTTTTATGAAAAATCAAATTTTCAGGCGCCTGCTATCTATTCTCTGCGGGCTTATGGTCTCCATTCCGGTACTGTTTGCGCAGAGCAGACTTGTCTCCGGAACTGTCGTTGATGATACCGACCAGGGAGTCATCGGTGCGGCGGTTATGATCAAAGGCCAGACCACAGGTGTAACCACGGATGTGAACGGTAAATTCGAACTGAAATGTTCTCCGAGCGATGTTCTCGTCATATCCAGTCTCGGCTATGATCAAGTGGAGATGCCGGTAGGCGACAAAACTTCTTTCCACATCGTACTTTCCGTTTCTCAGGAAATACTCGACGATGTTGTTGTCATCGGTTATGGAACCACAAGAGCCAAGAACTTCACCGGTTCCGTAGATGTGATGAAGATGGATGATTCTCCAGTAGCAAATCTGGGTCTCAACAATATCTCGGATATGCTCCGTGGCCGTCTTTCAGGCGTCATTATGGGCTCTGAATCTACCACTGTCGGAAGTAATGCCAGTATTACCGTGCGCGGCCGACGCAGTCTGGGCTCCACCAGCAGTTCTCCGCTTATTGTTGTGAACGGAGTGATTTTTACCGGCAACCTAGAAGACATTGACTCCAATTCCATCGAAACTATCAGTGTGCTTAAGGATGCCACTTCTCTTGCCGCATACGGTTCCAAGGCTGCTAATGGTGTGATTATGATTACTTTGAAGAAAGGTGAAGAGGGAAAACCTCTCATCAATTTCTCCACATCCCATTCATTCACCCAGCCTTCATACAAGCAGAAGTATCTCTCGCCAAAGAACTATATCAAGTACCGTAATGCCCGTCTTGGTCTCAGCGACCTGACAAATACCGACTGGATGTCTTTCCTCGAGAAAGCGAACTACGAGGCCGGAAAAACTACAGACTGGTATGATATGGTAACTCGCACAGGATATGTTCAGAACTATAACTTGAGTTTCTCCGGACGTACGCAGAAGTCGAACTACTATCTTGCAGTCGGTCACTCCAAGATGAGAGGAATGACTGTCGGCAACGATTTCATGCGCAACAATGCCACGATGAATCTCAGCACCAAGATTACCAAGCATATCGAGATTGGCGGCAATATGGCCTTCACCAACTCTGCCGACCAGTCAGTAGCGGCGACTACCGATATCCAGGTGTCTCCGTATATGGAGCCTTATCTTCCGGACGGAAAGACTCTCCGTTACTATGTAGAAGGTGTGAATTCATCTTCAGTGAATCCTCTCTGGGAAACAGAGAATGCGCGCGATGTGGACAACAAGCGCTTCAACCTTAATCTCGGCGGTTTCGTCAGCATCAATATTCCTTGGGTTGAGGGCTTGAATTTCAGAGTCAACGCTTCTTATACCAAGGTCCGCTCCGACTATTACTCGTTCACCCACGAGAACATTACTCCAGTGCTTCTTTCTAATGACTGGGAGGGAATCGGTCAGACATCCGAGTATTACAATCTCTCCAACGCCAGTGGAAGTATCAGTCATTCAATGTCCGAGAACTGGGTTATTGACAATATCCTGTCATATTCCCGTTCCTTCGGAAAACATTATGTCAGCGGCTCTCTCGTTTATACCCGCGACAGCTCTGAAAACTCTTACGAGTCTGAGTCCGGTTCAGGTTTCACCGCTGCAGGAGAAACTTTGCGCGGTTGGTATGCTTTGGGCAATGCAGATACCAAGAATTTCACTTCTCCGACATATACACTTCATACTGATGTTGGATATCTTGCGCGAGTAATATATTCATACAGAGATACTTATCATTTCAATGCTTCGCTCCGTCGAGATGGTTCTTCAGTTTTCGGAGCCGACAATAAATGGGGTAATTTCCCGGCAGTCGGTGCTGCGTGGACTATGACAAACGAGAAGTTTATGAAAGGCATCAGTTGGCTGGATTTCCTGAAACTGAAACTCTCCTGGGGTAAGAACGGTGCTCAGACACTTTCTCCTTACGGAACCCTTTCAACAATCGATGTCGCCCGCGGAGGCGGAATTCCTAATTATTATGGTGGAGAAATCCACTGGGGACAGAAACTGTCAACACTTGGAAATCCGACGCTCGCTTGGCAGACCACAACTTCCTGGAACGGCGGTTTCGAGGCTGACTTCCTGAAAGGACGCATTCACGTGGATGTGAACGCATACGTATCCAAGACTACAGACCAGATTTTCGACCGTAATATTCCTGTGATGACTGCCGGAATTACCAATCAGAAATCTACAATGGGCCGCGTGGATAACAAGGGTGTTGAAATCAACCTCAATACCGTGAATATCAAACATTCCAAACTGAACTGGACATCCAACTGGGTGTTTACCTTGAACCGCAATAAGATTGTCGATCTCTACGGTGACGGGCAGGACGATATTTCTAATGGCTATTTCATCGGATATCCGATCAATACCATATACGCTTACAAGACTCGCGGTATCTTCCAGGAGGGTGAAAATGCCGGAAGACCTATCTTCATCAAAGCTGACGGAAGCGAGACTGACAACCCTACACCGGAAGACCGCCAGATACTTGGCTACAGCGACGAGAACTTCCGTCTCTCGTGGGCCAACACTGTTAACTGGGGACATTGGCAGTTCTATATGCTCCTCCAGGGTATTTTCGGCGGAAACGGTTATGGCTTGGATGACAACACTTTCGCTTATGTGACCTTTAACAATACTGCTGCTTGTACGGCATTGGATATCCCGTTCTGGACTGCTCAGGAGCCTAACAACACCTATCCGGCACCGAATGTGAGCGAGAGCAAATATGCAGTTTACAATTCTTTCGGACACGTCCGCCTTCAAGATGTTTCCCTCTCATACGACTTCAGCAGTCTGGCCAGCAAGATTGGTGTAAAGAACGCACGACTCACCCTCTCAGGCCGCAATCTCTTCTACATCGCTCCGAAATGGAAGAGAAGTGACCCACAGAATAGACACAGCTACGGCCTCGGTATTCCTCGCGCCGTCACCCTCGGATTTAACCTGACATTCTGATAGACTTTAAAATAGTTAAGAAGAAAATGAAAACATATAAATTTATATTGGGTTTAGCGGGCGTTTCTCTGCTCGGAACTGCAATGTCATCCTGTGTCTCCGACAAGGATTTCCTTACAGAAAAACCAAAGGCTGAACTTACACTGGAAAATTCCTATAAGACCAGCGACCAAGTTCTCAATACACTGCTTACTGGCTATTACGAATTTGAAGAACTCTACTTCCCCGGGACTACCGGACAGGGAATAATGTATAACACCTCAACAGGTACTGATATGACTGACAATAAATATCAGTTGGGAAAAGGTTCGCATATGAGTAATTTCTCGGCGGCCTGGTCAGCTGATATGAGTTTGACAAAGTCTCTTTGGGATAAGTTCTATAAGGTGATCTCGTACAGTAATCTGTCTCTCAGTAAGATAGATGATGTCAAATGGGAAAGTGATGATGAAAAGAATCGGGTAGCTGCGGAAGCCAAGTTCCTTCGCGGATTGTCCTATCTGCGTTTGGGAGAGCTCTTCGGAGGTGTACCTATGGTTCTGGAATATTCTGAAAAACCGAAATATGATTATAATCGCGCAACACGCAGCGAAACCTACGCCGCAGCCATCGTAGACCTTAAGGAAGCTTATGAAGTCCTTCCTTGGGATGTGAAAGCCGATTATGGCCGTGCAGGCAAAGGTGCTGCAGGTGCATATCTCGCCGAGGCATATCTCGCCGACGGCGTGGAAACTTCTAACTCATCGGAGTTTTCTCTGGCTGCCGATATAGCTAAAGAAGTGATTCAGTATCATCCTCTTATGACCGAACGCTTCGGCGCCCGCATCCCTGGCGTGAGCGGTACTACCAACGGTATTCCGAATGCGGATGAGGACGGCAATGTGATCAGCGACCTTTTCGTGGCTCAGAACATAATCAGTCCTTCCAACACTGAAGCCATCTGGGTAATGGTGAGTGCTCCTGATTACAATACTTTCGCTGCGAACGGCTATGAAACTTGGGCAGGTATTGATGGAGGAGGCAGACGCCAGTGTACTCTGGGGCTTACTCCTGCACTTCAAGACTACTCCTGGGCTCCGGAATATGTCGTTGAAGGTGCGGCTTCCGGTCCGTGGAAAGCATTTTCAAGCAAGTATGGCGGACAAATGAGTCCTGCAACCCACGGCGGTACAGGCTGGGCGCAGAGCACACCTACCTGGTACGCTTCATACACGATGTGGGATGCGGAGCATAACAATAACAGTACAGATGATTTAAGATATGTTGAGGATGTAACTGTCAAGACTGAATATATGTGTTGCGATGAGAACCATCCTCTGTACGAGCAGAAGGTCGGATGGAATCATATTGACCATTCCACCCCGGAACTTGCAGGAATCTTCTTCCCGATCTGGTATAAGGAAACTCCGTTTGACGCTTGGGACTATGATATGACACAGCCTGCATCCTGGTTCGGTCAGTATGTATATTTCTATCGTTCACGCTACGCAGTGCGTACTTCCGAGGTTTATTTCATCCTCGCCGAGGCACTGCTCCGTTCCGGTGATGCCACCGGCGCCACAGAGGCTGTCAATGCAGTGCGCAGACGCTCAAATGCCAATCCGTTCGACGATGTCACTCTCGATACTATTCTTGACGAGCGCGGACGTGAGCTTCTTTACGAAGAGTTCCGCTGGGCAACCTTCCTGCGTATGAAACCGGAGGAATGGAAGCCGAGAATCTACAACTACGGTATGTATTGCGCACGCGGCGGTGCCGAGGTTTATCCTTCCATCCGCCGATGGTCAGAAGATTCCGGAGAAATCAAGTTCAACCTCTTCCCGATACCTCAAACCTATATCGACCTCAATACCGGTTCGGACGGTCTGTATCAGAATGACGGTTGGAGCTCCCAATCAGCTGAATAATGATTAAAATACACTCTAACTCGATATAACCTGAAACTGCCTGGCGACTTAATCGGTTAAAACAGTTGGTTATTTGACGAGGTCGGCCGGTTCCGATTACGGCCGGCCTTTTTTAATGATGTCCTATGAAGATGTTATCTAAGAATATAATTTGTGAAAAAGGCTGCGCGTGCATTCTGCTCAGGAATACATTACTTAGCCTTCTGCGGAAGGCGGTTTTGCTGATGTTATTCCTTTCGGCGGGTACAGCGCGGGCTCAATACTCCGGCAGCAAGTATTATCCGATATTGGACGGAACGACCGCCACATTTCTTCTGGAAACTCCGCCTTCTGCTTCTAGCGTGCAGCTTTACGGGGATTTTCTTCCGGGTGTAAACGAGTACGGGCTCGGCGGCAGCGTGGAAATGAGTCGGAATTCCGACGGCGTATGGTCCTATACAGCCGAAGGGCTCGCTCCGGATTTCTATACATATTATTATATGGTGGACGGCGTCAG
>CAVHJF010000025.1:0-23388 GCA_963636275.1 Acutalibacteraceae bacterium | reverse complement strand
GGCGGTGATGATGAGGATACTTGGATGGATATGGGGCGTCTGCCTCAGATTATGGATAATATGATAGCCAGGGGCGAAGCGCAGCCGATGGTCGTGGTGCTTTTTAACGCTATGCCTAATCAGCTTGCGGCTCCGCATCTTCTGAATCCGATTCCTGGAGCCAAAAGTCATTTTGAGCTGATGGGGACGGAAAAGGGCAAGTCTGGAGGCGAGTTTGTGAATGACCTGCTGCACAATATTATGCCGCTTGTGGAAAGCCGTTATTCCGTGCGCCGGGACAGTGGCGGCAGGGCTGTCTGCGGTGTTTCTATGGGCGGAGTGTATGAAATGTATCTCGCTGAGCATCACCCTGATGTATTCGGCTGGTACGGTTTCATCGGGACGGGTATTATGGGAGGAACTCCCCAGCAGGCTGATGACTCGGTAAGCCCTATGGTCAAGAACGGCTACAACTTGGTCTGGATAGGTGCGGGGAGTAAGGATATTGCTCTTGGCAGTGCTAGGAATCTTATGAACGCCTTGGACCGTGCCGGCTCGCCGTATCAGTATTACGATTGCGGAGATGGCCACAATTGGCGCTCCTGGCGCAAAGACCTGCAGAAATTCGTCCCGCTCCTGTTCCAGGACTAACCTGCGGCGCTTTGTTAGCCGTCAATAGAAATTATTGATTCTTTTTCTGAAATCTTGGAGTATATTTGTGCCGGTCAGAAATGGCTTTTAGGAATTACTTAAGGATTACTTAATGATTATCTGAAATATGAAACCTGCAAGATTTATGGCGGCGGCGCTGCTCTGCTCGATCGCAATTGTTTCCTGCAAGAACTGGAATAAGGGGAGAACAGCAAATGTTAATGAAAATAATCCGCAGAATGTGGAAAACGTTAGCGAAAGCAACGTGCAGGATAATGGCGAGTATGCGATGGAAGTTGTCGTGAAGGATGGAAATTGCCTTGGACGGCTGGTCGTAGAGAAGAGTGATGCTTACGTCGTAAGCGTTCAGGATGATTATGAAGTCAGCAAAGCCGGAGCGCACGTTGAACTGTGGAAGGCCACGGACGGCAAAGGCGTTGTTTATTTGAAAGATTTCGGAAAACAGAAGGTTTATGCTTCTCCGGAGCTAAAAAGTAAGGTCATCGGTAAAATTGAATACGAAGAGGGCTGTCTCCCGGATACATATCCTTGTCTCGGACTCGAAAACGGCTGGTTCAAGATTCGGTTTGACGGCAGAACCGGCTACATAAAAGCCTCCCTGATGGACTGGGATGCAATCGATACGTTCTGATAGATAATGATTTAGTGTAGATATGATTGATATTGAAGAAAGGCGGCAGTTGAGGGGAAAGGTGCTGAAGTTTCTTGAGGCGCACGGGATTGCGTACGAACTTTATGAGCATCCGGAATTCTGCTCAGTGGCGGACGGGCTGGATTATTGGAAAGAAATACACGGCGACGTGACGCATTGCAAGAACTTGTTTATGCGCAACCACAAGGGCAACCGGCATTATCTGATAAGTATGGAGTGCCACAAAGAGTTTGATATTCACGGACTTGAACATAAACTCCACGAGGGTAAACTTTCTTTTGCGTCTGAAGAACGTATGATGCGTTGCCTCGGAGTTCATCCGGGCTCCGTCTGTGCATTCGGACTTATCAATGATATGAATCTCACCGATGCGAACCCGAAAGAACTATTCGACAACGGGCACCGCGTCAAATATTATCTGGACAAGGCTCTGCTGGAAACGCAGAAAGTCAGTTTCCATCCTTGCGAAAATACTGCGAGCGTAGTAATCAGCAAGGACGATTTTCTGAAATTCCTCTCCATATGGGGCGGGGAAGTAGAGTGGATAGAAGTGTAGCCTTCTACTTTAGCTTTCTGTTGGCGTAATTCGCAATGCAGTCAGGAAGCTGAATCTCGTAGTCCGGATCGTCAATCAGGGATGAAGTGAGCAGCAAGTCTGCCGTCGTCCTGTTTGTGGCGAATGCGATGTTGTACAGGGATGCAAGTCGCGTCAATGCGGATACATCGTTTTGATGTCCTTGGATTATAAGATTGTCGCAGAAGAAAATCAGCATATCGATTTTTCTCTCGGCAATCATCGCACCTATCTGCTGGTCGCCGCCAAGCGGTCCGGAAAGCAGTCTCGTGACCTTGTGCCTGAACGGGAATGTCTCCTTGCCGTCAACTTCCACAGCAAGTTCTTCTATAAGTCGGCCGGTAGTGCCGGTAGCGTAGAGTCTGTGCTTGGAAAGCATTGCCGCATTGAACTTTATCCAGGAAAGAAGTTCATCCTTACGGCCGTCGTGTGCTACGAGAGCGATACTCAAATTCTTCATACATAAATGTTTTAAAACAGATAAGAAGTCTGTTGACCTTATCAGGCGAAAGATACGAAGAAAATTATTATATTTGTTCTCCGTATACGTCAAATAAGAAAACAGATGGAAAGACATCCGGAAATCCAGTTTCTCTCAAAGGGGGAAATCAAGAAATATCAGGAGAGACGCCTAAGGGAAACTATTGAATATCTGGTGAACCACTCGCCATATTACCGGAAAATGTTCTCGGAGAACAAGATAAATCCTTACACCATACAGACACTTGAGGACTTGCAGAACGTTCCGGTCACCACCAAGAAAGATTTGCAGTTGTACGGACCGGAATTCCGTTGCGTTCCGATGGACAAGGTCATTGACTTCGCAACCACATCAGGCACATTGGGTGACCCTGTGACCTTTACGGAAACAGAGGAAGATCTCCAGCATCTCGCTTATAATGAGAAACTTTCATTCGAGACAGCCGGCTGCACTAAAAATGATATAATGCAGGAGATGGTCACTATCGACCGTCGTTTCATGGCAGGGCTGGCGTATTTTCTCGGTGCCAGGGAACTGGGTATGGGAGTTGTCCGCGTAGGAAACGGAATCCCTGAGCTTCAATGGGATACAATCTCCAGAATCCATCCGACAGTTGGTATGGCCGTACCTTCGTTTCTTGTCAAACTGATTTCTTTTGCTGAAGAGCACGGCATCGATTACAGAAACTGCTCAATGAAGAAATGTGTCTGCATCGGCGAAGCGTTGCGCGATCCCAAGACATTTGAACTCAACACATTGGGTCAGATTATCCATTCAAAGTGGCCTGAACTCCAGTTGTATTCAACATACGCGTCCACGGAGATGCAGCATTCCTTTACAGATTGCGAATATTTCAACGGAGGGCATCTGCAGCCCGAACTGATGATTGTGGAGTTCCTGGATGACGAAAATCGTCCTGTCGCCCCGGGAGAGCCGGGTGAAGTGACAATCACCTCGCTGGGAGTTACGGGAATGCCGCTGTTGAGGTTCAAGACGGGCGACATCGTGTATCACTATGACGAGCCTTGCAGATGTGGCCGCAACACGGTGAGAGTCAGCTCTGTAATCGGCAGAAAAAAGCAGATGATAAAGTTCAAGGGGACTACGCTCTATCCGCCTGCAATGTTCGATATACTCGACAATATTCCGGGTGTGAAAAATTATGTGGTTGAGGTAAACACCAATGAACTAGGCACGGATAATGTTGTGGTCCGCGTCGGAACATTGACGCCATCAGAAAAATTCGAGAAAGAGATCAAGGATATCTTCAGGGCGAAAGTCCGCGTGGCTCCGAACGTAGTATTCGAGACACCGGAAGCTGTGTCCAAGATAATGTTCCCTCCGATGAGTAGGAAACCGGTTAAATTTATTGATAACAGATAATTGAAATTCATATCATTATGAAGAAGTTTTTTATGATTGCCGCAATATTTGCGAGCGTTGCTGGTCTTTCTGTGAATGCGCAGAACCAGAAATCCATCAAAGATTATTCGGAAGTTGCTTTCTATGGCATTGACTTCGGTCTGGTCAAGACTGTCGGCGCCACTGAGTCTGAGACAGAATTCCTTACTGCATTCAAAGGAATCAATGAACTGATTCTTTCAGAGCAGGACAAATATGTGAATTATCTTGCCGACCGGCTGAAGAAAACTATCCAGTATATTGACATTGAGCCGGTTCTGAACAATATCCAGAACATCGACGTTGACGATATGAAAGTCAATCATACTGCAAAGCCGTTGACAATGGAGGATGTTGCGATTGAACTTCAGGAATTGGATATCAAGCCTGCTGACCAGGAGCTCGGACTAGTCGTGATGGCCGGCGAATTGAACAAGGGCACTGATTACGGTACATTCTACTATGTGTTCTTCAATACAAAGACACTCGAAGTGCTTGACTGCAAGCCGTTCAAAGGCCAGTCTGGCGGAATGGGACTCCGTAACTATTGGGCACGCGCGTTCTACAGAACAATAGGTGAGGTTAATCCTAGCAAGTTCTATCAGGCCAAGAAAAAGATAAAGGAAGGCGTTACTGAAGGCTATCAGGCTGTTAAAGAGAAAGTTACCGGCGCTGCTGAGTAGTCTTCCATTGCGGACTTTTCGGATATCCGCGTATCTGTTGTAAATATCCGAAGCAGCCGGAGAACGGTATCCATCAATAACGGTGAAAATGACGAAAAACGAACTTGACAAAGGCTTGTATTCTCCTGAATATGAGCACGATGCTTGCGGTGTTGGACTAGTTGTCAATATAAACGGAAGCAAGTATCACGATATTATCGAGAAAGGTCTGACAGTCCTTGAGAATATGGCCCACAGAGGTGCCGAGGGTGCAGATTCGAAGACTGGCGACGGTGCCGGAATTATGGTTCAGATTCCGCACGAGTTCATTCTTCTCAACGGAATACCTGTTCCGGAGAAGGGGCGTTATGGCGTCGGAATGGTTTTTCTTCCGAAGAATGAAAAAGACAATGCCCGCTTCACCGAGATTATCAATGAATGTGTCGAGGCCAACAACCTGACTGTAATGCACAGTCGTGCAGTTCCGGTCAACAGTGACATTCTCGGAAAGGATGCGCTTGCTGTAGAGCCGGAAATCAGGCAGATCTTCGTTACCGGATGTGACGACCGCAAAACTCTGGAAGAGAAACTTTACCTTGTCCGTAAAGCTGTTGAGCGCAAAGTGCTTGACTCCTCAATCGCGGACAAGGCAAGTTGTTATATAGCAAGTCTTTCCACTACGACATTGGTCTATAAGGGAATGCTCTCGACTATGCAGTTGAGGCAGTATTTCCCTGATTTGACTAATCCTTATTTCACCAGTGCCATCGCATTGGTGCATTCCCGTTTCTCGACAAATACGTTCCCGACCTGGAGCCTTGCCCAGCCGTTCAGACTGATTGCGCATAACGGGGAAATAAATACCATTCGTGGCAACAGGCTTTGGATAAAGACCCGCGAATCGGTAATGAAAGTTCCGAATCTCGGCAATGTGAGCGAGAGTATAAGTCCTATCATCCAGCCGGGAATGAGCGACAGCGCGTCTTTTGACAACGTGCTCGAATTCTTTACCCGTGCCGGAATGGAGATGCCGCACGCACTCTCTATGATGATACCGGAGAGCTATCGCGAGGGCAATCCTCTTCGTCAGGACCTCAAGAATTTCTATGAATATCATTCCATATTTATGGAGCCTTGGGATGGTCCGGCGACCATTCTTTTCTCAGACGGACGCTATGCCGGCGGTATGCTGGACAGAAATGGATTGAGGCCTTGCCGTTACTTCATCACCAAAAACGGATTGCTCGTAATGGCTTCTGAGACAGGAGTATGCGATATTCCTGAGTCTGAGATTGCGTCAAAGGGACGTCTATATCCTGGAAAAATATTGATGGTCGATACCAAGAAGGGCAAAATCCTGGACAACGATACCATCAAGAATGCCTTGGCATCTGAGCATCCATACGGCGACTGGCTTCACGCAGGACGAATAATCCTCAAAAATATCAAGAGCGGCAGGAAAGTAGAACATAGTGTTCCTGAATATTCCCGAATGCTCCATACTTTCGGTTATGGAAAAGAGGATATCGACAGGATTATGATACCTATGGCGGTGAACAGTTCAGAGCCGCTGTATGCAATGGGGGATGATACCCCTCTTGCGGTGCTGTCCGACAAGCCTCAACGCTTCTTCAATTACTTCCGCCAGAAGTTCGCGCAGGTGACCAACCCTCCGATTGATCCGATCAGGGAGTCAGCCGTGATGTCGCTCTCAAGTTATATAGGAGCAGTCAAGGGCAATATTCTGAGTCCGTCGCCGGAACTTTGCAAGGTGGTCAAGCTAACGTCTCCAATTCTTACCAACGGAGAGATGGAAACTTTGAGAAACCTTCGTTATAAAGGGTTCAAGACCATTACATTGCCTATGCTGTTCGAGGCCGCGGGTGGAACTCAGGCACTGGAGGCTGCATTGTCAAAACTTTGCAAGGATTCTGCAAAGGCTGTCGATGCGGGATACAATTATCTGATAATCAGTGATAAGAATGTGGATTCCGAGCACGCTCCGATTCCGTCTCTGTTGGCATTGTCCGCAGTGCATCATCATCTGATTCATTGCCGAAAGAGAGGTCAGACCGCGATTATCGTGGAGTCAGGCGAAGTGTGCGAAGTGATGCACGTGGCTTTGCTGGTCGGATATGGTGCCAGCGGCGTGAATCCTTATATGACATTCTCCATTTTGGATAAACTGGTGCAGGACAAGGCAGTACAGCTCGATTATCCGGCCGCGGAGGAGCATTATATCACGGCAATCAACAAAGGAATGCTCAAGATTCTTTCGAAAATGGGCATTTCTACAATACGCAGTTACAGAGGTGCCGCGTTGTTTGAATCTCTTGGCGTAAGTTCGTCACTTCTCGACAAATATATGGGCGGCGGATTGTCGCAGATCGAGGGCATAACGATAGAAGATGTCGCTAGAGACATTCTCAGGGCGCATAATGTTGCGTTCGGACTCAAGGAAGAGTCTGAGTCTGAGGTTACTGCGGTTGACCATCTCGAGGATTTCGGCAATTATGCCTGGAGAAAGGACGGAGAGCGTCACTGCTGGGACCCAGTCAGGGTGAAATTGTTGCAGAGCGCGATTCGCAATAACGACTATGAGGAGTTTAAGCAGTTCTGTGTGGCCGAAGAGAACCGAGATCATCCTATGAATCTGCGTGACTTGATGGAAATCGAGAGCGACCGCCCTTCAATTCCTGTCGAAGATGTTGAGTCAGAGGAATCTATAATGAAGCGCTTTGTTGCTGAGGCGATTTCTTTCGGTGCTATCAGCAAGGAGGCGCACGAGACTATAGCATTGGCTATGAATAGCTTCGGAGGAATGAGTAATACCGGTGAAGGTGGCGAGGATCCGTTGCGTAATGTGCTGAAACCTAATGGTTTGAGCGCAAGAAGTGCAGTCAAGCAAGTGGCTTCTGGACGTTTCGGCGTGGATGCTTATTATCTTGTCAACGCGGACGAGATACAGATTAAGGTGGCACAGGGTGCGAAACCTGGTGAAGGCGGCCAGTTGCCGGGCTTCAAGGTGGACGAACTGATTGCACGTACACGTCATTCAATTCCGGGAATCACTCTGATTTCCCCTCCGCCTCACCACGACATTTACTCCATTGAGGACTTGGCCCAGCTTATATTCGACCTGAAGAATGTCAATTCGAAGGCGCGTATTAGTGTCAAGTTGGTTTCAGAGGCCGGTGTCGGAACAATCGCCGCCGGAGTTGCAAAGGCAAAGGCTGATGTCATATTGATAAGCGGTGCGGACGGTGGCACGGGTGCCAGCCCGGCAAGCAGTGTGAAACACGCCGGAAGTCCTGCTGAGACGGGATTGGCTCAGATACAGCAGACTCTGGTGATGAATGATTTGCGAGGCAAGGTCAGACTGCAGGTTGACGGAGGTCTCAGATGCTCCCGCGATGTTATGTTTATGGCGCTGCTCGGAGCTGAGGAGTATGGATTCGGCACTGCAGTTATGATTGCGGAAGGCTGCGTGATGTGCAGAGGCTGCAACAAGAATACTTGTCCGGTCGGCATCGCGACGCAGAATCCTGAATTGCGCAAGCGTTTTAAGGGTAAGCCGGAAGATATTGTCACATATTTCAGATTCCTGGCAAGGAATATCCGTGAACGTCTCGCGGAGATGGGATATCACAGTATGCAGGAGGTGATTGGCCGTGCAGACCTGCTCAAGAAACGTTCATATCCGGATGGTGCGAAGGCTAACGGGGTGTCATTGGAGCGAGTCCTATATATTCCGGAAAGCTGCAAGAATAATGACCGCGTGTACACGACTCCGCAGGAGCACAAATTGACTGGCGTCAAGGATATGGAACTTATGGAAATCCTCAAGCCTGCCATCACGTCGCGGTATAAATTGAATATCGGCGTGCCGATTCACAATACTGACAGAAGTGTCGGCGCTATGATAAGCGGTGAAATTACCAGACTTTATGGTCTTGAGGGGCTTCCGGACGGGACTATCAATATTGATTTCACCGGTTCGGCCGGGCAGAGTTTCGGAGCGTTCCTGTGTAAGGGCGTCACGTTCAGGCTAATAGGTGATGCAAATGACTATCTGGGCAAGGGATTGTCCGGAGGACGTATTGTCGTAACTCCGTCTCCTGAAGCCGATTTCAAGGCTGAGGAGAATATCATTGCAGGAAATACGATAGGCTATGGAGCAACTGCCGGCGAAATGTATATCAACGGTGCTGTGGGTGAACGTTTCTGCGTGAGAAACAGCGGCATAACTGCGGTCGTAGAGGGCGTCGGTGACCACGGTTGCGAATATATGACGGGCGGTAGGGTAGTTGTGCTCGGAAAGACCGGAAGGAATTTTGCCGCAGGTATGAGCGGGGGAGTCGCTTATATATGGGACCCTGACGGCTCATTCGATTATTACTGCAATATGGATATGATAGAGTTGACTCTCCTGGAGGACAATGCTGACCGCGAGGAGTTGCGCTCTCTTATCGGTAATCATTTGAAATACACGGGCAGTACGCTAGCCGGAATGATTCTGGATGACTGGGATTTGTATGCCCGCCAGTTCCTCAAGGTGACTCCTGTCGAATACAAGAAGATTATCTCGCCTCTCCACGAAAACCGCTCGCTGCTGTAGTCGTTTGAGTTCGAGAAAGAACCCCACGCTTTCTTCACGGCTACAACAATGCTCGGGTAAAGATGATACTAAAAGGAAAGAGTTCGGTGCTGTACCGAACTCTTTCCTTTTAGGTTTTATGTTAAACCGTCCAACTTTTGCGGGGACGTCATTCAAGTTCCAAATCTTAAATGTGCCGATCTCAAGCTAGGCCGGATTCACAGGGATGTCAGGGACTCCTCCGGCATTGGCCGTGACTGTCACTTTGATGGTCTTCTCGAAAGAGCCGCGGTCGCTGTCGAAAGTAACTGTCAGATCAGCAGAACCGGCGGAGAGCGCCGTGATCGTCACGACTCCTGTACCATCCCGGTCGGATAATGCGAATGATGCCGCATCGCTGCCCCCGGCAATCTTGATCATATCCGAGGATGCCTTGAATTCAGAATCCGTCACATCTATGACGGTCAAGGCTATGACACTCTTAAGTCCGATAATGATTTCGTTCCCCGAGAGGATGGAACTGTTGGACTCATTGTAAATCACGAGGTTGGAAGAGAAGTAAACTGTCACGCTGACGCTTGCGGAAAATCCCCCGTCCACCGTTGTGGCGGTGATGACTGCAGTGCCGGCCTTCAGACCTTTGACGGTGCCGTCGCTGTCAACGCTTGCTACTGCCGGGTCGCTGGAGACAAATGTTAAGTCCGTATTGGAAGCGTTTTCCGGAAGAACGGTGAAATTGAGTTTGGCCGTCGCTCCGTCGAGCAGAGTGATGCTTTCCTGACTGCAGGTGATTCCGGTCACAGGTACCGTGACTGTTACCGTGCAGGTAGCCGAGTATCCTTTGTCTGCAGTCGTAGCGGTGATGACAGTCTCTCCTTTGCCGACAGCGGAGACATTCCCTGTGGCATCAACCGTAGCCACAGCCTCATCGGCGGAACTCCAGATGACACTCTTGTCCGTAGCTTCGGAAGGTGTCACGGTGGCTGTCAGTTGAGAACTTTCGCCCGGTGTCAGGCTGATTTCAGCCTTGTCGAGCATTATGCCTTCTACATAGATGGTACCCAACTCTACCGTGACATCGCAGGAGGCTGAATGATTGCCGTCCATAGTGGTTACGGTGATTTTCGCGGTTCCTACGGAAACGGCGGTCACGACCCCCTCGCTGACGGTAGCCACATCAGGGGCGGAACTTGTCCAAGCGATGCGTGTTTCATCTGCATCCTCCGGCACTACGGTGGCGATGAGTTTCTCCGAGATGGTGCCGTTGTTGAGCTGCAGGGTAAGAGTTGATCGGTCAAGCGTGACTCCTGTCACACTGATGGTACGATGGCAGGCGGTGGTGGCAAGCATTACGAGAGTCAGCAGCATCACCGTTCTGAAAATCTTCTGAATATATTTGTTCATGATATTGCTATTTTTAAGTGAGAAACGGTCTATCTTGTCGAGATTGCGAAAATATAGCTTGCATAGTAGGTCGCCCAGTTGCTTGCCGCCTTATAGGTCGCCACGGCGCTGTCCGGGACATAGATTGCGTCTACATATGTGATAGGAGAGACTCCGACGGCACTGGTGGCGAACGCGTTACCATTTATAGTACAAGGTGTGGTGCCTTCCATTATGACTTCCTTCAGACTCGAGCATTCAGTGAACGCCCAGTTCTGGATCTTTGTCACAGTCGCCGGGATCGTAATCGAGGTCAGCGACGAGCAGCCCTGGAACTCATAGGTGTTGAGCTTCTTCACCTTGCCCAACCCGATGCTCTTCAGACTCTTGCAATTCTTGAATGGCGTAGTCATTGAGCTCACGTTGTTGAGGTCGATTGTCTCAATACCGGAATTCGTGAACGCTCCGGAGCCGATGCTCGCACATATATCCGGAATCTTCACGGTCTTGAGCAAGGTACATTCTTCAAAAGCGCCTGTTCCGATGCTTTTGACATTCTCCGGGATCTCGATGGATTCGAGTTTCTCGCACCCGCTGAACAGATAGTTCGGAATAGACGTCAGCGTCTCAGGCAGCTTGTATGTAGTGATCGCTGTGCCCTGGAAAGTTCCGGCCGGAATTGTCGTGATCTTGGAAGGGAGAGTGATGTTCACTAGGCTCGAGCACCCTTTGAATAAGTTTGACCCCAGAGTCGTGACAGTTTCCGGAATCGTCATTTCGGTGAGTCCGGTACAGCCGTCGAACACGCTGTTGCCGAGCGTTGTCACGCCTTCCGGGAGGACAATGCTGGTGAGTCCGGTGCAGCCCTTGAATGCCGACAATCCGATTTTTGTTATGGTGGATGGCAGTTTGAATGAAGATATTCCGCTGCAGCCATTGAAGGCGTTGCTTCCTATCTCCGTGATGCCTTCAGCAATATCCACGTTCTTCAGACCTGCGCAGCCTTGCAGGATTTCATCGGGAATCTTGGTCATTCCGGACGGGAATGCTACGCTTTCGAGTGATGTGCATCCGCTGAAGACACCTTTGTTCAGTGTTGTGATCGATGCCGGGAGGGTTATGTTACGGAGAGATTCGCACCCTGCGAAGAGATTGATTCCCAAGGTTGTAATTCCGTCAGGAAGATTCACCTCCGCAAGCGACGTACAGCCCGAGAATGTGTAGTTACCTGTCGATGTGCAGGCACTTCCAAGCGAGACTTTCTTCAGAGCCGTATTGTTTGCGAACACATAGGTCCCGAATGTCGGGTTGCCGGAGACCGTTATCTCCGTGACTTTTGAAAGTCCCGAGCAGGCATAGTTAGACAGTTCGGTGACATCTTCCGCGATGGTGATGGAAGAGGCGGCGCCAAGGCAACTGATGGCCTTTGAATCCTCAAGAACGAGATTCTTGGATGCGTCAAGACTGTAGTTGCTCCCGCTGAAAGTTAGCCCGGTGAGATTGACGCAGTCATTGAACGCCCTTATCCCGATCTGGGTAACGCTGGCAGGGATTGTCAGGGACTTCAATGAATGGCAGCCGCTGAATGTGAGCAGCCCGATGGTCTGAAGGTCTTCCGGCAGCTCGACGGTCTCCAGAGACGTACAATTTTGGAATGAACTTGTGTTCACCGCATTGCAGGATTTCGGCCAATGCACGGTCTTCAGCGCACTGCATCCGTAGAATACCGAACCCTCGCCCATATAGGTGATTCCGTCAGGAAGGCTGACCGATTCAAGACTCGTGCAGTTCTTGAAGGCACCGGCCTTTATCATCTTCACAGAGGAAGGGACTTCGATGGCTTTCAGGCTCTCGCAGCCGTTGAACGCGTCAGGTCCTATTTCGGTGATGGATGACGGCAGCTTTATGCTTTCCAGCTTGGAGCAGCCCTTGAAGCCTCCGTTGTCTCCGGAGTTGTCACCGTCGAATCTCGTGACACCCGTGAAATAGACGAACTCGTCGAATGACGTGATGCCCGTCCCCTCGAACAGCCAGGCCAGACTCGTCTGGATACCGGCCTCCACATTCGAGATCTCACCGTCCTCGTTGATATCCGCCGGGGAAACTGCACTTGTCAGAAGTTTCTTGACGTTCGGATCCTTGAACTCGATATTGAAAGTCACGACCTTTTCGATATTCCCGGTGAGCGCATACATCATTCCGGCGGTGTATGCGGAGGATGTTTCCCAAACCACCTGATAGGTAGTATTGTCACTTGTCGTGACGGTCAGGGTGCATTCGTCCCCTTTCGCGGCATCCGCGGACGGGAAAAACGCCACATAGAGATCCTCGGTCTGTTTTCCGTCCTTTATTTCTACAGGCGATGCCGGGGTGGCGCAGGTTGCGGTCTTGCTCTTTATCGTCTCTGAAAAATTGCTGCTGCTGTTCAGGTACAGGAAATCGTTGAAGACCTTGCCGTTGAGATAGACTTTGGTGATGCTCGTGTTTACACCGCCACCGAAATCCAGGCCTGTGATCTTCATCCAGGCAACCCTTCTAGAAAAGGAGATTTCAGGGATATTTCCGTCGCTAGCCACGGTTACCTTGGCAGTGAGAATGTCGTAGTTCTTCATTTCATCAATCGAGCCGGTCTGTCCGCTCAGCACGAATGATCCGCTGGTTGAGCTGGATCCCATTACTTTTGGATATGAGAATAAGTACGTCTTGCCGGCCTTGAGGTCGTAGCCGCTTGTCTTAGTAAATGAGGCGAACTTGCCGTCACCGGTCATCTCGCCATCTTGAGTGAATTCCGTCTCGTACCAGCTATAGAGTGAAAAAATCTTGTCTCCTTTTTCCCACGCCACTTTCATTACTTTGTTTTCATCGTCATAGGTGTAGGAGGTTTTGGTGTCCGCGCCGGGAAGGCCGGCTACGACTGAAACAGGACCGCTTACGATTCCATCAGAATTATCTTCGGTGGCGACCCCATCAGCGGTCGGACCCAGGGCTTCCTTTGCACAGCCCGTCAGCATCGCAGCTATGCTGACGAATGCCATCAATCTGTTCTTCTTGTCCATATGTACTTTGTTTATAGGTTCGTTTTGATAATTCGAGACGGATATTCTGCTTGTCTTGGGCGCAAGATATGCAATAAGTTGCAAAAAATGGTATAAAAATTTATAAAAATCGATTCAATATGTGCGTCTGATAAAGTTACGAATTATTATATCTTTATAAATCAGCGATATACACCCTCGTACCTCATATTATGTGACCTGGAAGTATTCATTCTATTAAAATTTATTACTAAACTTGCATTCCGTATCATCCTGACTACTAACGTCAAATGGGAATCCGCCGAAATTGCGCCTACTGATGATATTTAATGATTCTTGTATATTTATACGAATAAATATGCATAGTTAATCATCCCTACGCTTGATCGTTTTAATATTTAATATCTTAAACTATGAGGAGAATATTGCTTTCGGTTTTCTTCTTTTTCCTGACCTGCGGTCTATGTCTGGACGCTCAGTCACAGGTGCGGAAAATCAGTGGAAACGTCGTGTCGGCGGAAGACGGATTGCCGATAATCGGTGCGGCGGTTGTAGTGGAGGGACACTCAACTTTGTTTGCGATCTCTGATCTGGACGGGAACTTCCTTATAGAAAATGTCCCTTTGTCTGCAAAAAATGTTAAAGTGACTAATCTCGGGACAAAAGACAAGGTTGTCCCGATCTCCGACAATATGAAAATTGTCCTGGAGAGTGATTCTCAGGTCCTTGAGGGGGTCGTCGTGACCGGTATGCAGAAGATGGACCGCCGTCTGTTCACGGGATCAGCCTCCAAGGTGGACGCCAAGGATGCCAAGATGGACGGAATGGCTGACATCAGCCGCTCTCTCGAGGGTAGAGTGGCTGGTGTCTCGGTACAGAATGTCTCGGGCACGTTCGGCACGGCTCCGAAGATCAGGGTGCGCGGTGCTACTTCCATATATGGCAGTTCAAAGCCTCTGTGGGTCGTGGACGGCGTGATTATGGAGGATGTGGTCGATGTCAGCGCCGATCAGCTTTCCTCCGGAGATGCCACTACGCTTATCAGTTCGGCCATCGCCGGCCTCAATTCGGATGACATAGAGAGCTTTGATATTCTCAAGGACGGGTCCGCGACTTCGATTTACGGGGCCCGCGCGATGGCTGGAGTGATTGTCATCACGACAAAGAAGGGAAAGGCCGGGCAGACACGCGTAGCCTACACAGGTGAATATACCGTCCGTCTCAAGCCGCGATACTCCACGTTCAACATATTGAATTCGCAGGAGCAGATGGGCATATACCAGGAACTGCAGCAGAAGGGATACCTCAACTATGCGGAGACTGCAAATGCCGCCGACAGCGGAGTCTACGGCAAGATGTATCAGATGATTGGGCAGTATGATCCCACCACCGGTCTGTTTGCTCTTGACAACACGCCTGAAGCGATGGCAAAGTACCTTCGGGCCGCTGAATATAGGAACACCGACTGGTTTGACAAACTTTTCACGTATGCTGTGCAGCGTAACCACTCTGTGAGTATTTCCGGAGGTACAGACAAAGGCACATTTTACGCTTCACTTTCGGCAATGCTGGATCCGGGCTGGACAAAACAGAGCTCCGTCAACAGGTACACGGCCAATGTCAACGGTTCTGTCAAACTGTTCGACAAAGTTACACTCGGCCTGATAAGCAATGCGTCGTACCGCAAGCAGCGGGCGCCGGGAACTCTTTCTAGTGGTATCGACGCTGTGACCGGCGAGGTGACCAGAGGATTCGACATCAACCCGTACTCCTACGCCCTGAACACTTCCAGATGCCTTGACCCGGATGTCTCTTATACAAGGAACTATGCTCCGTTCAACATCTTCGATGAACTCGAGAATAACTATATGGACCTCAACGTTACGGATATGAAGTTCCAGTCGGAAATCAAGTACAAGCCTTTCGACCAGCTGGAACTGAGCGCTCTTGGAGCCGTCAAATATTCCGCGTCCTCCCAGGAACATTACATCCTGGATCAATCCAACCAGGCGCAGGCATACCGTGCGATGGGCACGTCCACTATCAGGAGCTCAAACAGTTTTCTCTACACAGACCCGGATGATCCGTATGCACTTCCGGTATCCGTTCTTCCGGACGGAGGTATCTACGAGCGCACGGACTACTCGATGCTGGGTTACGATTTCAGGGCGACTGCAAGTTACAACAATGTATTTGCCTCAAACCATATCCTCAATCTGTACGGAGGTACAGAGATTAACTCCATTGACCGGCACAACACCTGGTTCCGTGGATGGGGAATGCAGTACAGTATGGGCGAAATTCCGAACTATGCCTATCAGGTGTTCAAAAAGGGCTCTGAACAGAACACCGACTACTATACTTTGGGTAATGCCCACGAGCGCAGCGCCGCATTCTTTACAAATGCGACGTACTCCTACAAGGGACGTTATACCGCCAACGGCACAGTCCGCTACGAGGGTACAAACAAACTGGGTAAGTCCCGCTCCGCCAGATGGCTGCCGACCTGGAACATTTCAGCGGCATGGAACGCCCACGAAGAGGATTTCCTGCAGGGAATATATCCGACTCTGTCGCACTTGAGCCTGAAGGCGTCATATTCATTGACGGCCGACCGCGGTCCGTCGGGTGTGACCAATTCGGTCGTGGTCATCTCGAGCGACAATCCGTGGAGGCCTTTCACGACCGTACGGGAGTCAGAGCTTTACATCTCCGCACTTGCCAATAACGACCTGACCTATGAGAAGAAGAAAGAGTTGAACATCGGTATTGAGACAGGTTTTCTGGACAACAGGATTAACCTGACAGCCGACTGGTACAAGCGATACAATTACGACCTCATCGGAGTCATCAACACCGATGGCGTCGGCGGACAGGTCTCGAAGTTCGGCAACATCGCTTCAATGAAATCCGGCGGATTTGAGCTGAGCATTTCCACTACCAATATCAAGAGCAAAAATTTCACATGGAGCACGAACTTCATCTATTCGCATTCATACAATGAGGTGACTGATCTCAAGACCACCACAAGGACAATCGACCTCATCACCGGCAACGGCTTCGCAAAGGAGGGATATCCGGTAAGAGGCATATTCTCGATTCCGTTTAAGGGACTCAATGAGGAGGGACTCCCGACTTTCCTGGATCAGGACGGAAATATTTCCGTGACAGGAGTCTACTTCCAGGAGAGCGATCAGAGCAAGTTGAATTTCCTTGAGTATTCCGGCAGTGCCGACCCGACAGATGTGGGTTCGCTGGGCAACGTGTTCACCTGGAAAGGCTGGCGTTTGAATATCTTCATCACTTATTCCTTCGGCAATGTCATCCGTCTGGATCCTGTATTCAGCAATACTTACGATGATCTGAATTCAATGCCGAAAGAGTTTAAGAACAGATGGATACAGGCCGGAGACGAAAAATATACGGACATTCCGGTCATTGCCAGCAGGCTTCAGAACAAGAACAACACGAACCTCAGCATAGCTTACAATTCGTACAACTACTCGACTGCGCGCATCGCGAGAGGGGATTTTGTCCGGATGAAGGAAATCTCCATCAGCTATGACTTGCCGAAAAAGTGGGTCGAGCCTCTGAGGATAAGCAACGCTTCTTTGAAGCTTCAGGGAACCAACCTGTTCCTTATTTATGCCGACAGTAAACTCAACGGTCAGGATCCAGAGTTCTTCAACACCGGCGGTGTAGCCGTGCCAGTGCCTAAACAGTTTACTTTTACCTTGAAAGTGGGATTTTGATCATATACCGGAAAGAAATGAAAAAGAATGACATAATGATTTCCGCAATGTTGTCCTTAAGTTTGGCGACATTGTCGGGTTGCGATGGATTCCTTGACCGTCTGCCGGACAACAGGGCGGAGATAGACACGGAATCAAAGGTCCGGAGTCTTCTTGTCTCCGCTTATCCCCGCAACGACTTCATGCTGCTCACCGAGTTTATGTCGGACAATGTCGACGATATGGGTTCGGGCAATCCTTATACGGACAGATTCATAGATCAGGTCTATGCTTGGAATGAAATCACTGAGACCGACAACGAGTCTCCCGAAAATGTCTGGGATGCATCTTATTACGCAATAGCCGCCGCCAATCAGGCGTTGCAGGCGATAGAGGATATGGGCGGGGCCACGACAGCCGAACTGAAAGCTTCCAAGGCGGAAGCTCTTCTTTGCAGAGCATACAACCATTTCATCCTGACGAACCTGTTCTGTAAGTCATATGATCCTCAGACGTGCGGAGAGGACCTTGGAATCCCTTACAGCAGCGAGCCGGAGACGACTCTTATCGTTCATCACGAGAGAGGGACGGTTGCCGAGGACTATGAGCTTATGGATGCGGATATTCAGGAGGCTCTGCCTCTTGTCGCCGATTCCTGGTTTTCGGTGCCGAAGTACCATTTCAACAAGAAGGCGGCCTATGCTTTCGCAGCTCGGTTCTACCTTTTCCTCCAGCAGTGGGACAAGGCTGAAGAGTATGCGACCAGCTGTCTCGGGAGCGCTCCGGAGACAATGCTCCGCGACTGGGAGGCGACTGCGGCGATGACCCAGACCTACGACGCCATCGTGTCGCATTTCATCGATGCGTCTCTGAATAGCAACCTTCTTCTTCTCACTGGATATTCCAAGATGGGGCTGGCTTTCGGTCCGTATTTCACATATTCAAAATACGCCCACAACAACTACATTGCGACGACCGAAGACGTTCTGGCAAGCAACATCTGGAGAACCGGTGACTACTATATGCCTCCGAAGGTCTATAAAGCCACGAATCTGGACAAGACGATTTTCTGGAAACTTCCATATCTTTTTGAGTACACCGATGCGGTCGCCGGAATAGGCTACTACCGGACGGTTTACCCGGCTTTCTGGTGTGACGAGACCCTGCTTGTCCGTGCCGAAGCGAGGATAATGCAGGAGAAATATGACGAAGCTGCGGCCGATCTCACTCTCTGGATGGGAAACATTGTCAACACGGAGACGGTCCTTGACCCATATTCGATAAGAAGGTTCTACAATTCGATAGAATACTCCGAATGGAACGCACCTACGATCAAGAAAAAGCTCTCGCCAACGTTTGACATAGGCGCAGAGAACGACTTCAAAGAGGCTATGCTCCAATGCGTCCTGGGTTTCCGGCGCATCGAGACTCTGGGACAAGGGTTCAGATGGTTTGATGTCAACAGGTACGGCATCGTGATAAACCGTAGGATCATCGGCGCGGACGGCGAGCCTGAACAGTTGACTGATTCTCTTAAGATTGACGACCCGCGCCGTGCATTGCAGATTCCGCGCAAGGTAATCGATGCGGGACTTGAGGCTAATCCAAGATAATAATGAATATGAAATACAACATAATCAAGGCATTTGCCGTCGTGTGTGCGGTATTGTCAGCAGTGTCCTGTGCAAAGGATGAACTTTCCGACACAAGCGTCATTTCAACGAGCCGGACCGAGGAGAATGAATTCGACCGTTGGCTGAACGTGAATTTCCTCACGCCTTACAATATCAGTTTCAAGTACCGTTATGAACTGAATGAGTCCGACCTCAACTACTATACAGTTCCGGCTGACTACGGCTGCTCTGTCATTGCCGCCCACCTCGTGAAGTACCTTTGTATCGAGTCTTACGACGAGGTCGCCGGAATCGATTTCACAAGGTCATATTTCCCGAAAATGTTCTTCCTGATCGGCGACTTCGAGTACAGGAACAACGGGACAATAATCCTCGGAACCGCAGAAGGCGGAAAGAAGATTCTGCTTTCGGGCATAAACTGGATTCACAACAGTCTGGGCAATGCGGAGTTGATGAATACTTATTACATCAAGGTGATTCACCACGAGTTTACACATATCCTCAACCAGACGGTGGACTATCCCGCTGACTTCAAAGAGATTACCGGCAGTGGCTATGTGGCCGACAGTTGGAGCGTAGAGCCGTACGTGACTGAATATCTCAAGAACGGCTTTATTTCAAGCTACGCCCAGCACTCCCATCAGGAGGATTTCGCGGAGATGATGTCCTACTATGTCACGAAAACTCCTGAATGGTGGGATGCCCAGCTTGAAGCGGCAGGAGAACCCGCAGCGGGATATATCCGGGCAAAACTGGACATAGTGAGAACCTATCTGCAGGAGAATTTCAGCATAGATATCGATGAACTCCGAGATGTCATAATCCGCCGTCAGGAGGATGTGGTGAACGGAAGACTGGACCTTTCAGACCTTACCATCAAATAATCAACGCACTATGAACATATCAAGAATATTTACGGCTCAGGCCGTCCTCATATCAGTTCTTGCATTGTCGCAAGGGTGTCAGAAAGATGAATCTCCGGTGTTTGACGAATCGGCTTCGGTGCGGCTCCAGAAGAGTCTCTCTAACATTAAGGCCACGCTGGAGGGCGCAGAATATGGCTGGCGGATGGAATATTTCGCCGCAACATCCGCAACTGATTACGGCGGATACAATTTCGTTCTGACTTTCGATTCGGGTACAGTCGCTGTCGGATACGAAAACAACCCGGATACGATGTTGACGAGTCTGTATAAGATGACCGATGACAACGGCCCGGTGCTCTCGTTCGACACCTACAACGCATTCATACATTATTTCGCAACACCTTCCTCGGCAAAGTACGAAGGCCGTGGCGGAGATTTCGAGTTTACAGTCACGAGCTGCTCGGACGAGGAGATTGATATGGTCGGGAAACGGTCCGGCAAGATTATAAAGATGTATCCTCTGGACACAGCACCGCAGACCTACATACGCAGGATTCATCAGGCGGCGGAAGATTTTCTGGTTGCGTTCTGCGAAGGGACGGTAGGAACTTCCGCAGTATCTGGCTCCTTCGATCTGAATATGAGGCAGTTCACACTTAAATCGCCGGAAGGCACCGTGACGGTTCCGTTCGTGCCGACTTTGACAGGAATCAAGCTGTATGACACTCTTACCATCGGCGGACACGCTCTTACCGGCCTTGATTTCGACACTGAAACATTTGCTCTTTCAGATCCTCAGGGTGATCCTGAAGTGCAACTCAAGGGACGTCTTCCGGACGACTATCTGCAGTTTGAATTCTTCGCCGGCGACTATGTTCTCAACTACTGGAACAATTCTGCCGTAGCCAATGTGACCTTGACTCCCGACCCGGAAAGCCGCACATACAAGATGAAGGGATTGAGTGCTTACTATGAGCTTGTCCTGAATTACAACCGTACTCTCGGCCGTCTTGAGTGGAATTCACAGATGCTCGGGTCCGAGTCTAACGGCAACAGCATCTGGCTGTGTGCCTGGGATTCCGATAACGGCATACTCTCCAGGAGTACCGAAGCCGGGATGGAGACGGTGTGGAACGGGGATGAAGAGAATCCGGTCTTCACTTGGACAGTAAACGGCTATGAGGAATTCACCGGGACAAAGTCCTTCATATTCTGGGAGTTTGACTCTGACGGCAATTCAGTCGGGTGGTACAAGGCTAACGGATGGGACCCTTACAACAGGTACTATTTCCCTCTTCTCAACAATCTAACAAAGAAATAGTTATGAAAAAGATAATTATCAGCGCTCTGACTGTGGCAACTGCATTCATCGTATTTACGTCTTGTTCAGAAGATGAAATCAATTCCGGGAATGAATCGGTTCTGGGTATCATCAAGTCACAACTGGCTTTTACTCCGGAAGGCGGAACAGGGACTATCGAGATCGCCTGCGACGAGGCTTTCGATGTTAAGGCCGAGCAGCCGTGGTGCGAGGTGACTGTCGAAGGTACGACGGTGACAGTCACAGTCGGGGAGTATGGCGGGCTTGAAAACAGATATTCAAACATATATGTGACCTGCGGGGAAGAAAGCCTCCGTGTGACGGCTGAGCAGTTCGGAGTCTATGCGAAGATGCAGCGCGGTCTTTCCTATCTGCTTGACGATGAAGCAGCAGAAAAGTCGATTCCGGTCACTTCAAATACCACGATCACAATTGAGACATCGGATGATTGGATCTCAGGTGACTATGACGGCGAGAATGTCAATATCCATATTGCGGGTAATGATTCCGGACATCTCCGCGCCGGATGCCTTTATGTGCGATATGGCGACCAGAGGGATTCGATAGAGTTCTCTCAGGGCGAGATTCGGGATATCTATGGCTCTTATGTCGCTTCCGGCACAGACCTGCACGGTGATCCGTCAAGTGCGGAAATCGAGATAAGCGCCTGCGACGATACCACTGTGACGGTACGTATCCCGGAATACGACTGGGCGTTCAAAGCTGTGTTCAATCAGGAGGATATGTCTCTGAGCATTCCAAACCGTCAGGATGCCGGTTCGATTGATTACGGTTCGGCATCGTGGATGGTGCTTGTCTGCATGCTTGATTCGGAGGACCTGAACTTCTTTATCTCGGACTCTCTTTCTGCCAAGATGTCAATTGCTTACGACAGAGTTTCCGGTAAGACGTCAATGTCTATGGAGAATGACGGAAGCTCGAGCGACGTGACTGCAGACGGCCTGATTTTCGTCGCCTGCCGCGATATGTACGCCGGCATCCCGGTAGGGACAATCCGCTATCCTCTTGTGCTTGGGAATATCTCCGTCGTAGAGAAATAAGAAGAGGCGATTACTTTCTGCTTTGTTGCCGGTCTGTCCTCGGGCTATTACACTGTGGCAGTTTATGAGTCCAGTTCGGCGTCAAATAATAGTATCTGGAAGGGCCGACTGCTTTATAGTAAACAGGTGTATTACAATGGAATAGGGATTATGGACATCCGTATTGACGGTGGCTCTCCGGCAGAAGGTGGGCTTTATGGTCATTCGTCATCCGTGTTCGGAAAGAATGTGATGTCCGCCGGTGTGTTCGCCGACTTCTATAAAAGGATGAAGAACGAGCCGTTCGGAGACAGGAAAGAACAGTTGCTCAGAACTGCCCTCGCCAACACCGCCTTCACTACTGCCCAATGTGAGCGTCTCATCGACCTTTATTCTTTCGATGACGACAAGGTCGAGTTCCTTAAGCTTATGTATCCGAATGTTGTAGACAAGGAAGCCTTTTCCCGCGTCATCGACAAACTGTCATTCCTCAGCAGCCGTGACAAGGTCCTTGACTTCATTCAGTCCTGCGGGTCAATGTAGCGACTGAAAGTGACAAGTTTAGAAGAATAGTTGAACCTCCCAAAAAGTGTCAACCTTTTTCAGGGAAGACCAGCAGTCCGAACAAGCGTACCAGGAAGAGTCTAAAGCGTACCAGGAAGAGGACCTATCAACCCAAAGAGATGATAATGCGGAACAGATAAACGAGTCCGCCACAAACAGTGAGATACAGAGTGCTGAGCAAAACAAGGAAAATACCAATCAGCAGAAAGTAGCTATCGACGATCAGGGTAATCCGCTTAACGCAGACGGAACACTCAAGGTCGATGCGATTAGTTCCATTGATGACCTGGCAGATGAAGATTTTATGAATCCGACAAGGAGCGTACAACTTCCTACTTTGCCGCAGAACGTGGCAGATGCTATCGGTTCAGAAGGCAAACCTGTTGTTATCAAGAAGAATATCTTCGAAAAGAATGCACGGAACCATCAGTTTACTTCGGAGCAGAGTCGTGATATTCTCACTAAAGCTCTGTATGAGACTGAACTTGTGGGGAAAGCGAATCCGCGGAATAAGCAGAACTATTGGGTAGCAATAAAAGTAGATGAAAACAGTCCCATTGTCGTACTTGAGATTAGCCACAAAAAAGAAAACGTGGAAATCGTAAGTTGGTATTCTATGGACGAGAGAAACCTTGAAAGGATTAAAAGGCAAGCTGAGCGCAATGGCGGCGAACTCATTATGTTGTCAAAGGGCAAGGTGGAAAGCCTTTCCACTCCTACGCAAGGCTTGTCTTCTGACGACAAAGATACGAACAAATCCGGAACTTCCAACAATCACAGACGCATTCCACGTGTG
>CAVHJF010000024.1:0-37428 GCA_963636275.1 Acutalibacteraceae bacterium | reverse complement strand
CTGTTTTGAAAGGGGGCATAGGATCAGCAATGTGCCCTGTAGGCCCTTCAGTGCGTGATTGGCGATCTTCCGATTTTCAGATAAGATTCTGATTGTGTGCGTAGAACTTGTCACGTACTTGTCCTGCGTTTGTGCCTTGTCCGTTCCGTCTGCCCTGTAAGATTTGGAGGAGACCTCCACCATCTCAAGCCTCGTGACTTTTATAACAAACCTGACGTTCCCATAGATATCCCGGAGGATGGGATCGGCAGGCAACTCACTTTACGGTAAAATTTCTCCGGACAGCAATGAATGAAATTAACGATAAGAATGTGAAATATTCGCTTTTTCTGCATATCTTTACAGAGTTCATCGTATGATGATAAGCAGTTTAGTAATTCCTAAAAAATAACTTGGTACTTTTGCTGGTCTTTACAAAATTTTACCAACTTATTTTTTCATCATTACTCAAATAAAATATTGCGTATGAAAAAACAATGTGCTCTTTTGCTGTGTTGCACCGGTCTGCTCCTGATGATGAGTTCCTGCGGCACGACCTACCTTGCAAGTTCCTCTCCTGAGGAAAGCGGACTTAGCCTGATGAAAATCACCGACGAATCATCTTCAAGAATCGGCGGGAACGGATCCGGAAAGAGTTATTCACAGGTTCTCTTTAACGAAGGAATATGCGCGGCCGAAAAATTCGGATGGGATACGGGACGGCTGCTGGACATATCGCCGGACGGAACTGAACTGGCCTATCTGTCGATTCTCGACGGGCAGTGGAACATCATGGTACGGAAAGTAGGAACGCAGGGTTCCGCCACACAACGGACATTCAGAAATGTCGGGGACTTTTCTTGGGGCAAGGACGGGAATCTTTATTTCGGAGATATGATTGATGAACGAAAAATACAGATTGGCTCAACTGATGCTCATGCCGGCAGTATAATGCGGCAGCTTACGAGCAACAATGCGGACATCAATCCCATCCTTTCCAATGACGGCAAGAAACTCTTCTTCACCAGAATAGATAACTCCGGAGCATATATCTGGTCATACGATCTGGAGAACGGTGCGCTCACTTCATGCTGCAGGGGATATAATCCGTGCCCTATTGGAGAAGGTTCAGATGAGTTCATCTGTGTCAGAAACTCGACTTTCGGGACGAGCGAGCTGTGGAGAGTCAATTATGAGCAAGGGGTTGAGATGCTGATACTTTCAGACAAGAACAGAGGATTCACAAATCCGAGAGTATCGCCGGACGGCCAATGGATTCTCTGCCAAGGAAATGGGAAATCGTCAATCACGAAACGAAACAACCTCGACCTTTTCGTCGTCAAAACCGACGGAAGCGAGTTTATTCAACTGACTTATCACCCGGCAGACGACTGCAGCCCGGTCTGGTCTCCTGACGGGAAATGCATTTATTTCTTGTCATCCAGAGCGAATGAAAAGAATGCCTTTAACATCTGGAGAATGAAGTTTGATCTTTAATCGACGACAAAATGAGGAAATTCATCAAAATATTCTTGGCGACACTCTGTCTGTCAGTCATCTGCCCGGTCATCGCGGAGGCGCAGTTCGGAAAGACCGACCACAATTCCGGCAGGGGATGCAGTAATGGTTTCGGCAGGAGTTACGGCAGACAGAATGACAACGCCTACATCAGGAACGGCATTAAGTTCGGAATTGACATTGACAATGGATATTGCTTGGATGGGGGTTATGAATTTTCTGCCTTGACAAAGACCGGTTATCAGCTCAACTCATATTTTTATTGCGGACTGAGCATTGGAGGCGGAGTCGGATTATATCAATACGTGACCTACGACGGTAGGGGGTTCGAAGAAAGGGGAAACGAGAGCTTCGAAAAATTCATCGTTGCAGCCGACTTCTGTTCATACCTTACAAAGACAAGGGTAGCCCCGATGCTATCATTTAATATCGGATATATGCTTTACGACGGTGAATCTCAATTATTCGTGTCGGGAGGTGTCGGCGCACGGTTTGGAATTACTCCCAAGACAGGAGTTTCCGTACAGTTCATCACACAAAAGGTTGATGATTGCCCTGTTTTAGGCGCTCGCGTAGGGTTTGACTTTTAGTCTGGTCGATGCCTGTGTACATTTATCAATCCTTCTGAGCGCCAGTGAGAGGAGTGGTGAACTTGGCCTTGCCGTTGTGCCGTTCCCGGTCAGCCTGTTTCACCTGGCACGGTTGCCTCGCACGCACTCCACCCGTGCGGCGATTTCCTTTTCTATCGTCTTTATCCATTCTTCGCCGACACCGGCCTCCCGACCGTACTCCGAGTAACGCGAAACGATGCTTATGGCCTTTTCTATGAACGGCTCCGCAGTCTTTATATCGTACCGGCGGGCTACTTCCAGCAGATCCGCTGCAGTAATGCCCTCCGTCTTGTTGTTGACCGTCATGCTGTGGCGGTTGACGTAGTACGGCGCGTCCGGATCGACCGAGAACGTGTAGTCGTAGGCCGGAGCAATGTGCCAACGCCCGTCGCCGTCCATCAGGAAACTGAAATTCTTGTTGTGGTCATCGACGTTCCCACCCAGCACGTTCAGCACCATCGAGCGGAACAGTTGCCGGAGTTCCCCCGGCGGCACGCCGATGCGGAAGGCCGTATCGAACAAAGTTTCGTAAGAATCCGCCGAGGGGTTCATGGCCGCCAACGTCTGGATATGCACCTTTTTGCCGTTCCGGCGGTCGAAACGTTCGGTCAGGAAATGCGCTGTCTGCTCGCCTTCCTGCAGGCGGCTCGGCATCATCTGAAGCCCAGCGTCCACGGCCATCAGGTAATAGCTGTATTCTATCCGTGTCGTCGGCATCTTCTGGTGTTCGTCGAACTTGACGATCATCGGCGTGTAGCCCGGATAAGGGGTCGCCACCTGGCCGGAGTAACATTGGCCCTCCTCGAAATTGACGTTGACCACAGCTTTTGGCCGCCGTCCTCCCGCAGACGTTCCCACCTTGAACAGGCTCTCGACCATCAGGTCGCCCGACACCGGGACATTGAAACGTCCGGCTTCCTCGAAAACCTGCCGGGCCAGTTGGTAGAGGTCGGCGATCTCCACCTTGAACGGTGTCTCCAACTCTTCGGCAGTGGGCGGGATGAACTCCAATGCCCCCATACCGCGCCGCCCGATATAGGCGAGACGGTCGAGAGCGGACAAGTCCCTCATACGGATATGATGTACTTTGGCCCATTCGTTGAACACGGTGTTTCCCCAATGGTCGGGCAGTGAATCGGCGATGAACGACGGCAGCCCGCCGAAGATCCGCTCTTCATCGGGATAGACCGGCAGTCCGCGCTGCGCGACAACCCCTTTTACCGGCGCACGAAGCGGGGCTATGTCATAGCCGTCGCGGACATAATCGCTGTCGAAATAGAAACAGGCTTTGCTGCGGTGTCCCTCCCGGCTGGCAACAAGTGTACCGACCTTTTTATCCCACAGTATCACATCGAGACTTTCTATCATTTCTTGTTCCTCCTTACCCGTTTAGGTATCAGTTTTTCGATTTCCCGGAGTGCCATCGGCGGCATGGGCAGTTCCGGCAGGATCTCCGCGAGCCGATCTTCCTGACCGAGCGCACGCAGCAGGGAGATGAAATTGGCCAAGGTCAGGTTACGGCTCACGCCCTGTTCGAAGTGGCTGATCGTTGTCTGGCTCACGCCCGACTGTTCGGCCAGCTCCTTCTGGCTCATGCGGGCTGCCAGGCGGTACTCCTTTACCCGCAGTGCCAGAAGCGTCAATATATCGCTGTTTGTGGTATAGTTGTTCATTACCTCCATAATATCAATATATCGCTATTTATATGCAAAAATAGCAACAATTATCCATATATAGATACATAATACCTCTTTTTTAACTTCTGCCCGTCTTTTTCTGCCGCTTTCAGCCCGGTATTCTCTCCCGTCTGACTTTCCCGTCCGTCACCCCATAGGCTTTTATCGGTGCAAATATGGGCTATTGTACCGAAATGAACGGCGGAAAGGTTCAAAGGGACGCCGGCGAGGGGAAGTTTACAGCTGAATGCCGTAATTGATGACAGCATTTCTCAGTCGCTCCAGAAAATCATAAAGATTTTGGACTCACCGAATCCAAAATTTGAATCCTCGCCTGAATCAATTGTGTCCAAGCTCTCGTATTCCCACCTCAGAGTCTTGCTTCCGATAGAAGATTCCGTTGTCCGCTATTCCTACGAGCAGCAGTGTATGCGCGAAATCTGGTCTGTCCGTGAATTGCGTCGCCAGGTTGCAAGCAACCTGCATATAAGAGTCGGACTGAGCAGAAGCCCGGAAAAATGCCTTGCTCTTGCGGTCGGAGAGGATAACTCCGCACCACATATGGTCAGAGACCAATATGCGCTTGAGTTTCTCGGGCTCAGGGGTAAAGATGTCGTGACTGAAACCGACCTCGAGAACGCATTGATTGAACATCTTCAGGAATTTCTCCTTGAGTATCAATAAGATCGAATCCGGCGGACATTCCGGTTCATCAGATGACGTCCGAGATGTCGATAGAGGAATTCCTTCAGGGGCGACATCGTCTGATGATGTTTCTGCAGAAGTTCATCCGGAGAAGGATAGACACCGAAATCGCGGACAATTCCTTCGCTTTGAATGTAGGTGGAATTGCGGTTGAAATCAATGGTCGGATGGCGGAAGTCTCTGACTGCCACGCCATAGCCGCAGAAAGAACCGCAATCTGGGAATTTCTGTTGCAGAGCGGCGAGATAATCCGAATCAAGAATGAACGCCTCAAGCTCATACCATAAGCTATCAAGAAACACCTCAACCCAGGAATGGAAAATTTCACGTGGCGCACTCGCATAGACGATGCCAGTCATTGATCCCTTCTGCAGTTTCTTGTCTATAGTGAAGCCGTGCACGCGACAGGGAATCCCGCAACTGCGCAACAGAGCCATAAAAAGAGTGCCTTTTGTATTGCACTGCCCGAAGCCATCGGAGAGCACCTTGGATGCGGATATGTCATCACCCGTGTTATAGCCGAAGAGAATCTCATCCCTAATATAATTGTAGATTGACTTGATTCTTTCAAATTCAACTTTTTACCCAGGTAATCCTCTCCCATAGGCAGCGGGGTATCAGGCGCCAGACAAACACTAGGATACGGAACTTCCAGTCGAAAGTATGGATACGCTTTTTCCTGCGGATAGCCTTCATCATCTCATCCGCCGCTTTAGCTTTACTCATCAGCATAAAGTACTTCTTGTTCGGATCAAGGATGTCCGTTGCAACGAATCCAGGACGTATATCCGTGAAGCGGACCGGTATCTTTTCCATTCTGGAAAGTTGACAGAGTGCTGAAATATAAGTCTGCTGCATCTTCTTGGTAGCTGAATATGCCGGAGCGGTACCCATTCCGGCTGTACCTGCGACAGATGTCACTACTGCAACGTGGGCTTCCCTTCCGTTCGAATAGGTCTGAGGATGTTCCCGTACATAATTCACGAAATAGTCCACCATACGCACCATCCCCTCGCAGTTGGTCTGCACAGTACGGATTTCCTTGTCTGAATCAAGTTCCCGGTTCTGATAACCTATCCCTGAAACATAAAGGAACAGATCCGGAGCGCCCATTTCTTCCAGCATAGCATCCAGCGCAGATGTAGCCTCAGGTTTAGTCACATCCAACGCGGCGAAATGCACGGCTTTTCCGAATTCGTCTTTAAGTGCTTTGAGCGCCTCGACGCGCCTTCCGGCAATGCCGACTTCCCAGCCTTCTTTGATAAGACGCACTGTCGTCTCACGTCCGATTCCCGATGTTGCTCCGATGATAATAGCATTGCTCATAATTCAATTGCATTGACCTTCTTGCGTTCGGAAAGTATGTCATCGAAATTCTCTATTGCCCAGGTAATGAGCGAATCAAGGTGGGGCAGAAGGCTGCGACCGCGGTCGGTAAGAGCATATTCTACCTTTGGCGGCACACCGGCGTAAAGAGTCCTGGAGATTAGACCATCCTCGGTCAATGTCTTGAGTGTCGCGGTGAGCATCTTCTGCGATATGTCCGGTATTCCGCGATACAAGTCATTGAAACGCATCGTGCCTTTCTGTTCTAAAGTATAAAGCACAAGAATTGTCCATTTGTCGCCTATGCGTGAGAGTATGTTGCGGATGGGGCATCGCGGAAAAGCCGCATCCTGTATCATTTTTCTGTCCATCTATTTCTCTGATAAGATGAGAAGTCCTAAAAAAACTCGGATTTTTCCAGCGCATAAAATTACGAATTATTTCAATATTTATAAGACGACTATACCTCTCCAATCCGGACAAATGTTAATATACAATAGTTTTCGTCTATTTACATAGCGCTTCCGCGAGTGCATCTACCCCTTCCTCTCCTGCAAGACCTGGATATGCAGCCTTGAGTTGTGCGGACAAAGACTTTGCATCAGGCTTACCAGCAAGCAGTTCCTGAATCTTGAGGAGATAGTTGATTCTGAATTCCAGTGCTTCCCTGTCAGCTACTCCGCCGTGTGAACCAAGCCATATATTCGCGCCTGATTCAGATGCGGCAACAAGGCCTTCAAGAGCCTGAGCGACTGCCGACTGTGAAGAAATCTGGAGCGTGTTCATGTGCGTCTTGGCCGGTGCCCAGTGCATAAGGCAGGCTGTCCCGTCAATAAGAATCATTGCCCCCGGAAAATCATTGGCCGGGCCTCTGTCAAAGCGGAAATCCACCCCTGCAAGTTGAACTGTCTGACCGAACGGAACCTCGCGGACCTCGCCTTCAGCGAAACTGTCCACCATCGTATCTCCGAATGAGCGCCTGAATCCTGACATCATCGACGCATAGACGCCCTCATTGGTGAACTTGTGCATTCCCTGAGGCATTACGATAGCCCGGCTTTCCTGACCGCCGAGATGATAGTCAATCACGGCCGAAGCGATCGGCTTACCAATTTTCACGATGTAAGTATCAAACTCCGCGAGCGAACTCTTGAAAAGAGGAGCTTCGAGTACAACGAGAGCATCTTTGCCCTCTACGATGTAACTGGCATTAGCCAGCGCATCATTCGTGTAATAGACGTGCAGTGTCGAGTTCTTCAGCTCGACTGTTTCAAATTTACCTTGTGCGTTTACCATAACATTTGCTGCAAAAAAGGCGGCAGCTGCCAATAAAAATTTATTCATAATGTATTGATTTTCAATTTTACTTCCCTTTGTATATGTACTTACTTTATTACACTGCAAAGGTCAGAAAACATTATGAAACGCACAAGAAGGCACGCGAACGAAAGTCGCGCACCTAAAGGTTAGTTACTTCGTAATGACTTCGATAACTGTTACATCTTGACTTCCGGAAAACTTGACAGCTTCCTTGCTGCCAGCTTTATAGACAGTCATAGAAGCGATAGAGGATGGCTTGATCTTGTTGAGAGCTTCCTTGTCGCACTTTTTGCCATCAATGACATATACGGTTGAAGTGTACAGCACTGTCACTTTTGATTTATCTGACTTTACAACGTTTACCGTAGCCTCCGTACCATTATCGCCAACGGGAGCAGCATCGGTTGACATTACAGATTTGGCATCCTTGATTTTCTGTCCGTCCGTGCTGATCAGATGAAACCTTACGACCTTGCCATCTGTATTGCTTGTCGCGGTCATCACTTTGTAGTCGCTTACTGTCTTGCCGATGAGCTGGCTTCCATTAAACTTCTCAATCTTTTCGCCATTGATAACGTACTTGTCAAGTGTGTCTGCCGACGACATCGTTGCAGTAGCATTGATACCCAATGCGCATACTGCGCTCAAAATCATTGTTAGCATAACTATTTCATTTTTAATTTATTCATTGCTTTTCCGACGTCATACGACAACATCAGGCGCGCTTCTGATTTTGTCGCACAGACTACGGATGGTTTATTTCATTGCCGTAATCGAAACCGCTTCCGCTCCGTTATCGCGGCTCATCATATATGAGTATTGACTTCCATCTTTCATCAAGGCTGTGAGAATCACTTTGTCACCTTTCGGAGTCGCTGTGACGGACTTGATATTTTCCGTGTCAAGGTCCATTATATGCTGAATTCCTTCGGCCATCTCGATTCCGTTGAACGGGGTATCGCTATTGCGGAGGTTTAATGTGAGGAACAATGCCAATGAAGCAGCCGCCACCAGCACAGCACCCCAGACTATCGGTCTGCGTCTGCGGGATTCCGACTTACGCACGATCTTGTCGAACTCTGACACCGAATCATCTGAGAGGTATGCCTTCTCAAGTTCCGCCAATGTTCGTTTTTTATACGCAATTTCTCTCAGCTCCGCACAGCCCAAGCAAGTCTTGCTCTGCGTTTGAGTATGCGAAAATTTTCTGTTATCCTGTTTCATAATCTTTGCTCCTTTAGAATTTCTTTCATCTTGCGCCTTGCCTTTGATAACAGGGCCTTTATTACGGATTTATCTTTCCCGGTGTTTGCTGACATCTCATCAAGAGACCAGTCAGTTTCCTCGCGTAATCTGGTATATTGCAGTTCGGACGGTGTCAAACTCCCGTACAGTTCATTTCTTAACTTGAAGGCGTCCTGTCTGTCAACTTCGGAGGCGGCAGATGTTCCGCTAGGAAAGAGATCACCGGCAATCGTTTCTGTTTCAAGGTGATACTTCCGATAATGAGATATGCAGATATTCTTTGTTATCTTGACAAGAAGGGCTTCTTGATTATGCACAGGATAACCTTTTTCGTCGAGTTTCCAGAAAGCAAGCAATGCCTCTTGAACAAGGTCATCCTCGTCTATGGCCATATCGGTAGCTCGGCTGAAGCGTCTCGCCAGCGACTTAAGTCTGTCGCCGTATTCAATTGCCATATTTCCGAATTCCTGTTCCGTCATATTCCGTCAAAGCCGGCCTTTAAGACCGCGTTCTAAAAAAGCGCGCGTTTTTTCCACGTGCTCATCTATAAGTCGCAAAAACAAGTCGAAAGTTAACAAGATTTGTGATTTTCTTCACCGAATCAAAAGATAATTCCGATGCGCGTAGTGTAGCCTTCCTTAAAAAGGGGAAGTTCACAGTGACCAAAGGTGTTTGGAAACTCCTGGCTCGCCAGAAATGTCCAATCGATCTGGAGCAGCAAGGATGCTATATAGGCATTGATTTTCAGAATATTGCCTTCAGTGCAAACCAAAGGACCGGGACCAGGAGAGAGGGCAGCAGGTTAAGTGTCTTGCAGTCTTCCCTCCATTATATGAGAATGTCAAGTCGTAGCCCTGAACTGCAAAATAGTAGAATATCGCCTCCTGATTATTTGTCCTGTATCCATGGTACTTATCTCCATTCTTTGCATAGTCCGGTTTAAATTCTGAATTGTATTGATAATAATTCGAATCTTCAAGAATGTAATCTCTATTCATATCATTTATACCAAAGGAACTTTGAAAGATTGCAATGTATAATAGATGTGCAGTTTATAGCGATAACACTACACGTTTAGGGAAGTTTGCATCCACATCTTCAATCGATTATCAACCTCAGTCTGAGGCAGACGCTTATTTTTCATCTTCAATTGTTCTAAGCACTCTGCCGCGTAACTTGTTGGAATAATTTTACAATTTATAAGTTTGTCTAGAATGTATAGCACCCCAGCAACACGAACATTGTCTGCTTCAGCAAGTCTACGAAGCCTATTATCTCCTGTAAGGAGAAGAGCAGAGTGTTTTCTTGCGTGATACCAAACCGCAGCATCAGTGATACTCAAATTACCGCTTCTGAGTGATAAAACATCACTGAGTTCATTCGATTCGGTCTCATATATTTTCAGTTTACCAATCTCGACAAAACTCATTATTTTCTCTTTTTGATCAATTTTCTCAATCTCAAGAAGAACCATATCGATCGTATGAATCTCGCACGGCAGCATAAACACCTCACTTAACAAATTCATTGTCAGGAGATCTATGAATATGTTTGTATCACTGATTACAAGTTTATCCATAACTCACACCCACATTGCGTTTTCCATCATATCTTGCATTGAAATACCAAGAAGGCTTGAGGCTTTGGAGCCAGTAATCAACTCATCAGCATATGCCCGGTAAACCATTTTCTCAAAACGGTCAGTGTGTTCTTCTACATAGCGCGATTTTTCAGCATAGTCTGAAAATAATTTATTTGTACGCTTTAAGATATTATAGTTCCTATACTTCGAGTCTCCAATAAAGCCAAAATCCAATGCCTTATGCATCAAAGCGTCAATTGAAATGCCATATATTTTCTGAAGGTTAGCAAACTCTTTAAGACTGAATTTTCGTTGGGAAATATCACCAAGTTTTGATTTCATTTGACTTGCAGGGATCAGCATCTCACCTGCGAAAAGATGGCAGAATTTTTCCACCTCCTTATCAGTTACGTTAGACTCAAAACGCATAACCAAATGACCAAGTTCATGTAAAGCCGTGAATCGTTTACGTTCTGAAGGATAGTCTTTATTCAACACGATGATTGGAGTCTTTTCGGACATACCGCTAAACCCGTCAAAATCCATTGTCGCACCAATTTCTATAACAATAATGCCAAGCGACTCCAGAAAAGCAATCACATTATCTATGCCGTCATCCGGAATATTCCACTTACTTCGAAGATTTGCAGCAATGCTCAAAACATCTTCTTTTGTAGAAACCAGACCTTCAGATATTGTAAATTCTTTAAGAGGTTTGTTGCAGATTTCGTTTATTTCCATGAAGCGTTCAAGAATATCCTCTGCCCTGGACTCAATAGATTTTCTTTCCTTCGCTCCAAGTTTGTATTTTTTGCGAAATTCAACATTCTTAATAGTAGCGGTAATAGGACGAAAGAAATAGTCCATTGAAACCTCAAATATACGAGACAGTTCAATGATCACCTTGCTAGATGGAAGCATCTTCCCTGACTCATATTTATAAATCGCCTGAGGAGAAACAATACCGCCCAGGGCTTCACTTAATGCCATCCTTGACATATTTTTTAAAGTCCTCGCATTCTTAAGCCTTAAAGCGAATATTTGAGTATTATCCATAATAATTATTAAAATAATTCGTTTATAAAGATAGATATTTATTTTCTAAATATAAACCAAATATACAAAAGTTATCAACATTAGTATCAAAAACTCAACCTAAGACCGAAGAATTCGACAACGCCAAAGTATAAACCTTAAGCATTCAGCGCCACGACATCTTTAGGCAGTAACACATTTGCCGAATTATCTAACGGAGCATTTTTAAGGAACAATACCGGAAGAATCGTGTAATTTCTTGCGTAAGGCAGCAGATTGGCTTTCCGGAGCAGATCGTCTATCAACCTTTTTTCATTTTCGTGGTTCGTCCATTTGCACTCGCCTACCAACAAGTATTTTTTGTCGAGCGATTCTGCCATCACATCAATCTCAATTTGTTCCGGCTCGTTCTTCTCATTGAGAACAGGTCCCCACCAGCGTTTTGCTTTACCATAAACAACACCATCCAACACATTGCCTGTCACAGCATCTCTGCAAACTTTTTCCCAATGGGCGCTCACATACTCCGAAAAATGAGCCTTCAGAGCCTGCTCTACAGGCAAACGACGACCGAGTTCGATGAACGAACGATTAGGTACTACAAACTGATAGTAGAATGACATAAACGGGTCCGCGATTTTATACAGACTTTTTTTTGCATTCTTTTCCTCAACTCCAAACGGAACATCTTTTTCTAAAAAGCCGAGGTCAATAAGCTTCTTCAATGGACGTGACATATTAGTTGCCGGCTCATTGCATCTCGCTGCAATCTCCGAAAGACGATTTGCGCCCGTGCCAATATAAGACATTATCGTAGAAGTCTTTACAATATCTTTCACATCATCCTGAAACAACTTTATCGGCTCTTCATAAAGAGTTCCGTTTACAGAAAGAATATTGTGCCATAAAGCATCATCAAGGGATTTCCTGCTTTCTCTAAGTTCCCAATAACGAGGAACACCACCCCAAACAGAATACTCTTCAATAGCACTCACAGCATCGAGATGCAAAGCCTCCTGAATGTAAGGCAATCGTATAGGCGCAAGCCTCATTATTTCATCAGCACGTCCATAGAGAGGCGCCGTCGAATCAAGAAACAGCCCATACATCATATTTTGCGATGAGCCACAAAGTACAAGATTATATTTCAACTGTTTTTCATCAATCATTTTCTGCAACACTGACGGCAGCTCCGGAGATTGCTCCACAAGATATGGGAATTCATCCAGACACAGAGTGAAGCGTCTGTCAGCCCTATAATTGACCGCACGAAACAAAGCCTCCCAATCCGGATAAGTCAACTTATCAAAATCAGGGAACACTTGAGTTGCCACTTTCGCAAGCAAAGTCCTCTGATGACGCCCTTCAGAACGGTCAGCTAGAAAATATACATCACAGTCAGACAGCACCCGTTTGATAAGAGTTGACTTACCTGACCGCCTGCGACCATATATTACAACCAGCGATGACTTCTCTCTTGAAAGGGCATAACTCAGTCGTTCTGTTTCCTCTATTCTATCAACGAATTCCATACTCAATAATTATTATGCCCCGCAAACATAATGTTTTTGGAGCATAATGTAAAATTTCAAGGCATTTTTTCCTGCCGGAAAGATTAAAAGTCCCGCACAGAAACAAAAAAACTCGCCCACGAATCACTTCGGAAGCGAGCCCCACAAAAATAGTATATAAGTTGGTACGAGCTATTCTTGTCTTGCTTTTACACACCTCACCACACAAGCGTGATTGGTTTTACAGCCATCCTGCACATCGTACCGACCTTTATTATTTGCTATAAACCAATTACCGTGTCCCCCGTGTGTTGCATCTATATGGTCAAAATGCCAATAAAAGCCACCCAGTCCTAGATTTCCAATGGTGCCGTCCACACTACGAAAACCGGAAGCAGGCCACCATACCGTAGAAGTTCCGCCTGTACTTTTAAAGTTATAGGTAGCCTCTATGCCATAGACACCATCTGACACACCACCTGACATATATTCGATTATAGACGTAGGCTTACCATATAAGTCACCATCTTCTCCAAGAATTGTCCAACCGGCAGGACAAGGGTCATTGATAGTCTTGTCACGATTCCAAAAGTCCTCATGTGCTCCATTGGAGACAAAGGGTTCAGTCTGATTCAATTCCTTAGTTGTCCAACGGGTATCATCTTTCTTATAGTAAGACGAGGCAAATGCCATCGGGTGCTGATAGCCATAGATGGCAGTAATGTAGTCTTTCACATAAGTCCATCCGGTTGTAAGATTGGTATTCCACTTTGTTGTATTAGTTTTATCGCCAAACGCTTCTTCTTCGAATCGATCATACTCATCTAAATTAGAATTATCATAATGAGCTTTATCGTAATAAGTACCTAACGATTCATCGGCACCTCCCGCAGAATTTGCGCCCACAAACGGGTCTTTTCTTCCCATCTGATAATACAGGCCATACGTTTTCCAGCCATCGTTCTTGTCGGCAGAGACAGCACCAAGGTTACGGTCCATAATGATGAGATGACCGTCTGCTCTATCGGATGTGAAACCATCAGTTGTACTCCCACCACCGCGGCACTTTCCGTTAGTGGCTACTTCCTCGTAGTCGGACAACCAGATGTGCCAACTCCACAGGATTTCCTTGGTTACAGAATCATAAAGAGCCACAACTGTATTGCCTTGTGGCACATTGCCATCCGCATCGGCATTCACCTTAAACGATATGTAGCCATCCTTACCTGGTATATATTCTATTTGCGACAACGCGCCGGGCACATCGGTCCAAAGATAGTCGGCAGCCACCTCATTGCCTGTTTGATTGTTTATTCCGTTCTCGTCCACATCCAGGCGGGCACTCACGGGGCGGTTACCCATACAGAACGCCGGTATCAAACAGTAGCCTGTCTTGTCAACCACATAGCAGTTGGCAGGTTCCAATCTTTCAGGCTGTTTGTAATCGAACTCCTGCATTGTCTTCACATAAGAGCGTTTCACGGTGATAGACTTAGATGTCCGTTTCTCGAACGAACCGCCATTGTTGTAGTCAAAGAACTGGACACTGAATCCTTTCTTGAATGTAGTCGGCAACATAGCGATATTTATCATCGTCGGAGTCACAGGATCAAGTCTCAAGCCTTTATCGCCACAGTCTATGGTGATGATACCTGTACTCTTGCCGCTTACCGGGGTTATCAGTCGTCCGCAAGCAGCTTCTTTGTCGGCATCTGCAATCTGATCTTCAAGATTGTCCACGGTCACCATATCGTGACTTATTCCGCTTGCGTCTTTTTCTTGCCAATATGTATAGTTATACTTAACATTAAACCCACCGGCAAACGTCTCCCCGTCATTACCGGTAAGGATAATCTTTGATATGGTGCCGTTTCCCTTTACCGGCAATTGCAACACGCCAGCCATATTCTCATAATAAAAGTCGTAATTGTTTGTGCACAATCCGACCATCGGGAAAATATTGTTTGCAAAGGTCCCCTCTTGGTAGGTTTGCGTTTGGGGCAGATTTGCTGTTACCGTAATCTCTCGCACATAGTGCGTTACTCCATCAACTTTATATATACTTTTAGATTTTGTAGCAACAGCAGCTCCCTCTAACGGATATACAGATGTGATATGTTCATAAGTACTACCATATTTACCACACCAATATCCGCCCTTGAATACGGCTTTCTGTGTACCACTTCCTGACACAAGGGTTGCGTTAGCTGTAAATGATCTATTAAAGTACGACAGGAACACCTTATCACCTTCCGACCATAGTACCGGATACTTGCCATCCTCCAACTCACCCATTGAAGTACGTGTAGCAGGACTATAGTCTATATAGGCATTGAATTCACGTTCAGTGTCAGCGGGCACATCGGGAGTATCATTGTCGGCATCCAACACTATGTCGCTACAGCTCATCGACATCATCGCCAAGGCTGTAAGCAAGGCTGCAACCAACACATATCCACCTAAATCATATCGCGTTATTTTCATATTGCCTTATTTTTAAGATTCTGTATAACATCGTCATTCATATAGGAAGACATACTGTGAGACTCTTTATAGACTGGATACAACATATAGTTTGTACCTTCTATGAGTATTGGACTCGACGTTATATATTCTTTATAGAATTCCCTGCCGGGCAAGTCCATACCGAGTTCGCTTACCCCCGTGACATTGACCTCATATATAGTATTACGCAACACTGCAAAATACTTGAAAGGATAATCCTCGCCAAACTCACTTTTACCTATATAGTTCCAAAAGTACTGGTAATTCTGGTCGGTTATCCAATGCATATAATACATATATCCGTCTTCATACACCCGAACTCCCGCATCACGCAATTCTTTTACAGTCGATGATGAACTTATCCCTTTATTGGCTAAAGCCGGGTATAGGTTCAATAATTCATTCAAATAAGCCGACACTGTATTATCATAACAATAGAAGGTACGATATTCATCATCAGATGAAGAACTTGTTTTTGCGAGGTCCCATTCGCCCTTGTCCGGGTCAGGTATCAAATCGCCAGTATTATGACTGTCTTCCTTTACCTTTGCACGCACACGGAAAAGGACACCGGTAACACGGTTTCTCATTCCTGCCTCCATTGCATATTGCCATTTGCTCGGAGCCTCCACCTTATTTTCTCCTTTTGTAAAGTCTCCCATAAAGTCAATATACAAAGGGGATGCATTCTCCAGGCAGTACATAGTGGCCTTTTTGTTCGCATCAAGACTCATAAAAAGTTGCTCAGCACCATCCTGCAACTTCTTATTGTCAAAATCGGTGAACTTGGCCACTCCATTATAATATATCTGCGAAGGCACAGTGGCAACATCTCCTGTGGGAGTTATCGGCCACAGATAGGGATAACCATACGGAGCGCCGTCCGGCAGTAAATTTTTACTTATTATATTTGTGTACCATCCATAACAAAAGAAATCTTCACCTTGATAACAGGCTATCTTCCACTTTTGCACCAGATTGAAACAGTTGGCGCCATTAACCAACGCCACTCCGTCCACGTGTACGTCAGAAAATTTATTATAGTAGTTTTTGCTGGAGAAATCAAAGTCCTCTCCAGTGCAGTCCACGACAATCTTGGCAGCAACACGTTCCAGAGTAACCTTCACATAATAAGGATTGTCATAGGTATATTCTGCGTTGTCATCTATTTCTATAGGCACACCGCCATACGGAGTCGGGTCGGTATGATCAAAATTAAAATCTTCGCCACTAACATTTCGCCCGCTTGTGTAGTCTGCAAAATCAGAAGCCTCGTTATTTGCATTGACCATCAGGAAATGGTCGCGCTGCCAAACATTCGCGCAAGCTTCTTTTGATACTTGATTATAGGTGCCACGGAATGCCTCTCCGGAACTTAAATCAAGATTCAAGGTACCAGCCGAATTTACCACTACGTATAACAGATAACCGTGCGCATATTCACTATTGATTTCGAAAGGCAGAGTAGTGACAGCGTCACGCATAGGGATATCTTTCAATTCCACAACTGCAGCCTTGGGATCATCTTTCTTGACAAGAAATATGCGGAAATCGGCCACATTACGTTCAAAGTCCTCGTCTGGCTCAGTCGGCTGGAATGTACGCGTAGCCACGCCGTAGCTATGCGATTTCCTCACGTCAAACCTGAGCGACATATAGCATTTCCCATCTCCGGAATTGGAAGATCCTCCCCTATCCTCCCACTCATCATAGATGCAGGACTGAAAGGAAATACTAACCATCAAGGTCGATATAATCAATCCGAGCAGTTGTTTCATAACTGTTTCTATATGAATTTATTATAAATCATTCATTGCAATTTCGCATCGTCCAGCGAGAGCGCCCATCCGTTTATGATGATGCGAGCCCTCATCCACGTGCTGTTGTCAATGAAAAATGTCATAGCGTATTCGTCCTGACGGTCCAGATATTCCTGATTGCTCCATTCGCTTTTATGCTCACCGATTGCCTGCAGAGATAAGAACCAGGCCAAATCGATGTTCAGCAATTCTTTATCCAACTTGAGGTTATGAACCACAAGTCTTGGACTACTGCCGTCCATTATGCGGGAAGTATTCAAGTCAGCCACCACTGCATTGTCAATCACTTCCGCTTTATTTCCATTATTGCTTCTTTCCTGACTTTGATAATACGGATAATAAGTCACCGAGTCCGGTTGATATGGAGAAGCGTCATAAGCCAGCCAACCGTTTCTGCCGTCAATATGTATATCATAATCGTCACTGTCAAGTACCTGACCGGCACTGGCAGGCATCAATATCACCCTGATGGCATTAGTACATTTCATCATATTGATTGTAAGGTGACGATTTGCACCAGACACTTCGGCTTCAAGTGTACCGTTCAGCCAACTGTTCAAGCGATGCTCGACCCTATTGTCGACTCGCTGAAGACGCGCCGACAAAGCATCTATAGATGTAATGTTATCCTGTTCCTGCAATTTGAAATTTGCCAGGTCGTCTTTCTCATTATTGCTGTAAGCCCACGCCACAAAGGTATATTTGCCGGGGTCCAAAAGCGGCAACTGCATTGTGCAAGATTCTCCATCCCCCACACGGCTGGAGTATTTCCCGACAAAATGCTTGTCGGAATCGAACACATACACCTCGACCTCATCCGCCTCATTAGTAAAGCCGTCCGCATTCTGCATGTTATACACATACCTGAACGTCAAGTCCATCGTACAATTCGACTGATCGTCATAGACACACGAACTCACGACGGCCATAAAGAATAAAAGAACGCCTATAATATGTTTTGATTTTACCATATATGATGTTTTTCGATGATTCTATATGTGAATATAGCCCCCATCAGATTCAGAATGCCTGTCGGCCTGTTTTTTAAGTAACGGTATGGGGCAAATGCCCCACACCAGAAATTATTTGATTTGTAAAGTTTTCTGTTACTGGAGCTTAATGTTGTCCTCAATACTCAAAACCCATTCGCTCACCTTGGCCTCTACAACCATATAGACATTTTTAGGATCTACAGGATCTGTCGGCTCATCTTTATCAGGAGTCCATCCGCCAGGGATATCTGTACCTATGCGCAGCAACTCTGTAACTGTAAGGTCGTAAATAGTGTTACGCATAACAGAATAATAATTTGCACCGTCAGCAGCATCCTTATAGTTTCTGTCCTTGATGAAATATGTGTAATACATAATACCGTCAGTGTAAACCTTTACGCTGTATTTCACACGGAAATTAGAGATTTCTGTCTGTTTGTCTGAGCTTGCATAAGCATTGGAAAGTTCTGTTTCTGCAGCGGTCAATTTGGCTTCAGCATCATCACCTTCTGCGTCATCGAATGCGTGAGGATATGCAGTCTGCAAGGCTTTCAATGTTGCAAAATACTTGTCGTTATAGCCGTAGAAGCAGCCTTCGCCAGCCTTATCGTCACTGCCTGTCACAGTGGCCTTGAACTGATAAACCAGACCGGTAGTGTTACCGAGCAGCGCTGTGGTAGGATGATTTTCCATACAGAAGATGCTGCCTTTTGAAGTAGCTTCATAAGAAGTTACATTAGCATAAAGGTCTTTAACCTCTGTGTATTTATTGTCAGTAATGCCGACAGTACGGAAATCAGTCAAGTGGTTATAATACTCAGCATCTCCGCCGGCATTTGTACCTTCTGACATAGATGGAGTATTAAGCACATTAATCCAAGGATAAGTTGTACCCATTTCATCCAAGGTGTTGGCCCATTTCTGCTGCAAGTTAACCTTTGTAGCACCATTCAACAACTTGTAACCCTGCAGAGTAGCTCCTGTCAAGAACGCATTTGCACCTGTAATTTCTGTAGTTGCGACTGTCTCAGCCTTGCTTCTGATCTGTACAGCCATACGGTCCAGAATAATGGTTTCGCAATGAGCAGGATTGTCATAGTTGTTAGCTTCAGTAATGGTAATGGCAGCACCATCCACGTCATCTGAACCATTAGACTGATTGAACATGATGAACTTGTTGTCAGCAGCATAGTCTGATTTCATCAATGCCTCGCTTACATTCTCAATCGTCTGACCTATAACATCAGAACCTACTGCGAATGTCATATCCTGTGTAGGATTGGCAATTGCATAAACGTAAAAACTACCGGTCTGAGTTTGAATTGCAGTGGTGTTAATACCATCTGTGGTAGCCAGCAACTGATCAGACGGAATCAAATGTGACTCAACAACCTTCTTCTCAGTCTTATCACACAAGAGGACCAAGAGACTGGAGATCTTGTTCTGTACATCAGTACCCTTCTCGGTCTGATCTTCGCCAGGCTGTGTCTTTGTATTGGCAGTTGTTTTCTGTCCGACCAACTGCAATGTCATATACATACCAACCTTATCATTCTTATTGGCACCGTTATTAACGGCGTCATCAACGCTGCACGATGTGAACGCCAGGGGAAGTGCGGCTATGCCCACTATACCCAAGAATAATTTTTTAATGATCATAATGTTTTTTTTATTAAGAAAAATTAGAGTTCTTCGTTATTTTGAATTTTCTGAATCTGTTCCAGATTAGCTGAAGCTTCTTTAATGCCCATAGACTGCGCCTGACTGATCAGCTCGACAGCCTTTGCTGCATCACCCTTCAGCATAGCCAAGACGCCTCTGGCCAAAACACTTTCTCCGCTGTCGCCTGCTTTCTGCAAATACTTTTCAGCCCTTGCCAAATCTCCTCGCTGCAACTCTGAGTTTGCCGCATTCAGATTGGCCGTAGCATCTTGTGGGAACATACGGACCGCTGTTGCGAAGACTTCGTTATATTCCTCACTGCCAGGCTCATAAGTCTGCGCCAAATTATACATTTCCTGCAGGCTGAGTTTCTGCGGCTGAGTAGTAATCAGCTCTCTGGCCTCTTCCACGTCAAATGGACGCACAGTAAATTCCACCCAGAAATCAGTTCTTCGCAATTCAGGATAGCACTCCTTCAGCAACCTGCCGTAAGCTTCCGGATATGTGGACTTCAACCTCCACTCACGTCCGTCCGGATTACCTATAAACTCCGGAGCATTTATAATAGCCAACAACTGGTTCTTTTCAGGCAAATCACTTTGACGAACAAATGCTTCCAGTCCGGCCCAGTTCTCCGGCTCATAAGAAGTTGAGATAGGATACTTTGACGCGCCCAACAAAGCCTTCACATAATTTGCGACAGCCTCTGTTCTGTTCTTTGCCAAATACTCATTGTCACTATAACTGCCCTCTGGTGAAGCATACCCTTTCAAACGCATACCGGTAATGGTGGCATCCTCGTCATCGCGCACCTTCGCCAAGGTGTTCAGAATTTTCTGCAGTTCATTTCTGTTGTTCAGATAAGAATCATATATGACGGTATTTGATACCGGGAATGTGACGTATGCCTGACAAGAATCACTGCGGGATTTCACAGCTTCCGCCTTAGGAACGATGTAAGCCAGAAGCGGAGTGTATGCCGTTTGCTCTTCGTGATTGCCGAGCACACTCTGGTTGGAAGCCAACGAAGTACGACAGCAGCCGCAAAGGTCTTCATTGAGCATCAATGTTGACTGGTCCATCCAATCCTGGTATGGCACAGATGCTTCATAATGGACTGTTTTAGTCTTTGAGGCTTTATATATATGAGATTTATCCTCACCTTTTTTTGCGTCTCTCAAATAGTGCAGGTAACGGTTTTTACCAAGAATCTGCACAACCGGAAGCGAAGCCTGGTCTTGAACATTCTCGATTACAGGAGTCAGAACTATACCTTGATTGGATTTCACGTCCCAACTCTGATTAGGAACGATATCCATTGACACCTTCATCAAGTCAGCCTTCTTCTCTATTTTCACGTGTTTGACAGAAGCCTTTCCACGCAAAATCTCCTGAGCATTTGCAGATTGTACTGTACAAATGAATGCTAATGCAGCAATATAACTGAATATTGGTTTCATATCTGATACAGATTAAAATACATAGACTAAGTTGATAGCTGCTTTCGAAGGCACGAAGTAGTAGTTACTTTTGTCTTTCTCCACTTGACTTCCGCAGGCCGGGCACTCAAAGCGGTCATAACGGGAATAGTCAAGTCCTACACCCAATTCTGCTTCTATATTAAGATGTTGGCTCAGCATCCAGGCATAGCCATAACTTACACCTGCACCGACAAACCATCCCTGGAATCTGGAGTCTTTGAGGACAGAATAATCTGTCCCGAACAGTTTGATGTCCGTATCAATATTACCGATGTTATACTGGCCTCCATTCAGATGAAATCCGAAAAAATGGCCGCCCATTTTCTCACAAAGCCAATAACGCACACCGGGTTGCACAAGCCAATGCTTCCATTTCTTATTGTCAGAGAAGGTCCAAGGATTATATCCTCCGACGACATCGACAGTCCACTTGGGGGCCAACGGTATTTCAACACCGATGTTAGGAGTAGCTGTAGCCCAATAAACCAAGTTGGTCTTAACTGCTACGTCTTGCGCCTTCGCTTCCTGCCATAGGAATGCCATCAGAAGAATGCAAAATGTTTTTATACACTTGAGCTTCATACTTGATTTTAGATTATAGATTCATAAAAGATTAGTTATCAATGCAATGAACTGCAACATCGCGCTTACACCCCAGCGCAAAGAACGCAAAATGTCCCCGGGAAGACCTATGAAGCCTGCAGGGGACAAGACAATCGGCAAGATGTTGACTGCAACATCCCGCCTCAATAAAGTCAGTGCAATTGGAAAATGATTTTTCTACGCACGCATTTATGCGTACATCAGATTTGTAGAGACAAAGTGTGTGTGTGTGTGTGTGTGTGTTTATAAATTTATCCCACACGACCAAATTTTCAACACACTTTTTTGCGAAAAAATCAAAGAAATTCTGAAAGGCAATAGAAAGGGCAAATCCCTTCACACTTTTTTGTGAAGGATCTTCGCCATAAAGTTGCGACGAGTATAAAGGAAGGAGGATACAATAATCCCTTTCTTTTACAGCCATATAGTTCTATCAGTTTTACCTTATTCTTACAAAGGTACGTACTTTATCCGATATTACCAAATTTTTCTGCTGATGGAAGATAAAATCAGTGTCCGGAGTCTGTGAACGGGCACTAAACGCGGATTTTCGTATCCTAGTATATATGATTTAAGACAACGCGTAATCCTTCAACTCGCAAGGATCTTTGCGATGAGTTCGAGGAAGAGGTCGCTTTGGGATGCCTCACCGCTGCCGCCGCCCTTGCCTTTGAAATCATATTCTTCAAGGAGGGACAGGACTCGCATACATCTGCGTGCCGGATAATTTCTGACGGCAACGTCATATTCCTCCATAAAGAACGGATTCACGCCCAGAACTTTAGCCTTCTCCCCTTTCGGCATTGAAGGATTCTTCATAAGCATCGACTCAAGTTTGAGAATGCGGTAGAAATGGGTGTACAGCGCCGACACCGGCACCAGAAGGACAAATCTAGGAGCGGAACCGATGTAGGCCGCGATGCGCAAAGCCTTGTCTGAATGAAGATAAGAGAGTTCCTTTGTAAGCTCGAACACACTGAACTGACGGCTTATGCCCACATTCTTTTCTATGTCAGCCGCGGTGATGCGTACAGTTCCCTCCGGCAGATTCTTCTGAAGTTTCTCAGTCTCAACGGCAATCTTGTCCAGCTCAGTTCCGGAATATTCAGCAAGGAGTGCGGCCGCATCAGGCATAATCTCCAGGCCTTTGGATTTGAAGAACGAAGTTATCCAGCCCGGCATTTCATAGTCGCGGAGAGAATCACATTCGAACACCACCCCGTTCTTCGACACGCTCTTGTACAACGCCTTGCGCTTGTCTGCAGAAGCTCCGCGCATAAGTATCACAAGGACAGTGGAATCCATAGGCTCCGCCGCATAGACGCTCAGGCTTTCCAACGACTTCATGCTCTGAGCCTCCTTGAGTACGACCAGCCTCCGCTCCGCCATCATCGGATAACTTCTCGCGTCAGACATTATGTTGTCCGCATCAGAGTCCAGTCCGTAATAGACAGACTGATTGAAATCCCGCTCGGTATCCGTAAGGGCATATTTCACGATTTCGTCGCAAATCAGGTCCGAATAATACGGTTCCGTGCCCATCAATAAATATATAGGAGCGAATTTGCCGTTCCTTATATCCATCATCAGCCCTCTGAACTTGTTTTCTGTTTCTACGAATTTCGCCACGTTGTCTGAATTGAAGTACGCTATTGTCCCGCTACTGATTTTGCCGGCACGAGCACGGCATCAGTGAAACATTTTGTAAAGATACAGCATTTTTATTCCATTTTATTAGTAATTTAGCAGAAACAACAATCAAAATGAACGAAACCAAGATTCCGGTTTATCCTCTGATAGATATGTCAGAGCTGAACAGATGCCTGCTCTGCAGTGACGCTCCTTGCACCAAAAGTTGCCGCAAAGGTCTTCCCGTAGGCGACGTATTGCGTTCCATATATTTCCACAACGGAATGGGCGCCCTTGAAAAGACGAGAGGCGAACATTGCGCGGATTGTGACGCACCTTGCGAGGCAGCCTGCGTTCTGGGCAAGAAGAGCTACCCTGTAAGAATCAAGAGCATCATAGCTGGACTTTTTGACGGGACTAAAGAAGTTGTCGAGTCAGGTATCATAAGCGAAGAACAGTTGCGCGGAGCATTCCACGTACCGGAAGAACCGGACATCACGACTGATATTTGCGGAGTAAAGCTGGAGAATCCTTTCCTTTTGTCATCATCCGTTGTTTCAAGCAGTTACGAGATGTGCGCGAAAGCATTCGAGGCAGGTTGGGCAGGAGCCGCATTCAAGACCATCTGCACATTCCCGCAGCACGAAGCATCGCCTAGATTCTCATCCATCACAAACCACTCGAATTCATTCTGCGGATTCAAGAATATCGAGCAGCTTTCCGACCACAGCCTGGCTGAGAATATGGAAATCTTCCGCAGACTCAAGGCCGACTACCCGTCAAAGGTAATCATAGCGTCCATAATGGGTCAGAACGAAGAGGAATGGACAAAACTGGCCAGAGAATGTGAGCTTGCCGGCGCTGACGTTATCGAGTGCAACTTCTCCTGTCCTAATATGGAATCTGATTCTCTCGGAAGCACCATCGGCCAGGACGCCAAACTTATTGAAAAATTCACGAAGGCTGTCAGACGCGGCACCAAACTGCCGGTGCTCGCAAAGATGACTCCGAACATCACGGATATGGTTCCTATGGCCGAGGCTGCCAGAAGAGGTGGCGCTGACGGCATAGCTGCAATAAACACCATCAACAGCATCACCGGCGTCAACATCGACACACTCACTGCGGAGCCGGACGTGCACGGTCACTCGATTGTCGGAGGATATTCCGGACAGGCAGTCAAGCCGATTGCATTGAGATTCATCTCGGATATGGCCAAGAGCAAAGAGCTCGAGGGAATGCACCTCAGCGGAATGGGCGGTATCGAGAACTGGATTGACGCATTGGAGTTCATCACTCTCGGAGCCGGAAGCGTACAGGTCACCACTGCCGTTATGCAGTATGGCTACCGCATCATCGACGACCTTATCGACGGTCTCAAGTATTACCTGAAAGTTAAAGGATACAAAGGTGTCAAATCGCTTGTCGGCGCAGCTGTAGGCTCGATTGTGCCTCACAACCAGCTTGAAAGGGATACCATCCTGTTCCCTCGTTTCAATTATGAGAAATGTATCGGTTGCGGAAGATGCTACATATCCTGCTTTGACGGAGGTCATCAGGCCATAAGTTTCGACATCGAGACCAGGCGCCCGCAGCTGGAGGGAAGCAAATGCGTCGGATGCCATCTTTGCCGCATCGTATGCCCATCCAAAGCAATCGAGGTTGCTGTCAAGAGAATAGAACGGAAATAAAAACGAAGCGTTCAAGCTTCTGCCTCTTGTCAAATATTTTTACAAGAGTGTAAAGATTCTTTACAGGGAGTCGGATAATCACAATATCCAACTCCCTGTAAATGTTTATGTTACCACGTGTGGCACATATATGGAGGGTAGATGGTCCGGCCGACAGGATTGAGTTCGGTCAGAACAAAAAAAACGGAATGGAGCCTGATTAAAAAGATGACAATGAAATTTTTCAGCAACATAGCGAACGCGACACGAAACCTTACTGCAAAAGGACATAAAAACCTTCTCAAGATACTTTCCCTCGGCATCGGCCTTGCCGCAGGACTTGTCCTGATTTCTAAAGTCTGCTTCGAACAGACATTCGATGACTTCTTCTACGGCTCGGACAGGCTTTATTATTTGAGCATGAGCGGAGAAGTCAACTCCGAGACCCGTGTATTCTCCGTCATTCCTGGAGGAATAATGCCGCTTATGAAAGAGTATTATCCTCAGATTGAAGACGCTACAAGGTTCACGACAATCACAAATGAATCAACAGCAGTCCTTGAGGAGAATCAGCGGAGAATCAACACCGGGCTTGTAATAGTTGCGGACTCGTCTATGTTCAGAGTCCTAGACAGGAAATGCCTGGCAGGAGATCTTAAAGAATCCTTGGACGTTGAAGGACAGGCAGTCGTCTGCTCCAGCGTTGCCAAGAAAATGGCATCTTCACTGTCATCCGGCAAGAACGGAAAAGCGGACCTGAGTTCCATTATAGGCCAGAAATTCATCTTTGCAGGATACAGCTCCGAAGCTGTCCTCACAATCGCCGGAGTCTATGAGGACTACCCTCTCAACTCAAGCCACCGCCCGGAGGTTATAATTTCGCTGAAGTCTATCGGACAATTCACTTGGGACGGAAGCCAGAATCTCGTCGGCAACGAACGCTACAGAGGCTTTTTCCGTCTGACAAAAGGCGCAGATGTCGAAGCAATCAACAGCTCAATGCCGGAATTTATGGAGAAATATCTCCCTATGGATCGAATCAGGGAAGCCGGTTTCTCATTTACATTCACTGCAGCACCGCTGACAAGCTACCACACCAAGGACGAGACTCAGAGGAATATGACATTGATTCTGGGGTTGATCGCGGTGGCACTTCTCCTCACATCAGTTCTGAATTATCTTCTTATCGTACTTTCCACGACGGCAGTCAGAGCCAAGGAAATGGCGCTGCGCAAATGTCTCGGCAGCTCACCATCAGACATTTTCCTGATGATGTTTGCCGAAGCGCTGGTGCACACGGTTTTGGCGACAGTGATTGCAGGCATAGCGACTTTCGCATTCCGCACGCAGATAGAGACAATCCTGGGAGTTGGAGTTTCCTCATTATTTGTGGGCAAACCGCTCGCAGCCTGCGTTGCAACAATCGCCATCCTGGTCATTCTCAATAGTATATGCCCTGCAATATTCTTCAACAGTGTGCCGATTGCCGCCGCATTCCGCAATTTCAAGTCATCCAAAAGGATGTGGAAACTCTCGCTGCTGGCAGTAGAATTCATCGCCGTTGCCTTTTTGGGGTCTATGATGTGCATCATCACGCTGCAATATCATAAACTCACAAACGCAGACCTCGGATTTGAATACAAGAATCTTGCGATGGTCAGCCTCCCTGAGGCAAACGACGCCCAGAAGAATCTGCTCATCAAGGACATACGCTCACTTTCCGGAGTGGAGGACGCCTGTTTCTCCTATATGTCGCCTTTCGGATTATATTCCGGAGACAACATCTCCATCCCCGGAGAGGTGCGTCAACTGTTCAACATTCAGGATGCTTACTATGTTGACGAACATTATTTCAACGTGTTCGGGCTCAAAATCATAGAAGGTTCCAACTTCACACCAGGGCTCAGTGCGAACAAGGAGATGATCGTTGACCGCAAATTCGTCGAAATGATGAAAAACACGGCGGGATGGGACAGCGTTCTCGACAGAGAAGTTGAAGTGTCCGCCCACAGAGGTCCTACAAGAATCTGCGGAATAATCGACGGGTTCCACACAGGGACATTCGCCAATGAAGACGAAGAATACGGAAAACGACCTATGGGCATTTTCTATTGCAACCCGGAAACATACGCCGGAATGTTCAATTTCATATTCGTAAAATATGACGTTCTGGACCCGGAAGCCATCAGACGCACCGACAACGTCATAAAAAGTGTTCTTCAGGATCAGGCTTATAATATAAAGCCTTGTCGCGAAATTGTCCGGAGCTGCTACGAAGAAACTATCAACGTAAGGAACTCCATAATTGCGGGAGGCGTTGTCACTCTGCTGATTGCGCTTGTCGGACTGATCGGATACATTATGGACGAAGTGAGAAGACGCTCCAAGGAGATTGCGGTCCGCAGGATAAACGGAGCCCAGTTCTCCCAAATACGCAGAATGTTCCTGCGCGACATTATGTACATAGCATTACCTTCTACGATAGCAGGATGCGTCCTCGGAAAGATTGCGGCTTACCATTGGGAACAGAGCTTCAGCATCCGTGCAGGAGAGCCGCTTTGGGTATTCCTTGCTACCGGACTATTAACAATAGGCCTGATATCAATCTTGTCTGACCTGTACGTGCAGTTCACAGCAAGGAAGAATCCTGCCGAATCAATCAAAACAGAATAAATCAAACAAAATTTCAATACTATGATCAAGATTACAGACATCTGCAAGGTCTTCAGGACCGAAGAAATCGAAACAGTAGCACTGGACAACGTTTCTTTTGAAATCAACGACGGAGAGTTCGTGGCTATTATGGGTCCTTCCGGATGCGGAAAATCAACCCTGCTGAACATTCTCGGCCTTCTTGACAATCCGACATCCGGCAGCTACAAACTTCTGGGACAGGAGGTTGGTCAGTTGAAAGAAAAGGAGCGCACCAAATTCCGCAAGGGAAACATCGGATTCGTATTCCAGAGTTTCAACCTCATCGACGAGCTGAATGTATATGAGAATATCGAATTGCCTCTGAGATATATGGATTACAAACCGTCTGAGCGCAAGGAAAAAGTGGAAGCCGTGATGGACAGGATGAACATCAGCCACAGGGCAAAACATTTCCCTCAGCAGCTCTCAGGAGGTCAGCAGCAGCGCGTTGCAATCGCACGTGCAGTCGTGGCAAATCCGAAACTGATTCTCGCCGATGAGCCTACCGGAAACCTCGATTCCAAGAACGGCAAGGAAGTGATGGACCTTCTCACTGAACTCAACCGCGAAGGTACTACAATCGTTATGGTGACCCACTCACAGAAAGATGCGGCTATGGCACAGCGTACCATTGACCTCTTCGACGGTCATATCGTGAGTGATGTCAAGAATGAACTATAGAAGGCTATGCGGCACATATTTCAGAATTTCATAAACACTTTGAGAAAATACAAGATTTCAAGTTTTCTCAATATTGTGGGTATGGCTGTCGCGTTTGCCGCATTCTATGTCATACTCACACAGGTGTCATATAACTTCGGATACAACGGCAAGCTGAAGGATTGTGACAAAATATTTGTCATCACATCGCCTTCCAACTATGAAACCGGCAAATTTGCCGCCTGGATGAACCGTCCTTTCGGAGAAAAAGTGATAAGCGGCACTCCTATGGCAGAAATAGGCGGAGTGATTGATATTCACGACCATTCAAGTAACGACATCTGCTGGACCAGAAGAAACGATACCGGGATTAAACTTCATCTTGAAACACCACGTGAGTTCTCCATAGGCGGAATCAAAACTCTCGGATTCAATTTCATAACAGGTTCTGTTGAAGATTTGATGAAGCCGCATACATTCGCTATTCAGGAAAACATTGCCAGCAAACTAGGTTTATCTGTCGGCGACAAGGTTTCTTGGAACGACCCGGAAGGTGAGAAAATGGCGATGGAAATCGTGGGCATCTATGAGGATTTCCAGAAAAATTCCGATTTGTATAATATTGCCGGCGTCTATTCTATCGGCGACGAAAGCATTGACAGTTTCGGCGAATGGTCGTACAACTATGTAGTCAAGCTTCAAGACCCTGCGGAAAAGGATAAATTCGAGGAATATGCAAAAGGCGTACTGTTGGATATGCTGAAAGAGCGATATCTGGGGTACTATGGTGATGAAGAACGCGCAATGCAGGAGGTGAAGGAGACCGAAAAACAGCTGCAGATACATCTGATTTCATTGAAGGATTGCTTCTATTCTTCAGAGTTGGAGAACAGCGTGGGCAGAAAAGGGAATAAAACAACCGATTGCACTCTTCTTGCCATCGCTCTCTTGACAATGGTGATAGCGCTCATAAACTTCATCAATTTCTTCTTCGCCCTGGTACCGGTCAGGCTGCGTTCTGTAAACACTTACAAAATCTTCGGAGTATCACGGTCATCGCTGATATTTAATTTCGTGTTCGAGTCAGCCGGACTTGCAATACTGGCTCTCGCATTGGCCGCCGTAATCGTAAAGTTGTTCCTCATATATCTGCAGGCAGACCTTCTTCAGGCTCCGGCAGACTTCAGCAACAACATTCCTATAGCATTGCAGACGGTCATTACCGCCTTGACAATTTGTACCGCAGGAAGCATCTATCCCGCGATATATATCACGTCATTCCAGCCTGCACTTGTTCTCAAAGGTTCATTTTCAGGCTCCAGGGCCGGAAGGAATCTGCGCAACGGACTCATAGGCTTCCAATATGTAATCTCAATATCACTCATAGTCTGCGCCACGTTCATCCGTCTGCAGCACACATATATGATGAATTACGATATGGGGTTCAACAAAGAGCACCTGCTGAGCGGCAAAATGCCCTACGGACTTTGCTGGTACGGTGAGCAGAATCAGGCATTTGAAGACAAGTTGCGCAGCAATCCGGGAATCGAGGACATAACTTGGGCAGACGGAAAACTGGTCTATAAGTCCAGAATGGGATGGGGACGCGATTACAAAGGAAACTCCATCAATTTCCAATGTTACCCTGTCGCTCCGAATTTCCTGAGATTTATGGGGATCGACATAGTCGAGGGACGCGATTTCACATCGTCCGATGACATTTCCGAGACTGCTACGATGATATTCAACGAGCAGGCAAAAAAGGATTTCGACATCGACTTGGAGACTCCCGCACCGGGACACAGCGATAATTGCGTCACGATAGGAATTTGTAAAAACTTTAATTACAAGCCATTACAATACAGCAACTCCGATTTCGCATTCTACAATTTCGGAAAGGACCATTCTTGGAGAAGCGGACTCAGACAAATCTACATCAGAACTGCTCCGGGAGCGAACGCGCTGGATATCATAAATTTCGTCCGTAACACCGTCCAGGAGATGCGGCCGGACATTGACCCCGAGACCTACGATATTGATTTCTTCGACAAGGAGCTTGGAAGCCAGTACAAGCAGGAAAGCCGTATGTCATCCATCATCACGTTGTTCACTTTAATTGCAATTATCATCTCGCTTATGGGAGTGTTCGGGCTGGTATTGTTTGACACCCAGCACAGAAGCCGTGAGATAGCAGTGAGAAGAGTGAACGGAGCTCGCGTCGAGGATATTCTCAAGATGTTCAATGCCAAATACATAGCGATTGTACTGATCAGTTTTGTAATATCTGTTCCTCTATGCTGGCGTATCTTGTCTCTGTATTTGAACGGATTTGCATACCATACCGCAATCCACTGGTGGGTATTCGCATTGTCGCTCGCGATAATCCTGCTCGTTACAGTAGTTATCGTCACTCTGCGAAGCCTGAATGCCGCAACAAGCAACCCTGTGGAGCAGCTCAAGAATGAATAACAGTTGTTTTATTACTACTATGATGAATATCAGTTGTTACTTTAGTTAACATTCAATCTGTTTACCTTCGGGAAACAGTAACGCGCCTTGCCTGTGACAGGTTTGGCGCGTTTTTCATGTTTCACCATCGGCGGTGGCGGGTTGCCTATAGATTCCAAGAGTATCGTAAATCAGCGACTTGGCCACTTGCTGAAATCTATTTTAAGAATTGGAGCTTCACTTTTCTGAGGTATTATTCACAGATGGAACCTTGGAGAATATCGCCTTGATTCGTGACATATCGAATTTGGTCGAACGATCATAGCAATAAATTCCGTTCTGCTCCTGCTCGACATCAGTCAGCTGCGTGTAGCAATATCCCCAGATATGTTCAGAGAGCGACAGCACCGCATCCACCTGAGATTCAAGCCTCTTGTAGAAGTCTTCCATAGAGACTACTGACTTGCCGTAACCCCAGGACTCGGTAGTGGAATTGACAGTCTTCTCGTCCTGTCCCTTCACCCATTTGATACCGCCGAACTCATCGAGGATATATGGAATTGTACCGTCATAAACCGGAAAGTCATAAGGCTCTGCACCTTGTCTTGCAGTCGCGTTGAAACCGATGTTCTGAGTCGTACCTGTATAGGTATATACCTTCCTCTGGAACAATTTCTCTCCGTCCCAAAGTTTTGCTTTCAGCTTTTCGGCATTCTGCTCATAATTGTGCTCTGTCCAAATATCCGTATATGGCTGAATACCGCCGCTGCAGATATTGATAGGCCTTGTCGGATCAATCAGTTTGGTGACTTTATACAAATCCTCGCAGAGACGCGGATACTGCACATTGTCAGGCCAGAATTCCTCGTTCATTGTTGTCCAGACCACGATGGAAGGGTGGTTCCTGTCTCTTTCCACAATTTCTGTCCATTCTGCTAGGAAATTCCTGGCTACCAGCGGGTTATTCGTATCCATTCCCCAACTTGAAGACTCGCCCCAAGTTATGTAGCCTAGTTTGTCAGCCCAATAGTGGAATCTCTCTTCAAATACTTTCTGGTGAAGTCTGGCGCCGTTGAAGCCTGCTGCCATAGACAGTTCAATGTCGTGTTTCAACGCCTCATCAGATGGAGCAGTCCATTGACTCTCAGGATAATAGCCCTGGTCAAGCACCAGGCGCTGATAGAACGGCTGATTGTTGAGATAGACGAGCTTGCCGTCCGTGTGAATCTTGCGCATTCCCGCATACGAAGACACATTGTCAATGACATTTCCGGCCTTGTCAAGCACCTTATACTGAACGTCATAGAGGAAAGGAGACTCCGGAGACCACAGTTTCATCTTCTTCACCGGAATGACAAGGCTCGAGCCCGATTTCGCGTCAGCTATTATGCTGCCGACAGTCTTGTCTCCTTCTTTAAGTGAGATTTCTATTTTGGTACCGCCCTCGGCATAGAATGTCGGCTCAAAGGCAATCTGTTTCTGGTCAATGTCAGTAAACACGCGGACTGTCTTGAGCGCCTTTGCGTCAACAGGTTCCATCCAAACGGTCTGCCATATTCCAGTTGTCCTGGTGTAATCGCAATCGTGTGAATTGGCAAGCAATGACTGCTTTCCTGCAGCCTGCAGTCCTGAACGGAGATCGCTCTTGGCATATACCACAAGACTATGCTCTCCCCCATTCTTTACAAAAGATGTGATGTCGAATGAGAATGATGACGTGCCGCCGAAATGTCTTCCGACAAATTTCCCGTCAATGAAAACGTCTGATTCATAATATACTGCACCGAAATTCAGCCTTATGTTGCGACCAGCCCAAGCCTGCGGTACTGTAATTTTGCGCTGGTACCATATACCGGTGACAAAATCCTTGTATTCAACGCCGGAGAGCTTGCTTTCGGGGGCAAAAGGTACCACAATCTTACCGTCAAAGTCGTCACTTGAACGATACCCTTTTTCGAGGCCAACGCTGTTAAGGTCGAGTGTGTAAGACCATTCGCCATTGAGATTCACCCATTCAGAGCGCTCAAATTGAGGACGAGGATACTCCGGACGCGGTACTGCACCGGATGCCTGTACGTTAAGGCCCATAAGAAGCCCTGCCGCAACGGCAAGAAAAAACCTGTTGATTTTCATTGTCTTATATTAGTTTTAATGTCAGGGCGCTCCGAAGAACGCTCAGCTTTGGTAATATCCAAATCAGCGCCTATACCGACACGCGGTTCAGTCACGCCAAACCAAATGACAATTTATGAAAAACACGGCAAAATGGCAAAATAATGTAGAGGGAATTCAACCTACCATTTATAACAATGGTAACAAGGTTATAAATGTCATTTTGGAGCACAAGTTTTCAGGCGAAGAGCCTACAGTTTGCAAACGCATCTCAGTGAATTACAACTGATTAGCAATCAACCCTATCAGGCCAGCATCGGCGGGAAGCCAATCGACATCGCCAAGCTGTTCTTTCGAGAGCCAGCGGGAGGACTCGTGTTCAACCAGATGAAGATTGCCGCTCACGATTCCGCACATATAGCACCTCATCGAAAGATGGAAAGCCGGATAATCATATTCCACTGTATCAAGAAGTTGCCCTACCGAAATCTCTGTCTCAAGTTCTTCTCTGATTTCACGTTTCAGGGCATCTTCCGGACTCTCCCCTGCCTCTATTTTACCGCCGGGAAACTCCCAGCCATCCTTGAATTCTCCATATCCGCGCTGCGTCGCGAACACTTTCCCGTCCTTCACTATAACCGCAGCCACAACATTTATCGTTTTCATTTTCAATTATTTACCTATTTCTATATTCTTACCGATTGACAATTTTCGCTAATTCGCGGTTAAATTCCGCGAGTTTTGACACCGCCGAGCGGGGAAAATCTGTCGAAAGCGCCACTGCCATTCAGTTCGACGATGTCAAATAGTCGTAAAGTCCCTTCTCCACAGGCTGCTCGAGTTTATATTCGATTTCAACAGCCGTCACATCATTCGTATTAGGCATCACAAATTCCTTGAGAATCCCGCCCCTCCGATGCGATATTCTGCCAAGATAGTAAAACTCTTTCGCTTCCTTGTCATCCTTATTCTTGCGCACAAACAGATACATACCCACTTTGCCGGTCCCGCTGTCAACCGCAACCCTGACGTCTTTCGAGTCTATATGTCTGTTGCTCTTTGAGATAGCAATTAATGTCGATTGGTCCACGAAATGGTCTTCATATTTAATCGTATCGTTGATGTAATCAGACTTGTCGTAATTCACAAACACCGGGTAGGTATCGGTCCGCTCATCATATTTGTATCCGCCGACATTCAAAGCCACCTCGCTTTTCTGCCAGTCGAGCAACCGGAAAACATCTTCATACGTGTATTTCTGACCAATCCGGAACACAGTTTCGCTTCTGTACGTCTGTCGAAAACGGTCTTTTGCAAACTCAAGCACTTCTTTCAATGCGCTACAGAAACTATTATTCTTCAGCGCGTTGGCCAAGATGCCTGAAGCTCGCCAGTTTCCATTAGCGTTCTCAATCAGCACACAATCCGCGAAACGATTTCCGCTTGAACCGACATTATAGAAATTGCCGGTCATTATGGAAATTATGTTCTCCTCCGCAAATTTTCCGACAGGCAAGCCTTCTTCATTCATTTTCTGTTTCCACCTCGCTATGACATCAACTTCGGACCTCGCTGCCGCCTCATGACTATCCGAGGCAAGATTATCCACAGTCGTCCGTAACGCTTCTGTATTACCAACAGCGGATTTGCAACTTTCTGAATCCATCAGAACCTCAAGCATCAGAATTTCATTAAGACGCTTTCCCGAGGCGAATTTCTGCGACACAAACTCAAGTATATGATTCTCACAATCATTGAGTTCATCCGTCATATCATCATACTTGACGAGGAATCCATAATACGAACTACGGCACGACTTTCTGAAATCAGATTTTTCCATCAACGCCAGAATACGGAGCGGATCAATCTCGCCATATTTGTCAAAATCGAGCAACGTCGGACGCCTTCCTAGCTTATTTTTGAAATTACGGTACGCATCCAATATGAGCTTTCCCCTATTCATCTGCGCCGCATCTATGGAACTGAAGATTTTGGCTTTAGACACTTCATCGAAATAAATGGTCGAGGCTCCCTTTATCTCGTTGTCAATCATATACCTGCGGATATTGTCCTTATTGCCGGTCCTGTCCCCGGACAACGCGATAGGTATCAGATAGTTGCTTTCGTAATTGGCGATAAAGTCCAGCACCACGACAAACTCCTTGTCTGCAGCCTTGCGCAGTCCACGACCAAGCTGCTGGACGAATATGATGGCGGATTCTGTAGGACGAAGCATTATGACTTGGTTGATCTCCGGAATATCCACGCCCTCATTGAAAATATCAATAGTAAAGATATAGTCGAGGTAATCGTCTGTTTTTGAAGCATCTGCAACCAATTTGGATATGGCGTTTCTTCTGGTTGATTCAGAATCGCTTCCGCTCAAAGACACAGTGCGGTAGCAGCGCGAACCGCCATTATTCTTGTCCTTGACTATGTGGTTGAATATTTCCGACAGCGTATCGGCTTCCCTCTTGGTGCTGCAGAAGATAAGCCCTTTCACCCTGTCTCCGCTATATCCGTAATACTCAGCCCTTTCTATCACATAATTCGCCCTGGATTCTGAAGCAAGATGCTGGAAATTTCTGAAGTCATATTTCTGCCCGTCAACCTTAAAATCCTGAATGCCAAAATAATGGAAAGGGCACAACAGATTATTTTCCAACGCGGTCTGCAGCCTTATTTCGCAGGCTATATTATGGTCAAACTGCTTATATACATCTTTCCCGTCGCTCCTCTCCGGCGTCGCAGACATTCCCAAGAGGAACTCCGGCTTGAAATAATTTATGATTTTCTGATAGCTCTCAGCACCTGACCTGTGACATTCATCCAAAATTATTACAGAGAAATCATCGCGTCTGAAATGCTGTTCGCGGACGTCGTCCTTTGCCATCATATTCATTGTCGCGAACAATACGTCGGCGGAATAAATCTTGTCCCAATCCTGATTTGAACCCGACAACTGGGTCATTCTGAATCCGGCTCCCAGCACCCTTGAGTAACTCTCCTGAGCCTGCACGTTAATCATCTCCCTGTGAGACACAAAGAGGACTTTCTTTTTCAAGAACAATGCTTTGGCAAAAATATTCCGCACCGCAAAAGCAGAAGCGTAGGTTTTTCCCGTTCCCGTAGCGGATATCAGAAGAGCGCGATGCTGGCCGGCGCGAATGAGCCGCTCCACCTCCAGAGAGAAATCGCGTTGCATCCCGTTGGGCTCGATGACCTTGTAATCCGCCATCTTCAACTCGGAAACCAGCCCGTTCAGTTTCTTCCTTATAGCTTTCTGCGAATTGAATTCACTGGCATATTGTTCCCTGCACTCCCTGTAGTCAACGGAAGTTTCCCACACGCGGCTGAACTCCGCCTCAATGTCTTTCGCATATTGCCCGTCAGATGTGGAAATGACCTTAGTATTCCACTCATAGTTCTGAGTTATAGCCTTTTGCGTCAGATTCGAGCTCCCGACAATGATTCTCATATCCCCATTCTTACGGAAGAGATATCCCTTTGTGTGAAACCCGATATCAGACGTGCGGAACATCCTTATCTCCAAGTTCTTAAGGCTGGACAACGAATCCAATGCTTCAGGGTCGCTGAACGTAAGGTAATCCGTCGTAAGCACTTTGCCTGGAATATTCTTCTGCTCCAACTCTTTCAGAGTTCCTTTCAAGGGAGTAATGCCGCCTTTTGTGATGAACGCCACCGACATAAACATACTGTCACAATCCTGCAGCTCCCGCTGAATTTCCGTAAGCACCCGATGGCCGTTGGAATTGGACAGGAATTGCGGCGTATATGACGGCTCCGCATCTAACGTCGAATCCACAAATGCCCTTTTGTATCCGTCAACGAGTTTCGAATGGCTGGCATCTCTGTTATTTTCCGTATTTGCGGAAGTCTTGTCGTTAATGTTCATATCCGATGCAGATATTTTTGATTCAATCTGAAATATATTCTAATTTTGGAACAGCCCTGCGCTTGCCATTGAAGGACAAAATGTGCGGGAGATTGAGGAGAGCGAATTATGAATTTTGGATATATCCGGGTAAGCAGCAATAAGCAGACTGTTGAAAATCAACGGTTTGAAATCACCAGGTTCTGTCGTCAGAACGGCATCCGCATCGACGGCTGGATTGAGGAAACCATCAGCGGCACTAAATCTTACAGCAAACGTCGGCTCGGCAATCTTCTCAAACGCACGAAAAGCGGCGACCTCATCATCTGTTCCGAGCTTTCGCGTCTCGGCAGGAGCCTCTTTATGATTATGGAAATCCTCAACATCTGTATGACTAAAGGCTGCCGCGTGTGGACAATCAAGGACAATTACCGGCTCGGAGATGACATTCCCAGCAAGGTCCTGGCATTCGCATTCGGGCTTTCCGCTGAGATTGAGCGCAACCTGATCAGTCAGAGGACAAAGGAGGCTCTCGCCCGCAAAAGAGCGGAAGGAATCCGGCTCGGACGTCCGAAAGGCTCTGTCAATAATCCCGAAAAGCTCAAACTTTACCATAAGAAAAATCAAATAGCATCAATGCGCCGCAACGGCATCTCCCTACGCAAAATCGCCACCACACTCCACGTTGACCGCAAAACCCTCTACCGCTTCATCGCCCGCTTCCCGTCCGAAGAAAAGGGTCAATAAAA
>CAVHJF010000023.1:0-38223 GCA_963636275.1 Acutalibacteraceae bacterium | reverse complement strand
TAATCAATCGGGGTAGGATCGCAACAAGTATCAACCATAGCGATTACCGGAATGTTCAGGCGGTTTGCCTCTTTAACGGCATTTGCCTCTTTCTGAATGTCAACTACGAAAAGTGCTGACGGAAGACGGCTCATATCCTTGATGGAACCGAGGTTCTTCTCAAGTTTAGCCCTCTGACGGTCAACCTGAAGACGCTCACGCTTTGCGAGCTTGTCGTATGTACCATCTTCTTTCATTTTGTCGATGGTGTTCATCTTCTTGATTGCCTTGCGGATGGTAGGGAAGTTTGTAAGCATTCCGCCTGGCCATCTTTCTGTAACGTAAGGCATATTGACTGAAGCGGCTTTCTCGGCGATAACGTCCTTAGCCTGCTTCTTGGTTGCAACGAAAAGAATCTTGCGGCCTGAGCGTGCAAGTTCCTTCATTACTTCTGCAGCCTCGTCAATCTTGACGACACTCTTGTGCAGGTCGATAATGTGAATCCCGTTTCTCTCAATGAAGATATAAGGAGCCATTTTAGGATTCCATTTTCTGGCAAGATGCCCGAAATGTGCACCTGCTTCGAGTAGTTCTTGGAAATTTGTTCTTGGCATTTTTAGTGATGTTTCTTTTGTTACACTTTCCCTTCAGGCTTTAGCCGTGACCTGTCGGGCTCTTTTCATCAATCCTGAAGCAGCGGTCTGAATAAGGCCGGTCTCCCGGATTTTCCGCAGTCTCGGCAACCTTCAAGCAGCTAAGACAGAATTCACATCCTGTTTCAGATCTGAAGATTTCCGCACCGGACTGTGCAAGTAAATCAATGTGTCCGTAAGATTAACGCTTACTGAACTGGAAGCGGCGACGTGCACCAGGCTGACCAGGTTTCTTTCTCTCGACTTCTCTTGAGTCGCGGGTGAGGAATCCTGCGGTTTTGAGGGCTGAGCGGTAAGCCTCTTTATCTACTTCGCAAAGAGCGCGAGCGATTCCGAGTCTCATAGCTTCTGCCTGACCTTTGATTCCACCTCCGACGAGATTGGCCTTAACGTCAAACTGACCTGCCGTACCGGTAACTTCGAATGGCTGACTTACAATGTACTGGAGAGTCTCATCAGGAAAATATTCCTTAAGCTCTTTTCCATTGATTGTCACATTGCCTGAACCGGCTGCGACATAAACACGAGCCACAGCTGATTTACGTCTTCCAAGGGCGTTTACTGTTTTCTCCATTTGCTCTGTTTAAATTTCGTTCAACTTAATTTCTTTTGGCTGTTGTGCCTGGTGCGGATGCTCAGGACCTGCATAGATAAACAGGTTGTTGATGAGTTTGTCACCAAGACGAGTCTTAGGAAGCATACCTTTAACTGCTCTCCTTACCAACTCTGTAGGTCTCTTTTGAAGAATCTCCTTTGGCGTAGTGAAACGCTGTCCACCAGGATATCCGGTGTAACGAACGTAAACTCTGTTGGTCATCTTCTTGCCTTTGAGAGCCACCTTCTCAGCATTGACAACGATGACATTGTCACCGCAATCTACGTTAGGTGTGAACCCTGGTTTGGTCTTGCCGCGGAGGACAAGAGAAACACGGGCTGCAAGACGGCCAAGTGCCAGATCGGTAGCATCAATGACGACCCACTCCTTCTTTACAGTTGCCTTGTTGAGGTAAACTGACTTGTAACTTTGTGTGTCCACTGTCTTGATCTTTAATTGGTTAATAATAAAATATTGCGATCCCTACACATTATAGGGGTCGCAAAGGTAGCAATAAATTTCCAAACCGCAAAATATCACGGAAAAAGACGAATTCGGTGACAGAACCAAGAGTTCTTGTCAATCACCAAAATAGTATTTGCGTAGATTGTAATCCTTTACGCAGCGAAGCAGACATGGTTCAGATTTTTCTTTCTGAACAAGTCCGATATTTCCTGATTTGTCAAATCTGAAAGCGACGGCCATTTTGTCGTCCGGCTCTTGAGTAGATGTCCAATATATACCTTCGTCTTGATTGAGGTTATCCGAGGTGCCATGAGGATCAAAATAGACAGCTGGAACATCAACTGAATATTCTTTTGAGCCAGAGAACCAATATCCCACTTCGGAATTTTCCTCAAAACGAGAAGATTGTTCAGTCCGACTTTCACCCCATTTAGAATGATTTGCGGTTAGGGCTGCAAACTCATCTGCGGTAGGTGCTCTCCATCCTTGCGGACAAGACTTCACGGCATCTTCATATATTAAGAAATGAAAATGCCCCTTCAGTTGTTCCACCTTTGTATCATAATCGAACGGGGACCAAAGCAGATTGTCAATCATTACTCCCATACCTTCATTTTGAAGATCCGCATAACGTTCCCAATCCTTAAAATAGAACTTGCCATCCTCATTTATCAAAATATTATCTTTTTTAGAGTTGTCGTCATACACCACCTCATAGTGTTCGTTCGTAAATGTAAACTCATACACAGTATGATTTCTCTCATTTACGCCTGAAAGAATTTTATAACTTGTAGGATACATCGGGAGCCCGTCATTCCATCCTCTGCCATAGAGACTCCTTCTTTCGCGAGCCATACAACTAAAGAAAGTAGCATCGTCGAATATTACGATATATTGATTAAATATTGCACTGTTGCCATCCACTTCATTATTTGTCACAATTGTAACACTTTCTCCTGGCTCAAGATTTATCGTTGTTTTATTATTCAATAATGTATCATACGCATACGTCACGTGATCAAGAAGTAGCGCATTTATCTTGTAATCGCTCTTATTGACATAGACAAAATCCACCGGATTGTCGGAAGAATATTTTTCCGGTTTATAATTGTCACACATCGTTGCCGATGATGATGTCGCTACCAACACGGCTGTCACGTAAATATAGAATCTTAATCTTTTCATAGTCGCAAAAATTATAATGATTTCTTGTATATACACTTAAGAGTTCCTTCATATACCTCATCACCGGCGCTGATGATAACAGGGATAATCATACTATCCAATTCTCCCCACGGCTTCATATCTTTAAGAAGTTCTCTGATTCTTTCAGATGCTGCCATCCGTTTGCAGAATTCCGTGGCAGTTGGAACGTGATCAAAAGAGAATTCATCAATATCGCCAATTTTGTATATAATTACGCTTTCAGGATTCTGACTTTTGGTCTCTACTGGCGCGCTTTCGTTAGACGCCAATAAACTTCCATTACCCAATACGATAAACGTGTCCTCTATCGGCTTCTTAATCGGCACTTTTGAACAATATACCATACTTACATCCCCTACAAAAGTGTCATTATATGGTTTAAAATAGACATAAGCAGCACTTTGACCAGTATTGACTGTTGTTGTATAGCTACACTTGCCAATCTGAATCCCCAAGTCGTCGTCATTCCAAACGATATCATCGCTTCCGTATTTTACGCCCCAACTTACCTTGAAATTTGTGCTTGTAATAAAGTCTAGAATTTCCGAGTTCTCACAGTGAGCTTCCACTTTATATCCCTCATGAGCAAGACTCTTTGTACTTGTCAATGTGAATTTCGGGATTCCTGTCATTACTCTTATAGAATCAGAAATATTGGAATAGGTTGCTTTAACGGTAACAAAGCCTGCTTTCTTTATGTGTAGTCTTCCACTTGCATCTATTGTAGCAATGTTATTATCTGAGGTCGACCATTCCACTATTCCGGTATAATTATAAACTGCATAGCGCTCTTTCTCTTTAGGGCATATTGCTCCCTCAAGCTTGCATTCCAAATTAGCGTAAATCCAGTTGCACATCAAAGGATCCAACTCAATATGCGCTGAACTTTTGCCATCATTATTAACATAAACATTTACAAATGGAGTGTCTTTGTTCTCGCCGCTTGTATACATCGCACAGAAATCTTGCGCTGTTAATGATCTTTCTTCTTTCCCAATGCAAAGAGCACTAGCGGTTGGGACAAAAAGTATTCTATTGACCATAGAAAACGACAAAGAGTCAAAAACCTCGTTGGAACTATTTATTTCGTCCAAGGATAGATTTCCAGTCTCGAAGTAAGACCCGTTGGCTTTATCATATCCAAAATTTGAAGTCCAGTTTGGAGCGTATTTAGTCCTTGAATACAACGTATTGGAGACTTTCCAGCCAAACCATTTCAGCGTTTTCCGGTATTTTATTAATGCCGTATAGACCTCACATCCTGTATTATCATACGGAAGAATGTTAATATCTATAGTTAGATTTGAGGAACTACCTATCAATAACGTATTTACAATCGCTCCAAAATTTTCAAAAAACACAGAAATAAGGAAAGGAGCAATGCGGTTCGTTGAATAGCCATAGAAAGAAGCCAACTTATCTGACCTAAAATCATTAAGTCCTCCATTTGCTATGGCGATATTTTTCACTGGCACATTAGCATCTCCTTTTGGGAATCCGATATTTTTTAATTTTGCTTGCCAACTTTGATGTGCTGAATTATCAAGACTTCCATCCTTATTTACATAGGCAAGAAGCATTTGTTTTGCAGCCGTAGAATACAAGTACTTCTCGACTAAACTCACATAAGCGTCTGGAGTGTCTAAATTCAACAACTCATTGATCCAAGGATGCCTATTGTACACATTTTTAATTAAATCGACCACAGCATATTGTGCGCCAACAGGGATATTAACTCCTAGATATGGGACATCATGACTGACAAATGTTTTAACTTTATGAGCGACACCGTCTTTCTCCATCATACATAAGGCATAACGCGTAATCAGACCGCCCATACTTTGTCCCATTATTACACTATACTCATTACCCGTTTTTTGTGAATTGACCCAATTGATAATCTTAACCAACAGTTTAGCGTTATCTTCAATGGCTGCTTCGCAGTTATTCCAATCCACATATATTACGTCATAGATGTTGGCAATATTAGGAGTCAAGTTTTTTATAAATGTATTGAGATATGTACTTCCTTTACCATAATATGTACTAGTAGTATCCGTAATACCGAATTCCACCGGATCGAATCCTTCCACTAAGATAAAAGGACGGACAATACTTGTGTGCCCGGGAGCATATTTGACGGAAGCGCTTGCCGAGATTGTTCCATCAGACACGGATTCAGTGAAGTTCTCTGTAAGGTTGGGCAATATGGCATCTTCATCTTGCATATTTGCACTTAACTCTTGCACGACTATTTGCGTATGAGCATAAAGTACGACGCCATCCGCTAACGTTAATTTCAATTTAAGGATCGGAGTTCCTCCTGACAGCGATACTGTAATTCCGGAAGATAATGAACGATATCCTAAACCATCGGCAGCATCAAGTTCAATGCTCGATAAGTTTAAGTTTGTAAAGGTGAAACGACTCGCACTGAATGTATAACTTCCGGCTTTTAATACGTCCATTGAAGGGGCAAAAGATACAACGTATGATTCCTGATAAGGATTTACCCAATTCTGATTATCATCGTACACGTCATAAACCTTATCCCCTATTCTTTGGAAGAGTCCGTCCGTGATGGCATTATCCACCACATAATTATACTTATAAGCGATAATGCTTATAGGAATTGAGGATGATGTCGTGGCTTCTGACATTTCGTCCATTATATCAGACACTGAACCGAACGGATAGGTGGAAGTAACGGCAGAAGTCCTGACGCTCCTCAAGATGTACTCATAAGTACCCAGATTTGCTATATTATCCTCATTCAATGAACCATCAAATACAGAATAATCAACCAAGTCGGTAGCATAATCGCGCAACAAACCTGTCGTAATACGCGATTTGTCAATATTTTCAAAGATTGACTCTATCTGACTTCTTACTTCAGCATTGTTTTCAAGGTCGGTATCCTGACTTTTTAGGGCTGTTTGGCTTATGATGATAAGCACTGCAGCCAGAATAAATCTTCTCATAATCATTTCGTTTCATTCAGGTTATCAACCATAGACTTGTAATACTGATACTTATCCTCACTCGCTCCAAGTGACAAGGCTTCATCTTGTGTAAGAGGAAACGTATAAACTCCATCTTTGATACTGATGTGGTTAAGCAGTATCACATCGATGTCCGACTGCATAAAATTACGGACCTTCAGGCTATCGTTATCGGAGTCATAATTCAAGACTTTAAAAGTTGAGTTTTCAGTGCTAACCTTGTCATTATCCTCACTCACTTCTTGAATATTAGCACAAGAACCTGCTAGGCAGACCATAAAGAGAGCCAGAGTCGTAATATGGCAACGTGCTGTCATATTGCGAAGTTTTCGTTTTTCTGTAAACATAATATTATAACATTAAGGTTATTCGCACTAAAAAAAGCGGTAGGTTAGTGTTTTCCTGCAAACGAAAACAGAGTACACGTTTCAAAAGCGACGTATAAAAATACATCCGCCCAAAAGATATAGAAAAAATTTAATAAAACAAAATTTTGCGGGGAAGAAAGAATCTGGACTATAGACAGTTTGTGATCCATATACTCTAGGGAAAAACACGCACACGGATTGCTTGCCTAAAGAAGCATAACATAGAAAGAAAAACCCGGGGCGACCAGCAAGTCGCTCCGGGTTTTATTTTTTCATCCGCTTGAGAATCAAGAATATCAATTACAGCACGTCCAGTCTGTTGAGGCCGCTGGCAGAACCGGCGATGTAGGACATTGAGACGTTACCGTCCCTCTTCAAATCCGATATACATAGAGGAAGTCCCAGGATGAGGCTGTCAAGGAAGAATCGGTCACCGACTTCAAGCCGCGAATTTTCAGAGCTCCGCACTACGTATTCCAGATTGCCAAGATATTCCAAGAGCACCAGCCTGTCCGGATTCCAACCGATGAGAATCTGCTGTCCCGGCTTCAAATCGGTGGAAATGACCGTCTTGGATACAAACAGTCTTGAATTTGTCGAGCCGCCTATCTTTATATGCTCGCAGAAAGAATCGAAATTCCTATATCCGACGAACTGACACAATATGTCAAGCGTGGATTTTCTCGGCACAATGTCGGAAGACACATAACCCCAAAGTCTTTTCAACGTTGAAACCGAAAGAAGTTCACCGGTCCCCTGCTCAATCTTTTCCGACAAGGCGTTGAAATCACAGTTGCTTGTGCAGCAGCGTCCAAAGATTCTCTCAACTTCGGAGAGAAGGCATTTCAACTCCGGTATTACAGTATTCTTCGTGTTTCCCATAACGTTATTCTTTAGAGGATACTATCAGATATTTTTCCACATTGTAAAAGTAGTGATAAAAAGATACTATTCCCTGATAATCTTTATCCATTTTAATTCTTTTGGACAATAAAACAATGATTCTTACTACCTTTAGACGTTGTATTAAAACACGGGCGTATTTGGACTATGAACGGATTTTCGAAGATACTATGTACTTTCGTACTCTTGGCAGGGTGTGCGCTATCGTGCACTAAGGAGCCGAGTCCGGTATCATATTGCCAACCCCGAATCAACGCCACTTCATCGGAGATTTTAGAGAATCAAGTCGTTTTGACTTGTGACGTCTCAGGAGCAAACATCAGCGAATGCGGTTTTCTGTTCGGCACAAATGAGTACGAGCTCGAAGCATACGCCAGCGACAGTCCTTCACAAGGCAAATTCAGCACCAAGATTGACGGACTTTCTTTCAATGTCGATTATTGGTACAGCGCATATATAGGAGGCGGCAAAAGTTCAATCACCTCAGAGAAAAAGCATTTCAAGATACAGCAGCAACTGGCAGGGCTGAAGTTGAAGCCTGTGAATGAGCGCACATCCAGTTCAGCAGTATGCGAATATACCGTCACGAACAACTTCAGCGGCACCATTTTCGCCTGCGGGCTGTGTTGGGGAGAGAGTCCGGAGCCCACTATCGAGTCTCCAAACAAGACTATTGACGGAGCAAGTTACGGAGAGCACAGGACGACTATAAATGGTCTGGAATTGGGCAAGACTTACTATGTGCGCGCATACGCCATAAATGCTCAAGGAACAGTTTACAGCAACGAGGAAACCTTCTACGTGCCGGTCTCATTCCCTGACGAACAGTTTGCCTTCTATATGCTGAATGTAGCAGACATGGATGAAGACGGATTCATAAGTCTTGAAGAAGCAAGAAGGTTGAAGAACCTCGAGCTTCGTCTTGACAATGTATCTTCCATCGAAGGGATCGAATACTTCACCTCATTATTATCGATTATCCTCAGTCAATATCAGGATGATCCTACGGTGAAATTGTCTGAAGTGAATCTGGAGAAAAACACAAATTTGGAGCGTATTATTTTGACTGGACTCCAGATAGAATCCATCAAACTGCCGGATGAAGCGAATATCGCAGAACTTGACCTGTCCAACAACCAACTCTCCGGAAGTCTGGATTTAAGTTCATACCCTATTCTCGACCTGCTTGACCTGAGCGGCAACAAGCTCACAGAGATAAACCTGAGTGGCGATGTTCAGTTCAGCCGCCTAGACATATCATCAAATCCCGTCAGCGCTCTCAATCTGAACGCTCAACAGAATATTCAATATCTGGGCATCAGCGACACGAAACTAACTGATTTGAATACCCTGTTCAAGAAAGTGAACTGTCTCACCAATCTTAATGTAGGAAGCAGCCTGAAGGATGGGGACAAGGTATATCTTATGCCGAATCTCAAATATCTGGATTGCACCGGAGCACAAACTTCCTCATTGAATGTCAGTTATAACACCAAGTTGAATACACTCATCATAAAAGGCAGCAGGATTTCGTCCATCGACCTGAGTATGCTCAAGGATCTCTCGTCATTTGACGCCAGGGGCTGCACAGTCCTGAGCAAGATATATCTGCTTGAAGGACAACTCATAGGCCGCAATATTCCGCCATATACAGAAATCATATACTCATCGAAAATAGAGGACAATTCATTCAACGAATATCTGCTTGACAATTTCGATACGAATAATGACGGGTATGTATCCGTGTTGGAAGCTGCGGACGTGAAGGAAATCGTTATCGACAACACAAAATACAGCAATATCTCATCTCTTCACGGAATCGAGATGTTCACCAGTCTTGAAAAATTGAATATCGCCGGGCAGAGGGTTTCTTCTATTGATTTGTCAGCGAACACTGCATTGACGGAGTTGGTGCTCGACAGCAACCCGCTGGTGACACTGGAACTCAATCAGTGCAAAAAGTTAAAAAAACTCTATTGCCAGTCAACGACTTTGACAAAACTGGGTCTACCCGAAGTACTGGAAGATGCCTACCTGTTCAACAGCAGGCTCAATGAAATAGACTGTTCGGCCTGCCCTAAGTTGAAAACAATTGACATATCCTGCAACAATCTGTCAGGAACCGTTTACTTTTCTCAGAATCCCGCATTGCAATCTCTTAAATGCAATGGGAACACTCTACTGGACAAAGTGGTTATCAATCAAAACTGCGAAGGGACAGTTCAGATAGAGAAAGACGACCACACTGAGGTTCTGTATAATTAATGGCCTCCCGATCAGCTCCAATTGTCCCGATCAGCTCCTATCGGTTCCAATTGTTTCGATCAATTCCGATCAGTTCCAATCAGTAACATCGCCTCCTATGTCGATCTTCGCTTTTTCAGGATCGCTTTTCATAGTGATATTGATTGTGTGCTGAACTCCGGATTTAAAGTTCATCTTTCCTTCAAAAAGATATGAGATATTGTTCGTAAGGACCTCGACAAGGGGCTGCTTACGGTTAATATTCTGAGGGACAATGATGGCGGCATACTTGCCATCCGATTCTTTGCGCAACGTCACGCTCTTGGTTTCCGAACGCGGATTCTTTATCACGACGCCTGCATAAAGGTCAACAATGGCGTCAACAGCCACACCGTGAACCTTCACTTCGATGTCATCCGGAAAATCCGAGTTGAAATCTTCTCCTTTTATAAGATTAACAACGATGCGGCTCATCTTGTGGGCGAATTTCAGGTTTACGGTCTTGGGATAGCTGACCTTTTCGGTCTTTGCCCACAGAAAGTCGGAAGCCTCATATCCCCCAAGTACGGCACCCTCCCTTTCCGTACGCTGATCCTGACAGACACTGAACTTATATTCATCTATGGAAGGAACTGTTGCAGAATATGGATAATAGCCGTACACATCATACGCCTTCCCTACATCCCACCAAGACTTAGGACGAGATTCCCAGGAACTTCCGTCGTATGTAAGCTTGGCATTGTTGACAGCATTGCCGGAGACAATCAGTTTCGTTGCAGAAAGCCCGTCATACTCAGTCATATATAGGCCTGTCACATCGCCGGCCTCAAATCCGGATGCCGTCGCCTTAGTCAGCATCGGATACTCCAAATTGAATACGATATCTCTGGAAGGAGATTTCTCTGACACCGTCTCTTTCTGACAACTGGCAACCAGAAGCGGCAGCAATAATGCGTATATTGTTTTTCTCATAATCTCAAGTCTGTTTTCAAATTCCGTTTTACATTCAGCTATTCTGCGTGCACTTCAGGACGCTTTCCCAAGAATACCGGAGTATGGTGATTTGCCGCCCTGACATCGACCCGGCCGATCGGTACGCCATACCCTACTGCGCTTAACGATGCAGTCTCCGGAAGATTCTCGACGTTGTCATTTGTCACAAAATCATCGAAATCATATTCCTCGCCGGCATAAGCCTTTATCCTCTTGACGATAGATTCCCTGCTGACAGTGCTGTAATACGGTATTTCATTATTCATACAACTGTTATACTCAGAGCGATAGACACCTCTGTTGTGCGAAAAGCCGCCCTCATATATATCCACGATACCTTTATATTTTTCATGATATACGAGATGGCTCCAAGGCACTTCATTGGTTTTGCCGGAAAGGGAAAGATTGTCATACCATCCCTTTGCCTTTGCAGCATTGAACTCCAAAACATGTCCGCAACAGGAGCAGGAACATGCATCGATGAAGGCATTGTGATAAATATATTCGTCTCCCAACTTCCCGAAGCCGTGTCCGCCGGCCTCGTGCTGGATAACGCCACGGAAATCAAGCGGATAGCCGTAATCGCTCTTAGGACAATATGCTATGGCGCTTCCGTCATCGTACATATAGCATATACCGCCATAGTCTGACGTGTTCGGTATCATCACAACAAGAGTCTGACACAGATTCCCTTCGTTTATTGTAGGCGCTTTGCAGGCATATTTCAGAATCTCCCCGAAATCACTGTCATTGAGACCGCCAAGCGTAACACCGCCTTTCGCCGTAGTATTGAATCTGTTATATACAATCGTATTGACGCTGCCGATGCCTGATTCAGGAGAAACTGCTATGCCGGTATATACATTGAAATAGTCTTTATATGTCTTGTACGGCTCTATGGAGAAGAAATGGCCTGCAGCTTCCTTCATATCCGCAAGCAGCGTTCCGGCGCTCACGTCTTTGGCATTGTAACCGTCCCCGAGGAACATTATGTTGATTCCGTTTCCTTTGGATGCGCTCTGGAGAGTCACTATTTCATCCTCACCGTATTCATAGTCATATTGGCTGACATTCAATGTAACCTTGTAATCCTTATCCTTAAGTTTGAATATCACCTTCCCCTCTCTGTTGATTCCTGAAGGCATTGCAGTGAACGTGACATTCATCGCCGTCTTACCATTTCCTGTCGTCTGGCCCAGCTTCACCCAATCCGGCTGCTCCGAGACTTCCCACTCATCATCCGCATAAAGTACAAAATCCCGCGTCACGCTTGTGTTTATGGCAGTCGCCACATTCGGATCGACAGAAAGATTCCTGTAAGCGGAAATCCTCTTGAAGTCTTTCCAGCCTGTCGCCACCTGATATTGCACAATTGCCGTTTCCGGCACCTCAACAGTGAAATTATCCTTTGCGACCCCGTTGAATGCGCCTTCCTGAACATACGGTGGCTCGGTTCCCTTGCACACTATACGGTTGAGCCCATAACAATTCTGGAACGCTCCGCCGTCTTCACTCCATTCTGCGGTATATCTTATGGTTTCCAATCCTTCCGGGAAAATGACACCTTCCAGACCGCGGCAGTTTGCGAATGCGCCTTCGCTTATGCTCAATACATTCTCCGGAATCTCCAGCACTCCGGAGAGCCGCCAGTTATATGCAAACGCTTTCTTTCCGATGGTCCTCAATCCTTCAGGAAGCACTAGCTTTCCATTAAAATCGCAACCGCAGAATGTCCTGTCACTGATGACCTCCAGACTCTCCGGCAGTATAAGTTCACCCCTGAACGGGGATGTGAATGCGTCAGAACCTATGGAGACGATTCCGTTATGAAGTGTCAATGTCCCGTTGAATCCGCAGTTGCCGAAAGAACCGTTTGAGATTATGGTGACACCCTGAGGTATCTTGATTGAGCCAGTAAGGTTCTTGCAGCCACTGAAAGCGTCTTCACCTATAGTCGTTAGCGATTCAGGAAGGTTCAGGCTTCCGTACAACCCGGAGCATCCATTGAAAGAGCCCATTCCGATTACTGTCAATCCTTCCGGCAAATTCAACTCGCAGCACAATCCGGTGCAACCGGTAAAGACGCCGTCCCAATATGCTATATAATTCGCGTCAGGACCTATCTCCTTCAACGTTGACGGCAGACTTATGGAATTGAGGCTACTACACGAGCGGAATGCCGCTTTGCCTATTCTCACAAGCCCTTCCGGCAGAATGAGATTCCCTGACAGATAGTTGCAGTCAACAAATGCGCCGGAACCGATTTCAAGAAGTTCGTCAGGCAGAACAATTGACGTAAGCGACTTTTTCGAGTTGAACGCATCGTTCGGGATTTTCTTATCGTCAATATTCACTTCCTTCAGATTGAGCGCAGTAAGATATGTCATCTTTTCTCGCATCACATTGAAATCCTGCCTGTTGATATTGCCTGTCAGTTTGAGATTCCTGATTTTTGTCAGGTCCTTGCCCGACGATGTCACGCACTCTTCCAATGTTCCCGCCGTCTCCACATTTATCACCACATATTCCCGCGCGATTCCGTCGTGGGACACATCATCGTTTTCCCAAGCGGTTATGCTTTCGTCCGAGGGCACAAATTCGAAGTCGCCTTCAGGCCTTTTGTTTACGGTTATCGTAAAGTTGTGCTGCTTGAACGGCACAAATGTAAAGTCTTCCTGCTTGCTGAACTTATAAGCTCCGCCGTCAACGGTGATGCTGACCAGCGGAGTTCCCGCTGATATTGTCTGAGGGATAACTACGGCACGATAGTCTCCATTATGTTCGTAGGGGATTATACCGGAGCCGTCGACTTCTCCTGTCGCAGACGCCTCGCCTGTCGCAAGGTCAATCGTCGCACCGCGCCTGAGTCCGGTCAGCAAAATGTTTTTTGAAGCATCATTCCATTCACCTGTCGCAAATCCGGTTCCCTCAGCGAGTGTAACTCTTATTGCGGAAAGCCTGTGTGAAAGCGAGACTGTGACTGTATTGCTTGTAGGAGTAACCCCGGAAGATTTGCCCCAGAGGAAGTCTGAAGCCTCGTATCCTGACATTTCACCGTTTGATGCACTTTCTGACTGATCTTTTGACACCTCGAATTTATATGACGACACGTCATCGACTGATGCAAACGGATAGTATCCGTAAATGTCAACGGCTGTTTTCTTGTCTTTCCAATATATGTCCCTTGCAGATTCCCAGGAATGGGTGCTTTCGTGATATTTATGCCATACATTGTCAGCCCTGTTACCGCTGGTTTTCAGTGCACCTGGCGTTTCTCCGTCGTAATCAACGACATAGATACCGATGCGGTCACCGTCCGCAAACCCGTTGTCATTCACTCGAGTCTGATACACCTGCTCTATTGAACTGGACAATGTTATCTTACCGACTTCGACGTCATTCGATCCATCCGGTTTCGTCTCAACATTTTCTTTCGCACAACCGATTGCCATCAAAGCAAGCAATGATGCTATGTATATTTTCTTCCGCATAATTTCCTCGTACTGTATTTTACTCTAAAATTCGTTAGTCTGTAGTTCTTGTGATTTGCCGTAACACTATCCGGTCTCCATTATCCGAAACTCGAATCTGCTTATTCCGAGCTATAACCGCACTTTTGTGCGATTCCTTAGCAGCAATGGGGTGAGCTCAATTAACTGAGCCGCCGTGGTCAACGTTATCTGTTTCCCAGCCACCGATTTCCACGGAGAAACTTCCTCCGGTCTTGTTTACCGTGACCGTGCAGGTGTGCTCTTTTCCTGCAACAAGGTCAATGCTGGTCTTCAATGTATATTCATTGGTCCCGACAGATATTTTGACAAAGTCCGAAGCGCTTACGTTCTGCGGAATGACTATCGCTTTGAATGTGCAGTCACCGTTGTTGAACATTGTGATTTCATTGATTGAGCCGAAAGTCGCATTCAACGTTCCTGCAGAGAAATTAGCCAGTGCTTTTGTCTTGAGACCGGTCAATCTTACTTCGGCTGATTTCAGTTCATCGGCAGTCCACCCAGCTCCAGCCTTAAGAACAACATTCACACGGCTAGTCAGATGATATAACTTGAGAGCCACTTTATCTTCAGAAGGTATTACTCCTGTAGTCTTACCCCAAAGCAGGTCTGAGGACTTATAATCCTCCTCCGTACGTTGGTCAGTTTTTAGCGCAAAATCCACAGAAACGACACTTTTTATATCGCGCATAAATGGATAATAGGCATAAAAATCTGTTTCGGTAACGTTATCCTTATAATATAAAGGAGTTTCCGGTTCCCACGCCGATTTGTCCAACTTCAACGGAGCATTATCATACTGATTCCCCTTTGATTTCAATTTCTCGGGCGCATTGACAACGTAAAGTCCTACGCTGTCCCCATTCTCGAATCCCGTTTCTGTCGCCTTGGTCACCGACATCGTCAGGTTTATGGGTACAAGAGGGACTTCAGGCCTTTCTGGCGCATCGGAAGAGTTATCGCATCCGACCGACGAAAGCATAGTGATGAATGTGGCAAGAATAATCTTTCTCGGTTTCATATTATCAGTTTTTCAGAAGCCGCGTAAGAATCCTCTACTTATGGGCTTCAGGACACCTAATTTACTGCTTTATTTCTAATTATCGATGTTGGCCAAGCCCCACCAGACCGTAAATTTCTGTTCATATTTATTCATCAGGCCGCGCTGCCGTGACACCTCCGATATGCGGGTAGATATTAATCGTTGTCGTATTACATTTTTATCTTGAAGTCTCACATTTTCAATAATTTTACACCAATTCTTTCTTCCCCGCAAAATTTTGTTTTATTAATTTATATTCTGATATTTACGACGAGCGTGTTTTATACGTCGCTTTTGAAACGTGTACTCTGTTTTCGTTTGCAGGAAAACACTAACCTACCGCTTTTTTAGTGCGAATAACCTTAAGTGTATATACAAGAAATCATTATAATTTTTACGACTATGAAAAGATTAAGGTTCTATATTCAAATGCTTGTCGTTCTCATAATGTCATTGTCTCTTTATACAACGAGGTGCGACAATTACGATCCGGAAGAATATTCCTCAAAGACTCCAGTAGATTTTGTCTATGTCAACAAGAGTGACTACAAGATAAATGCATTACTGCTTGATCATAGGACCGATGCGTATGATACATTATTGAATAATAAAACAACTATAAATCTTGAGCCGGGTGACAGCGTTACAATTGTGACAGACAAGCCTGTCGATGGCAGTCGTGAAATATTCAAGCAATATGTAGTAATATTTAACGACTCTGATTTTGTAAGTTGCAACTCCCGCTCAAGGCGAAATCCAACCAGTGGATGGGATGCTGATATTCCATTATACCCCATAAGTTATAAAATCTACACTGACGAGAATGAAAGGAATCATACTGTTTATGAATTCACGTTCACGAATGACCATTATGAGCGCGCGCGTATGACTGCTTATGTTTATGAAAAAATTTCCACCACTGAGAGAGGCGAGCGTTATTTTAAAGATTGGAAATACTACTATGATTACCAAAATAGCGGTACGGGAGTAACTATTGATAGTTTGGTTTGGTCTCCTGGCGATTATAATTCTACTATGGTACCAAGAAGAGGAAATTATCATTACTATAAATACGAAGATGCGTTGATTAAATGTCCTAAAGGATGGAGGATACCTACAGCAGAGGAGTTCTCTTCATTGATAGCCAATCATTCACAATGGGGAGATGATAGTCGCAAATATGATCCTGAACAGTATACTATTAATGGGGGATACTGGTTCTCAGGTTCAAAAGAATATACTGTTGATGCCCCTGCTGTTTACTTCCCATCTCATTACCTTTGGAGCGACAATGATCTGAAATCAGGACTGTACTGGACAGCAACGAGGTATTCGGACAATTTAGCTCTCGCTTTCAGATTTGACAATGCAGGCAACATAGGGCTCGTCCAAAAAGACGAATCAGAAACTTATCTGCTACGCTGCGTAAAAGATTACAATTTACGTAAATACTATTATGGTGATTGAAATGAGATTCAAAAAGATATTTTGAAAAAATAAACCCGGAGCGACTTGCTGGTCGCCCCGGGTTTTTATTTCTATGTTATGCTTCTTTATGCAAGCAATCCGTGTGCGTGAAGGAATGCGTTGACTGCTACTGCAGTGAAGACAACCCAAATCAAAGAAGCAACGAGGATGCCGATAACCTTGAGTCTCTTGAACCAAGTCTGGTTGTCCCAACCCACTGTCTGGAACATACTCCAGAAACCGTGGCAGAGGTGGAACCATACAGCGCAGAACCATACTATGTAAATAAGGAGTACCCAGATGCTGCTGAATGTCTGCTCGAGGAGAAGATATGGATTCTCTGCCTCGCTACCGCAGAATTCGAGAAGCTGCATCTTAGCCCAGAAGTGTGTCAAGTGGAAGAACAGGATGCCCAGAACAACGATACCGAGCACGAACATATTCTTTGCAGACCAAGAATCAGCCTTGGCATTGCTGCTTACCTCATAGCGCTTGTAACCGCCGCGAGCCTTGATGTTGTACCAAGTCAGATAGCAGCCGTATGCGATATGCAAAATGAAGCCGAGTGCAAGAACTGGAACCATAACGGTTACTATCGGCAGTGCCATAAAATCGCATCCGAGCTGGAATAAACCGTCGTAGCTATTCCAACTGCCGGTGAATGAATCGATTACAGAAAAGAAATTGATAGAGCCGTGCAAAAGGAGGAAAATAACGAGAAATGCTCCGCTGACAGCTTGAATGAACTTTCTCCCGATGGAGTAGTGGAATGCGTTCGCCATTAGTTGATAAAAAGTTTAAACTACTACTATGAGACTGCACGCGTCCGGGCGCACCGAACCCGCTTATTCTCTTGATTGCGTCAGCAAAGATATATCGTTTCTTGCAAGTTTCATAATATTTCGATAATTTTGTTCACTTTCAAACAGATAAATATGTATCGTAGAGTTCTATTAAAACTGAGCGGAGAAAGCCTTGGAGGACACGAGGGGAAAGGCCTTGATACCGCCAGTCTCCAGGCTTATGCCGAAGAAATCGCATCCGCTGCCAAAGCCGGACTTCAGATAGCAATCGTCAACGGCGGCGGCAATATCTTCAGAGGCCTTCAAGGCGTTGGAAAGGGATTTGACCGTGTGGACGGAGACAAGATGGGAATGTTGGCCACCGTCATCAACTCATTGGCCCTGTCAATGTTTATAAAGGAACAAGGCGTTAATGCGCAGGTATTTACGGCAACTCCGATGGAACCTATCGCCAAATACTATATGAGAGATGATGCGGTGAAATTTATGGAGGCTGGAGGCGTGGCTCTCATTTCCGGAGGTACCGGCAATCCGTTCTTCACGACAGACTCGGGTGCGGCTTTGAGGGCATTGGAAATCGGTGCGGACGCATTGCTGAAAGGCACAAGAGTGGACGGAGTTTACACTGCAGATCCTGAGAAAGACCCTACCGCCACAAAATACGAGGAACTGACTTTTGACCAGGCCTTGGGCGGACATCTCAAAGTGATGGACCAGACCGCATTCGCATTATGCAGCGAGGGCAATATGCCGATAATCGTGTTTGATATGAACTGCAAGGGCAACCTGACCAGATTGCTGAAAGGAGAGAAAGTCGGAACCCTGGTTCACGTGTAGTTCTCCGGGGACATATATAGGAACGCATAATTATACATATATTTATATAACACTGTAATTTCGTAAAATCATAAAATCAAGATACTATGTTACCAAGAGTAAATGAGATCGTCACAGCTGCTGACAAGAAAATGAAGGAGTCTGTGGCATTCCTGGAGGAAGACCTCAAGACATATAGAGTAGGCAAGGCTAATCCGTCATTGCTGAACAACGTAGTTGTGGACTACTATGGCACAGCTACACCTGTACCTCAGGTGGCTTCCGTAACCGCACCTGACGCCAAGACAATACTTATCCAGCCTTGGGAGAAGAGTATGATCGCAAAAATCGAGAAGGCGATAATGGATGCGAACATAGGTCTCACCCCTCAGAACAATGGCGAGCAGATCAGATGCAACATTCCGCCTCTTACGGAGGACCGCAGAAAGGAGCTCATCAAGAAGGCAAAGACAGCCGGAGAGAACAGCAAGGTCGTAGTCCGCAATGCGCGTCGCGATGCAGTCGAACTTCTCAAGAAGGCAGTAAAGAGCGAAGGACTTCCTGAGGATGCCCAGAAAGAAGGCGAAGAGGAAGTGCAGAAGGTTACTGACAAGAATGTCAAGGAGATAGATAACCTTATCGCTGCAAAGGAGAAAGATATCCTTACAGTATAGTCACAAAATATGTAATCCGGGAGTACAACCTTCCGGATTATTTGTTATATTCGCATCATTATGAGAAGTTCAGTACGATTTTCCGGTTTTTATTATTACTACTTTTATCAGAAAAGATAAAGGTCCGGGAGTTGTGCTGACAAGTTAACGATACAATCAATGAAACATATAGGCTGCCCGGGATGCTGGACGGCCTTTTTTTTATGCGAGCCTGTCGGCTGCGGCTGCGGGACGCGAACATTTACAGAAAATATGAAACGAATCGCTATACAGGGATTTCACGGATGCTTCCACGAACAGGCTGCGGCCAAGTTCTATTCGAAGTGCGAGAATCTCGAAACGGAGATAGTGGAATGTCCGACATTCGAATCTCTCTACACTTCATTGGCAGAAGGGAAAGCTGATGCTGCTGTGATGGCTGTCGAGAACACGATATCCGGAGGTCTTCTGCAGAACTTGGAACTGCTGCGACAGAATCCCGTCAAAATAAAAGGTGAAGTCTATTTGCAGATACATCAGAACCTTATGGCGTTGCCGGGGCAGACGATGCAAGACATAAAGGAGGTGAGGACGCATTATATGGCCATAAACCAGACCAGAAAGTTCTTTGAAAATGAGTGCCCCTGGATTCAGATGACGGAGTCTGAAGATACTGCAAAAAGTGCAGCAGAGATAGCTGAGAAAGGGTTGAAAGGCGTTGGCGCAGTCGCATCCTCATTTGCGGCGGACTGTTTCGGCCTGGAAATCCTCAAAGAGAACATTGAGACGTACAGAAAGAACTTTACGAGATTTCTCATCCTTGATGACAGTATAAATATCCCGGAGAGCGAGATCAACAAAGCATCCGTATGCTTCACTTTGAGTCATAAGCCCGGTTCTCTTGCGCACATCCTCACGATTCTTTCATTCTACGATATGAATCTTACAAGAATCCAGTCACTCCCGATTCCGGGAGAGCAATGGCAGTACTTTTTCTATGCCGACATAATTTTTGACGATTATAACAGGTATCAGCAGGCTATCGCGGCAGTGAAACCGCTGATTGAAGGACTCGATATTTTAGGCGAATACAAATCTGAACTATGATAATAAAACCGGCAAAGCGGACAGAATCGGTCCGCGAGTATTACTTTTCCAGAAAGCTCAAGGAAATCGGCAACCTGAACAAGGCGTTGCAGGAGGCAGGAAAACCAGGCATAATCAATCTCGGTATCGGAGCCCCGGATGGAATGCCTCCGCAGGCGGCGATAGAGACATTGTGTGAAGAAGCCAGAAAACCAGGTAATCACGCATATCAGAGCTATATCGGCATTCCTGAATTGAGAAAGGCCTTCGCTGATTGGTATTCAAGATGTTATGGCGTGACGCTCAATCCTGCGAACGAGATACAGCCGCTTTTCGGATCAAAGGAAGGAATCCTCCTGACCAGCCTTGCATTCGTAAATGAAGGAGATAAGGTCCTCGTTCCTGATCCGGGATATCCGACATATACCTCGGCTTCCAGACTCGTAGGAGCGGAGATCGTGACTTATGACCTCGATGAATCCAACGGATGGCAGCCGGATTTTGACAAGTTGGAGAAAATGAATCTTGACAATGTCAAGATAATGTGGACCAACTATCCGAATATGCCTACAGGCGCGGCTGCGACTCCGGAACTTTTTGATAGGCTCGTGGCATTCGGATTGAAACATAACATTTTGATTATCAATGATAATCCGTATAGCTTGATTCTTAATGACACCCCTCTGTCCATACTTGCGTCAAAAGGTGCGAAAGAATGCTGCCTTGAATTGAATTCATTATCCAAGGCGCACAATATGTCCGGATGGCGAATCGGAATGATCGGTGGCTCTGCGGAATTGATTTCAGAAGTGCTCAAGGTCAAGAGCCAGATGGATTCCGGAATGTTCAAGCCTATGCAATTTGCTGCTGTGAAAGCACTTGAACAGGGGCCGGAATGGACCGAGGAACTTAATGCGGAATATAGGAAAAGAAGAATTGCGGCCGGACGCATATTCGATTTGCTGAATGCAGAGTATGACCACAATTCCGCCGGATTGTTTCTCTGGGGACGCATACGCGAGGATAATCCGCTATTGCGCGGCGTGGATAAATTCGGGTTTAAAAATGAAACGGAATCCGGCAGTGTCGGCGAAACCATCTCTGACATACTGCTTTACAATACAGATGTATTTATCACTCCGGGATTCATTTTCGGAAAGAACGGAAGGAATTATATCCGCATATCCTTATGCGCAAATACTAATATACTTTCCGAAGCTGAACGCAGGATAAGCAAAATCATATCAGAATAACCGTAACTCACAACAATAGATGAAAAAAACAGTAGCGATAGTAGGTCTCGGCCTTATAGGCGGTTCAATGTCAATAGATTTGAAGCGCAGAGGGTTTGCCGACAAGATAATCGGCGTGGAGAATGAGCCCGTAAACGCGGCGGCCGCGGAAAAAATAGGATTGGCAGATGAAATTCTGCCGTTGGATGAGGCCGTTCCTGCGGCAGACATCGTAGTTGTAGCTGTCCCGGTAGGAGCCGCAGTGAAAATGCTGCCTCAAATCTTGGACAACTTCAATAAATCCGGAGCAAAGGACAAAATCGTCATCGACACTTGCTCGACAAAAAGCCAGATGATACGTGCGGTCCACTATCATCCTTGCAGGGCGCAGTACGTGGCGACCCATCCTATGGCTGGAACTGAATATTCCGGTCCTTGGGCGGCGATGCCAAATCTGTTCGACGGCAGAGCGTGCATATTCGCAAATTGCGAAGAGTCGGATCCGAAGGCTGTGAAAACCATTGAGGATCTGTATGATACTCTCAATATGAGGCCTATATATATGAATGCCGACAACCACGATGTCCATACGGCATACGTCTCGCACATTTCACACGTGACATCTTTCGCATTGGCGCTGACGGTGCTTGACAAGGAAAAAGATGAGAAACACATCTTCGACCTGGCTTCCGGAGGATTCTCCTCGACGGTCAGACTGGCCAAGAGTAACGCAGACATGTGGGTGCCGATTCTGACTCAGAATCGTGACAATGTGCTGCAAGTTATTGATACTTATATAGATAAGATGAAGGAGTTTCGCGAGGCCATCGCGGACTACGATTCCGACCATATCCGTGAACTCATTGAGGACGCAAACAAAATACGCAGAATAATAAGATAAACACAATAATATTATGGAAACAAGACTGAACACAATACCGGTTAGCCAGTGGGGGATTTTTCCGGAAGACAAGAAGCCGCTGCTTATCGCAGGACCGTGCAGCGCGGAGTCTGAAGTGCAGGTGATGCAGACTGCAAGGGGACTTAAAGCACTGGGCGTCAATGTGTACCGCGCAGGAATATGGAAACCTCGCACGCATCCGAACAATTTCGAGGGCGTAGGAACTCCAGGCCTCAAATGGCTGCAGCGCGTTAAAAATGAACTTGGAATGAAGGTAGCAACCGAGGTGGCTAGCGAAAAACATATTTTCGACTGCCTGAAGTTCGGTGTAGATATGGTTTGGATTGGAGCTAGGACCAGCGCTAATCCGTTCCTGGTGCAGGAAATCGCTGATGCACTTAAGGATACAGACATCCCTGTTCTCGTGAAGAACCCTGTCAATCCTGACATTGATTTGTGGATAGGCGCATTGGAACGCCTCAATCAGGCCGGCATCCGCAAACTCGGTGTCATCCACAGGGGATTCTCAACCAGTGAAAAGATACTTTACAGGAATTCACCGGGCTGGCAACTTGCAGTCGAATTGAGAAGCATATATCCGGAAATCCCGTTCTTCGCAGACCCGAGCCACATGGGTGGTGACAGGAAATATCTGCAGGAGTTGTCTCAGAAGGCTCTTGACCTCGGTCTTGACGGACTTATGGTTGAGTCTCATTGTGACCCGACCTGCGCGATGAGCGATGCCAAACAGCAGGTTACACCGGAAGATTTCGGCAAACTCATATCAAGCCTTACCGTAAGAAATTCCGATTCAGACAGCCCTGAATATAAGGAGAATATAGAGCACTTGAGGGCTATGATTGATATTCTGGACGACAGTATTTTGGATATGCTCGGCTCGAGAATGAACCTGTGCCGCTGCATCGGTGAGTACAAAAGAGATCACAATATCTCCATCCTCCAGACATCCAGATGGGATTCAATATTGAAGCATATGATAGACAAGGGTAAAGGACATAACTTGTCGGAAGGCTTCATCTCCAAGGTGTTCAATGCGATACACGAGGAATCCGTGGCAGAGCAGAACAAGATACTTGAAGGAAAAGAATAAAATAGATGCTCTGCTTGCCGCAAGGTGGTGGAGCAGAGTAACTTAAGATTAATCTTTTGCCAATGCTTGAAGAAGTGTTCTCTCGAACACTTCTTTTTCGTGTTCGGAAACGAAATGCACCTCGATTGGCGTATGGAACATTCTCTGCTTGAGGATGTCAGGCATTCTCTTATAACCGCGAAGTCGTTGGCTGTCCTTCTCGGTCGTGGCGATCAATGCGGTAGGCCATCTCTTGGTTGCACTCAATATGCGGCTGATATCCAGGCGTGTATATTTGTGGTGGTCCGTAAACTTGAAATGCTTCACAATCTTGTAGGAATCGCTCAGATACCTCTTTAGCGGAGTGTCAGATGCTATGCCGGATACAAGAATGAGATTCTTGGAATATACGTATCGCTTGTCATCTCCATCAAACACAGGCTCCAACGGGCAATAGCTGATGGTCGTGAACAGCACGGTCATAGGCTTGCCGGCCTTAGTCATCCCTTTGCAAGTCTCAGGATCGTATCCGTTGATTTCCAGTGATTTGGCCCACTCGATCTTCTCCCAATTCTCCATATACTTCGGACATTTGGTGACTATGATGATGTTGGCCTTGAAAAGTCTCTCCGGAAGATCGCGCAGACGGCCGAACGGAAGAAGGCAGTCATTGCTTGGTGGTCTGTTGTAATCGACCAGAACTATATTGAACGATGCCTGAAGAGATCTGTATTGGAATGCGTCATCAAGAACTATCAAGTTCGGAGATTCAATATCCTTGTGCAGGCATTTCCTGCCGGCTCTGGATGTGTTGAGCTTCTCCGGATGCAGAAGGAAATCACATCCTTCAACTCTGGTACGGTCAACCGCGACTGTCACCTCAGGGAATTTTCTCTTGATTTGAAGCGGCTCGTCTCCGGAAAATGCTGCGGTGTCATCGCAAAGAACCTGCTGGAAACCGCTGCTTTTACGTTTATGCCCTCTTGACAGAACTGCGATATGCTTGTCAGACCACTGTTCGCTGGCCAGCAATGTGCGGAGTATCATTTCCGTATGCGGGGTCTTGCCAGTACCGCCGGCCGCGATGTTGCCTACACAGATTGTCGGAATCTCGCAAGTATGCACCTTGAACACGCCGTGGTCATACAAGGCGTGCCTTATTCTCAATGTAAGGTAATATGGTGCTAACAGTATACGTCCAAGCATAGCGTGCAAAGGTAAGTAAAATATTGCGATTACCGAGGAATCCTGTTGACTTTTTGATTGTCAAGCATAAAAAACTACAATCCGTACACGCTGGCGCTTTCAGCGAGCGGGCAATCTCCCCATCTCTCTGAAATAGACTTCAGCAGTTCATCGACTTTCTCGGCTGAAGGCTCCGTGACGAGCTTGACTCTGGTCTCCTTGAAGTCTGGAAGCCCCTTGAAATAGCAAGACAGGTGTCGTCTCATCTCAATAACGCCGGTTACAGGGCCTTTAAGCCCGACGGACAAAGCGAGATGACGCCTTGCAAGTTCGACTCTGTCATTGACGCTCATCGGCTCAAGGAGATTTCCTGTCTTGAGATAATGCTTGATTTCTCTGAAAATCCATGGATGACCGAAAGATGCGCGGCCGACCATTATGCCGTCAATGCCGTAGCGGTCAAAGGATTCCTTTGCCTTCTGAGGTGAGTTGATGTCCCCGTTGCCTATAATAGGGATTGTCATCCGGGGATTGTTCTTGACTGCGCCTATGAGTGTCCAGTCTGCTTCTCCTTTGTACATCTGGCAGCGCGTGCGCCCGTGAATGGTGAGAGTTTTGATTCCGGTATCCTGCAGTCTTTCAGCGAGTTCCACTATTATCTTGGAGTTTTCGTCCCATCCGAGCCTGGTCTTCACGGTGACTGGCTTGCTTACGGCCTTCACTATGCGTTCTGTTATCATCACCATCTTGTCAGGCTCGCGCATCATTCCGGAACCTGCACCCCTGCCGGCAATCTTGTTTACCGGGCAGCCGAAGTTGATATCAATGATATCGCATCCGTGACCACCTGCAATCTCGGTCGCATTGTCAGCCATCTTTGCAGCCTCAACCATTGCGTCAGGATTGTTGCCGTATATTTGGATTCCGATCGGGGCTTCCTCTTCGGAAGTCTTCATCTTGGCTATGGCTTTAGCCGCGTCACGCACCAGTCCGTCCGAGGGTATGAATTCGGTATAAACCATATCCGCTCCGAATTCCTTGCAGACTATTCTGAATGAAGCGTCCGTAACATCTTCCATCGGTGCCAAAAGCACAGGCTTGTCGCCCAAATCTATATCTCCAATTTTCATATCAATCTTCTTTTGGCATTGATTATCAATCTGTTGTAATTGCAAGCCAAGGTGGCTCTAATTAAATTTGCTCCAAATTGCTTCTTGTTATATATTTGCGGAACAATTTTGCAAAAATACGAAATCGGGCGCGAATTTTGTTGCGAAAGGGCGGGTATTTTTGAAAACTAAAAACACAATTATATGGCAAAGGAAATTAAAACAATTGGCGTGCTCACCTCAGGAGGAGATGCTCCGGGAATGAACGCCTGCATCCGTGCCGTAACCAGAAGCGCCATTTACAATGGCATGAAGGTTATCGGAATCTACAGAGGATACGAGGGCCTTCTGCACAAGGAATTCAAGGAACTTACTACTGAAAGTGTCAGCAATACGATTCAGCGTGGAGGTACAATCCTGAAAACAGCCAGGAGCAAGGAGTTTATGACTGAGGAAGGACGCAAGAAGGCTTATGACAATCTGGTTGAGGCAGGAATTGACGCTCTTATCGTGATAGGCGGAAACGGTTCGCTGACTGGAGCGCAGGCTCTTGCAAGAGAACACGATTTGCCGATAATCGGTCTTCCGGGCACGATTGACAATGATTTGTACGGTACGGACTCTACAATAGGATATGACACTGCTTTGAATACGATTGTTGACTGCGTGGACAAAATCCGTGACACCGCAACATCCCACGACCGTATTTTCTTCGTTGAGGTGATGGGGCGTGACGCCGGATTTCTAGCTCAGAACAGTGCCATTGCGTCAGGAGCTGAGGCGGCAATCATTCCTGAGGATCAGACAGATGTGGACCAGTTGGAGCAGTTCATCAGCCGCGGATTCCGTAAGAGCAAGAACAGCAGTATTGTCATTGTGTCAGAAAGTCCTAAGAACGGTGGCGCGATGTACTATGCGGAACGTGTCCGCAAAGAATATCCTCAATATGATGTGCGCGTGACTATACTGGGACATCTTCAGAGAGGTGGTACTCCGACTGCCTGCGACAGAATTCTTGCAAGCCGTCTGGGCTACGCCAGCATTGAGGCCATTAAGGAAGGTCAGCGTAATGTGATGATCGGTATCAGCAATGACCAGATTGTTTACGTGCCGATTGACAGGGCAGTCAAGAAAGACAAACCAATCGACAGGGAACTTATAAATGTGCTCGCCGTCTTGTCAATCTAAAAGGCATTTCCGAGCATCGAATAATATACGGGGTTGTCCGAACAAGTCGAAAGACTGGCGGCCGACCCCGCATTATATATGATAGTATGTCGCCTAGCGGGAGAACTGTATTTTGCGACTCACGTGCAAAACCCTGTGGGCAGATTTTTGAAGGCTGGAGAGGCGAACTTGTCAATTAAAAAAATGTCCGGCCGGACGCGGACGTTTGGCTGGATGAGGGTAGTACAATGTCGAGTTAGAAGCAGAACCCGACACCCAACTCGCAACTGAGTGTTTTGAATGATATGGTTGAAACGCCAGCAGTCAGGCGCCATCTGGAGAACCCGAACTGGGCTCCGGCGTCCGCGCATACGCCCTGATAGCTAAAGTCGGTTACTTTTGCCCATCTGCCGCTCATATCCTCCCAAAGCAATATGCGTTTGCCATAGCCGAGTCCGGCATAGACACGCAACCATTCCAATATGCGGTATTCGGGGCCTGCCGTTATTGTGAGTTGTGATCTTTTTACGTTTCCCGAAGTCCAGATATAACCGCCGTCTATTGTGCCGTCAGAATGGCAATTATATGAGGAAATGGAGCCTTTAAGGTTGGTCGTCGCTTTTACATAACCGCCCCAGTTGAATCTTTCGAAATCAATCAGTGCTCCGAAAGCGCTCTTCGGAAACGAGTATATGACAGAGACTCCTATTCCGATTGGCTGACGGCGTGGCCTTGTCAATACAATCGAGGAATCCGCAACCGTAGGGACATATACAATGGAATCCCTGATGATTATTTCCTTTTCCGGCACCGGAGGAACTTCCGGAGTCTTGAGCATAAGTTCGTATGTTACAGCTGATTCAATAGGCTCGGTGAAAATAAAATCACGTATGACACCGAAATTCTTATGCTTGATGGTGATTTTTCTGACATATTCAGGGACATAGACCCAGATTTCTCCATCTTCCTGCCTGACCTCCGTGACGCCCATAATTCCGACATCGAAACTGAAATCGGTTTCATTGGTTATGACCTTCAGCAATGCCGCTTTCTTGCCATTCTGATCTATGACCGGATGGTTGACTCTGGCATCGAGATCCCAGCTCAGCCTTCTGAATGACAGGACTTTGAATTCGCTGTCCGAATATTGCTGAGCCGCCATTTCTATGCTAGACGCCGCCACCAGGAATAAAAGAATGAGCAATCTCTTCATAATCAGAAATGATATGGTCCGATTATGCCGAACTCCTTATCCGGAGAATCCTGCCAGGTGCGCACGTGAATAGTAGGATTCTTGAAATCCGTAAGGTCCACCAACACAAAGAGATAGCCTGTGTCAGAGTAAGACGCCGAGAAGTATTCCTGCCGTATTTTTATGCCGTAAAGCTGTCCGCTGTTCCCGAGTTTCATCACTTCGCAGTCTGAGAACTGTATATTTATGTATTCATTAGCAGCAAATACCTTTGACAGATTCTTGATGTAGGTCTCCTTGTTCTGTCGGGTCAGTTTTACGTACTGATTGTTTCCGAACTCATTGAAACCGCCGGCATTCCTGAGGACTCGTCCGGTTATAATCAGTGCGTCATCATCAAATATCGAACTTATGTAGTCGATTCTTTTCAATGCGTAGGCTGTCTTGTAAACTTCCAGGAAGTCGATAAGTATCAGCCTTGCCTCTTCCGGCCAGTTCTCGTGCCCGGATATATCCTTTGAAGCCGTACGGCCGAGAGAGAAACTCAAATTGGAAATCAGGGATTCTCCGTTGAAGGTAAATACGACATCCTCGACGAACCGCCTTGTGTTTCCTTTGAAAGAGAATGCCATCGGGACGCCCCTGCACCATACTTCATTCCCGAGAGCATAAAAAACAAGCCGGTCGCTTCCCAGAACATTGACATCACCATAACCAATCAGTCGCAGGAAGACATCATAGCCTTCTTCTGTGAACAAGGGCCGTATAGATGTGAAATCCTTTGAGTTGACGGCATCACAGACTTTGGATACGACTGCCCTGTATGTGGAATCAAACAAAACAGGGGACAGACTGACTGGCAGGGAATCCTCGTCACTCTGGAACTTCTTCCGGGACATCACGTCCATCACTTTCTTCTTCAGCTCTTCAAGATCGATTTTCTGAACGCGCACAAACTGGTTGGTGTCAACGCCTACGGGACGCGCAGATGCCGGGGAAGAATGAGATTTCTGCGCGACATCAGATGTGGACCTGGATGCGGAGGAGGAAGTCGCCGCGGAAACGGACGAACCCTTCCCCAAAGCGAGTTCCACAGCCTTTACTTCACGATAAATGTGCTGAAGATGAGCAGGATCCGACTCATACATAATCCGATAATCCGCAAGGCGGGAATAGGGAGCGACTTCTATGAATCCTTTGCCGTCCTTTGCCGACATAATTCCGCTCCAGTTATGCCCGTCGAAAAATCTGTAATCCACATTCCGGACAGGAGAGCCTTTGTAGGTGAATGTCAATTCGACAACTTGTTTGTTCACAACATTCTGGCAATCAAACTTGACATCCAGCCCGCCTAGAATCGCAAGCCTTTTTGCTTTTGCCTCGGCAATGAGCGCGGCATCGGCATCGGGCACTGATTGAGCTAGCACTGAAACCCAGGACCAATATCTCAATGCGACATCTATTTGCGCTTTGTCTTCTGCCTTCCGGGCTATATTCTTCATTTCTGCAATCCGGGCACGTCTTCCGGCGAAGATTTCTTCCACAGAAGACCTGGGAATATATCTCAATACGGACGTCGCCTTCTTGGTGCTGACCACGGAAAATTCGCTGATTTTCTTTATCTCCCCGATGTAGGTGCGCATAATGGCTTCGTTGACGTCTTTGCTGTAGGGGAGACGTACTGTTGCGGCAAGCCGGCTTGACAATTTGTCCACTGCTAGACTGTCCGCGGAATTGGTGTCGCTTCCGATGCCTTCGCACCAGATGTAATTTGAATCTTTCTTGATGTCTGCCGGCCCGATCGCGAAGGATTCGGCCACCGCAAACAGAAAAAGTATTATTGTAAGATATAAGTTTCTGATCATAAATTACTTACCCCCCCCATACGATATTTGGAATATGCCTGCTCCACTCTTCTCCTCTGCACATCGCTCATAAATCCTTCCGCACATTGAGCCCTAAGCACGAGACTGTCCGATATGGCTTTCAATTCATCCGGCTCCGCATCTTCGGCGGTACATTTTGAGCAGAATTCCTCATAGCGCTCAACAATATCTTCCCATACGGCATCCTGGCTGTTACGGGCGTTATTGTATATCTCCATCAGAGAGTCGGCATTTTCCGAACCGACGCCTTCAACTCTTGCAACCACCTTCCCGTCCGCATTGATGAAATTCCAATATCCGGATTCATATCCGGCGGCGACATCGTCGGTCAGAAAGAACAACTCGGAATATATCGGCTGGGATACAATATGGCCTGCAGTGTCAATTATTCCATATCCGGAATTGCAGGAAACTATCAAATACCCGTTCAGACAGTCTGTAGCGTCTGCAAGCCACTCTTCAGGAATGCTTTCCTGTGATTCGGGCGGAACGCTGCCCTCACCACCGCCGTTGCATCCTGTGAACAGCAATAACAGCGAAAAGACATATTCAGAACGTATAAATTTCATTATCTAGCAAGTCCGTATGCGGTCAAAATTTTATTTTCGCGCTTAATGTGCGGAAATTTTCTAAAATTATGAAAAAAACAGTTAATTTGCAATCGCAGAATATCCGACGTTGCTTTTATTGAAATCCACAGAGCTATACGCTGATTCAAACTCAGACAGTGTCTGAATTCTAAAGACGTGATTATGATAGAAAATTCCATAATTTTCACCCCCGTAAATCCGGTTGGCGAGGAAACGTCGCGGCGTATAGAGACGGTTTATGAATCTCAGGACGGATATGCTAAAATAAGCCGCACGACTGTTGAAGGGAAGAATGTTCTGCTTAAATCGCTGAAGGAGAGATATGTAGATTCTCCGCTCTACGAAAGGCTTCTGAAAAAGGAATATGATATAGGCAAAGACCTTGTCCATCCCGGTATTTGTCAGACACTTGACTACCGGCCTGTTCCCGGAATCGGAAATTGTATAGTTCTGGAATGGATTGAGGGACAGAGTCTTGCCGCCTTACTTGAGAAAAAGGAGTTGGATGCTGTCTCATCAAGGAAAATAATTCTGGAACTCTGCGACGCTCTGGATTTCATTCATCACCGTCAAATCATCCATAAAGACATAAAGCCCGAGAACATAATGATTACGGGCAACGGAAAAAATGTCAAGATAATTGATTTCGGCTTCGCTGATACTGACGCTTATGCAGTTTTGAAACTTGCCGCGGGAACCAGGTCCTATGCATCCCCGGAGCAGATTGCGGGAGGCAAGTTGGACGAACGCAGTGACCTCTACTCTTTTGGAAAAGTAATCTCAAGCATATCAGAATGCCTGACCGGTCGGCAGAGGCGTTTCTGGAAAGCCGTTTCAAAAAAATGCACCGCACAGAATCCTGACAGGCGAATCGGCAGCGCGCAGTTGCTGAAGGATGCTATCTTGAGAAGGGAACGACTCAACAGGCAAATTCCTTTTCTTATCGTGTTGTCGGCGGCCATAATCGCGGCGCTTATATGGATTGCTGAACCGTATCTGAGACGTGTTTACAAGAAACACCAGATTGACAATATGGTGGAGATGGTCACAAATCAACTTTTAAAATAGTGAGTTATCTGTCTGTCAACGGCCTTTCACGCCCTGAAACCGGCAGTGGGTCGTGGCAGATTGTCAAAAAAGATGAACGGTCCGCAATTCACATCGCAGACCGTTCGCAATTCTAACCTAAAACTTAACCTATGAAAAAACTATTCGACCGATTAATTAGCAAATACTGTGCCGTCAGTTGCCGGCGCGGATGCTCATAAAGTCGAAATGTATGCTCATTTTGGGAATTATTCTGTTTTGGTGCTGTCACTGGCCGCAGGAGTTTCCTCCTCAACCGCAGGCATTGATTCAGGATCTACCTTGATTGTCAGGATTCTGACATCCGTACGTGGCCTATCCCTGTAGTCTCTTGCCACAGATGCAATTTTGTCAATGACATTGAATCCGTCCACGGTCTGTCCGAATACGGTATATTCGCCGTCGAGCTGTGCGCAGGTGCCTTCATCCTGAACGATATAGAACTGTGAGCCGGATGACTCTTTGGCAGGATTAGCTGCATCTCCTCTGCGGGCTGCTGCCAAAGCTCCTTTGATATGCTTGTATTCAGGGACAAATTCAGCAGGAATGGTGTATCCAGGTCCGCCCTGTCCATATTTCTCGACCATTGTCGTGTCCTTTGTGTAAGGGTCACCGCCCTGAATCATAAATCCGTCAATAACCCTGTGGAACAGCAGGCTGTCATAGAAGCCTGATATCGCGAGCTTTTCAAAATTGGCGCGATGCTTCGGGGTCTTGCTGTAAAGTTTGACTTTGATTGTGCCGAGGCTTGTCACGATGTCGAACACCGGTTCTTCAGGGAGCTTTGCTGCAAGCCCCTCTGCTTCTTTCTGTTTTTGAATCATTTCCGCTTGTTTTAAAGAATCTGCTTTGGCTTTCTCTGCCGCCGCTTCAGCCGCTTTCTTCTGTTGATTTCCACAGCTGAGTGCAAGGCCTGCCATAGCGATGCAGGCGAGTGCTTTCATTGATTTTGTAATCATAATATATTGATAATGTTTTATTTATATCAATGTTTGTGTGTCCTGTAATGGAACTTTATAGGCGAGACTATTGTAACAGGTGCTGGCCGCTGTTCCAAACAAACTTCTAAAATACTCAAAAAAACGCTATTTTTGCCACGTTATGGCAAATCCGTTGAAACAACTCGCAGGCGAAACCGCAATCTACGGCCTCAGCACGATATTGGCGAGAATAATAAATTTTCTCTTTGTCCCGTTCTATACCAGGATGCTCACCACTGCCAGCTATGGCGTAGTGACGGAATTTATGGCATATATTGCTGTCCTCCAGGTGGTTCTGGTGCTTGGCCTTGAGACGGGATGTTTCCGTTTCGCGAATAGGGAAGGGGTCAATCCTGTGGCCGTGTATTCAAATGCGCTCGCCACGGTTTTCGGAACAAGTTTCTCGTTCCTTGCTTTTATGGTGCTGTTCTCCGGACAGATAGCCTCGATGCTGGGATATGACGGGTTCGGCAACTGTATAATATATGTGGGCGGTATCCTGGCGCTGGACTGCACGACCGCGATTCTTTTCGCAAAACTGCGTCAGGAGCATAAGGCATTCAAGTTCGCGCTGTTCAAGACCATAAAGATACTTACGGAAACAGCTGCCAATATGGTGCTGTTTTTCTGGTATCCGGCTCATTGCTCGGCTTTTATGGGAAGATTCGTGTCGCCGACACCTGACTTTTCATACGTCATATTCGCGATATTCATCAGCAGTGTGGTTTGTGCGCTCCTGTTTGTCCCGGATTTGCTTAGGACTTCATTTGAATTCGACAGGAAGTTGCTGCGGCAGATGCTGGCTTATTCCATTCCACTGATGGTTGCGGCTTTGCCGGGTATAATAAATGATTTCCTGGACAGGATTCTTTTCAGATATTTTGATACCAATGCTGATGTGTGGCAGTCCAGTCTCGGAATTTTCCAGGCAGCGGTCAAACTGTCTGTGATAATGAACCTGTTCATACAGATGTTTCGTTTCGCTGCCGAGCCTTTCTTTTTTCAGAGGGCTCAGAATAAGGGTTCGAAGCAGTTGTACGCCATTGTGATGGAGTTCTTCACAGCTTTCTGCGGGCTGATTCTGTTGGGCGTATTCCTTTATCTGGATGTGTTCGCCCTGATTATCGGCAAGGATTTCCGTTCCGGAATGGGAGTGGTGCCGATAATGCTGCTTTCATATATGCTGCTCGGGATGCTTTTCAACGTGTCTATGTGGTATAAATTGTCCGGCAAGACCAATATGGCTATCTGGATAACGCTCGCAGGCCTCCTTGTGACCGTGGTCATAAATGTCCTGTTTATGCCGAAGTTCTCTTTTTGGGCCGCGGCTTTCGGTCATCTTGCAAGTTATCTGGTGATGTTCATAATAAGCGCGGTGCTGGGAGCGCATTATTATCCGATTCCTTACAGTTGGAAGCGTATTGTCTCATTCTTCGTGCTCATAGCGGTAATCTGTGTTGCCACACTGTTCGTGGACAATGCCTTGAACAGTGCCATCGAGTCGGCAAATGCCGGAACGGGTCTGAAAGTGCTTAAATGGTCTGTCCATACATTGCTGTTGCTCGGATATCTCGCCGGATGCGCTGTTCTGCTGAAAGGCAGATATTCTCTTGCGCTCAAGGAATGCTGAGAAAATTTCTTCGGGCATATATGTCAAACGCCCCCTCTGTCGCGACTCTGTTCCCGTTGGAAAAGATGATGCCTTCGGATTTGACAATTCCGGCATCGTCGTGGATATGGCCGAAAAGATGTGCCTTCCGAAAAATCGTTGACGGGTCTCAGTCGTAAACTATTTGCGAGTTCTGGGTTATTGATTATATTAGCGGAAATGTTGTTACGGACATCGTGCGACGTGACGGAATGATTTAATCCATAATATATTATGAAGAACCATCAACTGATAACCATCGCTGCCGCAGTGCTTCTCGCGGCGGCTGGCTGCTCCCGGGCTCCGGAAGTGAACGTAATCCCTTGTCCTCAAAATGTAGAAGTGGCTGAAGGCGTGTTCAAAGTCGCTGGCGTGCCGATTGTCGTGCCTTCTGAACTCGACAACGAATCTCTCCAGTGCATAAATACATTCGCACAGCGGTTGACGGCCGCGACAGGCAGTTCTTCAATGGTAGTAGAGCAGCATAAAGGCAAGCATATAGAATTCACTCTCAATCAGGAACTTGCTCCGGAAGAATATCAGTTGGATGTGAACAAAAACGAGGTGCGTGTTCAGGCATCTTCAGTTGCCGGTTTCCGGTACGCGATACAGACAATCGGACAGCTTCTTCCTGCCGCTTATTTCGGTAAGAAAAAATGCACGGGCGCAAAGTGGGTTCTCCCTTGCGTGAGCATCAAGGATAAGCCGAGATTTTCTTATAGAGGAATGCACCTGGATGTCTCCAGACATTTCTTCAGCGTGGATGAGGTCAAGAGATACCTTGACGTGATGTCCGCATATAAACTCAATCGTCTGCATTGGCATCTGTCGGATGACCAGGGATGGAGAATCGAAATCAAGAAATATCCGAAGTTGACTGAAGTCGGTGCTTGGCGTGACAGTACGATGGTAGGGAAGAATTGGGATGAATTTGATCACGTGAGATATGGCGGATTCTATACGCAGGAGCAGATAAAAGATGTAGTCGCTTATGCGGCGGATCTCGGAATTACAATTATCCCTGAGATTGATCTCCCTGGGCATATGGTAGCTGCACTTACATCATATCCTGAATTGGGATGCACGGGAGGCCCTTATACCGTAAGACCTGTATGGGGTGTAGCCGATGAAGTTCTCTGTCCTGGTAAAGAGGTGACTTTCAAATTTATAGAGGATGTTCTAGAAGAGGTTATGGCATTGTTCCCGTCCGAGTATATCCATATCGGAGGCGACGAGTGCCCTAAAAAGGAGTGGGCAAAATGTCCGGATTGCCAGAAGCGAATCAAGGAACTTGGACTGAAATCTGACAAGGAACATACTGCAGAGCAATATCTTCAGAACTATGTCACTGCCAGAGTTCAGGATTTCGTCAATGAACACGGCCGCAAGATTATAGGTTGGGACGAGATTCTGGAGGGAAAACTTGCGAAAGGTGCCACTGTGATGTCCTGGCGTGGAGCGAAAGGCGGAATCAAAGCAGCGAAACTGGGATTCGATGTCATAATGACTCCGAACAATTATATGTATTTTGACCATTGCCAGTCTGATTCCACGGCTCTCGAACCGCTCGCGATAGGAAATTCTGTGCTTCCTATAGAGAAGGTATATTCCTGCGAACCTTACGAGAATATTCCGGAAGAGGCTCAGCATCACGTGCTTGGCGTTCAGGCGAATCTGTGGACGGAATACATAACTACTCCGGAACATCTGGAATATATGCTGTTGCCTAGAATGTCAGCTCTCAGCGAGGTGCAGTGGTGCCAGCCTGAAAACAAGGACTTTGAGCGATTCAAACATTCGCTGAATCACGCTTTCGAGATTTACGATGCTATGGGACTCACTTACAGCAGAGATATATTCGGCCAATATGGTATGCTGGACAGATCTAATAAATAAGGAATCCCAGTACGCCCCCGGCGACAATTATCGGAATCGGGCTTACTTTGAAAAATAACGAGGCTATAAGAGCCGCGGCGAACAATATCCAACTTTTCCAGTCAGGAAAGTTTTCGGTCACAATCTGGATGTCGAATTTCGACAATAGCGGGAACCCCGACCAGGACGCATCGAACATAAGGATTATCGCCGCGGCTCCTATCAGTCCTACCACCGAAGGTCTAAGCCAACTCATAACTCCTTCAAACAGAGTGTTGCCATTGAATTTCATATAGAATTTCACCAGGGCGAGGACTATGATGAATGACGGAAGCACAATGGCTGAAGTAGCTGTGAATGAACCCAGTACTCCGAGGATATGGCTTCCTGTAGCTTTTGTGAGCACGTCATAACCTACGTATGTGGCACAGTTGATTCCGATCGGGCCCGGCGTCATCTGGGAAATGGCGACAATGTCGGTGAAGGTGCTCTGTGAAATCCATTCGTGGCTGACTACGACCTGTCCCTGAATGAGAGAAAGCATAGCGTAGCCACCTCCGAAAGTGAACATTCCTATAATGAAGAATGTTGCGAAAAGTTGAAGTATCAGCGTGATGACCATAACGTTATCTCCTCTCTCTGAATTTGGCGTAGGCGAGCGCCAATACGATTGTAACTATTATTATATATATAGGTGAGACTTTCAGGAAAGCCACAGCCAGAAGGCTGATTATTGTAATCATCCAAGTCCACCAATTCGTGTTGGATTTCTTTGCCATTGAAATCATCGGGGCGGCAATCAGCGATACCACAACTGGTCTTATGCCTTTGAATATGCTGATTACCACAGGATTGTCCTGAAAATTGGAGAATGCCATCGCGATTGCCAAGATGATGAGAAAAGACGGCAATACGGAGCCTATTGTGGCGGCTATGCTTCCTTTTACTCCGCGAATCTTATATCCCGTGAAAATGGAGACGTTTACGGCGAGGATGCCTGGAGCGGACTGAGCCAATGCGATGATGTCCGGCAGCTCGTCTTCTCCTATCCAATGACGTTTGTCAAGTTCGTCCTTTATGAGAGGTATCATTGCGTATCCTCCTCCGATGGTAAAGGCCCCTATCTTCATAAATACCAGGAAGAGTTCGTGCAGGGAGGCCTTGCCTGTATTTTCTGTGTTTTGCATTTGTTCCAGAATCTGTCTTGTTGTGCCGTCGGTTTTATTTGACCGAGGAAGTTGCAAAATTATATAAAGAGAAGGAGATGTAAAAGAAGTTTTGCGCACGGATGAGGAGTCGAGCGGTGGGTTCTGAAGGGTAAAATCAATAAAACTTGATAATTTTTCAAAAAAACATCGGAAAATATTTGCACGTAATAAAAAAGTGCGTATCTTTGCAGTCCGTTTGAGAAATAACGGTAGTTCATTGAAAATATTGAAAGATTAAGTACAAGGAAGCAAGTACCAAAAAACACAAAAAGAATCGAGAGCGTTGATTTCTTTAAAGGAATTGAGAGTGCCGGATTGAACTTGAGAAATAAGAAATATACAAAGAAGAGTTTGATCCTGGCTCAGGATGAACGCTAGCGGCAGGCTTAACACATGCAAGTCGAGGGGCAGCGCGGGGCAGCAATGTTCTGGCGGCGACCGGCGGAAGGGTGCGTAACGCGTGAGCGACATGCCCGTGGCCCGGGGACAACCGGCGGAAACGCCGACTAATCCCCGATGTGACGGGTGGCCCCATGGCCACCTGTTGAAAGTTACGGCGGCGACGGATTGGCTCGCGTCCGATTAGCTTGTTGGCGGGGTAACGGCCCACCAAGGCGACGATCGGTAGGGGTTCTGAGAGGAAGGTCCCCCACATTGGAACTGAGACACGGTCCAAACTCCTACGGGAGGCAGCAGTGAGGAATATTGGTCAATGGGCGCAAGCCTGAACCAGCCATGCCGCGTGAAGGACTAAGGCCCTATGGGTCGTAAACTTCTTTAGGAGCAGAGCAATAAGGTCTACGTGTAGACCGATGAGAGTATGCTCAGAATAAGCATCGGCTAACTCCGTGCCAGCAGCCGCGGTAATACGGGGGATGCAAGCGTTATCCGGATTTATTGGGTTTAAAGGGTGCGTAGGCGGCTGTGTAAGTCAGCGGTGAAAGACCGGAGCTCAACTCTGGAAGTGCCGTTGATACTGCATGGCTAGAATGGTCCCGCCGCGGGAGGAATGAGTAGTGTAGCGGTGAAATGCATAGATATTACTCAGAACACCGATTGCGAAGGCATCTCACGAAGCAGGGATTGACGCTGAGGCACGAAAGCGTGGGGATCAAACAGGATTAGATACCCTGGTAGTCCACGCAGTAAACGATGATAACTAACCGTTGGCGATAGACAGTCAGTGGCCAAGCGAAAGCGATAAGTTATCCACCTGGGGAGTACGACCGCAAGGTTGAAACTCAAAGGAATTGACGGGGGCCCGCACAAGCGGAGGAACATGTGGTTTAA
>CAVHJF010000022.1:0-38567 GCA_963636275.1 Acutalibacteraceae bacterium | reverse complement strand
AGACAAGTGGTCGAAGACCACGCAGAATACGTTGGGAGGGTCCGGAGTGAACGAAGAGAACGGAGTCCTCCTCAATTTCTATCAGCCTGCATATGTATTATAAACAAAAGAAGCAACGTATTATCTAAAACCTCTTTCGGGCGTTTTTTCCTTGAATCTTCAGTCTTCGTTCTCGATCAATTCCTCGCTCTTCCAGAGCGAATTGAAGTTCAATTGGGGAGCGTACTCCCCAAACCCCTTGAGTCGCAAGCTCCGAAGGGTTGCTTGTATCCAAAGGGTCGCTATGCTCCGGATTATTCCAATTATATCGATTGTTTCAGGCAAGATGCCTGTGCCGATATGAGTAAAAAAATGCTGACTGGAAATCTCCAGCCAGCATGTGCTGATTTTGAGACCGGCTGTGGCCCGGTCAGTATGATTTCTAGATTATGCCCTGGGCAAGCATCGCCTCAGCGACTTTCATGAAGCCGGCGACATTCGCGCCCTTGACGTAATTGATATAGCCGTCAGGCTGAGTTCCGTACTTGACGCAGGAAGCGTGGATAGCATCCATAATTCCGTGCAGTTTCGCATCAACCTCCTTTGAAGTCCAGCTCATATGCATAGCGTTCTGACTCATCTCAAGACCTGATGTGGCAACACCTCCGGCATTCACAGCCTTTCCCGGAGCGAAAAGAATCTTCGCTTTCTGGAAAGCCTCGATAGCTCCCGGCTGGCATCCCATATTGGAAACCTCGATGCAGCACCAGGTTCCGTTTGCGATAAGCTCCTCTGCATCCTCCTTGGACATCTCGTTCTGGAATGCGCAAGTCATTGCTATATCGCATTTTATGCTCCAGGATTTCTTTCCCGGGATAAATGTCGCATCAGGGAATTTCTGAGCGAATGGAGCCACGACATCATTGTTGGTAGCACGCAACTCAAGCATATAATCCAGTTTCTCCTGGGTCATTCCTTCCGGATTGTAAATCACGCCGTCTGGACCTGATATTGCGACAACTTTAGCTCCGAGTTCGGTAGCCTTCACGCAGGCGCCCCAAGATACATTTCCGAAGCCGGAAACAGCCACGGTCTTGCCCTTGATGTCAAGGTCAGCCTGATGGTGATGAAGCATATGCTCGAGGAAATATACGGCACCGAAACCAGTAGCCTCCGGACGAATCAATGAACCGCCGTAAGGAATGCCTTTACCGGTCAGGACTCCGTTATGTTCGCGTGTGAGCTTCTTGTACATTCCTTCGAGGTAGCCGATTTCGCGTCCGCCCACTCCGATATCACCGGCAGGAACATCCATATCAGGACCTATATTTCTCCAGAGCTCAAGCATGAACGCCTGGCAGAAACGCATTATTTCCGCGTCAGATTTGCCTTTAGGATTGAAATCAGAACCGCCCTTTGCACCGCCCATAGGCAATGTGGTCAGGGAATTCTTGAAAGTCTGCTCGAAGCCCAGGAACTTGAGAATTGACAGATTTACAGAAGGATGGAAACGCAGTCCGCCTTTGTATGGGCCGATAGCGTTGTTGAACTGAACCCTGTAGCCGGTATTTGTCTGCACCTCACCATTGTCGTCAACCCAGGTGACACGGAAAGAAAGGATTCTGTCCGGTTCCACAAGTCTTTCGATGATTTTGGCGTCCTCAAACTCTGGATGTCTGTTATACACATCTTCTATAGACTCAAGCACTTCACGTACAGCCTGCAGGTATTCCTTCTCTGTAGGGTACTTGGCCTGAAGTTTGGCCATTATTTCTTCTGTTTTCATTGTATTATTAATTGAGGTTTATCTTAATTGTAAACTAATCTCAAATTATTGTCCGTTCACTTCCCAAGTCGAACCGCTGCGCAGGAGTTCATCCATAGAATGGATTCTCGCATTCGCCTTCACCGAGTCAACCTGCTTCTGCACCTCATCGTCGTAGGTTATATCCGCAACATCCCTGATGACTCCGAGTGCAACAGGGAAATCCGGTCCTTTCATATCTGCAAGCATTGTCTGCAGGCCGAGATTGTCAACTGACGGATCGTGAACAAGTATATCGTCAAGGGTAACCCCGTCTTCTCCAAGCCTTACAACCTTGAGTTTCATATCGGAAAGCATCAGGCCTTTGTCATTGTTCTTGCCGAAAAGCATTTTCTCGCCCTTGCGCAGAACTATAGTCCTGTCAGACTTTGCTTCTTTGTCTGAAAGCTCCGCGTGTGAACCGTTGTTGAATATGACACAGTTGGTCAGGAATTCCATTACGGATGTGCCGGAATGCCTTGAAGCTGCAAGCATAATCTCCTGATTCAGCGCTAGTTCAGTATCCATACTGCGGGCGAAGAATGTCCCTTTTGCACCCAGAACAAGACTGCCCGGATTGAAAGGATGCTCGACAGTGCCGTAAGGGGATGTCTTGGTTATAGCGCCCAACTTGGATGTAGGAGAATACTGTCCTTTGGTCATACCGTAAATACGGTTGTTGAACAGCATTATGTTTATATCAACGTTCCTTCTTATTGCGTGAATGAAATGGTTGCCGCCGATAGCCAAAGCATCACCGTCTCCGCTTGCCTGCCAGATGCACAACTCCGGATTGGCGACTTTCATTCCGGTCGCGATAGCCGTTGCCCTGCCGTGAATGCTGTGGAATCCGTAGGTGTTCATATAATATGGAAGACGTGACGAACAGCCGATGCCGGACACCACGACAACTTTCTCTTTATCAATTCCTTTCTCCTCACATACTATGGGAAGAACTTTCTGGAGAGACGCCAGCACGGAATAATCACCGCATCCAGGACACCATCTCACTTCCTGGTCGCTCTTGAAATCCTTGAAAGTATATTTTGCCATAATGATTATGCTTTTTCTATTACGCTGTCAACGATGTCCTTGACAAGGAAAGTCTGTCCCTGCACCTTATTGCACTGCAAGTAATCATATTGAGGTAGAACATTGCGCAGATATGCGGCGAACTGTCCTGTATTCAATTCACAGACAATTATTTTCTTGAAGCCGGAGAATACCTCTGCAGTGTTCTTCGGAAGCGGGTCGATATAGTCGAAATGAACGAAACTTACATCCTTTCCGTCAGCTCTGAGTTCCTCGACGGCTGTAAGTATATGCCCATAAGTTCCGCCCCAACCGACAAGCAGCACGTCTCCTGATGCCTGTCCGTCAATTTCCAGAAGAGGCAGGTCCTCAGCAACTCTCGCCACTTTCTCGGCACGCTCACGAACCATCATCTCGTGATTTTCAGGATCGTTCGACAGTACTCCGTTATGGTTTTTCTCAAGTCCTCCGACACGATGCTCGTAACCCTTCATACCCGGTATCGCCCAGTCTCTTGCAAGTGTGGAAGCATCTCTTTTGAATGGCTTGAAATCGCCTTCGGCATCGTGCGCATATCTCGGATGGATTTCCGGGAAATCACTCATTGAAGGCACTTTCCACGGCTCGGAACCGTTGCCCAGGAATCCTTCTGAAAGCAGCATCACAGGCACCATATGCTCAAGCGCAACTTTTGCTGCGCGGAAAGCCATTTCGAAGCAATGGGCAGGGGAGTGTGCTGCCATAATGACTATCGGACTTTCACCGTTTCTGCCGTATAGAGCCTGATTGAGATCGGCCTGCTCGGTTTTGGTAGGCATACCTGTACAAGGACCGCTTCTCTGAACATCTATCACAACCAGCGGAAGCTCTGTCATTACTGCCAGACCCAATGCCTCTGATTTGAGAGACAAGCCCGGACCTGAAGTTGTAGTCACCGCAAGGTTTCCCGCGAATGCTGCACCGATGGCAGAACAGATTCCCGCAATTTCGTCTTCAGTCTGCATCGTCTTGACATTCAGGTTCTTATATATGGCGAGTTCTTCCAGAATCGCTGTAGCCGGGGTGATCGGATAGGAGCCACAGAAAAGAGGCAGATGAGCCTTCTCTGCAGCTGCCATAAGACCCCACGCGGCGGCCTGGTTTCCTGTTATATTGCGGTATGTGCCGGTCTCCAGCTTAGCCGGAGCAACGCGGTATGTATTGGGTACTGCCTGAATGTTCGAGGCGTAATTGTATCCGTCAAAAACGACCTTCCTGTTAGGGGCGATCATTTCAGGGTGCTTCTTGCGGAATTTGCTCTCGATATAATCATAAACATACTCGATAGGGCGGTCATAGATGAAACAAGCCATACCGAGTGTGAACATATTCTTGCATTTATGGACTGCCACCGCATCCAAACCGCTGTCCTTGAGGCTGTCTTCCGTCAACTTGGTAATCGGGGCGCACAGAATGGTGCGGTCCTCAATATGCAGTTCCTCAAACGGGTTTCCGGTGAATCCGGCCTTTTTCAGCCCGGCCTCATCGAAAGCATCTTCGTTTACAAGTACCATTGCCGTGCGTTTGAGCCACTTAGCATTTGCCTTGAGAGCCGCCGGGTTCATCGCCACAAGCATATCACAGAAGTCTCCCGGTGTGGTGACCTTATGATTTCCGATATGCACTTGAAATCCGGACACGCCGGCTACAGTACCTTTAGGTGCTCTGATTTCTGCCGGATAATCAGGGAAAGTAGAAAGTCCATTTCCATAAATTGCTGACATATTCGCGAATAGGGAGCCAGTAAGTTGCATCCCATCTCCGGAGTCGCCGGCGAACCTTATTACAACATCGTTAGTATCGATGACTTTATGTTGCATTTCTTTAAGAATTTAAAGAATATCTCTATATTTTTGTGCAAATCTAATAATAAAAACGTTCAAATCACAATAAATAATAAGAAAAATCATAAAAAGAAGAGGATGAGTGAATTTGACTTCCATTCATCCTCTTTATGATTTCCCCGCCGTTTCAATTCTCCATCAGAATGACTGTTTCAAGAGATTTTTCCGACCGGTTTATTTACTGTCATTTACGTTTCTCAAAAACTCATTCAGCTGATGATTACTGCTGCTGAGCCTGTGACTGAAGCTCCTGCTGGAGAGACTCCAAAGTTCTGCCGTCCTTGATTCCGAGAGCCTTTCTGGCAGCCGGTGTAAGATCCACGCTCTGAGTCTCGTCGATATAAAGCATTGAGCCCTTTTCGAATACATAAATATATCCGCCGGCCTTTGCAAGTTTCTCGACAGCCTCGACAGCTTTCTGCTGTATAGGGGCCATCAGCTGATTCTGCTGCTGCTGAAGTTCCTGCTGAATTGACTGCTGGAACTCTTCAATCCTGGACTGGATATCCTGAAGTTCTTTCTCTTTGCTCTCACGGATAGCAGGAGTCCAAGTTGAAACTTTCTGCTGATACTGGCTGTATTTTGTCTGGAACTCATCCTGCATGCTCTTGAATGTGTCCTGAGCTTCCTGCTGAGATACTGCCAACTGTGCTCTTGCTGAGTCAGCTGCCGGCTGAAGCATCACGAGCTCATTGTAATTTACGTGAGCGAATTTCAAAGTCTGAGCCGATGCGGACAATGTCAACATTGCAGCGGCTGCAATCAAAATAATCTTTTTCATATTAAATCTGTTTTTGTTTCAATTTTTTAGAACTGCTGACCTATGATGAAGTGGAACTGGCTCTTGCCGTTCGTCTTGTCATCAAATCCGTATCCCCAGTCGATTCCGAGAAGACCGATAACCGGGAGATAAACTCGGACACCAACACCGGCAGAACGCTTGATCTGGAACGGATTGAAGTCGCGGATATCTGACCAACAGTTACCTCCTTCGAGGAATACCAATGCAAATATAGTGGACTGCGGCTGCATTACAATAGGGTAACGCAATTCTACAGTAAATTTATCATATACGTTTCCGGCATAAGAATAACCGTTGGAACTGTATGCGGTAGCCTTGTAAGGGGTAAGAGAGTAGTTCTCATATCCTCGAAGCGCGATAACCTCGGAACCGTATGAGTTGTAACCGGACATACCGTCACCGCCGACGAGGAATCCCTCAAATGGAGAATATCCCCAATTCCTGTTGTAGTATCCCAAGTAACCGAACTGAGCTCGCGTCATCAGGACAAGGTCGCCGACAAGCTTCGTGTACAAAGAACCTTTGAATGTCCATTTGTGGTACTCAATCCATTTGTATCTGTCCTGTGAAGACCAGTTGTCGTAATTGATGTCTCTCCAGCTGCCGACTTTGGTAGGATTGCCGTTGACGTCAACAATTCCCTTGTCTTTCTTTCTGAATAATGAGAACGGAGGAGTAAGCTGTACGGAGAATGACAAATCAGAACCCTGTCTCGGGTAAATCTGCTGGTCCGTGGAATTTCTGGACAATCCCAGGGTGTAGCTTATGTTGTGGGAAACTCCGTCATCGAAGATGAAGTAATTGGAATACCAGTTCGAGAGCTTGTAAGTCTGCCAACTGAGCTGATTGTAGAGCACGAAGTAGTTGTCCGGCCATTTCAACCTGTTACCCAATCCTGCGGAGAATCCGTAAACCTCAAACTGTTTGTCGTTGTTGAGAATATTCCACATCAGGTAAGAGTTGGTCTGGCGGCTGTAATATGCCGAAAGGCTCAATGATGTAGGTTTCTTTCCGAAAAGCCAAGGCTCTACGAAACTTGCCGACAATGATGAATAATATGTACCGCTCGTCTGGAAACGGAAGGACAGGTTCTGTGCATCTCCGAGAGGAACAGGTCTCCAGGCGCTCTTGTCAAACATACGGCGTGTGGAGAAGTTGTTGAAGCTTACACCGACAGTAGCCACGAATGTCTTGCCGCCCCAACCGCCGGAAAGCTCCAGCTGGCTGGAAGGCTTTTCTGTGACATTGTATATGATATCCACAGTGCTGTTCATCTGGTCCGGCACGATGGAATATCCTTTTGACGGGTCGGTAATCGCCTCCGGGTCAAACTGACCCAATGATGCTATTTCCCTTATGGACCTTTCGAAGTCGCTCTGGCTGAACAGATAGCCCGGCCTTGTGAACACTTGGCGACGTACGACTCTTTCATTGGTGAGGTCGTTGCCGTTGATGACAATGTTGTTCAGTGTCGCCTGCTTTCCTTCAGCGATACGCATCTCGACGTCCACTGAATCACCTACGACATTAAGTTCCACAGGCTGAACGTTGAAGAAGAGGTAGCCGTTGTCGCGGTACAGTTTGGAGACATCCATATCTCCCTGCTTTCCGCCGCCCTGGAGTCGTTTCTGCAATGTGACGACATCGTAAACATCGCCCTCCTTAATCTGAAGGATGGAGTTCAACGCATCTGTAGTATAGACGGAGTTTCCGGTCCAAGTGACGTTCCTGAAATAATATTTCTTTCCCTGATCGAATGTGAAATCAATTCCGAGTCGTCCCGGCTTCACCGTATATATTGAATCTTTCAGAAGTCTTGCATCCCTGTAACCTGCCTCATTGAAAGCGCTGATGAGGGATTTCTTGTCGTTCTGATATTCTTTCTCGTTGAATTTCTTGCTGCTGAAGAAGTTGTAGATTTTCGCAGACTTGGTCTTCTTCATTGACTTCGCAAGCTTGAAGTCGCTCACGTTGTCATTGCCTATGAAATTGATTGTCTTGATTTTGATTTTAGGACCTCTGTCAACGGCATAGTTTACTCTGATGGCGTTGCGGATTATGGTGTCCTTGCTGACCTGAGGCTCGACCTTCACGTCAAGGAAGCCCTTGCCCTTGTAGTACCTTTTGATGATATCTACGGATGTCTTGGCAACGTAGTCGGAGAATTCACCGCCACGTTTGAAGTTAAGACGTTCCTGAAGGTCTTTCTTCTCACCGCTCTTTACTCCGGAGAATGTCCATCTTGACACACGCGGACGTTCCTGAATGGAAAGACGGAGAAAGACTGTATCTTGACCAGCGCTCAGGGAATCAATGTAAACGGCGACATCCTGGAAATATCTCTGCATCCATAGTCTTTTCACGATTGATGACATGTCGTCACCGGGAATGGTGACTTCCATCCCCTTGTGCAATCCGGATTGCTGTATAATCTGATTGTCTCCGAACGCGCGGTTTCCTTCAACCTTCACACCACCGACCACGTACGTGCGGGGATTGTTGTAATCTATTTCTATCGATTCCTTCTTTTGCTGTGCAGATGCTATGAGAGGCATAAGCGTGAGCGCAGAAAGGCAGAATATCCGACCAATGAACTTCATCCTTCAAAAAAATATCTGACAAATATACGTATTTATTTCACTTTTCCATAACGGCGATTTCTTGAGGCATATTCCGCAAGAGCATCAAAGAAATCATCCCGGCTGAACTCCGGCCACATTTTCTTTACGAAAACGAACTCCGAATAAGCTCCCTGCCACAGAAGATAGTTGCTTATCCGCTGCTCTCCGGAGGTTCTTATTATCACATCTGGATCCGGAATGCCGTCAGTTACAAGATATTTGGAGAATTCTGACATATCCGATACGGAGTCAAGTCCTTCTTCGCCGTGATGGGCTTCAGCGAATTTCTTGGCTGCCTGGAAAATGTCCCATCTGCCGCTGTAGCTCACGAACAATATCAAATCGATAGTCGTATTGTCCTTAGTCTTTTCCTCAAGCATAGCTATCGCGTCCCTGAGCGCCTCCGGTAGTCTGGATATGTTTCCCAAGACGTGAAACCGGACTCCGTTTTTCATAAGCGCCTCGACTTCGGCTGCGATGGAATCCATCATCAGCCGCATAAGAAAGTCCACTTCGGATTTAGGTCGTCCCCAATTCTCTTCGGAGAAAGCATAGAGGGAAAGATATTTGACGCCAGCCTCGGCAGCCGCCTCGGTAACTGTGCGGACAGTCTCGACCCCTTTCTTGTGGCCGCAGACTCTCTCCAGGCCCTGTTCTTGAGCCCACCTGCCGTTTCCGTCCATAATTATTGAGACGTGCGCAGGAATTTTGTCCAGTTTCGTCATTAATTGTCAATTATCGTTGTTTCTGATATCTTCGCCCCAGAATAATTTGCTCACAAGAGCTTTCACAAAGTTTGATTCGGGAAGACGGACACGCTTGAGCGAAAATTGTGCCATAGACACGGAAATGGCCGTAGAGCTGTCTATTTCAATGGTTCTGTTGTCCATAGTCAGAATGGCCGTGCTGTCTCTTGAGATTATCGATATGCCCACGGCGGTCGTTTCCGGAACGATGAGCGGCCTCACGTTGAGGTTGTGCGGCGCGATGGGCGCGACAATCAGGACTTTGGAGTCGGGGGTGCATATAGGTCCGCCTACGCTCAATGAATAGGCGGTCGAGCCGGAACTGGTCGCAACCAGCAGTCCGTCAGCCCAATACGTCGGAAGGCTGTAGCCGTCCAGGGAAACTTTTATGCCCATTACTGCTGCACCGTTCCTGTGCACGGTCACTTCATTCAGAGAGTATGGCCAGAAATCTTCCGGCAGGGTGCTTCCTTCCACGTCGGACTTGAGCATTGTACGGTTCTCAAGTTCGTAATTGCCGGAAAGAACGGCCGTCGGGACGTCTTCAGGACTGTTTTCTGACAGAAAACCGAGTCTTCCGAGATTTACGCCCAAAATCGGGATGCCGGAATCTGCAATCCGTTTGGAAGCGGACAGGAAAGTCCCGTCTCCTCCGATGCTCAGAATCATATCGGTTCCGGCAAGCAGATCTCCCTTTGTATGTATATAATACAACCGGCAACCGCCGTCCGCAAGTGCTTTCTTCATCGTCTGCAGGCGGATGTCGTTTTCCAGTTCAATATTCTTGATGTAAATACCTATCAGCATATTACCCTACCTCAAGCCACGGATACCGTGATAAAAACGTTTCGTCAGAGTTTCAAAATTAGTATATTCTTTACAATATTTGCACAATAATATATATTTTTGTTCCCGTTAAGAGTCTGTGCGGATTCCGTTCGGCGGTATTTCATACGGATTCTTTGAACTTGTTATGAATTATGACGAAACTAAGTGTCAATATAAATAAGATAGCCACTTTGCGAAATGCTCGTGGCGGCAATATGCCTAATGTCGAAAAGGCTGCAACAGATTGCGTGAAATTCGGGGCGGAGGGCATTACAGTCCATCCGAGGCCTGACGAAAGACATATAAGATACTCGGACGTAAGGGCAATCAAGCCTTTGCTTAATGTAGAGTTCAATATTGAAGGCAACCCTATTCCTAACTTTGTTGACCTTGTGAACGAGGTAGTGCCTGCGCAGGTGACTCTTGTGCCGGACGCCCACGATGCCATAACCTCGAACGCCGGCTGGGATACTCTGAAGAACAGGGACTTCCTCACGGAAATCTGCAAAGAATTTAAATCCAGAGGAATCCGTACTTCTATTTTCATAGACCCTGTGCCAGAAATGGCTGAGGGTGCCGCTGTCTGCGGTGCTGACCGCGTCGAATTGTACACGGAAGCTTATGCGTCCGGCTATGCAACGGGAAGGGAAAATGCGATTCTTCCATACGTCAGCACGGCTGAGGTTGCAAGGAAATGCGGTCTTGACATCAATGCGGGACACGACTTGAGTCTTGAGAATCTTGAGTATTTCATTGAAAGAATCCCTTGGACGGCTGAAGTGTCAATTGGGCACGCCATCATCTGCGATGCGCTCTATATGGGACTTGAAAATACGATACAGGCTTACCTTGAGCAAATCCGTAAAGCTAATTCCTAATTTTTTAGTATCTTTGTAACGATTTGGCGTCAGATAAGCGTCAGACCGACCTTTCAGATAATTTTAACAATAAATAAAATGAAAAACACCCCACTTATCCTCAGCGTCATAGCTCTTCTTGCTGTGGTCGCACTAGCAGCAGTTCAGTTCTCAGGCAAGAAATCAGGCTCAGGAGAAGCATCGAGTTCAAGTGTTACGACTGCAGAGAAAGGCTCTATCGTTTATTTCAATCTTGACAAAGTTCTCTCAGACTATGATATGGCAAATGACCTGCGTTCTGTAGTTGAATCAAAGGCTCAGGGCATCCAGGAAGAAGTTACCAGAAGAGGAAACAAACTCCAGAATGAGTTCAATTCATTCAACGAGAAGCTCAACAAAGGCCTTATAATCCGTTCAGTTGCTGAAGTTCAGGCTCAGAAGCTCGACAAACAGAGAAATGACTTCAATGACTATGCAAATCAGAAAAATCAGGAAATTGCTGAGGAGCAGCAGGTTATGATGAACAATATCGGCGACGCCATCAAGCAGTTCGTTGACAGATATACTGCAGAGAAAGGTTATGCAATGGTTATTGCTACACAGGGAGACATCCTTCCTTCACCTGTAGTTTCAGGTGACAGCTCTCTTGATGTTACAGAAGATATCATCAGCAGACTCAATGATGAGTATGTGAAGTGCAAGTCAAAGAATGACGGAGCCTCAAAAAGCGCTTCCGATAAGGACTAAAAATTTGAAAGTGTGAGGATTGCAGTTCTATCCTGCTTTTATCCTTTCAGAGGAGGAATTGCCCAGTTCAATGCAGCTTTGTTGGCGGAACTGGGCAAAACTGATATTGTCCGGGCATACAATTTCACGAGGCAGTATCCGAACTTCCTGTTTCCTGGCAAAAGTCAGTATGTGACGCCGGATGACGAGGCCGTCCCGGTGGAGAGTATCCCTGTTCTGGATTCAGCGAATCCGCTGACTTGGATATCGACTGCGAGAAAGATTCGCGAGTGGAATCCGGACGTCTTGATCATACGCTACTGGATGTCATACTTTGCCCCGTCGCTGGGCTATGTGGCCAGACATATCGGAAAGGACTGCAAGGTAATCGGCATTCTCGATAATGTGGTCCCTCACGAACAGAGGTTCTTCGACACCGCATTTACAAAATATTTTCTCGGAAGCTGTGACGGCTTTCTGACTATGTGCGATGCCGTGACCAAAGATCTGCTGGCGCTGAAGCCTGATGCGAAGTATATGATGCGCCAGCATCCGCTCTACTCCCATTTCGGGGAAAAACTTGACAGGCGTTCTGCAGAGCAGGCATTGGGACTTGCGCCCGGAAAGAAAAATATCCTGTTCTTCGGGCTCATACGAAAATACAAGGGGCTTGATATTCTGCTCGAGGCATTCGGCGGCCTTGACGAAAGCTACCAGTTGATTATCGCGGGCGAGCCGTACGGGTCATTTGAACCGTATCAGAAGATTATCGACTCAATTCCCGGCAAAGGCAGGATACACATATTCCCCAAATACATAAAGGACTCCGAAGTCAAGGCGTATTTTTCCGCTGCTGATCTGACGGTTCTTCCTTACAGAAGCGCAACTCAAAGCGGCATAAGTTCAATATCCTACCATTTTGAAGTCCCTATGATTGTAACTGATGTCGGTGGGCTGAAAAGTACAATAGGCGAGAGCGGGACCGGAATTGTCGCCGAGAAACCTGAACCGTACTGCATCAGAGAGGAAATAGAGAAATATTTTGCTGACCCTATGATAAAGGAAAGCTGCATAGACCGTATCCGGATAGAGAAAAGAAGGCTCTCGTGGTCAGCATTCAGCGATTCGCTCAAACAATTTGTCAAATCAATTTAAAAGCTAATGAGAACAAGAATTCTTTCCGCCATATTCTGCATTGCCTGTCTGAGTGGCAGTCAATCGATTGTAGCACAGGTATATGAGCAGACACCTGTCACTGTTTCAAAGGAGAAAGTAAAAGGCAGTGACGGAAAGATTTATTATTCTCACGTGGTGTTGGAGAAACAGACGTTGTTCTCTATCGCAAAGGCGTACGGCGTTTCGGTTGACGATATATGCAACGCCAATCCCGACTATGATCTGAAGACCGCGGGACTGAAGAAGAATTCCATCATTCTGATTCCTGTTGTGGCAAGTCAGGATGGTGGAAAGACTATCGCTTCGCAAAAGGCTGATACTCAAATTGATGATAAGTCTCAAGCTAAGGCTCAGAACGCTTCTAAAAGTTCCGGGAAGAAGAACGGGGACGATGTTGTGCATACCGCGAAATGGTACGAAGATATTGAGGATATAGCCTTCAAGTACAGTGTTCCTGTGGATGTACTGATGAAGTACAATGGGTTGAGTAGCAAGAAACTGAAAAACAGACAGAAACTTCGCATTCCGTCTGCAGAAGAAGTCAATAGAATCCAGGCGGAACTCGGAACGCGGAAAGTAGTATCCGACAAGGCCGGCTCATACGATAGCGCTACTCAGGAAAAATCTGAAACCGAAAGCAAGGATAACGGCAGACGCGATAACTCGCGTTATAACCACAATCCTGTAGGACGTTCAAAAATCAGTGCCCTGCTGATGATGCCGTTCAATGCAAACGGAACACCAAGCGAAAGCAGTATGGACTTCTATAGCGGAGCGCTTATGGCAGTCAAGAAGTTGAGTGACGAGGGCATAAGCACTGAGCTCAGCGTTTATGATGCGAACGGCAGTTCTGTGCCGGTGACAAGCGAACGTCTGAGAGTAAGCGATTTCTGTATAGGCCCGCTCAAGACTGAAGGTTTGGAAAAGGTGCTGACACTTGCCCCTGAAGATACCTATGTGGTCTCTCCTCTTGATCATAAGACAGCCGGGTTGACCTCTGATCACAATAATTTCATTCAGGCGCCGACCTCGCAGTCAACGCAATATTCGGACCTCGTCAATTGGCTCAAAAGCGAAAATACCGGGGCTGACAAGGTGATTGTGCTCAGCGAGAAAGGTGCGGCTGCGAACAGTTCCGTCACGCTGATGAACAGCATCATTGAAGCCTCAGGAATACACTGCAGCCGGTACTCATATAACATCCTTGAAGGCCGTAATGCGGTGAATGTGCTGTCCGGACTTATGACAACCGGCGGAACAAACAGAGTCATCATCAATTCCGAGAGCGAGGCGTTTGTCAATGACGCGGTGAGAAATCTCGGAATGCTGGTTTACAGGAAATATAAGATTTGTCTATACAGCACGTCAAAGATAAGGAGTTTCGAAACTATCGATGTGGAGAATCTTCACGACCTCAATACTCGCATATCTACAGCTTACTACATTGACTACGACAATCCTTCGACGAGAGATTTCATCCTTTCTTACAGGGCTTTGTACAATGCCGAACCATCTCAGTTTGCATTTCAGGGATATGATCTGACATATTATCTCATAAAGGCAAATGCCACTTACGGTGATGCCTGGATTGAAATGTCAACGCGCAATAATTCTGCAATGTTGCAGACTGATTTCAGATTCATCAAATCAGAAAACGGAGGCTATTCCAACGTCGGAGTCCGGCGCATTGTGTACGGCCCGGACTACTCCATCAGAATCGTCCGGAAATGATGCGACGTTACCCAATGTTGTCTGCGTCATCCCCACTGTTGCGGACATTGCCTGTTAACGCCTAGACGGCTCACATCTTGATGGATTTAAGAATAGAATCGGCTGATATATAGGCGATCAGTGTTTTACCTGAGTTCTCATCATAGCCGGAAAGAATGACCTTATCGTCAGATATCGCTGTCAGGTGATAACCGGCAGATGTTATAGGTTGTTTGAATATTTTCTTTGATTTCAAGTCAAGGATAAAATCAGTATATCCGCCTGCCTCGTGCAATGTACCGATAACAAAATCGTCATATACACCTACTGCGTTTGCGAGAAATGAATAACCCGCCAGTTCCTTCAAGTGGGCTTCAATATTGATTCTTATTCCATCAGGAACGCGCTTTGAGCCAAAATCAAAAAGATATTCACCAGCATATTCATTTCCTTTCACTAAACTTACATTATCGTCAATCGGATTGTTATACTGAAAATACCCATCTGCCAACGAGAAACCGCAACAAGGAAATGAAAAATTAGGATCGTAATCCTTGGATCTAATCCCGAATTTGGAAATTTCAGCTAGCGTTGTGTCCGTCACCGCAAATTTGTTGTCAGATTTATCCCATTTAGATATCCCTAGCAATAATTCTCCTTATAATTTTCAACTCGAATAGTTTTTATGACATTTGACGCATTATGGCTGTTTGAACAGGATGAGAGTAACGATACAAATAAGGAGTATAGGATAAATCTAAATATCTTAGCAACCATAAGGAACAATGATTAGTAAACTATCTGTTTTGACACAACAAAAGTATAGCATTTGGGGAATTAATCAAAACATTTTAAATGGTTCCCACCTTTACCGTAAACGCGATATAGTACTCGGTGTTGGGTTGTGAAAAATAATATAAGAATGTTTTGAAATGAAATAAAAGATATTTACCTTTGATTCAACATAATTGACGCATTATAATAACCTGAAATATGTCCCGCCTGTTTAAATACGTGGTTGTATTTATCGCGATTGTTGCATCCTCTTGTCATAGTAGTCAAGTGGATATGGCGTTGCGGCTGGCTGGAGAAAATAGGACAGAGTTGGAGTCTGTTTTGGATTATTTCGAAAGAACTGGCGATGAAGAGAAAATAAAAGCATCCCGTTATTTGATAGGGAATATGCCTGGGCATAAATCGATGCGCGGAGATTATGAAGAATATTGGAGAGAGGCAGATAGAGTGCTTTCGGCTTCTGGCGGTTCTCTTTCTGTTTTGGACTCCCTAGAAAGCCTGAAATCAAAATATGATGGTCGGATCTACTATGATTTCGACCTTAATTATATCTCCGCGGACTATCTTATTCACGACATAGAAACTGCATTTGCCCAGTGGCGGGACGGCGAGTGGGCACGTCATCTTACTTTTGAGGAATTTTGTGAATGGTTGTTGCCATATACTTGCGCTGATAATCAGCCTTTGATAAATTGGCGTGACAGCCTTTCGGATTTCGCCAGAGGATTTATTGACCATCTTAATGAATGTGATGAATTTATCGGAAATCCTCGTGCGGCAATCACTAGGGTGAACAACAAGTTGATACCGATGGTCGCTCAACAGAAATGGGTGCATTCCGGCCACGGCTATCCGATTTATTCTCCTTCTGTTTTTGTGAAACTGCCAGGGGCTTTTTGTAATGAATATATGAATATCGGAATTCTGATAATGAGGAGCAAAGGCATTCCTGTCGGAATGGATTATACTTCTCAGCTTTCTGACCGTAAGTATGGACATTATTGGAATGTTTTCCCTAATTTAAGAGGTCGTACGACGGTATTTACGTCATTCGGAATAAATCCGGATTATCCTCATTATGCTCAGGCAAAATTTGCAAAAATATTTCGTCGGACTTATGCTCCGAACAAGGATTACCTTGCCTTGCTGAACAGAAATTCAGGAAAGATTCCACAGATGTATGATTCTCCGTTCTTCAAGGATGTCACATCTGAATATCAAGAAACATCTGATTTGGAAATTCAATTGAAGAAAAGGGTGAAACTTCCTGGTAATGATGTTTACATTGCAGTATTCGATAATTCTGAATGGAAGCCTGTCTTGTGGGGCAAAAGAAGAGCGCGAAAAGCTTTCTTCAAAGAGATGGGGCGTAACATAACTTATATGGTGTTCGGGTACGTGAATGAAACACTTGTACCGATCAGCGACCCTTTCTTTGTGGATAGTTTCGGTACGGTTACATATATAGGGAATTCAAATAACGAGGAAAATAGTACTGTTAATTTTAGACTCTATCGGAAATATCCTATGTTTCAGCACGTGATGCTTACTCAGCCAAGTCTTCACGGAGGTTTGCTGATTGGCTCTGATGACAAGAAATTTTCGAATCCAGACACAGTATGCGTGCTACCTGATTGGGAATTGACTTCTGGAGTCATTCAGACCCGGCAGAAAAAAGAACACAGATATTGGCGCTTTATCTCGAATAGAAGGACTTTGTCGGATATGGCTGAGTTGTATCTATACGAAAAGGGCGGTGGAATCCTTAGTGTGAAGTGCGATAGCGATTCGTTGTGCAATATGTTCGATGGCAATCCTTTGACATATTTTTCTGCAAAACGAAACAATCCCGATGGAATCATAGATACGGAGAGGCCTGTTGAACTAGATCATATTTCGTATATACGCAGAGGGGACGGTAACGCGATAGTCCCTGGCGATACATATCGGATATCTTGGTGGGACGGAAAAGGATGGCGCCCCCATTGCATAATCAAGGCTGAGGATATTTATCTTCAAATAAAAGATATACCGGCCGGTAGGTTATACTACATTGAAGGGCTCTCGCGGGGGGAACAAAATAGAATATTTACCTATAGCGCAGGTTCAACAAGACCTGTCTGGAGGTGATATATGACTTTGTTAGAGCAATGAGAAAAGATACGATAATAAAAGTGTTAATGGTTGTAGTGACAGTATTATCCGCATTATGGATTGTACTGTTATTATATTCTGAAAGCCGCATGTCTTCGGTGTCTTTAATAAAAACGACTCGATCAATAGCGGAGAAATCAAAGCCGTTGACATCAATGTTGATTTTGGATACTGTTAAGAATATTAGCATTGAGCAAGGAGATACCCTGAATGTTAGGTATGAAATAGTAAACACGGGTTTGGATTCGCTGTTCCTTTTCAGTATAAATCCTGATTGTGGATGCACAGATTACAATATAAATGCGAAAGCTGCAGGGTGTTCAGATACCTTGTCTCTGGATATGATAGTTGACACAAAAGGAAAAATAGGTGAAAACTTGATCCATGTAGTGATTGAGGCAAATACTCCAGAGAAAATGTATATGATTAAGTTGCCGTTCTTAGTGCGTTCTAGTAATATACAAACTGATTCTCTCGAAACTAAACGAGATTTTAGATTTTCTAAAATGTGGGTGAGTGAGCCGAAGATTATTTATTCGAAAATCAAGAACAATTATCACAAGGATATACTCATAGCCCTAATGACTTCATGCGACTGTATAGATGTGACTCCTCGTAGACTTTATATTAAGTCGGGAGAGCGAACTGAATATGTCATAAAAGCACTGCCAGTCATGAAAGGAGATTACTCTGAATATGTTATTCTTAGTGTCGTAGGGACAAATCATAAGGTTAAAGTGGATGTTAGGGGTACGGTTGAATGATTATTGCCAAGTGAGGAGGCAATCCTCACAAGTTTTAAATATTTTAACAATATGAAAAAGTTATTAGTGATTGCTGTCATAGCCGTTATGGGTGCGGCCGCGGCAACGTTTGTAATTGGTACAAAAAAAGTTAGTGCCAATTTGGACCTTATTTTTACAGAATCGGTAGATGCATTGGCCGGTAGTGAAGGCGGAGCAATGGTGATATGCCGATGCGGCTCTTTCTTAGGAAGAGGATGCAAAGCCTCCCATAAAGGCAGTACTTGCGCAGGAGGAGATAATGTCAAATGTTGGGATTATGATGGAAATTGCTGATGTCTTGGTTGTTTTATGAAGGAGATAAAAACTAATTTAATGAGGCTGCTGGAAGTAGCCTCATTAGCTTTGATAACATTATTGATGAGTTCGTGCAAAAACGATAGCAACGTTTATGATTCAATGCGCAGAATTTCAAGCCATGAAAAACCGACGTATAATAATCTGAAACTGGAACAGATTCAGTTAGATTCAGTACGTTGCTCGGGAGAATCTTTTTCTTGGGTACAAGAAGATCAAGGGATATGCTATTTGGATAGATTTTATGGCTGGTTATATAAGTTTGACGCAAATGGGCATCTTCTAAAGAGAACTTTGGGTTATGGTAGAGCGGCGAACGAATCAACGATTAAGCATTGTATGATTGGTACTATGTCTAATGATGGAGAGTTGGCTATAGCTGGCACAAGTCTCGATTTTGAGTATTTCTCAAAAGATTTGACTGCTGTTAACAGATTTCTTATTGTTGTAGATCAGAATAAAGAATATGCAACTTCTGATTTTCTGAACTATACGACTCCAGATGACTGCATTGCAAGATTCCATAAAGGTAAACTATATGAAGGTTTGTTGACAGATGACCCGGATTTTATGTTCGGACCAGATTATGAGAAAGAAGTTTATCATATTGGGGTTGTTGATATGAATGCCGGCAAAGAACTTAAATCTGAGATTAAAGGTCTACCATCTATGTTTAGTGTTGACCGGTCAAAGTATAGAGCTCTTGATTTTGTGTCTTTTGATATTGACGAGAAAGACAATTTATTCATAAACTTCGCAGCAGACTCGTTGATTTATGTTTTTGATCATAACAGAAAGCCAAAGTATGCCTTCGGGCGCGCAGGTAAAAATATGGATACAGACTATGAAAGATTTGGATCTCTGGATGAGATGGATGCTTATGGCACAAATCTTATGCAAAAAGGTTACTATTCTTGGGTGGAGTATATCGACGAAACTGGAATATGCTGTCGGTCGTACAAGAAGGGTGCTATATCAGAATATGATGGCATTCAGATGTATAAAGACGGAAAGTTGATCGCAGACTGCAATGTTCCGAAAGGCTTTAAGGTTGTCGGCTATATCGCTCCGTACTATTACTCACAAGTTATTGATAACGAGGATGAACATCTTAAAGTCTATAGGTTTAAGTTGGATTAGAACTGCTTTATCGTGATTCCTTTGGCGATAGCTCTCATATCTTTGGCTTTGTTTATTGGCTGGAAGGAGTTCTCCGAACGCGTTGTGGCTTTTGGGTTGGCGTTATGGCTCGGGTATGAGTCTGTGCTTGGGGCAATGCAGTTGTTCGGATTTGCTGTCTCGAATAATAATATGTGTCCGATGACGGGAAATTTTGCGAACTCAGGCCCTTATGGCGGATTCCTTTCAGTCTGCATAGCCGTGTCGTTTGCAACCGCTTGGAAATTACGTAATCCGTCGAATCTATATGATAAGATATTGTTTTGGCTATCAACTATTTCCGGTAGCTGCGGCATTATAGTCCTGCCCGCATCAATGAGTCGAGCAGGTCTTGTAGCCTTGGTCGTGTCTATAGTAGTATTTGTCTTGACACATAAGCCGGTTAAAACAATTCTAAAATCGAATAAATGGATTATCCCAACTGTTACAGCACTTATTATCGTAGCCGGGATCGGGATGTTCAGTATCAAGCGGGATTCTGCATTAGGGCGTTTCCATATCTGGGAGGTGGAAGTACTTGCAATTGCGGACAAGCCCTTGACCGGTCACGGTTACGGCAAGGCGCTCGGTGCATACGGTGATGCTCAAGCGAAATATTTCGAATCTGAGTTGAGGCCTCAAGAGAGAGTGAGAATTGCAGGCTGTCCGGAATATGCTTTCAACGAATATCTTCGTTGCGGGATGGAATTCGGTATCCCCGGGTTTATTCTGGCACTAGTAGTGATTGTCGGAGGCGTTGCTTTGCTATATCAAGGGAAATCGGCATTGACTTGGGGATTGCTAGCTTGGGGAATATTCGCAATGGCGTCATATCCATTATCTGTGTGGCAGTTACGTTTACTTTTAGCTGTATTCCTTGGTGCTGTGGTGGGCATTAACCTGAACATCGGGAAAACGATGAAGTTCATTCTCATTCCGAGTGTTGCCGCGCTGTCTGTATTATTGTTTGCGTTGTGGTTCCCTGAAAATATCAGGAAAAAATGTGCGGAGGAAGAGTGGCAGAACGCGCAAAGAGACCTTAAACTTGAGTTTTATGATGGCGTTGCGGATAAACTGGCCCGACTATATCCACAACTGAACAAAAACTATCGTTATTTGTTCGATTATGGTTATGCGCTACATAAGGAGGGACGTTATGCGGAGAGTGTCGAAATTTTAAGAAACGGAACGTCTATGTCGTCTGATCCGATGTTTTACAATATCATCGGCAAAAATTTCGAAGCAATCGGTGATTATACTGAAGCCGAGCGGAACTACATCCATTCTCACTATATGGTGCCGTCCCGTTTGTACCCATATATCTTGCTGATGGAGATGAAAGAAAAACAAGGCAATGTGGGACAGGCATTTAACTATGCGCGGAAGGCCCTGTCGCTTCCGGTAAATTATAAGAATATGTCTATGCGCGACCTTCACGATAGAGCAAAAAGATACTATGATGAACATTCGGAAGATAATTAGGCTGGTGATTTTCGCTTTAATGATTGCTGTAGTGTTGATTCTGCTCTATTATATGAGTAAGATACTGATATTCGATACTTTTGTTGTCAAAGGGAAATCAATGGAACCGGTGCTCCATAACGGGGAACGGGTTTGGGTAAACAAACTGAAATTGGGCGCAAGAATTTATACTGATTATAATTTCACTGAACCGGATTTGTCTTGTGTGCGTTTGCCCGGATTTTCAAAAATCAAAGCGGGTGATTTAGTGGTTGCAAATTATCCGTATGCGAGATCTAAGGATACTATAACTTTCAAGATTAATTATGTGTATCTCAAACGTTGCTATGCGGCTCCTGGTGATACGGTGCGAATAGAGAATGGATATTATGTTAATCCTGAAACGGGCGGGAATATAGGCGACTTGAAATTTCAGCGGATTCTAGCCGAGACCCCGGATTCCGTTCTGGCTGGAAAAGGAGTAGTGCTGAATGCTATGCAAGTGAATAAGAAATTACATTGGACAATACGGAATTTCGGTCCGCTCCACGTTCCGAAAAAAGGTGATATTATAGAACTCAATGTTGACAATTATAAGACTTGGCGCAGACCGATCCTTTATGAATGCGGGAAGCGGCTTAGAGTGAGAGACGGTAAAATCTATCTGGGCGAGAGTGAAATCAATAGTTACACTTTTTTATCTGACTGGTATTTTCTAGGCGGTGATAATGTGCTGGATTCCCGCGACAGCCGCTATTTCGGGCTGGTTCCGGAGGATTATATCGTAGGCGCAGTCATACAATGAGCAAAAACTTTATCAACTCCGAATAATATTCAGTAAATTAGCAAGTATAGAACACCAGACCACGATGACAGTTATTCATAAGATAGCCAGAAACATAACCTGCATATTTATTTTCCTCCTTGTGCTGAAACCTGTTGAGGCCCAGCAGAGAATGTCTCTTTCTGAAGCAATAGGTACGGCTAGGAATCAGTCAGTGGCGGCATTGGAGGCAAGACACGCCTTTGTCTCAACCTATTGGGCATATCGGTCATATCTGGCCAGTCGCCTGCCTTCGCTCAATCTGTACGGCACACTGATGGATTTCGACAGGTCGCTTACTCTGCTTCAAAGTTACGATGACGGTTCGTTCCGATATATCAATACTTACAGCCTCCAGAACAGCCTTGGTCTTCAAATCGCCCAGAATGTTACATTTACGGGCGGTAAACTCTATGTCTATTCTGATTTGTCCCGAATAAACCAGTTCGGTGCAAATAAAAAGCTGACCTGGTACTCGCAGCCGGTTACGATAAGCTATGTTCAACCGCTGTTTTCATACAATCAGTTCAAATGGGATAAACTAATTGAACCCAAAGAGTATGAACGTGGACGTCGCGGCTATATCGAATCAATGGAGCAGCTCACTATAGATGTGGTCTCGTCATATTTTACCCTGGTTTCTTCCCTGAAGAATCAGGAAGTGGTTGAATCCAATTATGAAAATACGGAGAAGATGCGCTCCGTGGCAGAAGAAAGATTGAAGCTTGGCAGTGTTACACGGGCGGAATATCTTCAGCTGGAATTGCGGGCATTGAATGACAGCATTGCTATAGGTGAAGGCCTTGTCACTGTGCGTGAGGCGCAGATGCACTTGAATTCGCTCCTGGGTTATGATGAATCTGTGGTAATAGAGCCGGTCTTGGACGATGCGTTGCCTGACATTCTGATGGATTATGATATGGTGATGGAGAAGGCGTTGAATAATTCGACATTCGCTTTGGAGAACCAGATAAATGAACTGAATGCTGCGTCTGATGTGGCGAAAGCAAAGGCCGACAGAGGTATATCCGTAAGCCTGAATGCGCGTTTCGGTTTGTCACAAACGGGAAAAGGGCTGCCGGAAGTTTATAAGAAACTTCTGAATCAGGAGGTCGTGGGGGTGACATTCAGCGTGCCTATCTTTGACTGGGGACTCGGCAAGGGAAAAGTTCAGAAAGCAAAGGCTGCGGAGGAGGTCGTAAAGGCCCAGACACTTCAGAATGAGAATGATTATCGCAGAAAAATTTTTACCGCTGTCGGTCAGTTCAATAATCAACGAAGACAATGTATGGCCTCACGCAAGGCAATGGAAATCGCGGCTGAGAGATACGAACTGATGATGGACAAATTCCGGCGAGGAACGGCTTCTGTAACAGAACTTACTGATGCCCAGAATGATAATGAATCGGCTAAGACGAAGTATATCACGGACTATGCCAATTTCTGGAACTATTACTACTCTCTCAGAAAATATACTCTTTACGATTTCATAGAAGGGAAGGATATTGATGTCAGTGTCGAGGAAATGGTAGAATAACTTGAATCAAACCAATATGCGAAAGAATAGAAACATACTTATAAGCATCTTCTTATGCGGTCTGGCGATGGCTCTGACATCGTGTCGCGGAGGCGGAAAGACGGGAACTGTCAAGGACGGCAAGTTGGAGTACTCTCCTCAGGTGAATGAGGTTTCTGTCATAACGTTGAAAAAGGCTGATTTTGCGAGACAGCTTCTTTCCAACGGAAAACTGGTGGCTGAGCGAAAAAGTGATCTGCAGTTCAGGACAACCGGCAAAATATCTTCGATAAATGTGCAGAATGGCGAACATATAACTGCTGGAACTGTTATCGCAACATTGGACAGACCCGACCTGAAGATAGCGCTGGAGGCCTCTAAACTGTCGCTTAAGAAAGCGGAGTTGGAAATGTATGACTACCTTGTGGGACAAGGATATTCGGCCGGCGATACTACATCTGTTTCTCCCGAATTGCTGGCTATGGCTAAAATGAAATCAGGCTATTCTGTAGCGAAGAACGATTTCGCGCGCGCTTCATACGAGGCGGAAGGAACAGTTCTCATAGCTCCTTTTTCCGGCAGTGTAGCCAATATCAAGCAGAAACCTTACGATGAGACGCCGTCCGGGGCATTTTGTACAGTCGTTGATTACAGAACATTTGAAGTGGAATTTTCTGTAATGGAGTCGGAGTATTCATTTCTCTCTGTAGGACTTCCTGTGAGAGTCAGCCCATTCGCCAAAGAGTCTAAGGAATATACAGGAAAGATAACTGCAGTCAATCCTGTAGTTGATGAAAAAGGACAGATTTCGGTAAAGGCGCAGATCCGGAATGACGGCTCTCTCATAGACGGGATGAACGTCAAAGTGATTGTGGAAAGAATGATTCCGGAGCAGCTGGTAGTGCCCAGAAGCGCGGTGGTGATTCGGGATAATATGGATGTGCTGTTCAAATATACTGATGACGGCAAAGCTCATTGGACCTACGTTACGATTCTGTATTCAAATGGAGAGTCTTATGTAGTTGAGACTAACAAAGATAGAAATTCAGAACTTGGAGAGGGTGATCAGGTCATTGTATCCGGCAATCTGAATCTGGCAGACAATTCGGATGTGCACATAAAACGCTAACTGATGCTTAAACACTTGATTGACCGACCGATAACAGTGACGATGATAACTCTTGTCATCGTCATTCTCGGTATTGTCAGCATCCGGTTGCTGCCGGTGACGTTGATTCCTGATGTAGATATTCCGTACATCACAGTGCAGGCGACGTCTTCGGAACTTTCTGCCAGAGAAATGGACGAGAATGTGCTTAAGCCTCTGCGGCAGCAACTTATCCAGATTAATGGTCTCGAGGATATTGTCAGTGAGGCAAAAGACGGCAGCGGAACCATAAGGCTGACATTTAATCACGGCGCTGACATTGATTATCTCTTTATAGAGGTTAATGAAAAAATTGACAGGTCGATGTCTTCGCTTGACGGCGTAAGCCGCCCTAAAGTGATGAAAGCCAGTGCAACGGATATTCCGGCATTTTTCGTCAATATCACTTCAAAGAATCCGGATGTTGTCGAAATGCCTGAAGGGGGGCAGTCTCAAGGGCCTGAAAATGAGCTGTTCCCTGTAAGTGAGTCATTTTCGCAGATGAGCCGTTTCGCCAGAGATGTCATCAGCAAGCGGATTGAGCAGCTCCCAGAAGTAGCTATGGTTGATATCAGCGGACTTGTGAATGAAGAAATCCTCATAATCCCCGATAACTCCAAATTGCTTCAGATGGGAATGACGATGTCTGAATTTGAACGTGACATAAAGAGTTCAAACATCCGTCTCGGAAGCCTTACCATAAGGGACGGAGAGTACAGATACAACGTGAAGTTCGATTCGAGAGCTTCCTCCAGCGATGATATCGCGAATCTTTGGTTTAAGAACGATGACAGGCTTCTTCAGATAAAAGACGTTGCCGAAGTTATTGTCCATCCGGCAAAAAGGACCGGACTTGTGCGTTCTGATGGTGATGACGCCGTATGTCTTGCCGTGATTAAGCAGAATGAGGCGAAAATGTCGGACCTGAAATCCAGAATAAACGGTCTTATGGAGAATTTCGAGGCGGATTATCCTCAACTGAACTTTGAAGTTACTAGAGATCAGACCCAACTTCTGGAATATACGATAAACAACCTTATTCAGAATATAGTGATAGCGCTGATTCTTGCCAGTGTCATAATCTTTCTGTTTATGAGGGACTTGCGTTCGCCGGCCCTGGTAATTCTGACAATGCCGGTATCGCTTGTGTTCTCTATGTTGTGTTTCTATGCGCTGGGGTTGACACTGAATATAATATCGCTTTCGGGTTTGCTTCTTGGCGTCGGAATGCTTACTGACAATACTGTCGTTCTCGTCGATAACATAACAGGACGTTGGCAGAGGGACGGAGATTTGCGTTCGGCAGTGCTTGAAGGTACGGAAGAGGTGCGTGGGGCGATGCTGAGTTCAGTGTTAACAACTTGTGCCGTGTTCATACCGCTGATATTTCTCAGCGGCATTGCAGGTGCGATGTTCTATGATCAGGCTATGTCCGTGACTATCGTCTTGCTGACTTCTTATGTCGTTACTATACTTGTAATCCCTGTTTACTATTACTGGTGGTACAAAGGGGCAGGCTGTTTTCGCCCGAGCAAGTTCTTGGAGAAAATCAATTTTGATGCTGTGATTCGGCGTTGGGATGAGAAGGTTCTGGAGTGGTTTCTGAGGCATAGAACTGTTGCGTGGGGAATACTCTTATTTTCATCTGTCGGCCTGGTGTTCTGTTTTATCGGTATGCAGAAAACCCGTTTGCCGGAGATGACGCAGACTGACGCCATAATGAAAATCGACTGGAATGAGCATATCTCAGTCGAAAATAATACTCTGAGGGTCAAAGAATTGGAAAAACTCCTTTCAGGACGGGCTGAGCAGATGACGGCTCTTGTCGGCTCTCAGCAATTCATTCTCGAACATAGCGGAGATATGGGAATCTCAGAGGCGGCTGTCTATCTTAATTGTGAGAATGAGAGTATTTTGAAAGAGCTTCAGGGCGAATTGAGAACGATGATGGAGAATAAATATCCGGAAGCGGTATATTCGTTTGAACCTTCCGGGAATATATTCGATATGGTGTTCGCCGGGAATGAAGCTCCGCTTACGGCCAGGCTGCGTCCTGTGAACTCGGGCGAAGTCGAAGTGAATCCGTTGAGGGGTGTCCTTTCTGAAATCAGACGAAAATTGCCCGAAGTGTCTGTTCCGGAACCTTCAGTCAAGACAGATGCACTTTTTGTTGCGGCCCCTGAACTGTTGGCGCTTTATGATGTGGGATATGAGGAACTCGTATCTGTTCTGAAAAATTCGCTCAATGAGAACCGGCTGTTCAATATCGTTCAGGGCAATGCAAGTATTCCTGTAGTAACCGGCTCCAATGCTAGAGGGCTTGCCGAAGTCCTGCAGGGGAAATTCATAGAAAAGCGTGATGGGAACGGTGAAGTGAGCAGAATTCCTGTTTCAGAACTGATGCGTCAGACATTCGTTGAGGACCTGAAAACTTTGACGGCCGGAGCGGAAGGGGATTATTATCCGCTGGCGCTGAATGTCGAGTCTAAGGATGTGAAACCTGTAATGTCTGAAATAAGTGAAATCGTAAAGGCAAACGGAGATTTCGAGGTAGGATATTCGGGCTCGTGGTTTTCCAACAATAAGATGATTAAAGAGATGATAGTCATTATGTTGGTCGCCATTATCCTGCTATATCTGATTATGGCGTCGCAGTTTGAATCATTGGTGCAGCCGTTGATTATCCTGTCCGAAATTGTCGTAGATATATTCGTCGCTTTGATTGTCCTGTGGGCTCTGGGTGTAAGCATCAATCTGATGTCGCTTATCGGTCTTGTTGTCATCACGGGAATCGTCATCAATGATTCCATCCTGAAAATAGACACAATCAACCGGAGACGCAAGGCTGGGGAAAGCCTGGAAAGAGCGATAATGGACGCCTCGTCTCTGAGGGTGAAGGCGATTTTGATGACATCTTTGACGACCATATTGGCGGTATGTCCGTTCCTTTCAAGAGGCAGTATGGGAGACGACCTCCAATATCCGATGTCGCTTGTGATAATCGCAGGAATGACGGTCGGAACGCTTGTCAGTCTGTTTGTGGTGCCGACATTGTACTATTCGGTTTATAATGGAAGAAAGACGAAATAGACTTTCTGAATTTTCAGTTGTGCTGATTATGGTGGCGCTGTCCCTCTTGGGGCTGGCGTCATTGCCACGTCTGAATATCCAATATACCCCGATGACGGAAGGCCGTACGGTGACAGTGTCATTTTCCTATCGTAATGCCTCTCCGGAAGTGGTTGAGAGTGAGGCTACTTCCAAGATAGAAGGTGTGTTGGCGGGACTGCGGGATGTTACTGACATATCTTCTGCATCCAAGAAGGGCTCCGGCTCAGTGTCGGTCAAATTCCGCAAAGGCACGGATATGGATGCGGCACGTTTCGAGGTGGCATCTGCCATAAGGAATGTCTATCCAAGTCTTCCGGATGATATTGCTTACCCGAGAATATCTGTTTCCGGCGGCGGTCGTGCTTCAAGGATTTCGTATCTCATAAAGGGAAGTATACCGTCGAGGGAGATTTCCAAATATGTTAAAGAACACGTTCTCAACTCATTATCAACTATTCCCGGAGTGGAAAAGGTGAATGTGGGCGGGGGAGTGCCTTTTCATTGGATGATTTCTTTCGATGCGGACAAGTGCCAGTCTTGTGGCATAACTGCAGATGAAATCGCCTCCGCTTTCGATTCTTATTACCGCGAAGATGTGGCGGGAATGACGGAATCTGCAGAGGGCTTGATGACTGTGCGCATCAGGGAGGATTCTGACAAAGATTTCGGAAAAATACCAGTAAAGAATGTCGACGGACATACGATTTATTTAAGAGATATCGCTCAATGGCGTTATGAGGAAGCGTTGCCGTCCAGTTATTATAGGGTCAACGGCCTGAATACCATTACGTTGTCTGTCGAAATTTCATCCTCGGCCAACTTGTTGACTGTCACCTCTGCGGTCAAACGGCGGATGGCAGAACTTCAGAAGAATTTTCCGTCTGAGATTACTGCCGGCATCGCGTATGATTCTTCCGAATATGTCAGCAGAGAGCTGAACAAGATTTACGTGCGCACGGCACTCTGCATTCTGATACTGATGCTGTTCGTATTCTTGATCAATAGGTCGTGGAGTTATATGCTCATCATAGTTTTTACATTGACGGTGAACGTGTTGACGGCATTGATGATTTACAGTTTCGCCGGCATTCAGATTCATATTTATACTCTCGCGGGAATAACAGTCTCGCTCGGCATAATCATAGACACGTCGATAGTGATGATTGATCACTATGCCCATTACAAGGATAGAAAAGCGTTTCCTTCTATTCTCTCCGCGGCCGCCACGACTGTCGGCGCCCTCATTATGGTGCTCCTTCTGCCGGAAAAGGAAAAGGCAAATCTCGTTGATTTTATATGGGTCATTGTCATAAACCTGGCGCTGTCATTACTGATTTCTTATCTTTTCATTCCGGCGTTGATGGTGTATGTCAGGGTAAAGAATTCCGGTGAAAAAGAGCGTTCTCCGCGAAATGTCCGTCGTGTCTTGCGTTGGAACAGGTTCTATACTTCATACATCGGCTGGGGTGTGAATCATCGCTGGGTATATGTGCTTGTGTTCATAGCCGCATTCGGCATTCCGCTGTGCATTCTTCCGCAACGTATGACGGACAGGGACAAAGTGAGGGCAAGCCGGATGGACAAGGTGCTGGACGGGATAGTGACTTGGAGACCGTATGAAAGAAACCGCAGCACGATAGATGCGATTGCAAGTTCGTCGTTCGGACTGTTCTACAAATCGCTGAACCGATCAAATTTCTATCGGGGGCCGGAGAAAAAACGCCTGATAATCAATGCCGGTATGCCCGAGGGCTGCACTGTCAATCAACTCAACGAGGTTGTCAAGGCGATGGAGAACTATCTGTCGAAATTTGACGAGATTTCCATATTCACCACATCTATAGATTCTTACGACAATGCGGAGATAGAGGTAGAATTCAAGCCTGAATATGAAAATACATATTTTCCGCTCGCATTGAAGGCTGACGTTACAAAGATGGCGATTGATTTCGGAGGGGCGAACTGGAGAGTCTCCGGAGTGGATGACAACAGTTTCAACAACAATATCGTCTCGTCCATCAAGAGCAATCGTATTTCGCTTAAGGGATATAATTACAAGGAACTCAATCGCTATGCTGAGAAACTGCTGGCCTGGCTCTCCTCGAACCGGCGGGTTCAGGGAGCGGAAATCTGGTCTGGAGGCTGGAACGGCAGGCCTTCCACTGAATTTGTGCTCGACTATGATTTCTCCCGAATGACGCTGGCGGGAATCAATCCGTATGAGTATTATGCGGCATTGTCTTCGCTGCTGTATGAACGCAATATCGGTGAGGCGGAATATGAAGACGAGGCAGTCGACGTTGTGCTGCGCTCTTCCGATGCTGACAAGTATGACCTTTGGCACGTGCTGAATTCACCGATTGATGTCGGACAACAGAAAATGACGCTTTCCAGTGTTGGCGATATTGAGAAACAGCTTACGGGATTGACAATCAAGAAGAGCAACCAATCTTACGAACTGGTTGTGTGCTATGACTTTATCGGCAACTGGGAGCTCAGCCGGGAACTGGCCGGAAATGCAGTCAAATATATGAATGAAGAGGTGCTCCCCATCGGTTTCAAGGCGGAAGTTCCTGACTGGGGCTGGTTTGACACGGCCAAGAAGCAGTACGCCTGGCTGCTGTTCCTGATTCTCGCGGTTATGTATGTTATGCTGGCGATTACCTTCGAGTCGTTCGGATATCCGCTGGCTGTGATATTTATGGTTCCGGTATCGTTCATCGGACTTTTCCTCGCTTTCGGGCTTTCTGATTTCTCCTTTGATCAGGGCGGATTCGCCGCATTTGTGATGCTCAGCGGTATAGTCGTAAATGCCGGGATATATCTTGTGACTACATATCAGATGCTTCTTGCCGGCAAGAAAGACACGGAGAAGAACCGGATATCTCTCTATGTGAAGGCATATTCGCGTAAAATAAATCCGATTACGCTGACCATTGTCTCAACGATTCTGGGACTGCTTCCATTCCTTATAGACGGTCCGGAAGAGGTGTTCTGGTTTGATTTTGCTGTCGGCACCATATCCGGAATGCTGTTCTCAATCATCGCGGTCATCTTCATTCTTCCGGTATTCTGTGTCAAACGCGACCGGTGCAGGTGATTGTTTTGAAACGTTTATTTGTTTTGATATGCAATTTGCTTAAATTTGCGTTCCGTTATGGGGCATCTGTCCCCCGCTGACCGATAATATCAATAATAATATATGTCAACTGAAACTGCTAAACCAGCATCGGCGTTTCCAGTGAAGAAGCTTGTAATGCTTATCTTCGCCATAGCCGTATTTCTTTTCTTCTGGTTTGTTCCGAGATCTTTCTTCGGACTTTCCGCAAATGGTACACCTCTTCTTTCGATTATTGAACAAAGGACTGTTGCAATCTTTGCATTGGCCGCTTTGATGTGGATGTTCGAGATTCTTCCGACTTGGGCTACATCCGTGGCCGTCATCGTGATATTGTTGTTTACCGTCTCGGACAGCTGTCCGTTGTTCTTGCGCGGACAGGGAGTCGATCCTGCTGATTTGGGAACTTTTGTAAGTTACAAGTCGATTCTTGCCGCGTTTGCGGATCCGACCATAATGCTGTTCCTCGGCGGATTCATCCTTGCTATTGCCGCAACTAAGGTGGGCTTGGATGTCCAGTTGGCTAAAGTGCTGTTGAAGCCTTTCGGAACAAAGCCGAAGTTCGTGCTTCTCGGATTCCTGCTTGTAATCGGTCTGTTCTCAATGTTTATGAGCAATACGGCTACAGCTGCGATGATGCTGACGTTCCTTGCTCCGGTGTTGAGGACTTTGCCGGCCAACGAGCGCGGTACTGCCGGACTGGCGCTTGCAATTCCTATCGCGGCGAACTTGGGCGGTATCGGTACCCCTATCGGAACTCCACCGAATGCCATAGCTCTCGGATATCTGAATGAGACAATGCATCAGTCAATAGGCTTCGGCGAGTGGATGATGATAATGGTTCCTTACGTAATCGTGATGCTTTTGTTTGCGTGGTTCCTGCTTCTCAAGCTGTTCCCGTTCCAGTCTGAAAAAATTGAACTCAAGATAGAAAATACAAGAAAACCTGATGCTCATACATATATCGTTTGGGTGACATTCGCCGTTACAATCCTGATGTGGGTATTCGACAGATTCACAGGAGTGAACGCAAACGTTGTAGCGATGATTCCGGTAGGCGTGTTCTGCGCGACAGGTGTCATCAAAGCAAGCGATTTGCGTGACATCGAGTGGAGTGTGCTCTGGATGGTTGCCGGCGGTTTCGCATTAGGTATCGCACTCAACAAGACCGGTCTTGCTGAGAATCTTGTCCAGGCAATTCCTTTCGCATCATTCAAACCGTTGATCATTCTGATCCTTTCAGGCCTTCTCGGTTATGCTATTTCCAACTTCATTTCACACTCTGCGGCTGCGAGCCTTCTCGTGCCGATTCTCAGTGCTGTCGGAGTCGGAATGGGCGATATGCTTGCGCCTATCGGTGGCGTAAAGGCTTTGCTTGTAGGTGTTGCTCTTTCAACATCCGTGGCTATGCTCTTCCCGATCAGTACACCTCCTAATGCAATCGCTCACTCTACCGGTCTCATCAAGGTCAAGGATATGACCAGAGTCGGCGCTATTATCGGTGCAGTCGGACTTGTGCTCGGATATGTGATCCTGATATTCATAGGATTTTAAGGAATTATTTCAAAATTGCTTCTTAGGAGTTGAACATCTTCTGAGAGATTTTATATCGAAATATCTTCTGATGAAAAAATTATTTTACACATTGGCGTTGGCTTCTGTACTCTTGCCTTCAGTCGGAGCATTTGCTTCCGAGCCTGTGAAGGAGCAAGTCAAGCAGGAGAAGCCGTCTCACCTCAAATTGTACGGATTTATCCGTAACTATTTTACATTCGATACCAGAGAAAGTAAAGCCGGTACAAAAGATTTATTCTATTATATCCCGAAGGATGAATCATTGAACAAGTCCGGGGAAGACATCAATGCCAATCCGACATTCAGATATCTTGCGATAACATCCAGAATAGGTCTGGACGTGAAAGACTATCAGTTCAACAGGACAAAGGTTGCCGCCAAGATAGAGGCTGACTTCTATTGTATGAACGGAAATATCGCTGTGCTCAGGCTTCGTCAGGCTTATGCGACTCTTTTGTGGGATGACCTCGGTAGCAACGACAGGCCTCAGAGCGTGTCTTTGAAGCTTGGCCAGGCCTGGCATCCGATTGCGGCAGACCAGCCTTATGTGATTGGCCTCGAGACGGGAACTCCTTTCAACGCATTCAGCCGTACGCCTATGGCAATGGTTGATTACAATATCTCCAAGTCGTTTACCTTGTCAGGAGCGCTTCTGTGGCAGATGCAGTATCTGTCAACAGGTCCTTCCGGAGCATCTGACGATTATATTAAGCACGGATGCTCGCCGGAGCTTTATGTGGGCGCAACATTCAAGAGCAATAACGGCTTCACCGGACGTGTCGGAGCTGACGTGCTGAGTATCAAACCGAGATGGAGAAACGAGGAGGATGGAAAGTCAAACAGCGGCGATAAGGTGTCGGACAGGCTCACGACCGTGAGTCCTTATGTTTATGCTCAGTATGTCCATAAAGACTTCGCCGTCAACGGAAAAGTCATATATGCCTCTGCTGGAGAGCATTTCAATATGCTTTCCGGTTACGGTGTGACACAGAAGAATGCTGACGGAAGTTGGGAGTATTCTCCGTTGCAAAGTGTAGCCTCGTTCGTGTCAGTGAAGTACGGGCGTCGCGTGCAGGTGCAGGGAATGTTGGGATATTTCAGAAATCTGGGAACCTCAACTCCGCTTGTCGCAGACAAACAGATTGACGGAAAGGATTATACGAGCACAAAGAATGTGTATATAAGCTCGAACGGTTTCAATAATCTCAACAGAATCGTGAGATTCACTCCTACGGTTGTGTATAACCTTGGTAAGTTGACTTTCGGACTGGAATATGATCTGACATCTGCCCAGTATGGAAAGTATGCTGAATCCGGATATGTAAGTTCAGCTACAGGTCTTGCCGATAATGGCTTGCATTGGATTACCAACCATAGAATTCTCGGAATGGTGAAATTTTCATTCTAATTTATAGCTTCATATAAACGAACTTATGCTGAAAAAGTACTTTTTTCTAGCGGCTATCGCCGTGCTTGCATTTTCACAGATGGCAAGCGCACAGACTAATATTCAGATTTTTTACGACTTCGGACGCGACAGAAAGCAGGTTACTACTACTTTGGAAGGCTTCTATGCGGACAAATGGGGTAACACCTTCTTCTTTATCGACTATGATTATAAGGCAAGGAAGGCTGACGGAAACAAGGCTCCTTGCGGAACTTATTTCGAGATTGCGCGTTGCCTGAATTTCTGGCAGGATACCAAACTTGCGCCTCTCAGCGTTCACGTAGAGTATAACGGCGGAGTATATAACTCCTACAATATCAACCACGCATTTCTCGGTGGAGCCGACTGGTTCATTCACAGCAAGAACTTCAAGAATACATTGAACCTGAAAGTCCTCGGAAAATATATCATCTACGACAAGCGCGCTGACGGCTCAAGACCTCACAGCAAGTTGCCTATGCAGTTCACCGCAGTGTGGGGAATGCAGGACTTATTCGGAGTCAATGGCTTGAGATTCAGTGGGTTCGCTGATTTGTGGTGGCAGAACCACACTGTCTGTCCTGTAAACAGCAAGGGCGAGTATAACTGGTCTAAAGCAGAGACTTCTGACATCGTATTCTGCACGGAACCTCAGTTGTGGTATTGCGTAGGACAGCATTTCGGTGTGGATAATCTCAATGTGGGTACGGAGATAGAGTTGACGTATGATTTCGGTTCTGCAAAAGGATTCTGGTGCAGGCCTTGTCTCGGCGTCAAGTGGGTATTCTAAGAGGATTTAAAATCTTTCCATACTTATGTCACCATTTCTTCAAAAAACTTTCGGATTCGATCCTGCACGTCACAGTGTGAGGACCGAGATTCTCGCGGGCATCACCACGTTCTTGACGATGGCCTACATCCTCGCGGTAAACCCGAGCATCTTCTCTCTTCTTGAGGGACAGGGAATGCCTGTCGGAGCCGTGTTTACAGCTACTGCGCTTGCCGCCATTGTCGGTACTCTTGTTATGGCTCTCTATGCCAAGAAGCCTTTCGGATTGGGACCAGGTATGGGACTCAATGCGTTCTTCGTGTATACGGTATGTCTGGGAATGGGACATTCCTGGCAGATGGCACTTACAGCCGTATTCATCGAAGGTATCATATTCATTCTCCTTACCGCAACGAATGTACGAAAGCTGATAGTTGACGCAATCCCGATGTCATTGAAGAGAGCTATAGGTGTCGGAATCGGATTTTATATAGCGTTCATCGGCCTCAAGTCTGCCGGCATTATCGTAAGCAGCGAATCTACTTTCGTTACTTTGGGCGACATTACCGGCAAAACAGCGATTCTCTCCATCATTGGTCTGCTGATTACATCCCTGCTGGTGATTTTCAAGGTTCGCGGCGGAATGCTCATCGGTATTCTGCTCACCACGATAATCGGTATTCCTTTCGGCGAGACGCATTACGGCGGACTTGTCTCCACACCTCCTTCAATCGGACCTATTTTTATGCAGTTCCAGTGGAGCGAGATATTCTCTTGGGATATGCTGGCAATTGTGTTCACCTTCCTGTTTATCGATATGTTCGATACAATCGGGACCGCGGTCGGATTGTCCGTAAAGGCCGGAATGATTGATGAAAAAGGAAATGTTGACGGCATCAACAAGGTGCTTATGGCAGACGCGGTGGCTACTGTTGCCGGTGCTGTTTTCGGAACTAGCACGACATCAACTTATATCGAGAGTGCCGCCGGCGTTTCAGAAGGCGGACGTACAGGACTGACAGCATTTACAATCTCCGTATGCTTTGCGATTGCACTGCTGTTTTCTCCGCTTTTCCTTGCGATTCCAGGTGCCGCCACCGGACCGGTTCTCTTTATTGTCGGCGTGATGATGGCCGGCCCTGTGAAGGACATTGACTGGGGTGACTTCTCTGAGGCGATACCTGCCTTCACGACAATAATCATAATGCCGCTGGCTTACAGCATTTCAGACGGAATTATGATCGGAATGATTACCTATGCGGTTCTCAACGGACTCTCAGGAAGATACAAGAAAGTCTCGGTGATGACCTGGATATTGGCTGCGGCCTTTGTCCTGAGGTATATACTGATATGATGTGGAATTGTTGATAACTTTTCTTCGGCAAATGTTTTGATAACGCTTTGCGTTTATATAATTTTGTTAGTCCAATCTGTACGAATTCAGGTTGGACTTTTTCGTTTGAGGAAAGTCTTTTTGATGAGAATCTCAGCGGATTCCAAGTTATATAGTGTTGCTAAATTGTTAATAATATGGATGTTAGAAAAACGAATGGCTCTTTCGAGGAGTATGACAGAGAGAAACTGATGCGTGGTATCCAGGAAGCGTATAAATCAGTCGGAGAGGTTTGTCCTGAGGCAGTTGTCGTATCCATTGTTGATAATCTCTATATCTATGACAAGATAGCAAGTTCTGAGATCCGCCGCCAGGTGGAGGAGTCTCTGATGTCCATAAACAAGAAGGTCGCCATCGAATATATTGAGAAGTTTGATGCCGGCAAGGATTTGCGCAAAAAGAGGGATTTTATCCGCGACTATATCAAGGCGTCCAATGCGGCGACCGGCTCCAAGTTCGATTCTAATGCCAATGTTACCAGGAAGAATATCGTGACTCTCGGGCAGGAATTGTATAAGGAGAACAATATCAAGCAGAACCGCTATATAATGCACGACAAGATCAAGTCGATGTACAGCAAGAAGTTGGCTGACCAGTATCTGGAGGATTTGGAAAGCCACGTTCTGTACAAGCACGACGAGAGCGGCACTCCCGGCTATCCGTATTGCGTTGCCATAACGATGTATCCGTTCCTCGTGAGCGGACTGCGCGAACTCGGGGGCGTGTCTGTTGCGCCGACCGATTTGAAATCATTCTGCGGAGAGTTCATAAATCTCGTATATTCGATTTCTTCCCAATTTATGGGGGCGGTGGCGACTCCGGAATTCCTGATGTATTTCGACTATTTCACGCGTAAGGATTACGGTGACGATTATATCAGCAGGCTGGACGAGGTGGTCGAGAACAATGTGAAGAAACGTACCCTGGTCAAGGTTATCGACAATTATTTCCAGCAGGTTGTACATTCTATGAATATGCCTGCGGGTAACCGTGGCTATCAGACTGTCTTCTGGAATATAGGATATTTCGACAAGCCGTATTTCGAGGGCGTGTTCGGGGACTTCAGATTCCCGGACGGAACTGCTCCTAAGTGGGAGACGTTGTCCTGGCTTCAGAAGCATTTTATGCACTGGTTCAATGAGGAGCGCAACAATTATATCCTTACGTTCCCTGTCGAGACAATGGCTCTGCTGACTGACGGAGGTGATGACTATGCGGACAAGGAGTATGCTGATTTTACGGCCGAGATGTGGGCGCAAGGGCATAGTTTCTTCTGCTATATTTCCAACAGTCCTGACAGCCTTTCAAGCTGCTGCCGTCTGAGAAATTCGCTCAAGGATCTGGACGACACGGATGAAGAGCATAACCATACCACTCATCAGTATTCTATGGGTACGGCTTCTGTCGCGACCGGTTCCAAGTCTGTAATGACTGTTAACCTGAACAGGCTCGTGCAGATTGCCGCGCGCAAGTTCTTCAAGGAAACTCAGAATGTGGAGATTCCTGCAGGGGAGGCGTTGCCGAAGTCGCTTAAGTATGATAAGGCGGAGTTGTATAAGGCAATTGACGCGGAAATCAGCGAGATGACTGGTCGTGTCCATAAATATCAGACCGCTTTCAACGAGATTATCAAGGACTTCCTCAAGGCGGATATGCTTGATGTCTACAAGGCCGGCTTTATCGATATGAAGAAGCAGTATCTGACAGTGGGTGTCAACGGTTTGACGGATGCTGCGGAGTTCCTCGGCTTGACAATTTCCCCGAATGAAGAATATCGTGAGTTCGTGAATACGATTCTGGAGACAATCAACATCTCGAATCGCAAGGACAAGACCCGCGAGACGATGTTCAATACGGAATTTGTCCCGGGCGAAAATCTTTCAGGCAAGAATTATAAGTGGGACAAGAAGGACGGTTTCTTCGTGTCCGGCAAACACAATATGTACAGCTCGTATTTCTATAATCCTGAGGATGATGCGTTGTCAATGATTGACAAGTTCAAGATGCACGGCGAGGATTATGTGAAATATCTGGATGGCGGTTCGGCTCTGCACATGAATATAGCCGAGCATTTGAGCAAAGACCAGTACCGTCAGCTTTTGAATGTCGCGGCTCATTACGGGACCAATTATTTCACATTCAATTGTCGCAATACGGTCTGCAACGAGTGCGGCTACATCAGCAAGGATACTTTGACTGTCTGCCCTAAATGTGGAAGCAAGAATCTTGATTATCTGACGCGTGTAATCGGCTATCTGAAGAGGGTGTCATCGTTCAGTGAAATGAGGCAGGAAGAGGCGCATCACAGGTTCTATGCTGAGAAATAATGATTAAGTATGTGCCGTCAATGACCAGTGTGGTCCTGGAGGAGATTCCGGACCGGGTTACATTGGCCGTTGATATTTCCAACTGCACCGGGCTTTGCGAGGGCTGCCATTCGCCATTCCTGCGCAAGGATATCGGCGATGAGCTGACTGTCGTGGTGGTGAGTCGTCTGCTGGAAGACAATTTCGGTGTGAACTGTTTCTTGTTCCTCGGGGAGGGGAATGACCACGAGGCGTTGATGAGTCTCGCGGCAGGAATACGTGATTTGTATCCGTCTTTGGAGTTGGCGCTTTATTCCGGGCGCGAATCTGTTGAGGATGACATTTATAGCGCATTTGACTATGTCAAGGTCGGACCTTATCGTCCGTCCTGCGGTCCGCTTAACAAGACGACCACTAACCAGCGTCTCTATCGCGTGCATCATCTGCGGGCAGCCGATCTAGTATGCTCGGAAGGCTCTTCTGCATCCACGGTGACTCCGCAATATACCCTCGAGGACTTGACACTCCGCTTCTGGCATCGCGGGATCGAG
>CAVHJF010000021.1:0-39014 GCA_963636275.1 Acutalibacteraceae bacterium | reverse complement strand
GCAAGGTGATTTTGTTAGATGGATATTTGCTGATTTCTTTTTCTGTCCACGCAACGGTGCTTTGGTAATCTCAAAGCAGTTCTTCTGCTGCCGGATGTAACTGCCGGCTCTCGTGTGAAGCCTTGTGCCCGCATTAAGCAGTTGAGTTCTCCGCTCAGAAAAAATTCGCTCCGAACTTCAACCGCATTAATGCCGGAAGAAGTTAAGACCCAGGGCGTGATGTGTAAGGTGTCATAAGAGCCGGGTTTTGCACGAGTTGAGATGCAGGTTGTGCCCTGGGGAAGCTGCAAGTGTTTTATAACCGCTTTTGGCAATTACAGAGATACGGATAGTGCCCCAGGCGTCAGAAATGTCAATTGTATCGATAGCAGTATAGGTAGAGTAGAAAACAAAAAAAGATCCGGTGCTTTTCCCAAAGGACCGGACCCCTATATAAAACGAACTTAACAAATAGACATAAAAACCTTTTATTGTCTTTTGCAAAGATATAACCTTAAAACGTTATTACCAAATTTTTCGTAAAAAATATTAAAGAAATTTTCTAATTCGCTAATAATCCGCAACCTTAAAACGTTGTTCATTTTACGATTTCTGATTATCGAAATCTGGGAAATCTGCGATGTGACTGCCGTAAATGCGGTTTTTTCAGTATTTCTTCCCGCAATATTGATATCTTCTGATTCCGACAGGCGATATTCTACCGTAAGATTCTCAGGAGACCATCTTGAAGTAAGTCGGATAATTATATTTCAGAGGCTGTTGATTCAGCAATTATAACCTTGACGCCGAGCTCCTCGATCTTGGAAACGACCTCCGGTGAAATTTTTGAGTCCGTTATCAGGGTATCTATCAATGAGATGCGTCCAAGGCTTGCCAACGCTGGATGACCGATTTTGGATGAATCTGCCAGAAGATAGACTTTTGACGCGGCGCGGATCATAGCGGATTTGACAGTCAAATCGCTGATACCGGGATAAGTAAGCAGAAAATCGTCTGTGGAGATACCGGCAGTAGCCAAGAAAAGCTTGTCCACGTGTATTCCTCTGAACAGGTTGGACGCCAACTCGCCGGTAAGCGATAGTGTCGGGGCCTTGAATTCGCCACCGGATACAAGCAGATTGATTCCCGGGTTTTCTCCAAGAATAAAAGCGATATTCAAAGCATTCGTAAGCACTGTGAGACTCTTGAAATCCGCAATTGATTTCGCGAGTTCGGTTGTCGTTGAACCTGAATCTAGAATGATGCTGTCCCCCTCATTTATAAGAGCGGCGGCTACGCGCGCGATGTCGCGCTTCTCATTCATATTTGATTTGTTGAAAAGCTGTCCTGTTTTGGCGAATGAACCTACATCCTTCAGGAAAGCTCCTCCGTGTTCTCTCTGCACGTATCCCAGAGCCTCCAGCTCTTCCAGGTCCTGACGTATGGTCACTTCGGAGACTTTGAAAATTTTCGAAAGTTTCTGAACCTTGGCGTGACCGTCTTCCTGGATAAGATTCAATATTTCTGTTCTTCTTTGATTTAGAGCCATTTTACATCAATAATTATCAAATACAAAGGTAATCAAAATATCTTCTACGGCAAAACGAATGGAAACGAAAGGAGTTAATTCGTTAAAATTTCTGAAAAAACTTTCGTTTTCTTTTGGTTTTTACTTTCGTTTGCTTATATTTGCATCGGTTAATAACACTGAACCACGCAGTTTTCACTGCTTTCATAAATATAAAGCTATGGATATCAAGTCTCTGCAATTGCTGTCCGAAAAAAATCGGAAGCGTCTTATTGACATTATCTACAATGCCGGTGCCGGGCATACTGGGGGAGATCTTTCCTGTCTGAACACCCTGACAGTCCTCTACAATCATTATATGAATGTCACCAAAGATAATCTTCAAGATGAGGACAGGGATCGCTTTGTGCTCAGCAAGGGGCATTGCGTTGAGGCTCTGTATGCCGTACTGGAGTCAAAGGGGATACTTGAGGCTGATGTTGTAGATACTTTGGGCAAGTTCAATTCTCCTCTTGGAGGACACCCTTTGTGTACTTTGCCAGGCATTGAGGTCAACAGCGGCGCGCTGGGACACGGTCTGTCTTTCGGATTGGGAATGGCGATAGCTGCGAAGATGAACTGCCGTCATTATAAAACAGTTGTCCTTATGGGTGACGGTGAACAGGAAGAAGGCTCCATATATGAGGCGGCAATGGCTGCTCCTCATTACAAGACCGGTAATCTGATTGCGATTATTGACCGTAATATGCTGCAAATCAGCGGTACGACAGAGGATGTGATGCCTATTGAAAACATCAGGCAGCGTTGGGAGGCATTCGGGTGGCAGGTTCTTGAAATGAACGGTGATGACGTGGCAGATATCGTAAAGGTTCTTGACGGTATTGACACCGAGTCGGATGTGCCGCATCTGGTTATTGACCATACGACAAAGGGCTTCGGGGTTTCATATATGGAAGGCGTTGCGAAATGGCATCACGGAGTTCCTACCGAGGAACAGTACAAGATGGCCGTGGACGAGATTACCCGGAGAATCGATGAAATTGAGAACGGTAAATAGCAAAAGCCTGTCAGACTCTCACAAGGAAACACATAAATTATTGACAGTATGAAAGATTGCAGAAAGAGCTTTACCTCCACTTTGTTGGAACTTGCTCGTGAAGATAAAGATATAGTTGCTGTTACAACTGATGCCAGAGGTTCTGTTACTCTCGGAGATTTTGCAAACGAATTGCCTGAGCAGTTCGTCGAGTGCGGTATCGCCGAGCAGGATGCGGTCGGTATTTCAGCAGGTCTTGCGCATAGCGGAAAGAAAGTGTTCTGCTGCGGTCCTGCCTGCTTCTATGTTGCCAGAAGTCTTGAACAGGTGAAGGTGGATGTGGCATACAGCCGTAATCCGGTGAAGATTCTCGGCGTGAGCGGCGGAATAGCATACGGAGCATTGGGTGCAACTCATCACAGTCTGCACGACATTGCAGTCCTGAGGGCTTTCCCGGGGATGAATGTGGTGCTTCCGTCTGACGGCAATATGACGTCGAAGCTTGTCAAGATGCTGGTGAATTATCCTGAACCGGTATTCGTCAGAGTCGGCAGGGGAGCAATCGGGGAAGTATATGAAAATGACGATTTTGATTGCGTGCCGGGCAAGGCGAATGTCTTGAGAAGCGGTAACGATCTGACAATAATAGCAACCGGAGAAACGGTCTGCCAGGCTGTCAAAGCAGCTGATATGTTGAAAGAAAGCGGTATCGAGGCGAGAGTCCTGGACTTTACCTGGATCAAGCCGTTTGACAAGGAAGCTCTGCATAAGGCTGCTGAAGAGACGGGGTGCATTGTTACGGTCGAGGAACATAGCATATACGGCGGTCTCGGGGCTCTGGTGGTTGAGGAACTCAGCGAAAACCCTGTCCCCGTGAAAATTCTTGCGCTGCCTGACGAAGATATGATCCACGGTACGTCAAAAGAATTGTTTGCGTATTATGGGATTGATGCAGAGGGTGTTGCGAAGTCTGCAACTGAATTTTACAAAGCACATAAAACAGCAAAGTAATGAGAAGCTACGTCATATCTGTAGATCAGAGCACATCGGCAACAAAGGCGTTGCTGTTCAACGAGGAAGGCCGTCTGCTGCATTCGTCCAGCGTGGCTCACCATCAGTATTATCCTAAGGAAAGTTGGGTCGAGCACGATGCTGAGGAAATATATGCGAATACGGTAGAGGCCATCAGAATCGTCAAGAATGAGTTGAATGACAAAGATGCCGAGTTCTCTCTGGCATTGACCAACCAGCGCGAAACCGTTGTCGTCTGGGACAAGCGGACAGGAAAGCCGGTCTGCAATGCCGTGGTGTGGCAGGATATGCGCGGCAGGGATATATGCGAAAAGTTGGTTTCTGAAGGCTATCAGACTCTTGTTCAGGAGCGTAGTGGTCTTATGATAGACCCTTATTATTCCGGAAGTGCAGTGAAATGGATTCTGGATAATGTGGAAGGTGCACGGGTTGCAGCCGATGCTGGAAATCTTCTGCTCGGCAATATCGATTCGTGGCTTATATGGAAACTTACTGAAGGCAAGGTTCACGCGACTGACTATACAAATGCCTCACGCACATTGCTTTTCAATATTCACACACTCGACTGGGATGATGATCTGCTGTCGATGCTCACGGTTCCGCGTTCTATGGTTCCGCAGGCTCGTCCATCAGACTCGATTTTCGGGGAGACCACTGCAGAGGGAGTATTTGACGCTCCTGTGGTTATTGCGGGTGACTTGGGCGATTCGCACGGCGCTCTTGCCGGTCAGATGTGTTTCGGCGAGGGTCAGTGCAAAGTGACTTACGGCACAGGGTCGTCCGTTATGGTGAATGTCGGTGAGAACCCAGTCAAAGCTCCTTCCGGAATGGTTACGTCCGTCGGCTTTGCGGCATTGGGTAAGGTTTTCTATGGATTCGAGGGCAATATACATTGCACCGGAGCTACAATCGCCTGGCTCGAGAAAGAGTTGAAACTTATAAACAGCGCTTCTGAAATTGAAGGTTTTGCGACATCTGTTCCCGACAATGGCGGTGTGTATTTTATTCCTGCATTCGCCGGTCTTGGTGCTCCGTGGTGGAACAGCGACGTGCGCGCCAGAATAGTGGGGATGACTTTGGGTACAGGCAAGCCTCATATCTGCAGAGCGGCGTTGGAATCCATTGCATATCAAGTGACTGACCTTGTCAGCGCAATGGCGGGTGAAGCCGGTGTGAGACTGCGCGAACTCAGGGTGGACGGCGGGCCGACAAAGAACCGTTTCCTGATGCAGTTCCAGTCTGACTTGCTGAATGTGCCTGTGGTACGGTCCGAGACAGAGGATGCTTCGGCGTTCGGCGCATTCGTGATGAACGGTTTTGCAAGAAAGAAATGGACGGATTTCGGACAGGCTGAAGGCATCAGAATAAGCGATGCTCCCGTAAATCCTTCAACGCATAGAGAGGAGGCTTCCAAGGCTTACGAGGGATGGAAAAAAGCAGTCACTGAACTGATTTCCGGGGAATGACGTCGGCTTCCGGCGAATGACAGATAACTGCGTCGGGCGATGGGGAAATGACACTAAACAATTAGATAATAATCATATACGTATAAAACCACATAATTATGTACAAGAACAATCAAAAACTGTGTTTCGGTGTAATCATCGGCACAAGGGCTTATTTCAATTCAGCATTGGCGAAGGATGTAAGGGCACATCTTCTCAAAACCCTTGAGGCAAAGGGATATGACTATGTAATCTTGCCGGAGGATGCCACTCCGACCGGAAGTAGCAGTATCGAGACCCGCGAAGACGGACTCAAATGCTCCAAAATTTTCCGCGAACATCGTGACGAAATAGACGGAATCATCGTTTCCTTGCCGAACTTCGGCTTCGAAATCGGAATCATCAACGCCATCAAAGACGCTGACCTCAATGTCCCTGTTCTTGTGCAGGCTTGCGACGATGAAAATGACAAAGTGGATCTTGACCGCCGCAGAGACGCATTCTGCGGAAAGATTTCAGTTTGCAACAACCTGTATCAGTATGGTATTCCTTTTACTGACACGACTCTTCATACCTATTCAATATATTCAAAGACATTCGAGGAAGACCTTGACAAGTTCGCGGGTATCTGCCGCGTGGTCAATGGTTTGAGACACTGTCGTATAGGCCAGATCGGCACACGTCCTCTCGGATTCAACACCTGCCGTGCGAGCGAGAAACTCCTCCAGAAATACGGCATCACCGTCGTTCCTGCTGATTTGTCGGAAGTGATTTTCGCGGCTCAGAAGATTGAGGACAATGATCCTGAGTATTTGGCCAAGTCCAAGTCGATAATGGAATATGCAAAGGTTCCTGAAACTTACGTGGAGAAAATGCCGCTCGTTGCGAAATTCGCTGTAGCAGTAGAGCGTTGGAGAAAAGCAAATGACTGCGACGCTCTTGCAATCCAGTGCTGGGACTCTCTTGAGCAGAATTACGGATGCGCAGCCTGCGTTGCAATGAGTATGCTCGGTGACAGACTCGTGCCTTGTGCTTGCGAAACTGATGTGGCAGGTGCGGTGTCAATGTACGCTCTTACTCTCGCTTCAGGACATCCTTCCGCACTTATGGATTGGAACAACAACTTCGCTGAGGACAGGCAGAAATGTGTCTGCACCCATTGCGGAAACTTCCCTAGCGGATTCATAGGAAACAATGACCTTAAGCTAACCCCACTCGGCGTGCTCGGAAGAACACTCGGCAAGGTCAAGACATTCGGAGCCGTAAGCGCGAAAGTGTCAGCCGGTGACTTTACATATTTCCGTATTTCCACTGACGACGGCAAGGGCTGTATAAAGGCATATCTCGGTGAAGGCCAGATAACTGACGACCCTTACGGAATGGACGGATGTATCGCGGTGACAAGAGTTCCTGAGCTCCAGAAACTTATGAAACATATCTGCCGCAACGGCTTTGAGCATCACGTGGCTGCCTGCCGTGGCAATGTCCGCGAAATCTTGAGAGATGCGATCGAGAATTATCTCGGATGGGACCTCTACGTTCACGAATAACATTGAAAAAATAACACTATGGTACTGGTAACTAATCCTCTTATAGGAATCATTTGTTGCGTATATTGCTGCCTCTGCTGGGGCTCCTGGGCAAATACTCAGAAACTTGTGACCAACAAGGACTGGAAATTCACGTTATTTTATTGGGACTACATTTTCGGCTTCTTCTTGACAGCCCTGGTAGGAATGCTTACGCTGGGTGGTGCGAAGATGGGCGAATTCACTTGGGTGAGTGTAGGTTATGCTGTCCTGGGCGGACTTATATGGAATTTCGCCAACATATTCCTTACAGCGGCAAACTCAATAGCCGGAATGTCTGTAGGTTTCCCTATCGGCGGAGGCCTCGGCTGGGTAGGCGGCATTGTCTTCAACTATTTCGTAGGAGGATTTACCGGTAATAAAACACTTCTCTGGATAGGACTTGTGCTTGCAGTCAGCGCGATGCTGTTCTGTGCGATTTCTTATAACAAGTTGACCAGCAGTCAGAAAAAGACCCCGTTGGCAGGTATCATATTCGCTGTTATCTCCGGTTTTGGATTCGCGTTCTTCTACGGCTTGGTTGTCAAGGCTATTGACCCGGCTTATGTGTCCGGAGGCGTCGGTACTCTGACTCCGTATGCGGCAGTGTTCTTCTTCGCTTTGGGCGTGCTGCTCACGACACCGATTCTCAACGGCGTGGCAATGAGACATTCAGTTGAGGGAAAATCCTCCATCAAGGATTATTTCACCAACGGTGACACAAAGACTCATCTTATCGGTATGCTCGGCGGTTTTATATGGATGAGCGGTATGGTCATCAGCTTTATGGCTTCCGGCTCAGGCAATCCTGCAGTAACCTATGCGCTCAGCAACGCTTCTCCGCTTGTAGCAATGATTTGGGGCGTGCTTATTTGGAAAGAATTCAAAGGCGCTCCTGCGGGAACAGGCAAATATCTTTCTGCGATGTTCTTCTGCTTCCTCGCAGCCCTCGTAGTAATCACTATTTCAAACTAATTCAAATAATCAACAGATGAAAAGATTATTAACTACACTCGTACTTGTACTGTTATGTACAATGTCGGCCCTGGCACAGGATATAACTGTGTCAGGAGTGGTCAAGGATACCAAGAATGTCCCTTTGGCCGGTGTCGCTGTTATCCAGCAGGGTACAACGAATGGCCAGGCTACAGATGCTGACGGAAAATATACCATAACCTTGCCTAAAGGTTCATCTATCGAGTTTTCCTGCATAGGATATAACACTCAGGTGTTTAAGGCAACCGGCGCGACTCTGGATGTCGTCCTTGAGGAAGACAATCTGCTTCTGGAAGAGACTGTCGTAGTCGGATACGGTGTGCAGAAGAAGAGCTCCGTTACAGGTGCAATTTCTCAGGTGAAGTCTGAGGATATCGCAAATCGTTCTGTGACAGACATCGCAGGTTCGTTGCAGGGTAAGACTGCCGGCGTGCAGATTGTGTCCTCATCAGGTGCACCTGGTTCCGAGTCGTCCATCCGTATCCGCGGATATTCTTCGAACAGTTCTTCCGACCCTCTTTATGTGGTTGACGGTCTGAGAACCAAGAATATATCCAACATCGATCCGAGTGACATCGAGAGCATCGAGGTCCTTAAGGATGCAGCCTCTGCCGCCATTTACGGTGCGCAGGCCGGTAACGGTGTCGTTCTGGTGACTACCAAGCACGCCGCGAGCGGTGTCAGCAAAATCACTTATGATATGCAGCTCAGCTGGCAGTATGCGGCTCATATCCCTAAGGTGCTCAACGCCAAGGATTATCTCACTTGGGTACGTGAAGGAAATCTGGTTTCCGAGGAGACAATCAGCAAGTATTATGACGGACATACGGACACCAATTGGGCAGACGTAGCGTTCGAGACTGGATTTATGCAGCGTCACAATCTTGCATTCTCCGGTTCCAACAATAAAGGCTCCGTTTACGCCGCAGTGTCTTATCTTGACAACAACGGTCCTGTAATCAGCAACAAGGATGTGTTCAAACGTCTTTCAGCAACAGTCAATGCTGACTACAAAATCAAGAAATGGCTGAAGCTCACCACAAACAACTCATTCGGATATGCGAGAATGCAGTTTGTCAATGCCGGCGGTATGTACTCGCTTCCTGCCGCTGTCATCCAGATGGACCCTCTTACTCCGGTCATCTATTCCAAGGACAACGTCCCTGCACACATGCAGACTCTTATTGACGCCGGACATACATTCGTGAAGAATGCCAATGGCGACTACTATTCAATGTCTCCATTCCAGGAGTCAAACAACATCAACCCGTATATCACTGTAAATTACTCTGATGCAAGCAACGAATACTTCGAGCTTCGCGGTTCAACATCTTTGGATCTCACCCCTGTCAAAGGGCTTGTGATAACATCACGTCTCGGATACAACATCAGAAGCCAGGTGAGCAATTCTACAGTTTGGCCGAATGTGACCAACACTGACACCTACACTGATTACGTGACTCTTGGGGCGACTTCAGGTACCAACACCTACTATCAGTGGGAGAACTTTGCGAACTACACGAAGTCAATCGCCGGCAGACACAATATCAGCGCGATGGTCGGTATGTCTTATTCCCACAGAGCCAACTGGACACAGACCGGACAGATTCGCGGTACCGGCCAGGACAATGTCGGTATCACCAAGATTGATCCTAATTACGCATATTTCGCAAATCAGACAGGTACTGCAGTCAAGACTGTTACTGGAGCTGAGAAACTGAAAACCGCCGATCTTTCTTATTTCGGACGTCTCGGTTACGATTATATGGGCAAATACTTTATCCAGGCATCTCTCCGTGCTGATGCGGCCGACTTGTCGATTCTTCCGCTCAATACTCGTTGGGGCTATTTCCCTGCAGTGTCTGTCGGTTGGACAATTTCCCGTGAAGGATGGTGGAAGAAGCTGAATCTCAAGCCGGTAAGCAACTTGAAGTTCCGTGCTTCCTGGGGTCAGAACGGTTCCGTGGCAGGTCTTAGCGAATATATGTATGACGCGACGATTATGTCAACTATTAAAGTCGGAATGGCTGAGGGCGACGGTTACGCTACCGGTTCAGTTCCTAATGCTGTCGGCAACTTCAACCTCAAGTGGGAAACCTCTGAGCAGATTGACCTCGGATTCGACCTCCGCATGTTCAATGACAGGCTCACTCTTACATACGACTGGTTCAACAAGAAGACCAAAGACCTCATAATGCCTACAGTTACGTCTTCACTTGTTGTCGGTGGTACATTGTCACCAATCAATGCCGGAAACGTATCCAACAAGGGACACGAGATTGACCTCGGCTGGAGGGATTCAATAGGAGACTTCTCTTACGGTGTCAGTGCAAACATTGCCACCCTCAAGAATGAGGTGACCAGCATCTACAAGACTCTCTCGAGAGTAGCCGGCGGCTCAGGCGGTACAGGTTTGACCTGTTATTTTGAGAAAGGACAGCCTATCTGGTATATGCGCGGTTATAAATATACAGGCGTGGACGCACAGACTGGAGACCCTATTTTTGCTGACATCGACGGCGACGGAAGCATCACAGACAACGACAAGACCAACATCGGTTCAGGTATTCCTGATTTCACATACGGTCTCACAATCAATCTGGCATACAAGAATTTCGACCTCGTAGTGTTCGGAAACGGCGCGCAGGGAAATGAAATAGCATACGCTATCCCTCGTTCTACCCGCGTCCAGGCCAATACATTGCAGACATTCTTCGACGGAAGATGGACAACACCTGGACAGAATGCAAAATATCCAAGCGCGAAACTTATGAATTACGCGTACGACAAGTATTGCCAGTCTTCCGCTCTTGTATTCGACGGTTCGTATTTCAAAATCAAGCAGATCCAGTTGGGTTATACATTCCCGAAGAGCTTGACCACAAAGATTCATATCTCAAGTTTGAGAATTTACGGTTCACTTGACGATTTCTTCCTGTTTACCAAATACCCTGGCTTCGACCCTGAGGTTTCCGTAAGCACAAGCGGTCTCGGTATCGATTATGGCCAATATCCTGGTCGTAAGAAGGTTGTCTTCGGACTTAATCTCGCATTCTGATCGGATGCCTTATCGTGAAATAATAAATAATTGACAATATGAAACTTAGAAATATAATTACAGGACTTGCAGTGACGGCTGGACTTATGTCCGCAGTCTCGTGCCAGGATTGGCTGGACATCAAGCAGCATAGCGTTGTGAATATAGATTCATTCTACAAGACAGATGATGAGGCTGAAGAGGCGATTGTAGCCGTGTATGACCAGTTCAAGTCAGTCCATTCCGCAGGAACAACTGTATTCAATGCTCAGTCTATGGGTTTCCTTACAACCTTCCTTGCTGATGAGGTTTGGGCAGGTGGAGGAAGCCGTGCCGACGGCAGTTATTATCTGTACAGCGAGTTTACCTTCGGTACTGATGATGCGATGATAAAGAATTTGTATTCACGTCTTTATACGCTGATATACAGGGCGAATCTCATTATAGGACGCGTTAATCCTGATACTGACATCAAGGCACGTGCAGTGGCCGAGGCCAAAGTGTTCCGCGCTTGGGCGGATTTTGAACTGGTGACGTTGTGGGGTACAGCTCCGCTCGTGAACAAGGTTCTGGAAGAGAAAGAGTATATGCAGAGCAACAGTACTGTTGAAGAATTGTGGGCTTCTGTTGAAACAGACCTCAATGACGCAATTTCAAGCGGACATCTTACCTCGAAGGCTGAAAAGTCTTCCGTAACTTACAGAGCTACAAAGGAATTTGCGCAGGCCCTGCTCGGAAAGGCTTATCTGTGGCAGAAGAAATACTCTGAGGCAGCTGCTGCGTTTGAAAAGGTTATCGGAACCGGCCTGTTTGAATTGCAGGCAGATCTTACTAACTTCGGTACTGCAGAAGGAGTTGCCAGCTCTGAGGATGTATTTGTGATGCGTGCGGTGAATGATCCTTCCAATGCGGCTGCGAATATAACATTCCACGGAACATATACCGGACTCCGTGGTGAGAAGTACAGTTACACTTCAGATTCTCCGTTCTGGAGCTGGACCTGGGGCTTCCAGGTAGGTGTCACCAAGTCTCTCTATGATACTTTCGTTAAGATAGAAGGCAAGGACGGATATCGTTTGAACAACTTCGTGATAACTTATGATGATTTGAAGACAAAGTACGGCACCTCCATCAATTCAGGTATGGAAATATATGACAACGAGGGCTACTACAATTTCAAGTACAGAATCATAAAGTCCAACGGCTCAGCATATTTCTATCCTATTACGGACCACATTATGCGTTACGACGAAGTGCTGCTTCTTGCTGCTGAATCTCAATTGCAGGCAGGCAATTCCGGCAAGGCTCTGGAATATCTTAACAAGATCCGTACACGTGCGCAGGCTCCTCAGGCGTCTTCAGTTGACCTGCAGACTATCAAGGACGAAACTTTCGTGGAATTGTGCTTCGAGGGACTCAGGTATCAGAATCTTCTGCGTTGGGGCGATGCTGCGACAGCTCTCAAGGACAGGGGAGTGACACATCCTCACTGCGATTCTGACGGCAATGTCAAGTATGTGGAATACAATACGGCAGGCACTGTCGGATTCAAGACAGGAAAGCACGAGCTTCTTCCGTTCCCGGCAGATGAGATGAGCGTGAACGCCAATATGAAACAGAATCCGGGCTGGTAGTTTGATATAAAATCACATAAGATAATGAACAAGACATTTTTAACCGCCGCATTGGCTTTATTCAGTTTGAGCGTATCTGCTCAGCAGAACCTGTTTATTTCTCAGGATATCCAGTCGGCTATCGTGAACGATGACCACAGCGTCACATTCAATTTCCTTGCGCCTAAAGCGCACAGAGTGCAGATTGCCGGAGATTTCGTGACAGGAAAGGATGACAGCCAGAACGTTGCCGGTATGGTGGGTTCGAAGTTGGTTGATATGAAAGAAGGGAAGGACGGAATATGGACTCTGACTACATCTCCGCTTCCTTCGGAGCTCTACAGCTACGAGTTCATTGTGGATGACATTCCTACGATTGACCCGAACAACCCGCACGTATATCGTGACTTTGCGACGATTAATAATGTCTTTGTTGTCGGTGGCGGCATTGGCGATCTGTTTATGGTCAAGGATGTGCCTCACGGTACACTGAGCCACACCTGGTATCATTCTGCGGCGTTGAATATGGACAGGAGGATAAATGTCTATACTCCAGCAGGATATGAGCATTCCGGCAAGCAAAGATATCCGGTGCTTTATCTCCTTCACGGAATGGGCGGTGATGAGGACGAGTGGGTGAATTTCGGCCGCGCCTGCCAGATATTGGATAATCTGATTGCCCAGGGAAAGGCTGTCCCGATGATAGTAGTGATGACGAACGGCCACACGGCAATGCAGGCTGCTCCAGGAGAAAGCACGCTCGGATATTACAAGCCTCATTATTTCAAGACTGGAACAATGGACGGTGCTTTCGAGTCCAATTTTATGGAAATCGTCAATTATGTGGACAATACATACCGCACCATCGCCAAGAAAGACAGCCGGGCAATAGCCGGACTTTCGATGGGAGGATTCCATTCCGCATACATTTCGGCAAACAATCCTAAGAGTTTCGGATATGTAGGTCTGTTCTCTGCTGCGGTAGGTGTGTCGGATGTATCCAAATCTCCTGTTTATCAGAACTTTGAGGAGAAGTTGAAGGTGCAGCTGGCCAACAAGCCTAAGCTCTATTGGACCGGCATCGGCACGGAGGATTTCCTGTATAAGAACAACGTGGCTTTCCGCAAGCAACTTGATGAAATCGGATTTCCATACAAATATATGGAATCAGGTGGTGGTCACGTGTGGAATAACTGGCGAATCTATCTTACAGAGTTCGTTCCTCTTCTTTTCAAGTAAACGGGCAATAAACTGATTTTAAGTATAATACTAAGACTAATAATATGAATTTCAAGAAATTACTTCTTGCATTGTCCGCACTTTCCTTGGGAATGTCGGTGTTTGCCCAGCAAAATCTGTTCATCTCGCAGGATATAAAGTCGGCAATCGTGAATGATGACAATACCGTGACATTCAACTTCATTGCCCCTGATGCGAAGAAAGTGCAGATATGCGGAGACTTTGTCACCAACAAAGATGACAACAAGAATATCGCCGGTATGGTCGGTGCACGGCTTATCGATATGAAGAAAGGCAAGGACGGCACGTGGACATATACCACTGACCCCCTCCCTTCAGAATTGTACAGCTATACGTTCATGGTTGATGGGGTTTCTACCATTGATCCCAACAATCCGCACGTTTACAGGGATTTCGCAACTGTTAACAACGTCTTTCTCGTAGGCGGCGGACTGGCAGACTTGTTCAAGGTAAACAATGTGCCTCACGGCTCTCTTCACAGTATGTGGTATCATTCCAACGGTATCGGAACGGACAGGAGGCTTAACGTTTATACTCCGGCAGGATATGAAACGTCTTCCTATAAGAGATATCCGGTGCTCTATCTCCTTCACGGTTCCGGCGGCGATGAGAACGAATGGGTAGGCTTCGGCCGTGCTTGTCAGATTCTTGACAACCTGATTGCCCAGGGCAAGGCTGAGCCTATGATTATCGTTATGCCGAACGGCCACGCGGATATGCAGGCTGCCCCTGGAGAAAGCCCGTTGGGATATTACAAACCATATCATTTCAGAGATCCTGACCAGAAATATGTCAAGAACTTTATGGAGATTGTCGATTTTGTGGACTCTAACTTCAGGACCATCGCTTCAAAAGAGGGCCGTGCGATAGCTGGCTTGTCTATGGGTGGCGGACACGCAATCAATATCTCCCGCCTTTATAGGAATAAGTTTAATTATGTAGGAGTATTCTCCTCAGGTATCCGTCAGGATGTCACCGAGCCGGGATTCAAGCAGAGTTTTATCGATCAGAAGAATGATGGAGTCGCTCTCTATTGGATCGGTATCGGAGATCAGGATTTCTTGAAAAGCGCGTGTGACAGTCTCAAAGGCCTTCTTGATGAAGTCGGTCAGCCTTATGTCTTCCGCGAATCAGGCGGCGGACACGTGTGGAATTGCTGGAGGCTTTACCTCTCGGAATTTGCGCCGCTTCTGTTCAAATAGTGATATTCCGACAGATATGTATGGCGGGAAATATCGGCCGGACTGCGGCCGGACTCCCGCGGATTTTAATGACAAAAACAAAAAGATATGAAAACAGCATATACAATATTATCCGTTCTGGCATCTGCAGTGCTTATTTCAGGCTGCGGTCCGAAGCAGGTGGACGGTACCTATGTGAAACCGAGAGTGATTGTGACCTGCGATCCTGAATTGGACGACAATAACTCGATGATCCGTTATGTGCTTCACGCTAATGACTTCCAGACTGAGGCGCTGGTCTATAATGCCAGCCGTTTCCACTGGAGAGGTGATGGAAAGGGCACGACCCAGTTTATCCCTGGAAGTGAGTATGACAATATGGGACTTGGTCCTCAGACTTCCTGGCGTTACAAATGGGATGAAAGATTTATTGATGACATCGTTGACGCTTACGGCAAATGCTATGAGAATCTTAAAGTCCACGATCCGGGATATCCTACTTACGAAGAGTTGAAATCCAAAATCCGTATCGGCAATGTGGATTTTGAGGGTGAGATTGATCACGACACTCCAGGTTCTGACCTCATCAAGGAAGTGATTCTTGATAACAAGCCGGGGAAAGTGTACTGCCAGGCCTGGGGTGGAAGTTCATCCATTGCGAGAGCTCTCAAGTCAATTGAGGAGCAGAACAAGGCAAATGACGGCTGGGATGCTCTTTACAAGAAGATCTGTGACAAACTTGTCCTTTGCTTCTCCGGAGATCAGGACGGATGTTATGTGAACTATATCGCAATCAACTGGCCGGATATTCCGATTATGACGAATAACGGCAAGATGAGCAACTACGACAATTCTGTATATGATTATCAGACAAGTCCGGAATATACTGCAGCCAATATCACAATCGGGCCTCTCGGTGCTCTGGTCAGAACTTGGGGTGACGGAAAACAGATGGTGGAAGGTGACAAGACGGACTTCATCGGACCTTCAGGCGAGTTTACCAAAGAGGAATTGCAGAAACAAGGTTATATCATCTGGCGTCCGATTCAGCCTAAGGGCACTTGGTATGGTGATGGTGACAGCGGTTGCTATTTCAACCTTATCGACAACGGTCTCCGTGCCTGGGTGGATGATACTTGGGGCGGATGGTCAGGAAGACGCAAACTCGGCTCTCCGGACAGGAAATATACCTATATGGGTACGGATATAAATGCGCAGGCGAAGAAGTCTTCAAAAGAAAAACAGGATACGACCGGATTGGCTGAGATTCTGGCGTTGTATAGAAATGCCGGCAAACCGGATGAGAATCCAGTATTCCCTAACCTTTATCCGGAAAGGATGAATCAGCTGGTGGCGAGAATGAAATGGTCGGTTACTCCGGAATATGCTGATGCAAATCATTTCCCGGTTGTGAAAGGTCCGTTCGACATAACTGCCAAGGCTGGCGAGAAGGTGAAAATCAATGCTCGCGTATCTGATCCTGACGGAAATGATGTCAAGCTTAAATGGTGGGTGTTCCCTGTAGGAACGTACAGTGGTGATGTTGCAATAGAGAATCCGTCAGTCGCTCAGGCTGTCGTGACGGTTCCTGCTGACGCGCAGTCGGGTCAGACTATTCATCTCGTGTTGCAGGCTACCGATAACGGTTTCCCTGAGTTGACACGCTATTTGAGGACAATAATTACAGTGAAATAATTACGGTTAACTAATAATAAAGCAAGTCGCAAGTCTAACCTCTAACTAGACACAATTTCTCCAAGAAATGAGGAGGAGACGAGGACAATCCAGTCCTCATCTCCTCCAAAATTCATTTCCGCTTTTGCTTATAATACATCTGCAGGCTGATAAAAATCGAGGAGGACTCCGTTCTCTTCGATCACTCCGGACCCTCCCAACGTTTTCTGCGTGGTCTTCGACCACTTGTCTCCGTCGGGCACCCTCCCGCTACTCGTGTCCGCGGGTGGACACGCCTCCTCGATCTCTATCAGCCTCGATCCTGTGGACTATTCAAAGTTAAAACTTTCGGAGCGTATACGCGACTCAAGGGGTTTGGGGAGTACGCTCCCCAATTGAACTTCAATTCGCTCTGGAAGAGCGAGGAATTGATTGAAAACGTAGCCGGATGATTCAAGGGAAAAACGCCCGAAAGAGGTTTTGGATAATACTATCCGCTCCCCAATCAAACTTCGGTTCGCTCTGGAAGAGCGAGGAATTTCTTGAAACAGCAGGTTGACTTTTACGAAGAACAACGACTGAAGAAGTCTCGCTAAACCTACTGATACCTGAAACGCTTGATGCTGCCCTTAGGAGTCTTGTCGAAAGGCTCGTATCGGAGTTCGTATGAAGATACCATCGAGTAGCCAGGGATAATCTTGTTGAGACCGACCAAGTTGGCATCCATTATCTGGGTGAGACTGTCAGCATCAGTTCCGGCATCTGCAAGCGCATTCTGGTCCGGTACGATGATGGCTACAAGCTTCTCATTGCGGCTTACCACAAGAGATTCAGCCACGAAAGGCATATTGTTCAGAACGACCTCAATCTCCTCCGGATAGATATTCTGGCCGTTGGATGAAAGAAGCATACTCTTGCACCTTCCCACGAGGAACAGTGTGCCGTCCTTGTCGATAGTGCCGAGGTCTCCGGTGTGGAACCAGCCGTCTTCCGTGAACACAGCCTTTGTCGCTTCCTCATTCTTGTAGTATCCGGAGAATACGACATCACCCTTGACGAGCAGCTCTCCTGCGACATTGTGAGGGTTTGCCGAATCAATTCTCACGTCAACGTGCTCGCTTACATATTCGCCAACGGATTTGAGCTTGTAATGTCCCAGATGTCCCACACTCAAAAGCGGAGCACATTCTGTCATTCCGTATCCGGTCACGAATGGAGTCTTGAGTTTGACAGCAAGCAGCTGCTCGATTTTGTCCGGAATGGCTGCGCCGCCGGTCACGAACTCCTCGATGTTCCCGCCCATACCTTCCATAAATATGATTCTCAAGGCATTGCAGAAATCAGGATTCTCCTCGTAATTCTCAAGTTTAGCCTTGCCGCTCTTGCTGTTGATGAATTCCCCGATCGTATCGTCAATCATCTTGCGGAGAATAAGCGGAACGGCGAAGAATACCCTCGGTTTGAATTCCCTCAATGCAGGTTTGAGGTTTGACGGTACTGGCGGAACGAACAGCACAACCAGGTGCATTCCATAGCAGAGAGGCGCGATGGCATCGAATGTAAGTCCGAAAATATGCGCGTACGGAAGCACGCTGACATAGTTGTCACCCTCGCGATACGGGCAATGGTTTGGAATCATATCGATGTTGGCGCTGAAGTTCTTGACGGACAGCATTACGCCCTTAGGAAATCCAGTGGAACCGGATGTGTACATTATCGCGCACATCTCTTCCATAGGCCTGTCGCAATAGTGTATGTCGCTCGGCTGCAATCCTGTAGGGTGCGCCTGCACGAAATATTGGTCACGCTGTGCATATATGTTGGCGAAATCGCCTCTGGCATCCAGCAGAGCACCGCTTTTAAGATCTATCACACCGAGCAATTTAGGCATTGCCTCGAAATCCATATCCTTGTAGATGGACTTCTCGGTGAAAAGAATCCGGCTGTCGGAATGGTCCACGAGAGCCTGAGTATCTTTTGCGGTATATCCGTTGAACAATTCGACAGCGACATAGCCTCCGGAAACGGCTGCCATGAATGTCTTGATCCAGTTTGCGCTGCTTCGTGCATTTATCGCAATCTTGTCACCGTAATTCAGGCCTGCAGCCTTGAAGTATAGGTGGATTGTCTCGATATCTACGGCGAGTTTGCCGTAAGTTTCTGATGATGATCTATATTCGTCCAGTGCCGGTTTCTCCCAGCATCTGTGTAAAGTCTTCTCGAATGTCTTTATAAAATACTCCATAATACTGTACTGTGTGTTAAATTCGTCTGCAAATATATAGTGAAAATTTTAATGCGGAAAAATTACACATTTTGTGCCGTTATTTTGCGCGTTAAATGCAATCTAATGTCACTTCCAGTACATCGGGTAGTGCCTGATTCCCGTTTATTGATATTAAAACGCTTCAGAAACAGTCAGCCCCGCTTTGTTGAATAAGTCGGATTAGATTTGTAATTTTGCAGGATTGACGAAAATCGTACGATGAACGGTAAATACAACGCGGAAAATAAATATGTCATCAACACGGAAATTCCCTGTTATGATGTGGATTATGATAAGAAATTAAAGCCGGCAGCCTTTATGGATCTTGCACAAGAGATTGCATATCAGGCAGCTACGGCGGTGGGATTCGGATATGACGCTCTGCAGGAAAAAGGTACTGCCTGGGTGCTTTCAAGAATGTATTTCGAATTCCACAAATATCCGATGTGGAGGGACAATATTAAATTGGGGACTTGGCATAAAGGGGCTTACGGACCTTTCTTTCTCAGGGATTTTGAACTGAAAAACGCGGAGGGTGAAACGATGGTCAAGGGTACGAGTTCCTGGCTGGTGTTGGATGTCGTGAACAGGACTATGTGCCGCGATAACGGAATCTTCGATATGATTCCTCCAGATTCCATCTGCAAACTTTCAGCGATAGAAAAGCCGGCGGATAAGGTTATGCTTCCGCGAGGCGTTGAACCTGAGGTTGTTGGAGTCCACAAAGTGGAATATTCAGACATAGACCTTCTCGGGCATACAAACAACGCCAGATATCTTGTCTGGGCGATGGACTGCATTGATTTTGAGGAGCTTAAAGCTGCTCCTGTCAAAAATGTGACCATCGCGTTCAATCACGAGACCCACGCGGGAGAGGAAATTGTCCTGGAAAAAGTCCGCCAGGTGTCGGAATCCGGTGCCGTAACATATTTCATTGACGGCAAGACGGACGGTAAATCAGCATTTTGTGTTAAAATTAATTTATAAAAGTCTATGAGAGAGTTATTCTTCGGGACTGGTATCGCCCACACAATCCTGTTGCTTTCGACAGTGATTGCGGTAGGTCTGTACCTCAGCAGATTCAAATTCAAAGGAATATCGATAGGCTCGACCTGGATTCTTTTTGTCGGTATCCTTCTCAGTCATTTCGGACTCAGGTGCGATCCGCATATCCTTTCATTTATGAAGGACTTCGGTCTTATCCTGTTCGTGTTCAGTATCGGTCTTCAGGTTGGCCCGGGTTTCTTCCATTCTTTCAGGAAGGGCGGTCTTACTATGAATATGCTTGCCGTCGCGCTTGTAATGTTGTCGGTGCTGATGACGTATCTGATTCATCTTGTGACAGGCGAGGACCTTCACACTATGACCGGTGTTATGTCCGGTGCTGTAACCAATACCCCTGGACTCGGTGCCGCACAGCAGACATTGTCTGACGCAATGCTGGCAAGCGGAGCGACACAGGACGAAGCCTCTGCAGCAACATCTGGCATAGCTTCCGCTTATGCGGTTTCATACCCTATCGGTGTACTCGGTGTGATCATTCTTCTGATGGCATTCAAATCCATATTCAAGATTGACCTCACAAAGGAAAAAGAGGAGCTCGACAATGAGGGCCGTCTTGGAACCGGTGCCATACGTGCGAGCTACATCGTCAAGAATCCAGCCCTTTTCGGTAGAAAGATCGTTGAAGTGACCAGAGATAACGGCAATAAGTTCGTGATTTCCAGAATTTCACGAAACGGTGAACTTTGTGTGCCGGGCTCTGATACTGTGCTTCACGAGAATGACAAACTGCTCGTCATAACATCTCACGACGATGAAGATCTCGCAAAAATCTTGTTCGGTGAAGAGGTTGAGATGTCATTCAAGGAGTGGGATAAGCCGGAAAGCCATATGGTGGCAAGGAAGATTACCGTTACGAAGTCTTCCATCACCGGACGCAGTCTGAGGGACCTCAATGTGCGCTCTATCTATGGCGTTTCTGTTACGCGTGTGTTCCGTTCAGGAGTTGAACTCGTGGCACGTCCTGATCTGTATCTGCACGTCGGCGACAGCCTTCTTGTTGTAGGACCTGAAGATGCGATGGACAAGGTTGCCGGACTGTTCGGAAACAAGGCCGCAAGCCTCAGCCACCCTAACCTGATTCCTATTTTCTTCGGTATCGTGGCCGGTGTCATTTTCGGAAGCCTTCCGATCAAGTTCCCTGGAATTCCTCAGCCTATCAAACTCGGTCTTGCCGGAGGTCCGCTCATTATGGCGATTATCCTCGGATATTTCGGACCGAAATGGAAAATCACGACTTATACGACCTTGAGTGCGAATATGATGATCCGCGAAATCGGTATCTCATTCTTCCTTGCGGCTGTCGGACTCGGTGCAGGTGAGAACTTCGTAAGTTCCATCGTAAACGGAGGTTACTGGTGGATATTGTACGGTGCCCTCATCACGTTGATACCGATAATCTGCATTATGTTGCTGGGCCGTCTGGTGTTCAAACTGAATTTCTACCAGCTGTGCGGTCTGGTTTCCGGCGGTACTACAAACCCTCCGGTGCTTGCATTCTCTCAGGAGATGTATGGAACTGACTATCCGTCAATCAGCTACGCTACCGTATATCCTTTGACAATGTTTATGCGAGTGCTAATGGCACAGCTTATAATATTGTTTACTTTGTAAGTAGCTGAAAATGCTTGAGTTGATATATCCCGGTTCGCCTGCTCCTGTCCTGCCTAAGCCGACAGCGACAGGGGGCGATTGTGCGCCTTGCGGCAACGTTGAAATGCTGCCGATAATCCGCGAAAACGGAGTGGTTTATGCCAGAGCATCCAGGGCAAACTGCCATAACGGCTCAATGCTTCTGCATCCTGTGGTTCACCTGCATATTCTGAACAGATACGACCAGTTGTACCTTCAGAAGCGGTCAATGAAAAAAGACCTTCTTCCGGGATATTGGGATACTGCGGTAGGCGGGCACGTGGCGTATGGCGAGTATATCAGAGAGGCTCTGTTCCGGGAATCGGGAGAAGAACTGAAGTTTACGGAATATAATCCGATCTATCTCGGCAACTATGTGTTCCAGAGTGCTGCCGAACGTGAACTGGTGAGCATTTTTGCGGCGGTTGGCAATTTCACTCCGCAGCCGGACCTGGACGAGGTCTCCGAGGGGCGTTACTGGTCAATGGATGAAATTGAGGAAAATATCGGCAAATCCGTGTTTACACCTAACTTCGAGGGTGAATTCAGAAAGATAAGAAAGTCGTTGGAAGCGCTTTTATAAGTCTATGGCAAGTTTCAAGATCCTTTCAGACGTCCCGGTAAGAAGTACCGATGACCTGCGCAAAGTGTCTTCTGCATTGACGGAAGATTTCATATTGATAAATACGAAACCCTTTGACTGCAATCTGGGGTATCTGGCGTTGGAGCGTTTCGCTGAGGTAGCGGAATATACCGGCGCCGATATGCTTTATTCTGACTATTATGAACTGATTGATGGTCAGCGTCATAAGCATCCGGTCATTGACTGTCAGGCAGGTGCGCTCAGAGATGATTTCGATTTCGGACCTGTACAGGTGTTCCGCTCAAACGCGTTCAAGAAGGCGGTTGCAGATATGTCTGTCAATTATTCGTTCGGAGCGATGTACGACTTGCGTCTCCGTATGGGAAAGATTGTGCATATAGGAGAATTCCTGTACACGGAGGAGGAGACGGATCTCAGAAAATCAGGCGAGAAGCAGTTCGATTATGTAAATCCGAGAAACCGTGAGGTCCAGATTGAGATGGAAGAAATCTGCACTGCATATCTCAAACGTATAGGGGCGTTTCTTGAGCCTGGAGCCAAGTCGTTGGATGTGAAAGAATCTGATGTCGTGCTGGCTTCCGTCGTAATACCTGTTTTCAACAGGATACGCACCGTGAAAGATGCAGTTCTGAGCGCATTGTCCCAGGAATGTGATTTTGAATACAATGTCATAGTTGTGGACAACCATTCTACAGACGGTACTTCTCAGGTGCTGGCGGAAATCGATGACCCTAGGCTTGTAGTGCTCAATCCTGAGCGCGATGATCTGGGAATAGGCGGTTGCTGGAATCTGGCTGTGCACGACGAACGTTGCGGACAGTATGCAGTCCAGCTCGACAGTGATGACGTTTACAATGACGGCACGACTCTTCAGAAGGTCATTGACGTGTTCCGCAAGGAGAAATGCGCTATGGTCATAGGCTCATACGAAATGACGGATTTCAATATGAACCTTCTGCCTCCCGGAGTGATTGACCATAAAGAGTGGACGGATGCGAACGGCAAGAACAATGCCTTGAGAATCAATGGGCTCGGCGCTCCGAGAGCATTCTACGTCCCCCTCTTGCGCGAAATAAATTTCCCAAATGTCAGTTACGGTGAGGATTATGCCGTCGGTCTGCGTATCAGCAGAGAATACCGCATAGGCAGAATCTATGAACCGATATATTGCTGCCGCCGTTGGGAGGGCAATTCAGATGCGGCACTTGACATTACCCGAGTGAACTCAAACAACTATTACAAGGACAGTGTGCGTACTTGGGAGTTGAATGCCAGAATATTATCAAATCTGAGGAATAAAAGATGACGGATCCTCTAATAGACAAATTTGTCCACGATCAGCTTTCAGTATGGCCTGAGGCAGCCGCAAATTTCCGGTCGCTCAAGAATGCTGAAACCAGGTCATTGACGGTGGGCGGTCTGGAAGTGAAACTGCAGCACAATCCGGCAAGGATACGCTCTTCTGCCGCCAAGGTTGACAAAACTTCCATACTGGCCAGAAAATGTTTTCTGTGCCCCGACAACCGTCCTCCCGAGCAGCGTTCTCTTAAATTCGAGGGTAGAAAAGGCCGCAAATATGATATTCTGGTCAATCCATATCCGATTTTTCCGGAGCATCTGGTCATCGCACGCGACGCCCATTCTCCGCAGTCTATATGGCATAGGATGACCGACCTCACGGATCTGACAAGGCATCATCCTTCGTTCACATTCTTCTACAACGGACCTAAATGCGGCGCCTCCGCTCCGGATCATTTCCATTTCCAGGCTGCCCCGCGCGGGATTATGCCTCTGGAATCGGACGTTGACGCAAAACTGGGCAGTCTTGCCTCGGACGGTGCCGTACCGGACGGATTTTCATATCTGGCATCTGTCCAGGACGCAAAACTATATCATTACGACAAATTCACGCGCGGAGTATTTGTGCTGACGGCAAGTACCTCAAAGTCAATGGCTAAGCTCTTTTACAGATTGCTTGACTGTTTGCCGCAGAGGGCTGATGAGACCGAGCCGATGTTCAACCTCCTCGCCTGGTACAAGGTAAAGCCTACGCAGAAATTGTCAGGCATATCTCACGGCAGGTTCGGAGAGTATCGTGCAATACTTCTTGCCAGAGACAAACACCGCTCGCATCATTATTTTTCGGAAGGCGTAGATCATCTGACAATGAGCCCAGGCTGTGCCGATATGGCCGGACTATTCATTGTTCCAGAGGCATCAGACTACGCCAAACTGGACGAAAAACTCTTGAGCGAAATGCTTTCAGAGGTTTCCGTAAGCGCTGAGACTGAGCGCAATATAATCTGGAAAGTTACCAGGTCGCAGCAGGAAGTCCAGGTTGGTATAATGTCCGGTAAGGAAATCGAGTTCGAGATTATTTCCGACGGTGCGGGCAAGCAGAAAGTGTCGTATGAAAACGGACACATTTCCTACAACGGGGTGCTTTTCGATGAGCTCATTTTCGATGCGCAGACCGTGTCTTCAATGTTTGCCGAGCCGACATTCATATTATATGGAGTGACAATCGGTATCGGATTCCATTGGGAGCGCAAGTTTGACCAGAAATTCGCAGGCTCCCTGAAATTCATCGTTGACGGCGAAAATGTCGTGGCTGTCAATGTAATCGGCGTTGAGGACTATCTGTTGAGCGTCATATCTTCCGAGATGAAGTCATCCGCTTCTCTCGAATTTCTCAAGGCTCACGCGGTAATATCCCGTTCTTGGCTTCTGACGCAGATTCAGTCAAGGCGCAATGCAGGCTCGCAGGGCTATTCTTCCGTCAAGGAAGACTATATGGACAACGGTGTATGGCATTTTGTCCGTTGGTTTGACAGGGAAGACCATAAACTCTTCGACGTGTGTGCGGATGACCATTGTCAGCGATATGAAGGACTTACAATGGCTGTCGGAGAGAATGTCCGCAAAGCTATCGACCAGACTTGGGGCGAGGTGCTTACTTATGACGGGAAAATATGTGACGCGAGATTCTCAAAGTGCTGCGGCGGAATGATGGAGAAATTCAGCACCTGTTGGGCTGATGCGGATTTCCCTTATCTTGAGGCAATTGCTGACGCCCCTGAAGGCAGGTTGGCGGTAAAGGACCTCTCAAGTGAAGATGGTGCGCGGGAATGGATATTGAACGGCGCTTCGGAGAATCCTGAGATTTTCTGCAACACTTCCGACAAAGCCGTATTGTCGCAGGTTTTGAATGACTATGACCTTGAAACAGAGGACTTTTTCAGATGGCAGGCGCGTTATACCAGGGCTGAATTGTCAGAACTTATTTCAAGGAGATCAGGCAAGAATATAGGACTGCTAAAAGACATCAAGCCTCTTGAGCGCGGTGCTTCAGGCAGGATAAAATTGCTTTCAATCACCGGGACAAAATTGTCGATGGTGATAGGTAAAGAGCTGGTTATAAGGAAATTCCTTTCGGAATCGCATCTCCGCAGTTCCGCCTTCATAGTGGAAGTGGAGAAGTCTTCCGTATCAGAAGAGCAGGACGTGATTGTCCTGAAGGGAGCAGGTTGGGGACACGGTGTAGGGCTCTGTCAGATAGGTGCCGCAGTTATGTCCTGCAAAGGGTACTCTTATCGGGAGATTCTTGCGCATTACTATCCCGGAAGCCAGTGCAATGTATATAAACAGAAAACAAACAGATGAACCGTTCTGAACTATTCAAATCTCCGTGGTGGTGGATTCCTACGCTTTATTTCGCGGAAGGATTGCCGTATTTTGTAGTGAACAACATTTCCGTGACAATGTTCACGAAGATGGGTGTGCCTAACGGTGAGATGGCATTGTTCACCAGTCTGCTGTATCTTCCGTGGACATTGAAGCCACTTTGGAGCCCGATTGTGGATATCTTCAGGACCAAGAGATGGTGGATTCTTATGATGCAGGCGATAATGTCTGTCGCATTCGTGCTTCTGGCTCTGACTATACCGCATCCGGATGCAACTCTGATATCTTCGGTGCAGACCCCTATGTCGATGTTCATATTCACTTTGCTGTTGTTTGTGGTGACCGCATTCGCTTCCGCTACGCATGATATTTCCGCGGACGGATTTTATATGATAGCCCTCGATCACGGCCAGCAGTCATTCTTTGTCGGCATAAGGAGCACATTCTATCGTCTCTCGTCCATATTCGGACAGGGCGTGCTTGTCGTAATCGCCGGCATCCTGGAACAGAAGACAGGAAACATCCCGTTTGCGTGGTCTGTAACATTGGGAGTCACGGCCGTGATATTCTCGATAATCACGATTTATCACACATTCTCGATGCCGCGTCCGCAGAATGACCGCCCAGTCGTGTCTGACAAAAAGTCTTCATCTTCAGGCGAATTCGCAAATGCTTTCGTGACATTCTTCAAAAAGCCCGGCGTCTGGATTGCCATCATATATATGCTGGTGTATCGTCTGCCTGAGGCATTTCTTCTGAAAATGGTCAATCCGTTCCTCTTGTCCTCACCTGAGAACGGAGGTTTAGGACTTTCTACATCTGCGCTGGGAATCGTTTACGGCACAATCGGAGTCGCCGCCCTTACACTCGGAGGAATTCTCGGAGGAATGATGGCGTCACATCTCGGTCTGAAAAAATCTTTGTGGCCGATGGCCGCCTGCATAACTTTGCCGTGTCTTACATTCGTGTATCTGAGTATGGCTCAGCCACATAACCTTGCCGTCATAGGGACTTGCGTCGCCGTGGAGCAGTTCGGCTACGGTTTCGGATTCACCGCATATATGCTATTTATGATGTATTTTTCCGAGGGAGAATTCAAGACTTCCCACTATGCGATATGCACCGCATTTATGGCCCTGAGTATGATGATTCCGGGCGCATTCGCAGGCTACCTTCAGGAGTGGCTTGGATATGAACTCTTCTTCTGGATGGTGATGATTTGCTGTCTGGGCACAGTCGTTGTTACCAAACTCATCAAGGTTGATCCGGAATACGGAAAGACTTTAAGAAAATAATTCATTGAATGATAAATCATTAGAAAATATGAAAAAGTTCATTTTTACTCTCGCGATTCTGTCTGTGGTCTCTTGCGGAACACAGAGAAAAACGACTGCAAATAATGCATCGTCCGATAATATGACCAATACAATGAAAAATGTATCTGCACCGGTTTCTGCAACTGCTGAAGAAAACGGGAAACTGGCGTTCGGCCTTTCGCTGTTCAATGCGGCAGTGACTTCCTCGTCGGAGTCTGCAAATGTCGTAGTCTCTCCGTATAGTGCCGGAATGGCGCTGTCAATGCTGTCGGAGGGCGCTGAAGGCCAGACCAAGTCAGAGATTGAAGCAGTGCTCAAAGGCTCTTCTTACAAGTCTGATGTGCTGAAATCCAGCTCGGACTACACAATTTCAAGCGCCAATTCAATCTGGCTGCATTCCGGATTTAGCATACTTCCTGCTTTCCGTGAAGTAATCGAAGGCCCGTATGCGGCAAAGGTGTCTGAACGTGATTTCTCCAGCCCTGCAACTGTCAAGGAGATAAACAAATGGTGCTCGGACAATACGGCGAAGCGAATCCCGGAGATTATCGACCAGATAAATCCCGATATGGTGATGTTTATTCTCAACGCGTTATATTTCAAGGCTCCGTGGGAATATCAGTTCAACAAGAAAACCACATCCAAGGCTGTTTTCCACAGCCCTTCAGGTGATCAGACAGTAGATTTTATGCACCTCAAGCACGAACTCTGCTGCGGTACGGCTGAGAATTGCCGCTTTGTTGTCCTCCCATACAAGTCAGGCGAGTGGCAGATGGCGATTTGCCTTCCGGAAGAAGGTGCTGATATCAAGGCTCTTGTGTCATCCCTCAGCGCAGCCGGATTTACAAAAGCAATTTCAGATGCCGGATACCGCCAGGTAGCGTTGTCAATGCCTAAGTTCAAGGTGAATACGACTATGATTCTCAACGGCATTCTTAAGTCGCTCGGAATGAACTTGGCCTTCTCGGATGCTGCCGATTTCTCTTCCATTACAGGTAAAGGAGTTGCAGTTGACGAGGTTAAGCAGAAATGCTTTATCGAGGTTAATGAGGAAGGGGCCGAGGCTGCTGCCGTGACTTCAATAGGAATGAGGCTGACTTCTGTCGCACCGGAACCGAGGCCGTTTGTAATGAATGTTGAAAGGCCGTTCGTGTTCGCCATTTTCAATGCGGAAACCAACAGCATTCTTTTCGCAGGGAAAATCGCCTCAATCGAGGAATAATCAATACATTATATGCTTAGAACCAAGTTTACATTCTGTCTGTGCATCTTTTCGCTCCTTGCACCGTTATGTATGTCCGCAGGACCACAGGTCAACGTCCGCGTGGGCATAGAAGTGTTGGAAAGCCGTGGGTTTGAAGGCCTCAAGGGCAAGAGAGTCGGACTCGTGACCAATCCAAGCGGCGTGGACAGGAATCTGCGTTCTACAATTGATATTCTGAATGACGCTGAAGATGTGAACTTGGTTGCACTTTTCGGCCCTGAGCACGGCGTCCGCGGAGATGCCTATGCCGGGGATTTGGTGGATGACTCGATTGACCAGCTGACAGGCATAAAGGTCTTTTCAATCTACGGAAAATACCGTGAGCCTTCACAGGAGATGCTGGACGGCATAGACATAATGGTCTATGATATCCAGGATGTCGGCACACGCTCATATACATTCATAAGCACTTTGGGCCTTGTTATGCGTGCTTGCGCAAAGAAGGGAATCGAGGTTATGGTCCTGGACCGTCCCAACCCGCTCGGAGGCAACAAAGTGGAAGGCTGCAATGTAGAACCGGGATTTTTCTCATTCGTGAGCGAATTTGAAATTCCTTATGTATATGGCCTTACGGTCGGAGAGTTGGCGATTATGATCAATGAAGAAGGAATGAACCGCGGACAGAGAGGTTATGATTCTCCATTGAAATGCAAGCTAAGCGTGATTCCTATGGACGGCTGGCATCGCGATATGACTTATGTGGAGACTGGTCTGCCGTGGGTGCTGCCTTCGCCTAACATTCCATATCCGCAGACTGCCATCGACTATCCGTCTTCAGGCATTTCAGGTGAATTGTACGGCTATCTCAATGTGGGCGTCGGATATACTCTCCCTTTCGAGACTTTTGCTGCGGAATGGATTGAGGCTGACAAACTTAAGACTGAACTTGACAGCTACAACCTCCCGGGAACTGCTTTCAGGACAATACATTACAAGCCCATCGCCGGAAGCAGCCAGGGAAAGCTCATACACGGAGTTCAGTTCCATTACACTGATTATGAGGCTGCAACTGTGTCATTGACTCAATTTTACGTGATGCAGGCGCTTCACAGACTTTATCCGGGCAGAAATCCTTTCCAGATGGCGCAGTCCAGGATGGGGATGTTTGACAAGGTCTGTGGTACGGATTATGTAAGAAAAACGTTTTCAAAGCGTCTTGAGGTCGAAGACATCATCGATTATTGGAATAAGGATGTGTCTGATTTCAAGGCGCTCTCAAAGAGGTATTACCTATACGATTAACCTGGATTTTTCAAGCGCGCAGGCGTTCGGAGAATCATAAAGAATGAGTATTATGAAAGAAATTCGCAATCTCGCATTGGCTTCGCTGGCTGCGTTAGCAATGCTTGCCGGTCCTGATTATATGATCGCGCAGACAAGGCGTACCACAACTACGACCACTCAACGCAGGACCACTACTAATAACGGAAATACAAGTTCATCACAGAATAAGTCTTCCAACACGCAGACACGTTCTTCCTCATCTGCAACAAGATCGTCTTCTTCGTCTCAGACCCGTTCAAGCGGCACGACATCAACCCAGACGCGCCAGAACAGCGGCACTACATCAGTCCGCCGTTCATCAGGCACATCATCGACAGTCCGCCAGACCACTGGGACTACGACTCAGAGCGGAACGACATCAACCCAGACACGTCAGAATAGCGGCACTACATCAGTCCGTCGTACATCAGGCACGTCTTCGACAGTGCGTCAGTCGTCAGGCACCGCTACAACCAAACAGACGACAGATAACTCAAGTCAGGTCCGTCAGAATTCCGGCACCACATCGAGCGTGCGCCGCAATTCTAATGTGACAAAGAGTGGTCTCAGCACAGTCACGAGTCAGATGCGTACCGAATCGGGAAACAACTATCGTGGAAACTCTTCAAAGATGGATAATTCCCGAGACTTCAAGATTGAAGACCACAATGTCCAGAGAATTCCGCCTCGCGACAGGGACTTTATGCCGTATGACCGTCCGGGAAATTTCTATGCGCACAAAGATCCGCATTGTTTCGGATACAGAGTAGAGGTGCTTCCTCCAAAACATCGCGTGGCGAGATACTTCGGAGTAGACTATTATATCTACAATGACGTTTATTACAGATCTTACGGCGGACATTACATCGTATGTCGTCCTCCGTTCGGCATCACGATTTCCGCAGCAGCTGCAGACCTGGCATTCTCTGCCGTTACATTCGGATATTATTCAAATGTCTATCGCCAGTACAGTACCATTGACGAGAATAACAGGTATATTGATCAGCAGAACAGAATCATTGCGCAGAACAATGCTACGATAATGGCTCAGAACAAGGCGATTGCGATGAATCCGAATGCGGCTCTTTCTTCTTACGAGATTGCAAACCGTCTGGGCCTTGTACAGAGCTATGCTTATGCCGCAAGGGATTATTACTATCAGGACGGAATTTTCTATATTATAAATTCCAACGGACAATATCAGACAATCGTCCCTCCTGCAGGTGCCCTGGTTCAGAGCCTTCCTGACGATTACGGTACTCTGACATTGAACGGCGTTGAATATTATAGAGTTGACGATACTGTTTACAGACTCACGCTTGTAGACGGGGCTCCTTATCTCGAGGTGCTTGGCCAGATGTATGGCACTATGGCGCAGACCTATAATATCTATTGATAATGAGCAGGATAGGAGTCTTTGATTCCGGTGAAGGCGGGTTGTCAGTCCTTAGGGAGATAACCCGTCTTCTTCCTGGTGATGAGTATGTGTATTATTCTGACAATGCTCATTGCCCGTACGGAGACAAGTCTCAGGAATATATTCAGGACCGGGCAAGGGCGATAACAGAGATATTGCTTGGCAAAGGGGTGGACATCATCGTCGTGGCCTGCAATACTGCAACTGCCGCCGCAATATCTATGTTGCGTGCCGAATATTCGGATGCTTCTTCGGAAGCCGTAAGGGAGCGGGTGCGGAGATTGACTTCCGGAAAGCACGACCATATCCGGTTCATCGGGATGGAGCCTGCAGTGAAGCCTGCCGCTCTCGGAACAAAGACGGGCGTGATCGGCGTTCTGGCTACTGCGGGGACATTGAAGGGCTCCAAATATCTCAAGACCAAGGAATCAGTTGACGATAACGTGAAAGTAGTCGAGCACGTGGGCAAGGGCTTCGTGGAGTTGGTCGAGTCCGGAAAACTTACAGGACCGGAGGCGGAAACTGTAGTTGAGGCAAGCCTTACACCTCTGCTGAGTGAAGGCGCAGATGTGGTCGTCCTCGGCTGCACACATTATCCGTTTCTCCTTGACACTATGAAGAAGATTGCCGGGCCGGATGTCAGATTCATTGATCCTGCGCCCGCGGTTGCAAGGCAGCTGTTGCGGATTATGGAAGAAGAGGGTTTGGCGGACTCGCTAATTGCGAACGTGGCAGAAACATCCGGAATTGCAGAGAAGTTTTCTCCTTCTGTAGAACTTCTCTCCTCTGGTGACCCGGCTCCGCTCAATCATCTCTTCGGACTGATATACAGGTAGATGCCGGCTGTCCATTCTGGTATCCATCCTTTCAGAAATCGAAATTAATTTCATATATTTACCATATTAAGAAGTTAAGTTCCGCAAGTGCGAAACTTGAGTTAAGAACACTTAAGCGGCGGAGTCGAGGCGCTCTGGAAGCCGCACTAAACCAACACAGAAATGACAGACAAGAAACTTGAACTGTCGCCAAATATCGTTGCGACGCATCTCCGGAAAAGTCCGGAATATTTTACCAAAGCCGACATCGTGGAGTTTATCCGGTCTTTCGGCATCAAAATGGTCAATTTTATGTATCCGGCAGAAGACGGACGTGTCAAGACCCTCAACTTCATCATCAATAACCAGGAATACCTGGAGACGATTTTGAGTCAGGGCGAACGCGTAGACGGCTCCAGCCTGTTCCCGTCTTTCGTAGAGGCCGGCAGCAGCGACCTGTACGTGATTCCACGTTTCAGAACTGCTTTCGTTGACCCGTTTGCGGAGATTCCTACACTTGACTTGCTGTGCAGCTTCTATGACAAAGACGGCAAGCCTTTCGAGTGTGATCCGTATCTTACCGTACTCAAGGCTTCCAAGGAATTCAAACGCAGCACGGGAATGACATTTGATGCTATGGGAGAGCTTGAATATTACGTCATTACGGAAGAAGATGAACTGTTCCCCGGCACTGACCAGAAGGGTTATCACGAATCTGGACCGTTTGCGAAACTGAACGAATTCAGGACTAAATGTATGTCATATATCGCTCAGACAGGCGGCAGTATAAAGTATGGACACAGCGAGGTGGGCAATTTCACCAGGGACGGGAAAACTTACGAACAGAATGAGATTGAGTTCCTGCCTTGTCCGATAGAGACGGCTGCTGACCAGATATTGCTGGCAAAATGGGTAATCCGCACTCTCGGCTATGAATATGGACTTGACGTGACATTTGCGCCAAAGATAATAGTAGGGGAGGCCGGGTCCGGAATGCACATCCACATGAGGATGATGAAAGACGGTCGCAGCTGTATGATTGAAAATGGAAAATTGTCGGACATAGCGCATAGGGCGATAGCTGGAATGATGACTTTGGCGCCGGCAATCACGGCATTCGGCAACAAGAACCCTACGTCGTATTTCAGACTTGTGCCTCATCAGGAAGCGCCTACGAATATATGTTGGGGCGACTGCAACCGTTCGGCTCTGGTTCGTGTGCCTCTCGGCTGGTCAACAGACAGCGATATGTGCGCTGACGCCAATCCTATAGAGAACACATATAAGCTTTCAGATGCGTACATTGTCTCTGACGCTTCCACCAAGCAGACTGTCGAGATGCGTTCTCCTGACAGTTCGGCTGACATATACCAGCTTATGGCAGGATTGTGCACGGCCTGCAAATACGGTCTTGAAATGCCTGAGAAAGAAGCCTTGGAACTGGCAAAGAGAACATACGCCGGACTTAATATCCACACAAAGGGGTCGAAGGATTTCGAGGAATTGCCTGGCAGTTGTGAAGAATCCGCTGACGCACTCGAGAGACTGCGCTCTGTCTTTGAGAAAGACAATGTTTTCTCTTCCCGTATGATAGACGGTATCATAAAGGCTTTGAGAGCTTTCAAGGACAAAGGCCTGCTTTCAGAAATCTCTAAGGATCCTGAAAAAGTCAAGGAGTTGGTAGACAGATATTTCTATTGCGGATAGTTCTGGAATCTGTTTTGAAACTTTGAAAGCAGATTCTTATGACTATTTTTTATTAAACATATAAGATTTTCTCGCGGATAAACCTATATTTGAAAAATTGTAAAACGGGACTTGAATCAGTCCGATAAGCGGAAATATTGTCTTGAATAACATAACTCATTAACAATCAATAATTATGAAAAAGATTCTAACGATTACTATGATGCTGATCGGAGTCCTTTCTCTGTTCAGTTCCTGCAAGAAAGACGATACGTCAAAACCTGTCTATCAGAATAAATGGATTTTGGTTGACGAATCTGAAGGAGCTGACCTTTATGTTGAATTGGGTGAAAACGGTAAAGGCGTATATGGTGCTCTTGTAAATGAAGCTATATTGACACATCTTAAGTCTATAGCTGAAAATAAGGGTGATGAGATGACGGAAGAGCAGAAAAAGGCCATTAATAATATTAAGGTAAATGACGTGTGCGGTGTTGATATCACGTATTCAATAACTTTTGAGGCGGATGGTAAAACAGCGGCTTTGTTAATTACAATTCCGTCATTGTCGGATAAGGATGGTAACCCGGAAAGCCTGTCGTTTAAGTGCTCTGTCGAATCCAAAGATTTGATTCTGTTATATCATACAGGAGACAGTAGTGCCTATTCGCTTAGATCTGCGTCATCTTTGAAAATCTCTGTCGGAAAATATTATTCTGAATTGGGATCTTTCTTGTTTGGCGACTAGATTTGTCCGAAATCCTAATCCTCATCTTAGGAATAAATAACCTGTTAACAATCAATAATTATGAAAAAGATTCTAACGATTGCTATGATGCTGATCGGAGTCCTTTCTCTGTTCAGTTCCTGCAAGAAAGACGATGCTTCAAAACCTATCTATCAGAATAAATGGATTTATGTTGGTGAATCCGGTGAAGGAGAAGGCAGGTTCTCGACTGGCTATATTGAATTAGGGAAAAACGGTAAAGGAACATTCGGCTACCTGTTGGATGATGAATCGTTTATAAAGATGCTTAAGACTATGGCGGCGGACCCTGAGAGCGATATAACTGAGGAACAGAAAAAAGCAATAAATAAGCTTAAACTCAATGATGTGTTGGGCTCAGACATTACCTATACAATTATCTCTGAGGACGAAGGTAAAACAGGAACATTGACGATTGTAATACTTGCAATGACTGATTCGGAAGGCAATCAAGAAAGCGTTACAATGAAATACTCTATAGAGTCCAAAGATTTGTTGATAATATATTTGGAAGATGGAAGCACTCAAGTGATGAGATCTGCATCTTCATTGAATATCTCTGTCGGAAAAATGTATGCGGAGTTGACGTCTCTTTTCTTCAATTAGATATTCTTACGGAATAGAGCCGAATCCGGAGCGTAGCAATACGGAAGGTTTCATTCAGATTAAACCCATAGTGTGAAGATTCCGCTATGGGTTTTTTGTAGCGTTTTGTAATATTCATCTGCTGTTGTAACTTTGCGCGCAACAAATTGATGACAGTGGAATGAAATCTTCAAAATGGGGGATAGCCATCGCTGTTGCTCTGGCATTGAGCGGAGCTTCAGTATCTTGTACCTCCGACTTAAGGGAAAATGACAGGTCGGAGTCGAAAAAAAACGAAATCGAAAACGTGGATGTCGATGACGTCAAAGTGTCGCAAGGCCGACTCAAGGTTAAATTCAGTGAAGGAACCGAGCCTCAGTTGAGCCTCTTGTCCTCAATAGGGGCAAAGCGGATGGAAAGGGTGTTCCCTTATGCCGGCAAATACGAGGAGCGTACGCGTAAAGCTGGACTGGACCGTTGGTATAAGGTCTGGTACGATGAGACGATTCCTGTCACCAAAGCGGCAAATTCTCTGGAAGATGTTCGCGGTATTGAGGTTGTGGAGAAAATATACCCGGTAAAAAACGTTGATACCGGGGCTCCTGTACGTCTGTCAGTTATGGGCAAAAGCCGTATGTGGCCTTATTCATCTGTCGGAGAGTCCGCTGCCACTTCCGGTTCTAATCCCGTGAATGACCCGTACTTGTCAGCACAGTGGCATTACAATAATGACGGCACTTTAACAAATGCGGTCGCAGGAGCGGATATCAATTTGTTCAAAGCCTGGGAGGTGACTTCCGGTTCGAATGATGTTGTGGTGGCTGTGGTGGACGGCGGTATTGATTATTCTCACGAGGACCTTGCCGGTAATGTTGGAAACTGGGCGGAGCTATATGGCCAGGATGGTGTGGATGACGACAACAACGGTTATGTCGATGACATCTATGGCTGGAATTTCATTTATACGGGAAAGAATCCTAACGGCTCGAATAAAATCTCGTCAGATGATCACGGAACTCACGTTGCCGGGACGATAGGTGCGGAGAACAATAACGGCAAAGGTGTGTGCGGTGTTGCGGGCGGAAACGGAAACCATTCCGGAGTGCGTCTTGTCAGTTGCCAGATATTTTCCAGCAATGAGGATGAAGATGGAGATTCCGATGCCGCGATTAAATATGCCGCCGATGCCGGTGCTGTGATTTGCCAGAACAGTTGGGGATACGATGGAGCTACATCTCTGCCAAGAAGTTGCAAGGAAGCGATTGATTATTTCATCGCGAATGCAGGAACTGATGAAAACGGCAATCAGACTGGTCCGATGAAAGGCGGAATAGTGATTTTCGCTGCGGGAAATGACGACAGGAATTATATGGCATATCCGGCTTGCTACGAGCAGGTGCTGTCAGTTTCAGCAATCGCGCCTGACTACAAGAAGGCATATTACTCCAATTATGCGTCGTGGGTGGATGTCGCAGCACCAGGCGGATCCTATATGCACAATGGTAAGTACGATAATGATTGCGCGGTGTTGAGTACATTGCCTGGAAACGACTACGGCTATATGCAGGGTACGTCAATGGCCTGCCCTCACGTGTCAGGAATTGCCGCGCTCGTGGTCTCAAAGCAGGGTGGCCCCGGATTCACTCCGGACAAGCTCAAGAATTATCTTATCAAGGGTGTCAACAGTATAGACAGTTACAATCCTGGATACAAGGGCCTGCTCGGTTCAGGTCTGATAGATACGTACAAGGCTTTGTCCTCTAACCAGGGATATGCTCCGGATGCCGTTTCGGATTTGCAGAACAGCAATACTGCCGGTGAAGTGGAATTGACTTGGACTGTGCCGGCCGACAAGGATGACGGCTGCGCGGAAAGCTTCATCATAATGTGGCGTGTGGGTACATTGGATAATCCTGACCCTGACAACTTGCCGGATGGCGCGAAGTTGGTGACAGTGTCTGCAAAAGGGAAAAAAGCAGGCGACGAGATGTCCTATATGCTTGAGGATATGGACCAGGACACGAAATATACTGTGGCTATTATCGCAGTCGATACTTGGGGTAACCGTTCTGATGCGTCCAGCATATCTTTCGGAACTCCGGTCAATCAGCCTCCGGTGCTCTCCACGGATGTCAGTCAGCCGTTGCAGTTGCAGTATAACCAGTCGGTCCGCGTCACATATCTTGTGACCGACCCGGACAGCAAGGACTTTACATACGAGCTGAAGGACCCGAGTAGGGCGGTGACAGCAGTCAAGGAACAGGATAAACTGCATCTCGATATAGTCAATTACAAGAAAACGGCCGGCTCATATACTCTGCATCTGACAGTATCCGACAGGTTCGGCGCTTCGGATTCTGCAGACCTCTCATTTGACCTTTTGCCGGATATGGCACCGGAACTGGTATCTGCATTGAAGCCTGTCTATCTTGGTTCTTCAACGGATACAGTGCATTTCGATCCTACGTCAGCGTTTACAGATGAGATTCCTGAGAAGTTGAAGTTCGTCATCTCGTACGACAGGACTATGCTGCTGATTCAGCCTTTATCAGAAGGCTACTGCATAAGGCCTCTCAAATATGGCCGTTCGGAGGTGACAGTGACGGCTACTGACGAGGGCGGTAATTCTACCGATTGTACGTTCGCAGTGCTTTGCCGTGATGACTCCAGAATCATAGACCTCTATCCTAATCCTGTCAAGGACGTGCTGAATATCCGTATGGGACGTGATGTAAGTGGCCAGATTCATATATCAGTTTATGACAATGCGGCCAGGGAGCTGGTAAGTGAAGATACTCAGATAGCTCCGACTGAGCCTGCCAAAGTGGATTTGTCGTCATTGGGCGGCGGTGCTTATACCGTGAAAATCACCTATCCGGGCGGTTCGCTCGTAAGAAATATTGTGAAACTGTAGCAGTCGGGAGTTATGCCGGAAGTCTTTTATGTGCCTGCCCATAGCGCTTGCTGAATAACTTTTCAAATTATAATTGACAATAAAAGTGAAAAATAAACTCTGCATATCATTTGCTGTCGTGACAGCATTGTTCCTGTCTGTCAATGTTTCAGCGCAGGAGACCGGTTCGTTTCTCCGCAATCCATCCGATGCCGTTTCAATGTCATTGGGAGGAGCTTCGGTAGTTTCTGTGGAAAATGCTTCCGTGTTCAACACTGCGGCATTGGTTCCGTTCTCCGGCACGAAATTCTCGGCCAACGTGTCCGCTTTGTCCTGGATGAAGGGACTGTATGACAGCGGGTTGTCAACGTGTACGCTGTCCGCTCACTACAGTTTTGATAAATATGGCACTGTGTTTATCGGCGGCCGTTATTTCCGTTCGCCATCATTCGAGGTGGCTGATGATGACGGCTATATAGTTGAGGATTCTGCGGAACCGACAGATTTGGCGGTTGAATTGGGCTATGCCTATCCGTTCCTGAACGATTTCTCCGGCTTTGTCACAGGACGTTATCTCAGGCTCAATCCGGGATATGGAGATGTCGCCAATGCAGTCTGCTTTGATGCCGGCATCGGTTATCACCACGAATTCGGCTCAGTGCTTTCAGATGTTTCCGCTATACTTCAGGCAAAGAATTTCGGGTCGTCTCCGGATTATGGCGCAGGAGCAAGAAGTCTTCCTTGGCTGGCAAATGCGGGAGTGTCCGCTGGACTTGAGTTGGGAAAATCCAATTATTTGAGGGCTGGTGTGTCTGCTGACGTGTCTTTGCGTCCGTCTGAGATGAAAGGTGTGTCAACTTCTTTCGGACTGGAATATTCATATCGCAAGATAGCTTATGCGCGTGGAGGCTATCACCTTGGCAATTCCTCTACCGGTGAGCCGAATTGGGCTTCCTGCGGTCTTGGCATCAGTTTTTGGCATTTGAAAATCGACGGAGCGTATATTTTCGCTTCTTCATCCTCTCCACTTCACAACACCGCCTCCTTCACCCTCACGTTTTATTTCTAGGGGCTAGTTAAATCGTAAACTTTGCTCCGCAGGAGCGAGGAATCGCTCAAAACAGCAGAATCGAGTTTTAGAGAAAAACGCCAGCGAGAGTTTCTTTCTTTATAATTCATCTGCAGGATGGCAGGAATCGAGGAGGACTCCGTTCTCTTCGTTCACTCCGGACCCTCCCAACGTTTTCTGCGTGGTCTTCGACCACTTGTCTCCGTCGGGCACCCTCCCGCTACCCGTGTCCGCGGTTGGACACGCCTCCTCAATCCCTATCATCCTCCCGATTCTCGATAAGCAATAAAGAGGACTAAAAAAGCAATAAATTCGGAGCGTTTACGCGACCCTTTGGATACAA
>CAVHJF010000020.1:35001-41213 GCA_963636275.1 Acutalibacteraceae bacterium | reverse complement strand
CCTTTGAAAATCTGGGCGACTGTCATAAGGATAATTCTGAGGTCGAGCCAAGGCGACCAGTTCTCGATGTACCAGATGTCGTGCTCGACACGCTCTTTCATCTGTTCGACGGTCTTGGTCTCTCCCCTGCACCCGTTCACCTGAGCCCAGCCTGTTATTCCAGGCTTCACGAGATGGCGCACCATATAGTCGGAAATCAATTTCGAATAGAGCTCCGTATGGAAATCCATATGCGGTCTCGGGCCGACCACAGACATATCGCCACGGAACACATTGATGAACTGCGGCAATTCGTCAATGGATGTACGGCGCAGGAAGTCGCCGAATTTGGTCTTTCTCGGGTCATCTGCGGTTGCCTGCACTTTGTCCGCGTCCGCATTGACTTTCATAGAGCGGAATTTCAGGCAGTCGAACTCCTTGCCCGAATAGCCAGTCCTTTTCTGACGGAAAAGAATCGGTCCCGGAGACGTCAGTTTGATGCCGATTGCGGCAAAACACCATACGAAAGGATAGACACAAACCAGGAAAATTGATGATGCCACTATGTCGAATACTCGTTTAGCCAAACGGTTACGCCTGTCCGAAAGCGGTTCCGGGCGCAATGAAATGACATTGGTCCGCTCAATCTGGTCAAAATGCATTCTGTGATGAGGATAGCCGTTCATATTCGGGACATACCAGAACTGGATGAAATTGTCTGTGCAGTACTTGATAAGCCCGTTGACGAATTCCGATTCCGTAGCAGGATTGATAGAACAGAACAATTCATCTATTTGCTGGGTGCGGATGTAATCCTGAACATTCGCCAGGCCGCCGAGACTCACAGCCCCTTCGGGAATCTGGTCCTCATATTTGTCTGTAAAGAAGCCGAGCACATCATAATTGTGAAGTCCATAACCGCGTCTCATCGAGTTGTAGATATGCACAAGATTCATATCGCCTCCTACCATCAGAACCTTGAGACGGTTATGGCCGGACCTGCGTATATGACGTATAATCAATCTCACGCCCGTATGACAGACAATCAGGAAAAGCGCGGCGAGCCCGAAGAAACAAAAATAGAAGCGCACCGGCACTGGGTCGTGATAGACTGCGACAAAAAATGCAAAGAGAAGCACAGTGATGAGTGCATGTCCGATAGCGCGGAATATGATGATGACGTACGATATAATCCTCTCAGTCAGTCTTATAGGTATAACATTAAGTGCAAGAATATAACTTACTGTCAGCAGCAGATAGGTGCTGAAGTCTCCGAAATCCGTCAATTTGAGTCCGGAGAAATGTTTGCACGATAGGCTGAGGTGCAATGCAAAGCACAATAAACAGATGTCTGCAAGTATTGTAGGAGTCTTGTAGAACATCAGTTCTTTGGTGTACATTCGTCTTCCAGGCATAGCAGTACAATAATTAGGTTAATGGTCAATAACTGTTAGTGTGAATATGTATGTGTGAATTGTTTACGCGATGCTTATTTCAGCATAGCTATCGTGTTGTCGTAGTCTTCCACTTTCTCGAATGACTCCTTGTGGACGCCGGAAACGGCTACTGTCATATTGCCGACGGCCATCACCAGCTTCCTGTCTCTGTCAATGCGGACAACATAGCCCTCCAGTCCTTCGAAGATGCCGGATGTGATACGCAGAAGCGGATTTCCCTTTGCGTATTCCGTAATAGGCTTGAGCATAAAGCGGATTTGTGAAGAGCCGAGTTTCATCAGTCTCATAAACGGCTGCATAACCGAATCTCGTATCACCGCAGTCTCCCCTGTCGCACAATCCTTCGCCAGATACAGTCCGGTGAAATTTTCCTGAAAGTATTTCTTGACGCCCTGCACATCGCCCTGTATGAAAATCAGGCCACTAATGGTTTGTTTGGTCTCCAAGTCAGAAGAGGTTCCGTTTGCGTATCCGCTTTGAGTCCTGGCACCATTTTCACTTTTGACATTAGGAGTTCCGCTTTCCGGATTCCGCTTGTCAGAAGATTTTTTCCTTTCGTCAACAACTGTAGTGTGAATGAAGACTTGATAAGGCGTTTCCGCTTCAATACGAGTTTTAATCAGTTGAACCTTAGTATGATGCACGAACATATAGCACCAGTCGGCACACAACAAAAGTTCTGGACAGTTTTCATTTTCCTGTTCAGAATCATTGTTTGCCATTGCTATAGAACGAGAATCTGTACTATCCAGTTTCATCGACACCCGCACTATTTTATGTAGCTCGCGCCTCCTTCGGCAACTGAACCTTGTCGGTTCAATAAAAAATTGGCAATCACGATAACTATAATAGTTGAATTAGCATTTATTGCAAATATAGCCAATTATAGTTAAAAAGCAAATCCCCCCCCCGAGTCTAAATCATTATCAATCAGGACTTTATCTAATTTTACTTCATCTTTTTCAATAGGGTTTCCGAAGCCCTGATAACGGAGGTTATTATGTATCAGTAAGTTATAACGGCATTGCAACAAAAACTTACCGGCACTTAGCGGTAAGTGTCATTTTTATTCAAATGAAAATTTGCGGATTATCTGCAATTCGAAGTTCTTATTTCAGCTTGCTCTCTATGTACTGTCTCTCGACAGGTTTCATCTTCATTTCCAATGCCTTTGACCAATACTGCTGAGCAAGTTCATCCTCATCCAGTGCTTCGTAATAATCTCCGACAGCATTGTAGGTATTGTAAAACAGAGGGTTAAGTCCGACGAACCAGTCAAGTGAATCAGTAGGAATAACTCTGCCGCTGTGCTCTGCAGCCTTTATGACAGGCATCATCTTCTTGAATTCCAGCACATTGCTGAAAGCCTCGGTGCTTACGAATGAATCCTCTGGAATCCTCTGAGACTGCTCGGCTATCGGTTTGCTGAAATCACTTGAAAGCACCTTGTTAAGGTCATAGCAGACGAATGCGCCAAGCTGCCAAGGAGAAGTTGATACCCATATTTTCCTCTGCTCCGGCTTGAAAATGACAGAATGCATCGCAAGCATCTGATTGACAGACAACTCATTGCAATATCCTATCGGCTCACCGTCCACGCTCCTTGTATCTCGAAGTATGAATGCGGCGCGCTCGGGGTCAATTTTCCCCAGCGAATCCAGCAGATGCTCGACTCTTCTGAATCTCACCATACTGTCAGTCATCTTGATATTCTCCTGATTTACAGGATTATCCCAGAACTTAGAAGACTGATAGTGGTTTGCGCACACTACGCGCTGCACGTTTTTGTCCGCGGCAGCCGGGTCATACAACGCCATTTCCGACGGGGTCTTCTCTATGATGGCCGCGCGACCGTCTTTAGCTGAGCTTACAAGAATGGACTCGGAAACGAATGTGCGGGACTCTCCGGCGATACGCCAAGCCTCATCGATTGTGGAAGCGTATTGGAGAATTTTCTTCGTGAGGATGGAAATCGGAGTCGCGGACATCTTAGGAGTCTCAAGTTTGGAGGCATTTATGGTGACCGTGAGGCCTTCCGTATTCATTCCGGACAACACACCCAACATTCCGGGCCAAGTAACTGATACAAAAGCATATCCGGTGTCAGGTTTCTCGAACAGGACGAGTTTGTTGCGGGCAAAATCTTCGCCCATATAGAAATCAAAGTTTCGGCCGACAAGCAGCGATGAGTCGGAAGACTCGCTTCCCCACACTGCGAACGACGTGCAGCCGACAAGCATATAGTCCTGCATCACGTGACCTATGTCGTGCGCGGAGTGATACTGCATCTGGCGCTCATACGGGTCACCGAACTTCGCCAATTCGTCTGTGCAGACTGTGGACATCGCCTTGATTTCCTGACGGTACTCTTTCGGCACACTGCGCCCGAGACGTCTGTTGAAAATGGTAATGAAATAGCAGAGGAAGTCCCTGTAATGTGCATTTGGAATCATTTCGAAAAGCTTGTCAGCGAACACTTTTTCCTGATTGCGGACCAGGTTCGGAACAAGTTTTCCAATTGCTTCACCGCGCTCAAATGGAGTACCCGAGACTTTCATTTCCCACAAGCCGTCAGCGTTCAGTCTCACTGCTGAGTCATTCCATCGGCGGAGGGAATCAGAGACCACGACTGCTTCACCTTCCGACGGGGTAAATTCCGGCTCGGCGAAGTCAGCAGATGCGTGAAGTATCATACAGAACAGGACTATGCAGAGGGAGAGGGCCAGTGTCGCCACGAAAAGCCAAAGGATTATTTTGATGAAGATTCGTAATAGTTTATATAGCATGGTGAATAATTATAAAAGCTTGATTCGTTTATTGTTATTTTCTTCCTTTATTACTCTTTAGTTACTCGCTAAAGCCCTCTCGCTCCTGCGTAGCGATCCAAAGTTTGATTGGGGACCGTATTCCCCAAACCCCTTGGGTCGCGTTAACGCTCCGAACTTTGGACTTCCGGCATCATTATATACACAGACTTTATACCTTTTTCAAGATATAGAAGGTATTGGAGGTGAGGTTGTCGTTGGCGCGGGTGGAGACGGACAGGCCTGACCGTGCGGCAAGTTCTGACATACCGGACTCCGAAAGGAAATGCAGTTTGCCTTTCGTCTTGTTGAACTTCAGAATCTTCGTGGAGAACACCTCGCTGAGTGCTGTAACCTTCTGACCTTCCGCGTTTTCCGAGTTGGAATCACGAATCAGTATAATTCCGTCAGGGAGCAATTTGGAAGCGCAGTTGCGGATCAATGCCTCCTGCGCATCTTCATCAAGATAATGCAGCATATCACTGATTACAAAGGCGTTGCTCTCCGTCAGGATTGCTGTTGACGCATCTCCGGAAGCGAATGAAAGGTTAGGCAAGCGCTTGAGAAGCCAACTGTTCAGCGCAATGTTTATCTTATCCTCGTCGTAGTCAATGCCGATAACTTTCCGCTCAGGATGATAGAGCGAAAGCATAAAATCAAGCTGCCCCATTCCGCATCCGATATCAGTAATGGTCCCTGTCTCCGGAAGAACAGAATCAAAGTACTCATAGTTGTGCTCCATTCTGGTCTTGACCTTCACATACCATTCTGTTACAGGACCCTTGTAAATGTAGGACGATTCCAGAATCCGGGCGAAATACGGATTTTTGGCGCTGTTCCATTCCTTGCAGAGAGCCTCGTAGCGATTGCGTATCATCGCTGCAATCTCGGATGTAAGTTTATGATAATCTTTGCCTTCAGTCTCCACCAACGGCATTATTTCCGTTATCACAATGCCTTCCATCATATTGAATCCCTGATTCTTAGGAACAGTCAGACAGTTGCCGTAGAACACCACCGGAATCACCGGAGCGCCGACTTGGGCTGCAAGATAGAATGCCCCTTTGTGGAATCGCCTGATGTTTCCGTCAACAGACCTCGTACCCTCAGGGAACACTGCAAGCGACCAGCCGTTTTCTATATCCGCGCCAATCTTCGACAACGATGTCTCATAGCCTTCCGTACGGCTGTAATACCCTAAGTATCTTGATATTGCGCTGAATAGCGGTGATTTGAACACCCAGTCTGCAACCATAAATTTCACCTTCGGGAAAGTGGCCAATATCATTATTATATCCAGAGAAGACTGATGATTTGCGACAATCACTCCGGACTTTCCGTTCCACTGTCTGATACGCTGTCCGTCCGGACCGAGCCTCCTGGCTTTGAGGAAAGGAGGGAAGCCGACAAGCCATCTGCAGGCCCTGTGCAGAAGCCACGATATGGCTGTACGCTTACGTTCTCCGCTTATAGGCACAAGGAGCAGCAAGAAGCCGACAAGCAGGATAATCGCGCTGCCGACTATTGCCGGAACGTAAAATACAATGTCGCGCAAGATTGCCCAAACCGTATATGGAGGACGTCCGTTTTCCGTAGGACGGGTCACGAATGCATTGAATATCACAGGTTCTGCCGTATAAGCCACAAGCACTACTGCCAACATTCCGAGTATGGTGATGAGAGCGATGGAATGCAGAGCAGGATGCTTAGCGAATATAAGAGCGCCGATGCCGACCACCATTGTGAACGACGAGAAGAAGATTGCCGTCTTGTGGGAGTCCAGCAACTGCTTGCCAGTCTTGTATTTATACAGAAGTCCTTCAAGAATGAATATGCTGAAGTCGTCTCCCATACCGAAAATGAATGTGGAGAGGATGATGTTCACAATGTTGAACTGCACACCCAAGATACCCATTATTCCCGTGATGATAAGCCAGCTGATTGCCATAGGGAGGAAGCTCAGAAGCGCGAG
>CAVHJF010000020.1:0-34766 GCA_963636275.1 Acutalibacteraceae bacterium | reverse complement strand
CTCTCGAATGCAGTAGGGAGCGCGTCTCCGCCGAAATAATCCAGCGGTTGCGCATCGCGTATCAGACTCTCGATTGACGAGTCAAATGCAACCTCCTTGAATCCATATCTCACTGCAGCGGAGTGGAGATTCTCTTTGAGCGATGCAATCCTTTCATCCGTCCACCAGGCATTCCAGCGCGATATTTTCGCCTTCTGCTCAGACTCTCCGCAGATGAACTGACCTGCATCAGAGCAGGACACTATGAGTCCTTCGGATTCCAGGCTGTCAAGCTTTGACAACATGGATTTGTATGCGCTGTACGCCTCATCCGCCGTATTTCCGACGCTTACGAACATCACTGACTTGGTGGAATCGTTCACCTCCGATGTCAGAATGTGCTCTGCTTCAACGAATTTAGGCTCCCAGTAGGTCAATGCGTTCATATTGCTGTCGAAGCTGACTCTGAACGACATTATTGTACATACTACGGTTATGATGACCAGCGCCCAAAGAAGCCATTTATTCTTGTGGAATGGATATGCGCTGAACTTTTCGATTGAGCCGAGGATTTTGCCTTCACGCAGATCTTCCTGTCCAGCAAGGAATTGCGGCAGAAATACCAAGCAGAATATCATCGTGCCGACAAGTGTAAGCGAGGCGAAAAGGCCGAAATCCTGAAGCAGTCGGGACGAAGTGAACAGAAGACCGGCAAATGCGCCGATTGTCGTGACACTTCCGATTACCATCGGATCGCAGATTTCCTCAAGAAGCTGAGGAACAGTCCTGACGTGGTTCTGATGCGCAAGAAGATGAATGGAATAACTGAGAGCAACTCCCATAATGGCCGCTCCTGCACCGACCGCAATTCCGGAAATACTGCCCTGAATAAGCCAGGATAGGGCCAGCGCAAAGATTGCTCCGTACGCCACCGGACACAGTATGAGGAATATGGAGCGTTTGCGTTTGAATACCGCGAGAATGAACAGCACTATGATTATAAGTGCCACAATTGAAGTGAGATACGTGTCTCTCTTAATCTGGCGGGCATTATAGACGCTCATCGCCGGACCGCCGAAATAATGGACCGTGACTGTCGGAAATTCCGAAGACAATGTGTCTATGGCGCTGTCAATTATGCTGACTAGTTTGTCGTTCGCACCTGTATTTCCTGATGAGAATTCCGGTTCGATGAATGAAAGCAATGTCTTCCCCGACGGTGTGAACACGTGCGACATCTTCACATTGTAGTCAGAAGCCGGATTGAGTTGTGCAGTTCTGGAAAGCACTCCGCCCCCTATTCCCAACGGATCCGACATTATGTAATCCTTCATCGCGAAGCCCGCAGGTGAAATCAGGTTCACGTAGTCATTTCTGACTGCAGCATCCACTGCTTCGGGAGAATCAAACTCCGCAAGTCTCTCAAAATCTGCATCTTCCATAAAGACAGGCAGATGTTTGAGAATGAACGAAATCATTCCTGATGCCTCATTCTGCCCTATTTGCCCGATATAGTTTTCAATCAGCCCCGCATTCTTTTCGTTTCCGAGAATTTCTCCGAGCCTGTCAGATGCCATAATCATCGAATCTACAGCGGATTCAGAATCGCCGGCATCGAACATCACCACAATTTTGTCGCTGACTTTCAGGTTGGAGAATACTTCTGCCATATCGGCCGTATCCTTGGACGAAGGGAAAAAGGACGTGATATTCTCCTCGAAATCTATTCTGGAAGCCATCGCGCAAAGCACCGCAAGGCTAAGCAGCATAGTGCTCCAGAAGGTAATGCGATGGTTCTGGAACCAGTTGTACAGGAGTATGAAAATCTTGGACATAATCAATGTGATTCTTTATTTGGAGTACGGCGGAATATGGAAAGCAATGACATTGACGTCACCCAGGAGAGGCCGGCCAGGGCCACCCCGAAAACTATGCTTCCCAAGACATATTGCAGCAACATTCCGCCAACCGATGCAAGCGATATCTGGTCAAACGGCACAAGCACAGGCTGTCCGAGCATCTTGCATCCTGTCCAATAGCTTCCGAAAATGAGGAACGGCATTATCGGCGGGATGCTGATATTCGACGCCACGAGCGTAATGACCTTGTTGAGTTTGAGTATATGGGCCAATGCGAAAGCGCAAACCATCTGGTAACCCCAGATTGGCAGCACGCCCATCAGTACGCCCAGGCCAATGGCAGAGGAAATCCTCGCGTTGCTCTCCGGCGAATGTATTATATTATTGTCAATGAATAATTTGACATTGGACCAGGTCAACTTCTTGAAGAAGTTTACGGGCCAGCGCCAAAGTATGCAATACAGCACAAGCGCGGTATTGAGAATGCTGATTTTGGTAAAATCGCGGAATGGTCTGAAATGTGAAACTCGTTCTCCTGCAGGCGGATAATAGACATTCACCGGGACATTCTTGACCGGAGTTCCCTTCCAGGCAGAAAATACTAGAATCTCGAGTTCGAACTCATAACCACCTGTAAACCAATGGGACCCAAGGGATATATTCTGCAATGGATAAGCTCGGTAGCCGGACTGAGTGTCAGTAAGCGCAATGCCTGTCTCCAGTTTGAACCAGAAGTTCGAGAATTTGTTTGCAAATGTGTTTTTGCCGGGCATATCCTGGGCCTGCAGATTGCGTGCACCCACGAAAAGCGTTCCGGGCTCTTTTTCAATATGTTCCGCAAAGACAGGAATATCGGACGCGAAATGCTGACCGTCTGAGTCGATGCTGATGGCATAGGCGAATCCCCGCTCGCGCGCAAACTCCAGGGCATTGCTGAGAGCGACGCCTTTTCCCCAGTTCCACGGATGGGTAAGGACTGTAATTTGCGCGCCGAATGATTTGAGAATCTGCGAAGTACCGTCTGAGCATCCGTCGTTTATCACAATGACATCCTCGCAATAATCCAGCACACTGCGGACAACGGACTCCAATGTGCCGGCATTGTTGTATGTCGGCATCACTACGCAACAGTTCAATTCCTTGAGTTTGCGTCTGCAGTTCTCTGTATTATCGTTCGTGTTTGTCATCGCGTTAATTTATTTTCTAATAAAGCGCCTTGCGTATCTTGTTTGCTAAGAATGAGGCAAATGCTTTATTTTCGAGAAATTCCGCACAGGAATTCATTGTATAGGAATCTTTTGAAACTGTCATATCAAAGACTGTCATACCGAATATGGTCGTGCCCAATGTGCGGTATGAACCGTCTGCGAGGGGTTTTGCCACCATAATTCCCGACATCTCCCGTTTGCCGAATTTCAAGGTATAGGAGAGACGCCGTGGTGTGGCAGTTTGGACTGTGGATGCGCCAGCAACTGACGATGCCGCGGAGACGCCGGAGGCATCAGTGGCAGGGACTTCTGAAACCAGTAGTCTCGGGACGCAGGAAGCCGCCAGAATCGCAACACTAGCGAACGTCAAACACAGATGCAGGAATCTTCTCATTGAACTTATTGTCTGTGAAAACATATCCGGTATAGTCATCCGCATTCTCGTGCATAACCAAACGGCTGACTGACATATCTTTACGGCTCAGAAATATCTCCATTTTGGCGATATAGCTCTGAACTTCCTTTGCCTGAGGCTCAATCGTAAGACGGTAATCGGACGCAGACTCTTCAATCTTCACCTTGAAGCCTGAGCCCATCCTGTCAATGTTTCCGGTCATACAGGCAGCGATGAGTGCGCTCATCTGGTCCATCATCGGATTTCCCTTCGTGTTAATCACATTGGACTTTCCGGAACTGACAGTCTTGAGCTTGTCCCCGTTAATCACAATCTTATATTTCACAGGAGTCTGATAATCAAGGCATATCTTGTCATTTTTCTCCCAATAGAAATTTCCGTCTGACTTCATTTCCGTACTGAATACGCTCAAGAATTTGGTCTGCACGAACTTGGCCTGAATAGAAGTTATCGAAGCATTCTTGCGCTGCAACTCCGACATAAATGCCTTCTCGTCTTTCAGCGGACCATATCCGGCAGCCCTCACCGCCACAAGCGGCAGCACCGAAATCAACGCAACGCAGAAAATCTTTTTTATATTCATTTTATATCTCTTATAATCAACATTTTACATTACAGCAAGAATGATGTCATTCAAGCACTTCACTAATGCTTGCCGAACGGAAGCGGCCTGTCATATCGATAGCCCCTTTTGTCCAGCATATCAAGAAGTTCCGAGACCAGCAGGTCTTCATCCTGCAGACGGTCGTGCAGAAGGATTACTGAACCTGGACGCAACTGCTTTGTGATTCGTTTGAGAACTTTCTTTCTGCCGTTCTTATGAGGCATATCCACAGTATCGAAACTTCTTATATTCCAGCCAATTGTCTTCAATCCACAGATTTTCACCGCTTTTGCGACAGTTGGATTTATGACCCCGAAAGGAGGCCTGAAAAACTGGACTGTCCTGCACGCCAGGGATTCCAGAAGCGACTGGCAATAATAGAGTTCATTGCACATCGTGTCAAGCGAAAGCACCGGAAACGTGTTCTTATGCGTATAGGAATGGATTCCGATATGGTGCTCATTGGCAAGAATATTCAGTACGATATCCTCATTGCCATTGACATTGGCGCCGATAAGGAAAAATGTCGCTTTCGCCCCGCGGCTCTTCAGTACATCGAGCACCTTTTCTGTCTTTCCGCGCACCGGACCGTCGTCAAATGTGAGGTACACGACCTTGTCTTCGGTGTCCTGACGACAGAATGCACGCAGATATACTCCGGACCTGATACTTGCAGAAGCCCAGACCAGGAATCCCAGAACACAACAAATTATTATTGCTATGGCTAATATCATCAGTATAAATTTAACGGCGGGAGTTAATCATATTTTGTTCACCAAGATTGCGGGTCCGTCGGCGTTGACATCATCAACAATCAATGTATATCCTTCCGGCAGCTGATTTTGCGCAATGAGTCTGCAGAGTATGACCGGCAGCATCGACATGAATGCCCCAGTTTCTGATGCAAATAAGCTGCAAGTCAACACATTGGCATTTTCAGAAGGCACTCCGAAGATTGAGGCGACATTATCTTTGACAGCGTCACTCGTATCATCTTTGACCGCATCGGATGAGACAGCTTTGCCTGCGGCATCTTTGACGGCACCGGCTGAGGCAGCCTTGACAACATTCCCGGAGACGATACCGCAGAACTGCACATCGGACTTCGTGTGTGAAAGCACGAATGAAGACGCGCCTTCACCCAAATCATATTTCACTTCGCCTCCGCTCAGTTGTTTACGGAACTCATCGACTTCCGGAGTCACCTCGTCAAAAGCACCTACGAGCACGCATTTTCCCTTGTTTTCCTCAAGAAGCATAACAGCGTCAACCAGCGAAGATTCAACTCCTCCGGCGCGCTGAACGTATGTCGTATTGTATGAACGTATTTTTCTTATCAATGCAATGTATCCGGATGCGGTATTGAATGTCGATTGCATAAACGGGGAAGGATTCAGCATATCCTCAGCGCGTTCAAACAGACTGTTGCCGAATGTAATCGTATCCTTCATAAAGCCCATTCCGGTAGAAGTAATGACACCGCATATATCTTCGGAAGGAATGTTTTCTATGCTTTTCAGCGCACAGCTTACGGACATCTTGAGGAGTCGGCCCATTCTGCGGCGCAGATTCGCATCCGTAATAACAGGCTTGTAATCAGGCTCCTGCACCTTCTTCGGAGTCAAATCGTTTGCCGACAGCTCTGAAACTGACGGATTCACAGCGGCTTCCGGGCAGAGATAATTTACATTGCTTATATAGCAGGGAGTATTTGGAATCACTTTCATAATTATTTCGAGAATATAAGTGAAACACAATTACCGCTGAAGCCGAAAGCAGACGACATAATGTTCCGCGGCGCGACTTTTACACTGCCGTCGTACGGTACAAGACCGGTTTCCGATATCGGCGTTGAGAATCCGCAAGAATGCATAAACGAAACATCTTGACTGTCAATCGCTTTACATACAAGAGCCGCCTCTATTCCTTCAGAAGCTCCCAATGTATGGCCGAAATAACACTTGAGCGAGCTGAACGGAGGGACATTTCCTTCAAATATACGCAGCATAGCGTTGCTCTCAGCCTGGTCATTCACCTGAGTACCAGTGCCGTGAGTATTTACGAAATCTATGTCAGATGGCTTGAGTCCGGAACATTCAAGAGCCTTGGTCATAGACATTCCAGGCCCGATTCCTTCCGGCGTGCTCGCTGTCTGATGATATGCTTCGTTGGCATTCCCCCACCCGGATACCGAGCAGTAAGCAGACGTATCTTCCGATGTCAGAATAAGATAGCCGGCACCTTCGCCGAGGTTGAGACCGACACGTGACTCGTCAAATGGTCTGCAGACCTGCGGGTCCAGGATACGCAGAGAATTGAAACCGTTCATCGTGAATTTGCACAAGGCATCAGTACCGCCTACGATTGCTACATCGCATTGACCGGACTGAATCATTCTAGCGCCTAGCATTATGGCATTGCCTGCCGCTGAACAAGCTGTGCTAATTGTCGATATCATATCCGGACAGATGCCGCGTCCGCCCAATTTAGATGCAATGGCCGATGTCACGGCGCCGGGGTCGTGCATCTTCAGCATCTCGACATTTCCGTCGGTCATTCCTGCCACACGCCCTGCCCAGAACACTTCACTGAGGTCCATTCCGCCCACAGATGTGCCCGAAATGAAGGCCACACGGCGACCGTTGCCGAACGCATCAGCAGACTCAAGACCGGAACGCTGCAGATAATCATTTACAGCCTCGTCTATGGCAGTGAGAGCCAACAAGGCGGTACGGCTAATGATTTCATCTTCATTGATTTCCAAGGAGCGTTTCAATTCCTTGTCCGGCACCCGCACCTCACCGACAGGAGATTGTATTGCCGTCTCAAAACGAGTTACCGGTGCGATGAAAGACTTGCCGTCAGACAGCGCACTTACAATACCGGCAACGTTGTTTCCCGCCGCCGATATAGCTCCGATTCCATTTACAAAGATCCGTTTCATCAAAGAATTGTTACTTCTTGTGGGAAGTGATGTAGTCGGCCATAGTCTTTATTGAATGAAATATAGACTTGCCTTCTGCAGGATTCTTCAACTTTATGCCGTACTCCTTATCAAGAAGCAGTATAACTTCCAGAGCATCAATTGAATCCAGGCCCAGACCTTCATCTCCGAACAAAGGTGCTTCCGGATCAATATCCTCCGGGGTCACTTCTTCCAGATTCAACGCCGCAATCAACTGCGATTTCAGTTTTTCTATAAGCTCTTCCATATAATCAAATTTCTTTCGTATAAATCAAATCCATCGTTTGCACGGTCTCAGGTGAGATTTCTCAACCCTCCGCCGGCGCCAAAACCTCAAATTTAGCGAAATATTCTCCTTTTAGGAAATCCAAATGTCCGACTACGCAATACTTCAAGTTCTGAGACTGGATTGCGAGTCCCGCATATTCGCGGATATCCGACATAGTCTCATCATCTGACCAGAACCAGGTATTCTCCCCTTTTATATGATGTCTAATGGAGATTTCTCCGGCAACGACATTCGGAAGCGTATATACGAACACCACCGGACTGGCAGAGGCATCGCCTTCTATATCAATGATTTCCTGATGCTTTATATCGGTGTCGAGGCATCCGTATCTGCCTGACAGGACAAGTCCGCATTCCTCCTCGCCGTACTCCAGACCGTCCAACGCCCAGGCGGATGCGACATAGCCGAGTTTGCACAAATCATCCATTTTGTAGAATTTCAGATTGGACTCGCCACGAGACTTGAATGCTTCACGAATAAACGTCTGGAAATCAGAAGTTTCAGATTCAAACACAACGTTTCCGTCAACGGTTATCTTACCGCTGGAAATTTCCACCGTACGTCTTGAAGCAAGATTAATTTTCTTGGTAGCTGACTCGGACAGCACTTCCTGCGACTTTTCACAAACGCATGACTCCGTGGCCGATGACTCTGCTGTAGAATCACCGCAAGCCGTGGCATCTGAAACGGCAAGCAAAACGGCGGCGTTGGTACCGCCGAAGCCGGACGCTGTCTTGAGCCCATAAACTGTCCCGTCACCGGATATGTTCCTGTTTTCAGAAGAAACATTAACCGGCATAGGCACGCCCAAAGTTTCAAAGCCCTTTGTCCCGACAAAAATTCCGCGCCTCATTTCTTCCGCGAGAATGATTGTCTCTATGATTCCGGAAGCGCCCATTGTATGTCCAAAATATGGTTTCAGGCTTTGTGCAGGCACATTTTCAAGTCCGGCAAGAGCCACAGCCTTGGATTCCATTTCGTCGTTGTATGCAGTCGCGGTGCCGTGCATCTGGAGCACATCAATCTGCTCTGACGTCACACCTGCCTCTTCCATTGCCTTGCGCATCGCGAAGAAGAGTCCGTCACCGGTCCTCGAAGGGCCCGATATATGGTTTGCATCATCGGTCATCGCTCCCCCGTCGATACTCACTATCGGTCGACGTAAAGGATTGGTTTTCGATTGTACGGCCTGCCCAGTTGTTTCAGTTTGCCTAGCAGTTTCCGAGTATTCCTCCGACTCCGCCCGCTTGCTTTCCGCTGACAGACATTTTGCATCATCGTTCACTGGCCACGCCGTCAGAAGCATTGCTCCGCAGGCCTCTCCGAGATTCAATCCGCATCGGGATGCGTCATAAGGCCGGCACAACTCCGAGCTAAGTGATTTGAATGACGCGAAACCGCTGGTAATAAACCGGTTCTGGACATCCACACCTACTACAATCATCTGAGAATATCGGCCTGCAAGTATCATTCGCCTCGCTGCCGCTATAGCAGAAACGCCTGATATACAAGCGTTTGAAATCACAAATATATCTTTGCGATCTATCCTGAATCTGGATGCGATATGCTCCCCCATCGAGCCGAACATCACGGAAGCATCCGACTTTACATCTTCAGCATCAGCATAATGCTTATTCTCAATCAAGGCTATATTTCCTTTGGCGGACGCAATCACAAGACCTGTATGTACTTCCGGATTCCATTTCAGCGCGTCAATGCAGGCAATCGCCAGCAATTCTGCACGGGTTTCAGCATCCTTGCAGAATTGGCGCTCAAGTTCGTCATAGATTTCCTCCGGAATCAATCCGGCAGTCACTGACGACTGAGTAACCCTGAGAGAAGTAGATTTATTCACTCCCGACTCACCGTTCACAAGCGCGTCAAAATTCTTGTCAACGCCCTGCCCGAGCGATGTAATCATCGCAGTATCAGCAATATATACTTTACCTAACATCATTTTTCAAAGAATATGGATAAGGGATCAAGATTTCCGGCCGGCATTTCTCAAATTCCAGAAATCATAATAATTGTACCACTGTTCAGGATGACCCTTCAATTCTTTCTCAAGAGCGGTAATAAATTGTGACAGAATCACTTCCTCAGCCCCTTTCCTTTGGGCAGGCATCTCCGCCTTGACAAATGAGAAACGATAAGTCCGATTCCGCTCTCTGACAGCGAAATAGAAAAGCACAGGCACTCTCATTCTAGTAGCAATATGGAATGTGCCGTAAGGAAACTGCACCGGATATCCCATAAATTCCGCATTGATGACATTTTCGCTACGCAGAAAACGGTCGCATAGGAAACAGACAAATTCGCCTTTATCCAGTGCGTCGGTTATCATAAAAATATGGGAAAGATTGTCCTTGTTGACAGGAATCAACTTGAACGAGGCGTCGGTATCTTTGTTTTTCTCCAGAACTTCCTTGATATCAGTATGTTCGTTGTCGAACATCACTAGGTTGAGTTTCGCCCCGCAATCCCTGAAGAACGGTTCACTCGCAGCCCAGTTGCCGAAATGAGCACCCATTATTATTGCGCCCTTGTGCTCCCCGACTACTTTTTCCATATTGTTCATCCCATCAAAGACATAATGGAATCTGTCCGTCAAGCCAGAAGATATGGCAACCTTGTCTATCAGTGACTGACCGAAGGCAAAATAATTCCGATAAATGAAAAATACCGACTTCAACGCCGGATATTTGAGAATTTTTCTCGCATAGCGCCATATATCAGCCGTTGATTTCGGTGCCGCGACTATGAAATACAGGGCAACAACTGCAAGAAGCGAATATGCGCAACCGATGCCAAGATGACGTATCAGGAAAATGAATATCTGATAACCCGTTTTTCCGCCTCGGGACTGCCCTTGCCATCCTTGAGCCATAGGTTAGATTTTTTTCTCCAGAAAATCGTAGAAATCGGCAAAAGTCTTAATCCCCGCAAAGTCTTCTTTCTTCATCACATAGCCGAAATTCTTCTCCACAAGGACTACAACGTCAACAATGTCGAGGCTGTCAAGATCCAACACTTCCATAAGTGGAGCATCAGGCAACATTACGCTCTTGTCCGCTTCAAATTCTTCCGACAATATTCCGTTTACTTTCTCGATTAGTTCTTCTCTGGTCATCTTCCCCTTAATTTAGAATCTGTTTTTGAAACGGCTAATTTAGCATATTTTTCTCAAATAATTGTCTTTAGGAGCAATTTCAGAAACATTTTCCCAAACGTTTGCCAATATGCTTTTCGGGGCCTGAATTTATTTGACAACGCCCTCGGTATCTGTCAGATAGCCGTCCACAGGAGCCTCAGTAAGGGTCTGGAAGTTATGTTCACCGTCACGCAGGATGCCGCCGAGTCCGTTGCCGGAAACTCCGCTGTTGGTTTTGAGATAATCTCCGCAGATTGCGAAATCCCAGTCTTTGCGGCTCGCCCATTCCGCATCTTCTTTCTCGGAGAGGAATGTGCTTGTGCCTACCACAGAGCCGTCTTTGACTGAAAAATACACCCACTCGCTGTCGTTCAATCCGTCTATGGTCACTTCCGCCTCAACGGCTGGTTCAGGTCCGCCGGAAGAATGGTTGCAGGCAACGCATAGACACACAGCAACCGCCGCCGTCAATATTGAGATGAATATTTTTGATATTTTCATTTGTTTCGATATTAGTTATGTTCGATTTTCCCGGATTTCAGAAATGTCGCTTACAGACATTTTCCATTAGCATTACGGTTAATTTTCAGTTTGCCTTCCGATTAGTTTCCGGCTGCCGTCCGGGGCATAAACATATTTCAGTTTTATCGTTCCTTTCGCCTTGTCGTAGTCAGAGAAACGGAGTTTAGCATATTTGCCGTCCGCGGTTCTGAGAACGAGCGGTGCAGCCGCCGGCTGGCCTGAAGCATTGAGCCACTGTACGTTAGAGTACGAGGTCTTCTTCGCCGGAACAGTCGCTACGCTATATATATTGTTGCCGCTGAGTATTTCCTTATCTGCAATATCCTCACATACATATATCTTCGGATGTTTAGAATCCTCCCTATAGTCATAGACGGAAAACTCCAGCATTTTACCGCTTCCATAAACGTCCCCGCGCTTGTTGCGACAGACAGTAAGGAAGAATTTAGGCTCCCCAGAATCGTCTATATTCCCGGCGTATGAACTGAAATCAAATGCAAACTCTATCTCCGAACTGGCACTGCGCCCCTGCATCGGGTAATCACCGCCCTGATAATTCGCAATCGGGACCGCATAATCTTGGGTAGGGATATTGTCGGAAGTCTTGTTGGAAACGCCTATTCTGAACGCCAAGTCGTCTCTGGAACTGTAGTCAAGTTTCACGCGGAACACGACCTTAGGCTCACGGTATTCCACATCAGCGCCGACCATATCTGCACCCAGACCACCCAAATCGCGGTCCGACTGCTCCCAAAACCAGTATGGCAGATAGAAGCGTCCCCTGTCGTGCTTGTAGTAATATTGCCCCCACGTGTTGCAGACGATGAATGCGCCTTTGCTTACGCTCCCGTCCGGCGCATTGAACTCGACCAGGTCGTCATAGCCGACAATAGTCATCGCGTGGGCTCCTGTCGGGGAAAGTTTGGTCAGCAACGCCTTGTAACCGGTCTCTGACGGCCCCGAATAGTCAGTTTCAATTGTCCATTCTCCAGACCTTGACGAGAATGTGACAATTCCGCCAGGCTTTCCTGTCTCGCCCCGGTTCCAAAGATAGCGACGCACTTCATCGACTCCGGCACGATTGAGTACCTCGAAGATGCGTATCTTGGTTACCCTGTTGTGGATTGCTTTCAGATAGCCTTCATACCCGCTTGCCCATTTGAACTGCGAACTGGTATATTGTGAAGGGAAATCCGCCTCAGATGCGATACCGCCTTCAAAAGCTATCTGGAGACCTTCCACGCCGAGAGAGCCTTCATCCTGGCCTCCATTTATGAAATTCCAGGTATAGAGATAGCTGAACTGATAGTCTTTGCTCGCCGAAGCATCCCTGTCCAGAAGCCTGTTCATCTCGTATGTGAACATATAGCCGATATACGAGGCCTGAGCACAAGAGCCGCCGATCTGGTCAATCAGCGGCGGGAAATATTTCAATGTGGAATTATCCACAGAAGAAGGCATAGTCTCCTGCGCCGTCATTCCGGCACCGCCTCCAAGAGTCAGCAGAACCAGAGCGACGGCCAAAAATCTTTTTCTTAGTGTTATCAATCCCATTGCAGTCTTTTGATTGTTTTTCGAATTTCTTTGGCAACTCTGTCCGGCATATCTTCGCCCGCGTCGAGAATATGAGAGAGTGTGTCAACTATTTTCTTGCGGCATACAGACTGGTTGTACCAGCCAAGCGCTTCGGCGGCTACTGTACGCAGATAAGCATCGTCTGAAGAATCACCTACGACGTCCAACATAGCATCTATTGCATATATGCTTCGTGCATTCCTGAATGTACGGATGCAGTTCACTCGCTTGCTTACTGTATTATTCTTGTCGGAAATGCCTTTTGCGTTTTTAGCGTAAAATCCTGAATTAGTGAGTATTGCAATCGCATCATCCGCAGCGTAGCCGGACGCCCTCACCATCTCCGGATGATTTACCTTGAAGTTCTTCACATCAGCCACCAGGGTCGTATCGCCTAGGACAGCAGCCATTTTCACGGAAGTTCTTGCTACAAGTTCGTAAATGTCGCCCAGGCCTTTTCTGACAGTCTCGGAGAAATCATCGTCCGGGTCAGTCGCCAACGTATTGAAAGCGTGAATCCTTACCGTCCAGGATGGGTCGGACATCATTTCCTTCGCACGTGAATGGGCGGCATCCGTGTTGACATATCCGAGATGAGTGATTCCTGCGCAACGCAGCAAAGGTTCATCCGAATGCGTATATTTCTCCCAGACAGCCTCGTTGTCTTCATTGAATATAAGATCGTGATGGAGTTTCTCGAGCAGTTTTCGCTCTGATTTACTGTGAGATGCAAATCTGAATGTCGGGTCACCGATTAGATGCGACTCGAGATACGGCACCTCTTTCTGCCACATTCCCACACGCTCACCGATTGAGAGATATCCCATCAGTTTGTCTTCCCATTTATCCTGCAGCACATTGACGGTATTTCCCTGAGCCACAATGCAATCACCGTCCCCGAACACGTGGCAACCGGCTACATATCCCTCAGGATTATGGAACGAACCGTTGTAGCAGGCATTGAACACAATCATCCTCGCATTGCTCCTGCCATTCATTATGTCGTCAAGGAATATGTTCGCTCCGGCATACTCAAGCGAATCCGCAACCGCATATTCCGCCAAAGCAGAATCAGCGACAACGCTTCGCGGCAACCGATATACAGAGTCCACAGCTTCCTTTAGAAAGCCCTCGCCTTTGCCTCTGCTGCCGTAATACTTGTACATTTCAGCCACCGAGCGCTTGAGATAGTCAATATCTTCGTCAAGATTCTTCGCGACCTTGCTCTCATTTATATATTGGGTGTCATAGTCTCCGTGCTCGCTGAAAATGAAGAGGTCCACGTCCTTTCTGGAGACTTCGCTGAGCAGGTTCCATTTCATCTGCCGGTCTTCTCTGAAATTGAGAAAACGTGCCTGCGATGCCCTGTCGAAGGCGTATGGGAAATATTCCCTGAATACCATCGGTTTCTGTCTCCAGATTGTGAGGCAGTCGGAGTTGTATCCGTTTCCGGCAAAATATGTCAGATTGTCGAGAATATTGCTTTCCGTGTGCGCCAGAACCACTTTCCGGAGATATTTTCGCATTATCTCATACTTGTCGCCCTTCATCACGCCTGGGACTTTCATCCTTGCCGAATATATGTCAGGGCGGAGATATTGTGTCCCCTGCTCCGAGAACCTGTAGTAAAACACATCCGTATCGACAGTGTCGCGGCTGATATATTCGAATTTCAAGTCGAAGTCATCGTAGAAGCGGTCGGACGCGACTGATGATTCCGCCATCGGCCAGGTTTCCTCATTCATCTTGAAGGCAGTTGTAAGATATTGTCCCTGACGCACTTTGACTATCGGAACATCTCCCACGAACACGACTCCTTCAAGTTTCCGTCTATTCGATGCAAGGGTCAATATCTCGGACTTGACCTCATCCGGATTCTTCCAGTCGGCACTTACGATGTAAGTTCCAAGACCTTCATTTTCAAGAGCATTTTTGTATGCACGGAGTTCAGTTTCACACTCGGCGAAAGTTCTGCTGTCGGTAATAATCGCGAACGAGGTAGGAGATTTGACCTGACAAGCTTCTACGGCAACCTGAGCCATTGAAGGGACTGAGACACTGCATAGCAGCAATGCTCCCTGGATTATCATTGAAAATAAACGCTTCATATTCCTATCTCGTATAATATGCAAGACGGCTTCTCGTCTTGATCAATTCATTTTTCAGTGCTGCAGGCAGATTGTCCGACGAATTCAGAAATTCATCTATGCCCTTCATTATGTCGCGATGGTTCCACGCTCTCACATACCAGCCCAGGACTTCTGCACACTGCACCCTGATCTGCTCCGTTTGAGTCGAATCTCGCACGATTGCCAAAAGAGCTGAGGCATATTGCGGATATGGCTGATTGCGCATTCCGCTTATGTAGAATTTCCTGAGTTTCACCGACTTATCCCTCAACGCCCTACCGGTGGCAGACTCAATGGAGAAAGACTGGCGAAAAAGGGCATCCGCATTTTTATGGAAACGGTCCCTGTCGTAAATCCAATCCGCTTCTGCAAACTTTTTCTCAAAATCCTGTACGAACATACTGTCCGGGAAGTGTGCGCATACGAATCCCACATTCTGCGCAACTCTGAGCGAATTGTAATCACGCATATACAGTTCAGCCAGGGACTCTGACATATCCGGAGTGCCGACTTTGCCCATATAATATGCGGATTTGCGTCTGATGAATTCGTAAGGGTCATCCGCACCCTCCTTGAGTGCAATCTCATAATTGCCGTCCGCATAATGTGCAAGAAGGTGCAGGCACTGCAGACGCAGCATATACTCGTCTGATTCTCGCCAAATTTTGAGCAGAAGCGCGGACAAGTCCTTATATCCCAATGAGAAAAGTTTATGCAGAGCCAGGCCTCTTATGTCGCACGGATATTTGGAAGAGGTATATTTCTGCCAATACTTGCAACTTATATTGTCCAAATCCGGATGAACGGCATTTTCCGGCGCTGTAAAATGGAATGTCGGATCACCGAGGATGTGAGATTCGAGGATATTCACCTGCTGCATCCATTCTCCGACTCTATAGCCTTGAGAAAGCATCCCAAGGAGATCAGATGACGACTTGTCCTGAAGCACGTTCACGGAGTTGCCTACTCCGACGAGCGCATTTCCGTCGGAAAAGATGTATCTGGACGCTATGCAGTCATCTTCTCTGAAATCCCCATTGTAACAGGCATCGAAAATCGTCATACGCACGTTCGGCGCGGTTGCGGCAATGTCGTCCAGCATAATTCCTGTCGCAGCATCATAGAGCGAGTCCTGCGCTGCAAGTTCAGGGTCGTTCCAGTCATCAGTCCACCTGCTGTCGAGTCCGTATTTCGCCAAGACTCCGTTTATAACTTCGTCCGCATCCCGACCTCTTTTCACGGCAGACTTGATCTGCTGACGTATCCTGTATCTCGCGTCCTCATAATAGCCGTCAGACTCGTTCGGATGAGGAGTTTCTGTAACATATTGTCTTTCAGGGACGCCGTGCTCGTGAAATATCGCAAGGTCAAGCTCGTCACGGGATATTTCCTCAAGCAATATGTCCTTCATTTCCGGATACATTGCGAACACATAGAACTTGGCGCCGTCGGAGTCCGTAAACGCTGCAGGAATCTGTTCCTGCAATGTGACAGTTTCGTCTTTCCAAGCTGCAAGACTGTTTGAAAATGAACCGCTTCCGCTGTATGACATCACTTTGTCGAGCGGATTAGTCTGCGTTTTTGCAGCTGCGGCCTTGAGAAGATAGCGGGAAATCTCCCCATATTTGTCTCCCCTCTTTTCAGATGACTTTATGCGTCCGGTATAGATGTCGCAACTGATGTATTGAGGAGATTCCGGAGAAAGTCTGTAATAGAAGAAATTTGTCTCGACACTGTCTCTGCCGATGCTGTCGAATTTCAGGTCAAAATCATCGTAGAACCTGTCTGAGGGCACGGAGCAGTCTCTCATCGGCCAATTTCCGTTCTCGTCCATCTTGAAGGCTGATGTAAGATGCTGGGCTCCGGTAATCATCGGGACAGGAATATCACCGACAAAAACAGCCCCCTCAAGGCCTCTGGTTTTATGATAACACATCAGACTGTCTTTGACCTCGTCAGGACTGCTCCAGTCTCTCGCCGTTACAAACGCGTCAAGTCCGTCTGCACAGACGGACTTTCTGTATGATTCTATTGCCGGCCCGCAATTTTTCATTGTCCGGCTGTCAACGACAATCGCAAACGAATGCGAACGTGCCGCAGATGCGACTGTAATGAGTATTGAGGCTATAACTAATAATGGCCTTGACATTTATTTTGAAATATTTTAATTAAATCTGCGTTAGCGTCTTTAGGTTAAAATAAGATACCGAATGAAGCGGAGCAGAGAACACGGTCCTTTTTACTTGCGTCGGACCGGATGTAATCAGCTTTTGCTCCGATCACCCAACTGACTTTGCGGGCTTCCCTGAAGGTCCAGTCAATCCTGCCGCCACCTCTTACGAAACTTGCGTTCAACCAGTCCGCCTGATCGCTGTTCATAGACTTCGGCGCATCATAAGCCTTGACATTCTGACAGTCATAACCTGCCCCAAGTCCTGCCGCATAGCCTGCGTGCAAACCTATCAAAAGCGAAGAACTGCGCAATTTGAATTGTTTGTCTCCATTAAGACCGGCATAAATTCGCATCGTCTCAGAAGTTGATCCCGGAGAGACATAGCTCTGCTCGAATGAATCGTAACTTGCCTCCGCTCCGACTTTCCAGTCATAACCTCTTTTGTCTGACGCTCCGAAAATGTGGTCATACCCGATTGTCACACTCATCCCGGTAAAGGATGACATCTCATTGGTACTGATGACCGTCCACTCCTGCTGATAAGCCACCGTGTTGAGTTTCTGAACGTACTCTATACCGTCCGTCGAACTGTAGCTGGCATCCAAGCACAATTTGTCCGAATTATCCTCTCCGAACAACCAGGCAGCATTAAAATTATACTCGTTCTGATTGATGGAACCGAGCCTTTTCGGAAGTCCCGGATTTTCTATTCCGTCAACAGTACGGTGCTCGAATCCGAATTCCGCGAACACTTTCTTCCCGAAAGAGTACTGGACGCCAGCACCATATCTGTCAGTCCGGTAGGTATGAGTCTTCATACCGTCATTTCCTCCGACTTTGTTCTGCGTACTCTCCCCCAGTCCGCGATGTTCCCAAACCTTGGGATATTCCCAATTATTGTTGTTCGATACGGTCGCCCTCTCGAAAGAGTCGGAATATGTTCCGCTCACTCCGACAAGATTCTCCCCGAAACGCACTGCAACAGAAGGAATTACTCTTATACTATATTTGTAGGTCTCGCCTCTCGGGTCAAGCTGTTTTGCTCCGACCTTTGTAGAATAATCAACCTTAAGACCGAATGAAACCCTATTCCAAAGCACAGGGGAGGACAATCCGGCATTCAACAGATACTCCTGCCTATTCCATCCGCTGGATTTGTCGTCAACCGGATAGAAAGGCATATTGTCATCCAATTCATAAAGCATCACATTGTAGAGCGAGTTCTTGTCGAAAATATTTTTGAAGGAGAACCCTCCGCTCACAAGGAACTTGCCGATATAAGCAGCTCCGGATGTATTCAATGAAATGTCAGATGACGTCTTGCCGACTCCGTTTTTCCTATACTCGCCGAAGCCTCCGTCGTAAGTCAGGTCGAGAGTGTTGAATATCTTATATGGTCTGAATGCAAGACCTGCGGCTGAAGAACTGCCATACCACAGGGAATTGCGTATTTCAGTCTCTTTCTGGACCGTATTGTCAATTTTACCCGCAGGCTCGCCAGCCCGGGCAGATAGTAGGCCCAGGCTGACCAACATTGCGGATATTGCGATGAATTTCTTCATTTAAAAGGTATATGGAGCTTAAGCTACTTGATCCAGGTATTCCAGGAAGGAACTTTAGCGCCGTTTCTTCTGACAGTAGGGGCAGTGCTGACCTCAAAGTCATTGGTTGTATTATTTGTGTCCTGATAAACGATAGTACCGTCTTCACGTATTTCCTTGATTTTTCTTACGATACTCTCAGCCTTGTAAACACCTGAACACCATATTGCACCTGCGTCAAGTACGGTAGGAAGTCCGAGATATTGCATATTCGCCTCGTCACTTACCGCCTGTACTGCATCAATGACTTCTGAAATAGGAATTTCGCGTGCTTTACCATTGTAATCAGCATTTGTAGCAGTAATGAAGTCTTCGTTCTTGAGCGGTTCTTTTGGTTTGAAAAGAACATATCTGGAGCCACTTGTCGATGTAAGCCACTGAGGCATATATGAGCCGGATGTACCAGGGACAACAATAACTTTAGCCATATTCACAGCCGGATTGTCCGTAAGCACAAGACCGGAGTATGACGTTGTTTCTTTTTCGATTGCCTCGAATTCTGCACCTGACAAATCAACAGGAGACGCCCCAGCGCTGTAACTCTCTACCCTGTGATCCACGCCCCACTGTGCAATCACGAATGACTCGCCCGGCTTCACCGGATATGTTGTTCCGTCACCCGGAATCTGCCATACCACCTGCACATAAACGTACTGGTCAGCGTTCTCGATTGGCCAGTCATAAATCACACTGTAGTCATAGTTTGCCCATACAGTCTCTGCTATACACAGTCCATCCGCATAAACCACCTCGGTGCTGTTGTTGTAGATTTCATAGAACTGATCACGGAAATAATAGTCGCCGCATCCGGTGTAATAGATTTCTTTGAACACGAGAGCAGCCTCTTTCACTGCATCTACGACCACAGACGCTTCGTCATTGTTTTTGAGGAAGCTGACGCTGCTTTCCGCCCCTGCAATAGTATAGGCAAATCCATCTTTTGACTGATAGCCGCTGACAGTGACGCTATAAAGTCCGGGCACAATATCGGTGGCTGTCGCCACGCCGTTTTCCGTCTGAAGCTCGACTGTAACGCCTGTCGCAAAGTTTGAGATTTTCACATCATAACTTTCAGGAGAAGGAACTCCTGCCACAACGAGTTTGCTCTCATCAACTCTTACATTGACTTCGATGGTTTTGGTTCCACCTTCTGATTTCTGGCATCCTGCTGCAGCCAGAAACGCAAGTGCCAATACGGCGATTGCTGAATGTTTCATAATTGTACTTTATTTAATTGATTATCATATACTAATTTCATATAGCCGCACACTTATTTGATCGTCACTTTGAATTCAAATCCGAAAAAGATCGGAATTCCCAGTTCAGAATAACCTCCGCTCTGTTTTGACTGGTACAGCGGACGGCTGTTGAAGATATTGTTCACATAGAATGAGGCCGTGAACATATCGCCTATTTCTTTGCTCAAATTGAGATTGAAAATGACTGTCGGAAAATATTTCTCCGCAATGAATCTGTTGTCATTGAGCGTCGGGAACATATATGAGAACTCCGGATCGTTCTTGAGCGATGGGTCGAAATCATATACCTTTCCGTCCTTGCGGGAGATATATTTGATGAACATTGTGTCATTTCCATATTCTGTCCAATACTTGCTGTACCAGTTGGCCTGCCCTGTCAATGTTACAGCGAGACCCACCTTAGGGATGTTATGGGTAACCCTGAGTGTCGTATTGAGCAGTTCCGAATAACTGGTGCGCACTTCCGGCTCATATATTCCTATATTTCTCTCCGGTGTTCCCACCTTGCTTATATTGCTGAACGAATATCCTTTGTTTGTGCTCGAGCTGCGCATCCACGCTCCGTTGATATAGAATGAAGTGCGTATCGCGTCGAATCTGCCCAGGTCTATCTCATATTCAATTCCCATATTGCGGGACTTGATGTTATTCAGCGGCTTATATAGGGTATAGAAAAGATTGTATGTCGTGCCTTTTTTCAATACAGGACGTTGTCCCTCATCCTTATGGTCAACTTCGTAACTCGTTGACTGATACCAGACAAACGAACTTATATCGGTGCCGTAATTATAGCCGTTATCCATACGTTCGTCATAAGCCGTTATGCTGATGCGGTAATGTTTTCCGAAATTGAAATCAATGCCGGCCTCAGCCTTGTGGTTCACCGCGATCTCCAAATCCTTGTTGGTGGCATCGTAAATGTCGGTCTTGGCAATAAGCAGCTGCTCGTTTTCAGACATTCCGGCATACATTCCGTTATAGAGGATATAATCGTGATAGGATTTGTTCGGATAGAGATAGTATGAGGTAGGTGCCTTCGAGGTCAATCCATATCCGCCTCTGACTGTCATCCACGGGAATATATCCAACGAAGCGTTGATTCGTGGAGCTATGGAATTGAGCCCGTTTATGTTATCATAACGCACTCCGGTCACGATATTCAAAGTCCTTTTCGCGAAATCCCAGCTGAAATAATTTTCCGCATAGAGGCCAAGCTGATTTATGAACGGGATTTCGTAATACGGACGCGCCCTGTAGCCAGACTCGGCATTTCCGATGTTTCTGAACGGAGGATAGTCATCGTCGTAAACGGAGCCGCGTCCCAGGTTGCCGTCAGTCTTGAAGTCAACTCCGATGAGAAGTCTCTCGTTGACACTGCCCCAGCTGTGCGCGAAATCCGCATTGACCTTTGCAAACACGTTGACTTCCTTTCCGTATATGTCATATTTGTACAGATAGCTGTACGGCAGCACAACACCCTTCACCGAACTGTTTTCTGACACGTTGGTTATCAGATTTCCATCGACATCGTATATCTGTCCGCCTGAGATATTGCTGTAAATCTCACCGCTTGTCATTGACTTGGAATAGAGATTCAACGCATTGACTGCCATACTTTCATAATGCGACCTCTTGTTGTTAAGGCTTCCTGAAAGCAGCCAGTTGACACTTCTGAGCCAATCGCCGTTTATCGACGCACGGCCGTTCGTGTTGAGAGCGATACCGAGGTCATTGGCGTACGACTGTGTCTTGGTTGTCTCGTCGTCCGGATTCAGCTTACTGCGGTCACGCCCATAACTCAATGTAAGAGAAGTGGTTTCATTCACAAGTTCGCTCAATCGCACTGTCCAGAGAGCCTTTGCGCTTGCACGCTGATAGAACTCGTGCCCTTTCGTCAATGAGTTCAAACTGTATGCGTAGTCTCCGGAAATATTCAGGTCACCGGCTTTCTTTCCAAGCGAAAATCCCTTCCCCGCAGAAGCCTGATATATGTTCGGGTTTGTCTTGAAGCGTATGGTGAGCGGGGACTTGCCGGCTCTGGATTTGACCAGAACTGCTCCGGAAGTCAGGTCTCCGTACTCTGCAGAAGGGATACCTCTGATTACTTCTATGGATTCGATATTGTCTGTGGACAGGGACCTCACGTCAAAGCCTCTTGCTGGAGTTCCCGAACGGCTTTCGTCATCCGCGCTTCCGCTTACAACCGGGCTGAGTGTCTGGAGGTTGGCATTGTTGGAGATTGGAGCGCCGTCAACAATGACCGCCGTACCGAGACTGTTCATCATCGACGCGGAACTCGGTGATTCTCCCGAAACTATTGGAGACGCAGTTCTGATTGTTATTGACTGTGCCGTTGAAAGGCTCGGATTGGTTATCGCCACACCTGGAAGAAGGGCCATCGCATCTGCGAGGGAACTGGTCTGCAAGTGGTCCATTGCCTGTCTGGAGATATTGGAAGCGGTACTGCTTCCTGCTTTGTTTCCGGTAGCCACGACAACGACATCATCGAGTCTGAACGATGTCTCCTTCATTCTGAACTTGATATCCACAACTGTTCCCGCTGATGCAGTGAAGGTCGTATCTTTCTGTTCCATACCGTAGAACTGCACCGAAACGGTTACTTCACCCACCGGCACTTCGGCTATGGAAAAGCGTCCGTCATTATCTGTCATTGCGTATAGGCGTGACGGCATTACTACGACAGAAGCGAAATCGACAGGTCTTCCATCTGAAGCCGACACGACTTCACCTTTTATCGAAAAAGATTTCTTGGGAGATGCGGCCTCAACTGTGATTGAGGAAAAAAGGACAATGACGGCGATTACCGCCAGAGAGACAATATGGGTTTTATTCATCGGTTTCTAAACTCGTAGGCAAAGGTATTACAATTATGCCTGCAGTCTAATACCAATAAATAATGATTTTGTGGGACGAGAAAATAGATTAAATCATTTTACGAGAGTAAAAACGTCCCTTCGTTCTCGATCGATTCCTCGCTCCTGCGGAGCGAATCGAAGTTTCATTGGGGAGCGTACAGTATTACCCAAAACCGCTTTCGGTCGTTAGTCTCTAAATTTGATTTGAGCGACTCGAGTAATAGACCTCGCTCCCCTGGAGCGAATCGAAGTTTCATTGGGGAGCGTACTCCCCAAACCCCTTGGGTCGCTTCGCTCCGAACTCTGCATTTTGTCCACGAAAACCCCTGTTTTTCCGGACAAACGTTGTCGTTTTTGCATTTTGTCCACGAAAAGTGCCGTTTTTCCGGACAAAAGTTATTGTTTTTTGTCCACCAAAAGTGTTTTCCTAAAATTCCTTTCGGTTGTTTGTCTCCTGAATCTTCTGTCTTATCTCTCGAACAATTCCTCGCTCCTGCGGAGCGAATCGAAGTTTCATTGGGGACCGGATTCCCCAAACCCCTTGGGTCGCGGTTTTCCGCTCCAAAAGCCTGTACGCTATCAGAAATTAAGCAGAAGTTTATTCTTTTTAAAATTAACAAAATATCAAATCTATTCAGAAAATACTGATAATCACCGTGTTTACAGCAGCGGAATCTCTAAATAGGATTTGCCGGAATGGATGCTGATTTCTATCGGGCGGTAGTCGTCGGATTCGGCAGTGTAGGGATTTGCCAAGAACGTCTGGGGATTCATAACGATGAGCGGGAACCAGCTTCCCTGAATCTGTACCATCAGCGAATGGCCTGGCACAATGATATGATCGACATCGCACATTGTGAAATCCACCTCCACGTCCCTACCTGCTTTTGTCGGTTTCGCACTTGCGAATCCATCGCGGAATCTCAACGGCATAACATCGCCCCTGACCAGCATCTGATACCCGTCTGGCCTGACATCTATGAGTTTGACAACGATGTCCGCATCGAGTTCTGAACTATGAGCTACGTTTATTCCTACGCCATTATCAGTACCGCGCTCATCAGTTGTCCTCCCGCTTTCCTGAGCTTTCGGATAGTTGTTCAGAGTCAGCACTAGATGAACCTTGACCGGTCCTGCAAGATGGCAACTCTCCTTAACTGTCCGGCATCTGTAGGTCAGAACATCGTTTCGCTGCGATGCAAATCTTTGGTCAGCAGTCATATAAGCCCTGTCTCTACTATTGGCTTTCACATCCATATACGGCACCGGAGATGAAGAATCCGACACGAATGTACGGGTGAATTTTTCAGGCTTATCCGTTTTTGATTTCAGGGATTTTTCTTTTAAAGCCGGATTCGATTCCGAGTTCAGAGATTTTTTTCCGGATATATGCGATTCCAAACGAAGAGAATCTTTTCCGGACAGATACAACTTCCGATAATGCGTATCTTTCGGAGGCCACTCATCATAAGTCTCCCACAGTGAATCAGATTCCACGTTTTCCATTGCCTTCCGAGAGGTCTCACGAGAAGCTAGAACGTTGACGCTCGCTGGTTTTTTAATTTCAGGATTTGTCTGCAACTCAGAATGGGTATCGCTTTCCAAACGAGGAGCAATCACGGCTCGTCCATTGGTTGTTGTCTGCGAGCCAGAACAAGTGCCGTATTCTACATAGTCCGCAATGCCTTGTAGATCAAAACTTTCATTATCAAGATAATACGCAAAGAACGGATATTCTATCTTATCCTGATAATATGCTCCTGAAGCATTCCCGAACCAGGCATCCCCGATATGATTTGCAGCGCGGTTATTCCACCCGCCGTGATACCACGGACCTGCCGCAAGGTAAAGTTCACATTCCGGCGAATTCTTTTTAAGCATATCATAAGTCTTGAACGCTCCATAACAGTCTTCGGCGTCATAGAACCCTCCTGTCACCAGAACAGGTATTGATATATTCCTAAGGTGAGCGCTTGGATTTCGTGCCTGCCAGAATGAATCATAATCGGGATGTGCCATCATATCATTCCAAAAAGAGAGACTGTCTCCGAAGAATGCTGACAATTCCGAAAAAGGCTTTCCGCAGAAGTATTCATAAATGTCTTCTTTCGTGGAAAACAGGCTTGAGAGGCCTTTAGGTGAAGGTTGTTTTCTGGTCCTGAAGAATCCCGAGCCGAATCTGTACATATCTGCAATGCAGAATGCGCCGTTGCGATGCGCATCATCTCCCATAAACCAATCTGTAGCAGGAGCTTGCGGAGACGCCGCCTTGATTGCAGGATGACGCGACAGGATGGCCATTGTCGTATAGAATCCCGGATAAGACACACCCTTAACACCGACATTGCCGTTATTGTCGGTATTATTCAGGACCCATTCCACAACATCATATATGTCTGTAGCATCATCTGTCTGCACTTTTCCGTTAACTATGACCGTATCTACTGCCCCGTCCGTGTCTGAAATATAGGGACGCATATTCGCATAGTCTCCTTCACTCAGATATTTTCCTCTTGCGTTCAAATATACAACTATGTATCCGTCAGCGACATAGTTTGCCATATCACTTTTCAGGCTGGACAGATATCCGGAATGGGACTTTTCCGTAAACGTTTCGCCTTTCTTCAGTCCGTACGGCTTAAGAGAATAAGGAGTCATTGTGAGTAGCACAGGGCTTGAACTCCTGCCGATACTGCCCATAAATTCTGATACGGGTTCAAAAACTGACGCATAAATGCGTGCGCCGTCTCGAACCTGTACAAGGACTTCTCTTTTTGAATAATTCCGCTCCAGCCATTCATCTGTCACCGACTGGCCTTTCTGCGCAAAGGCGAACGGACTAGACAGCAAAATCAGGACTGTCGACAATATCAGCAGTCCCGATCTGTTTGAAGTATTTATTGAAATATTTTCTGTATTTCTATATGATTTTGAATTCATATTATTAGGAATGTCAATCAGTTGCTTTCGTGCGTTTTTCGGCCGTTATGATCTTGAATCTTCTTACGGTCGTTTTTTTCTTAAATCTTAAGTCGGTTGTTCATCTCCTAAACTTCCGCCTGCTTTTGCGATCGGTTCCTCGCTCCTGTGGAGCGGATTGTATTGTCTAAAACCTCGTTCTGTCGTTTTTTCTTGAATCTTCAGTCTTTGTTCTCGATCAATTTCTCGCACCTTCGTGCGATCCGAAGTTTTATTGGGGAGCGTACTCCCCAAGAGTGTTCTTCAAAACCGCTTTCTGGCGTTCTTACCTGAATCTTCAGCCTTCCAACTTGAGCAATTTTCCTCGCTCCGTTGGAGCGAAATGAAGTTTAATTGGGGAGCGTACTCCCCAAACCCCTTTAGTCGCTTCGCTCCGAACTCTGTATTTTGTCCACGAAAACCCCTGTTTTTCCGGACAAACGTTGTCGTTTTTGCATTTTGTCCACGAAAAGTGCCGTTTTTCCGGACAAAAGTTATTGTTTTTTGTCCACCAAAAGTGTTTTTCAAAACCTCTTTCGGTCGTTTGTCTTCTGAATCTTCGGTCTCGATCAATTCCTCGCTCCTGCGGAGCGATTCGATGTTTCAAATATCTTGAAACATCTTGAGAAAAGGTTCGCCGCAGAACAGGACTTCTTCACCCATCTGGAAGCCGACACTGCCGTAGAGCTTATGCAGCCACGGCTTCACCTTGTCAACAAGAAGAGTAACTCTTGTAAAACCGAGAGCCTCAGCCTCTTCCAATGAATTCCTCAAAAGTATTTTGCCGATGCTCCGACCTCTGAATTCAGGACGGACAGCCAGCGAATCCAGATAATACTCCCCTGCCTGCGTCTCCTCGCCGAGAACTATTTTCTCGCATCCGAGGGCTTTTTCCATAAGCGGGAATGTATTGGCAGCCAATTCTGCATAGTCTCCTCCGTTGTATGACACCAGGGCGCCGGCAGATTTGTCACCGCACACCGCAATACAGGTATTTTTCCAACTATACAGTGTATTTTCTTTACGGCAGGCTTTTTCCAAAGCATCAAGCACATTCACAACCGGTCCAAAATGAGACATTTCCTTGTCTAATTCATTATTGTCGAAGATATTATATCCCATACCGGAGAGCACCACTTCTGCAATGAATCTCGCATCAGAAGGCTTTGCCTTGCGCAGTTCAACTCGTGGGGTTACATATATAGCATCCATTTTTTCTAAAAATTTTAGTGGTTAACTTGTAAATTTACAAAATTGTGTCTACATTTGCAACCGCAATGGGGATATAGCTCAGTTGGCTAGAGCATCTGCTTTGCAAGCAGAGGGTCGTCGGTTCGACTCCGTCTATCTCCACAAAAGACTGACTTTCATTCGAAGGCCAGTCTTTTTTTGTTTCTCCTCTTTCCAAAAATAGTCTTAAATTTGGATTTCAGCAGATTCTACAAAATGAACAACGGAATATATAAGGACATAAAATGGGTATGGCAGCTTTCATCAGGAAGGAGAGCCAAGATTGCGCTTTGCGGCCTGATAGAAATTGTGAATATGGCCGTATCCATATTGTTCGTATGGCTCAGCAAACACCTCATTGACATAGCCACAGGCGCATCTTCCGGCAGCATTGCCACCAACGCGGCATATCTCATAACTTGCATCGCCGTACAACTTGCATTGTCAGCATTAAGCACAAGGATTGAAGCGAGACAGGAGATTCGGATGCGCAGCGACATCAGGTGCCGACTTTTCGCTCGAATTATGGAGAGCAGATGGACCGGCAAGGAATCACTTCATTCCGGAGATACCCTCAACCGTCTTATGGAAGATGTAAGCGAAGTCAGCGAAACTGTCTGCATCACGATTCCCAAACTCTCCGGCGCAATCGCGCAGCTCCTGATGGCCACATATTTCGTGTACCGCGTTGACTGGAAGCTTGCGCTCATTTTGTTTCTGACTATGCCGGTTGCCATTCTGCTGAGCAAAAGCTGCATTCTGAAACTGAGACGCCTCAATAGGGACATCAAAGACTCTGACAGCAAGGTCCAGAGCCACATCCAGGACAACATTCAGCACAGAACTCTGATTTCAGCGTTGGAGCATACCGATGCCTCCATCGCCGAGCTTGTGAACAGACAATCGGAACTGTCTTCCAAAGTAATGGTCAAGACAGATTATTCTCTGTTCGCCCGGACAATGATAAGACTCGGATTTTCAGGAGGTTACGCCCTGGTATTGGTTTGGGGCGTCCTCGGTCTTCAATCCGGCACGCTCACCTTCGGAATGATGGCTGCATTTCTCCAGCTGGTAGGCCAGATACAACGTCCGGCAATAGAAATGAGCCGTGAGATTCCTGGATTCATCAAGACATTGGCTTCCGCGCAGAGACTTTCCGAATTGGATGCCCTGCCTCAGGAAAGCAAGGAACGCCCTGTTATGATGCAGGGAACCGCCGGAATCAGGATAGAGTCCATTTCATTCGCATATCCTGACGGAAACAGGAAAATATTCGACAATTTCTCATACGATTTCAAACCGGGCAGCCTTACCGCGATCTCCGGAGAGACCGGCATCGGCAAAAGCACTCTGATAAGGCTGATTCTCGCTCAACTCGAGCCCGAGACCGGCAGCATATCTCTTTATGTTGACGGAAACAATACTGCTGAAAAAGCACGCCCCGCGACACGTTGCAACTTTGTATATGTACCTCAGGGGAACACACTTATAAGCGGAACAATCCGTGAAAACCTGTTGATAGGCAACCCGCACGCCAGCGACGATGAAATGGAAACCGCTCTCCACACTGCCGTTGCCGATTTTGTGTTCAAACTCAAGGACGGACTTGATACGATCTGCGGAGAATCCGGCGCAGGACTCAGTGAAGGTCAGGCTCAGAGAATAGCCATCGCACGCGGGCTTCTGAGGCCGGGCAGCATTCTGCTCCTCGACGAACCGTCATCAGCGCTCGACAAAGACACCGAAATCAAACTTTTCTCCAGACTGGCTAGCCAAACTGCCGGCAAGACTGTAATCGTCATCACTCACCGTGACGCGACATCAAGCCTGTGCAAGAATAATTTGATGTTAAGTTAGAGCCGTTTTGCAATAATCCATCCCGTTCCGAACTCGGCATTTCCGGCCATTTCCGGTTTCATCATCGGACACGTCATCAGTTCCGACTAGGACTCGACATCAGTTCCGGAACTACTTCGGAGCGATATGGTAAAGCACACCGGCGACGACCGCGAATATGATATTCGGCAACCAAATCGCCAGCCAAGGCGGCATAAGACCGGTATAGACGAACATCTGGCTGAACTTCATAAACAGAATATAGGAGAAACTCAACGCTATACCCACCGCGAGATTCCAACCGATTCCGCCACGTTTCTTCCTCGACGAAAGCGAAACTCCCATAATTGTCAGAATGAAAGCGGAGAACGGCAAAGAAAAACGCGTATGCTTCTCCACCTGCGCCATCTTGATATTAGGGTCACCCCTAAGCTTTTGAGTTTCAATCAATTCATTAAGCTCGTGGTATGACAAGTCCTCAACAGTATGCGCATTCCTATAGAAATCAGAAATATCCAGACTGATTACAGTATCCATCTGGTCTCCGCACTTCACCTTATCTTCCAGTCCGGATTCGTTATACTCGCGAATGAAATATTTCTTGAGAATCCAGCCTCCGAATGTACTGTCCCAGACGGCCCTCTCCGCAGACACCTTGGAAACCAGCTGATTATCCCGTATTGATTCCAAAGTGAACTTATATGCGGTATTGTTGTATTTGCTGAACTGCTCGATATATACGAACTCGCCCGGCGCAATCTGATAATGTATGTTCCTCTCGCTTACCTGGGTCTTCTTCTTCGTATATTTATACTCGAACACGTGCCGTTCCGCATTCGCCTGAGGAATGACAAACAGATTGAGATACAATGAAAGCAAGGCGATTACGGATGCTGAGAATATGTATGGCACCATCATTCGGTGGTAACTGATGCCGCAGGACAATATCGCGATGATTTCCGAATTCGCCGCAAGCCTGGATGTGAAAAATATGACCGTAATGAACACGAACAGAGGGCTGAACATATTCATAAAATAAGGCACGAAATTCACGTAATAACTGAAGATAATGTCCTTGATGGGAGCCTCTCTCGCCACGAAATCATCTATTTTCTCGCTGATATCGAAAATGATTACGATTCCGATGATCAGGAGAATGGCGATGAAGAAGGTGAACATAAACTTCTTCGTTATGTAAACATCCAGTTTTTTGGGAAACATAGTCCTTCTGCTATAATCTTGTCATTATCCTCTTGACAGTCACGTCTTTCCAAGCCTTGAAATCGCCGGCTTGGATATGCACACGCGCCTGCCTTACCAAATCCAGATAGAACGCAAGGTTATGCTCGCTGGCAATCATTGCCGCAAACATTTCGCCTGCGATGAAAAGATGGCGCAAATATGCTTTCGAATACGTTCTATCAACAAATGAAGTACCGTCCGGATCTATCGGACTGAAATCGTTCTCCCACTTCTTGTTACGCATATTCATAATGCCGTTCCAGGTGAACAGCATACCGTTACGCCCGTTCCTGGTCGGCATAACGCAGTCGAACATATCCACTCCCCTTGCGATTCCCTCCAATATGTTTGCCGGCGTGCCTACACCCATCAGATAACGCGGTTTGTTGTCCGGCAACAAAGGGCAGACAAGCTCGAGCATTTCGTACATCTTTTCGGTAGGCTCCCCTACTGCAAGACCTCCTATTGCATATCCTTCCCTGTCAAATGAAACGGCGTGTTCTACCGCCTGCTTGCGGAGATCAGGATAGACGCAACCTTGAATTATCGGAAAAACCGTCTGACTATAGCCATAAAGCGGTTCGGTCTCGTCAAAACGCTTGAGATAGCGTTCTAGCCAGGACTGAGTCATCTTCAAGGATTTCTTGGCATAATTGTAATCGGCATCGCCCGGACAGCACTCATCGAGCGCCATCATTATGTCCGCACCTATAATTCTCTGGGTATCAACGTTATTCTCAGGCGTAAAAGTATGCCTCGAGCCGTCAATATGAGAAGAAAAAGTACATCCGTCAGGTGTCAGTTTACGGATTCCGGTCAGAGAAAAGACTTGAAATCCGCCGCTGTCAGTCAGTATCGGCCTGTCCCAGGATATGAATTTGTGAAGTCCGCCGGCGGCCCTAAGTGTATCCAGGCCCGGGCGCAGATACAAATGATATGTATTGCCCAGAATTATCTGTGCGCCAATATCTTCTTTCAAATCTCTATGATACACGCCTTTGACGGAACCGACGGTTCCTACCGGCATAAAAATCGGAGTTTCAATCTCACCGTGGTCTGTGGTGACTATTCCGCAGCGTGCGGATGATTGAGGGTCAACAGCTGTCTTGACAAATTTCATCTAATATCGATATTTTTGATATCCGCGCCCAAAGTTAGTAAAAATGACATAAAATTCTTGTACATTTGCGTAATTTCGATGCGCTCCAGACGCGTTTTACATACCCGCGGAGACGGACAGAACCGCAGATTTGACAGGGCTCCGGAGCAGTGACAAAGGTGAAATCACATCATTCAGAAACAATAAAACAATTGACTAATATGAAACACGACGGCATCAGCATCAGGCTGATAATTATGAATTTCCTCCAGTACGCGATTTGGGGCGCGTATCTTACATCAATGGGCAGTTATTTGGTATCCATCAATCTGGGAGCGAAGATTGGAATATTCTATGCGATGCAGGGAATCGTTTCCATCTTTATGCCGGCATTGATCGGAATCATCGCCGACAAGTATATGCAGGCTCAGAAGCTGTTGGGCGTTTGCCACGGAATTGCGGGCTTGGCTATGATTGCTGCAGGATACTATGGATTGACAGCCGGAGCTAATGTCAGTTTCGCCTACTTGTTCACTCTCTACTCAATAAGCGTGGCATTCTATATGCCGACAATCGCACTGTCAAATTCAGTCGCCTATTCAGGTCTTGAGAAATATGGGCTTGACACTGTGAAATCGTTCCCCCCTATCAGGGTGTTCGGTACTGTCGGTTTCATCTGCAGTATGCTTTTTGTGAACTTTATGAAGATTGACGGAGTTCAGTTCCAGTTGTCTTACAACCAGTTCTTCACTTCCGGCGTCATCGGCCTGGTTCTTTGCCTTTACGCATTCACTCTTCCGGAGTGCCCAATAAGCAACGCTAACAAATCCACTGACATTGTTGATGCTCTCGGGCTCAGGGCTTTCTCCCTTTTCAAGAAGAAGGATATGGCAATTTTCTTCATATTCTCTATGCTACTCGGTGTCTCACTTCAGATTACAAACGGATTCGCAAACCCTTTCATCACTCACTTCAAGGACATTCCTGAGTATGCCAACTCGTGGGGTGCGCAGAACGCAAATGCACTCATTTCGCTGTCCCAGGTATCTGAAACACTCTGTATTCTGCTGATTCCTATAGCAATGAAATTCTTCGGAATCAAGAGAGTGATGCTGATTGCGATGTTTGCCTGGGTGTTCAGATTCGGGCTGTTCGGTGCGGGCAATCCTGGCTCAGGCGTATGGATGTTCATTCTTTCCTGCATTGTTTACGGTGTCGCATTCGACTTCTTCAACATCTCAGGTTCTCTCTATGTCAATCTCAAGACCAGCGAGAAGATACGTTCCAGCGCACAGGGTCTGTTTATGTTGATGACAAACGGTATCGGAGCCACAATCGGTACTCTGAGTGCCCAGGTGATTGTAAACAAATTCGTCAACAACGCGGCTGAACCGTCTTGGAGCACAGCCTGGTATATCTTCGCAGCATACGCTCTTGTCGTAGGCATCCTGTTCGCAATCCTGTTCAAAGACCCCAAAAATGAGGGCGTTGCGGAAGTGACGGAATAATTTAGACTAAGCAGTCGCCCTGAAAAACTGCTGTTCACGCAGCTTCACGAGTTGCTATTCACGCTGACACGCCAGTTGCAGTTCTCGCAGCACAGTGCAGTTGCTATAAAAGTTGTTAAAAGCCGAAGTTCTTGACTCTCTGACAAGTCTTGAACTTCGGTTTTTTTAAACCCTCTCCTCAAGCCCGAGTTTACGCATAAGGGCGGACGAATCGGGATCCTGGCCTCTGAAATTGCGATAAAGCACGGCCGGATCTTCCGTATCCCCCTTTGAAAGGAGTTCCTCCCGGAACGAGGACGCTGTTGCAGAATCGAAGATTCCATTCTTTTCGAACAGCGAGAAGGCATCAGCCTCCAGCACTTCCGCCCATTTGTAGGAATAGTATCCCGCGGAATATCCTCCGGAAAAAATATGATTGAATGACGTGGAAATAGCGGTTCCAGGCACATACGGCAGGACATAATACGGTGAAAGCGCATTGTTTTCGTATTCAAGCACGTCCATATCCTTATAGGAAGTTATTGTATGCCAAGCCATATCAAGGACACCGAAATTCAACTGGCGGACCTGATAATATCCTGCCAGGTAATTTTTTGACGCCACAATCTTGGAAATCAATTCGGCAGGCATCGGTGCGCCCGTCCTGTAGTCCTTGGCAAATGTATCCAGCCAGGCAGACTGATACGCCCAGTTCTCCATTATCTGTGAAGGCAATTCGACAAAGTCCCTCGCCACATTTGTTCCGCATAGAGACGGATAGCGTCCTTTCGCGAACATTCCGTGCAGAGAATGACCGAATTCGTGCAGAAGAGTTGTCAATTCATCGAGGGTAAGCAATGAAGGAGACGTTTCTGTCGGTTTCGTGAAATTAGTCACAATGCTGACTAACGGTCGAGTTTCAACGCCGTTTTCGATGCGCTGTCCCCTGAATTCAGTCATCCAGGCACCGCCCCTCTTAGTCGCTCTCGGGAAAAAGTCTGCATAGAACAACGCCAGATGACTGCCGTCATTGTCCCGAACATCATATACCTTCACATCCTTGTGATAGACAGGAATATCGGTTCTCTCTTCGAATTTAATCCCGTAAAGTCTTTCAGCCAAACCGAACACGGCATCGATGCAGTTTTCCAGCCTGAAATATGGCTTCAACTGTTCATCTGTCAACGAAAATTCTGCGGCACGATATTTTTCAGCCCAATAACTGAAATCCCACGGCATAAGTTTCTTTGGCGACGCGCCGTCATTGTCTGATGCCACACAAAAGCCGTTTTCCTTTGCATAGTCATAGACTTCATCAACTTCTTTCTCCGCAAACGGAAGAGATTTTGACATCAAATTATCCAGAAAAGCGTTAACGGCAGACGTGTTTTTCGCCATATTCTCTTCCAGGACATAGTCAGCCCACGAACTGTAGCCAAGCAGTTTCGCAACCTCAAGACGCAATTCCACAATCCTTTTCACGACAGGGGTATTGTCATAATCACCGCTTACAGCCCTTTCATTATACGCCATATACATCTGCCGACGCAACTCAGGATTGTTGCAATATTTCATAAACGGACCATAGCTAGGCCGGTTCAGAGTAAACGCCCAACCATCCAGACCGAGTTCTTTAGCTTCGGAAGAAGCAGCCTCCTTAAGATACTCGGGTAGGCCGTCCAATTGAGCTTCGTCTTCCAGATGAAGTATATATGCGTTCGTCGCAGACAAAACATTCTTCCCATATTTCAACGACAGCAACGATAGTTCCTCCATATATTTGCTGTACAGCTCTTTGGATTCCTTGCCGAGATTTGCTCCTTGCCTTACAAAAGACTTGTAAGTTTCGTCCAAAAGACGTTTCTGGTCATTATCCAAGTTCAAGATCTCCCTTTTCTCATACACGTACTTTATTCTCTTGAACAATTCCGCATTGAGGGACACATACATAGAATACTCCGTCATAAGCGGAGACACTTCCTCCGCAATCTGCTGAAGTTCATCATCCGCATCAGCCTCCAGGATATTGAAAAATATATCCGACACGCGGGACAACGCTTTTCCGCTGAACTCCAACGCTTCTATCGTGTTTTCAAAATCAGGTTCTGCAGGGTTCGCTACAATGGCGTCTATATCCGACTTCGCCGCAGCTATGCCGGCCTTGAACGCCGGAAGATAATGTTCATTCCGTATTTTGTCAAATTGAGGAGCCCCGTATGGAAGTTTTGATTCTTCCAGCAACGGATTCGTATTCACACTTGCATTTATATTCATTTCAGTATCTATTTTTGTATCATTATCCATATTCG
>CAVHJF010000019.1:0-41656 GCA_963636275.1 Acutalibacteraceae bacterium | reverse complement strand
CGCGAAAAGAGTGTGACCTGAAAGTCACGAAGTGACAGGGAGTTGAGAAATCAAACAGAGGGTGACTAAAAATCATCCTCTGTTTGTTTCGCGCAATTACTCGCTCCGTTGGAGCGAACTGAAGTTTAATTGGGGAGCGTACTCCCCAAACCCCTTGGGTCGCTGCGCTCCGAATATTGGAGATTTGTCCACGAAAACACCTGTTTTTGTGGACAAATGTTGTCTTTTCTGCATTTTGTCCACAAAAAGTGCCGTTTTTCCGGACAAATTAAGATTGTGGGAAGGACTGGAGTGAAGCAAGTCGCAGAATTGCGAACGGAGTCTCTCCGAACTCCGATGTCTAGCGGCCCGGAGTTCCGCAACTATAAATGAAGGAGGGTGACTAATCAGTCCGTCGACTTTAGTCACCCTCTTTTTCGCATTTGTATCTCTATTTGTACTCCCATCGGGATTCGAACCCAAACCGTCAGAACCGGAATCTGATATCCTATCCATTAGACTATGGGAGCTTATGGGCAATAATGCGCCCTGTACGCGTCTGACGCTTTACAAAGTTAGCAAAAATCTTATTAAACATTGCATTTTTTCGCTTTTCTCTAAGATTTTGCTTAATTTTGCTCCGATTAGGGTGTATTGTATCCTAATGTTGGAAATGATAGTTATTTTCTATTAAAACCCATATAAAAAGGTATGAAGAAAGCGTATGTATTTCCTGGTCAGGGGGCTCAGTTCCCGGGAATGGCCAAAGAAGTATATGAGAAGAATCCAAAGGCTAAAGAGATGTTCGAGAAAGCCAATGAGATTCTTGGATTCAGAATTACAGACATAATGTTCGAAGGAACTCCGGAGGCATTGAAAGCCACAAAGGTTACTCAGCCTGCGATATTCCTTCATTCCACTATTTTAACAGCTTGCTATCCTGATTTTCAGCCGGATATGGTTGCAGGACATTCACTCGGTGAATTCTCGGCATTGGCCGCAAGCCACGCCGTAACATTCGAGGATGCCCTCAAACTTGTTGCCATCAGGGCTAAAGCAATGCAGAAATGTTGCGAAAGCGTGCCTGGCTCAATGGCCGCAATCATCGGTCTCAGCAACGAACAGGTAGAGGAACTCTGCAAAGCTTGCCACGGACTGGTTATTCCTGCAAATTACAACTGTGACGGTCAGGTAGTTATCTCCGGAGAAAACGACTCTGTAGCAGAAGCTTGCGACAGGGCTAAGGCAGAAGGCGCCAAGAGGGCATTGCCTCTGGCAGTTAGCGGCGCATTCCATTCACCGCTTATGGAGCCGGCAAGACTGGAACTCGGAGAAGCAATCGAGGCGACAGAGTTCAAAGCTCCAATCTGCCCGATATATCAGAATGTCACAGCTCAGCCTACCCAGGATCCTGAACTGATAAAGAAAAATCTGCTCGCACAGCTTACAGCACCTGTAAAATGGACTCAGTCCGTAAAGAATATGCTGGCTGACGAAGCAGATTATTTTATGGAAATCGGTCCGGGAAAAGTTCTTCAGGGACTCGTCAAGAGGATTGCAGGTTCGATAGTTACAGTCGAGGGACTTGAGACTCTCTAGATTTGACAATAAAGGAAATTAAATCACATAAATTTAACGATTATGGCAAAAGAAAAGAAATTCATCACTTGTGATGGTAATTTCGCCGCCTCTCAGATAGCTTACCTTTTCAGTGAGCACGCTGCGGTTTATCCTATCACCCCATCTTCGACAATGGCAGAAAACATTGACGAGTGGGCTGCTCACGGGAAAAAGAACCTTTGGGGTGAGACTGTGAAAGTTACCGAGATGCAGAGCGAAGGTGGTGCTGCCGGTGCACTTCACGGTTCACTTCAGGCTGGTGCCCTTACAACAACATTTACGGCTTCACAGGGACTTCTCCTTATGATCCCTAATATGTATAAGATTGCCGGTGAGATGCTTCCGTCAGTATTCCACGTATCTGCACGTGCACTCGCATCACACGCACTTTCAATCTTCGGTGACCATCAGGACGTTATGGCCTGCCGTCAGACAGGTTTCGCAATGCTTGCTTCCGGCTCAGTTCAGGAGGCTCAGGATTTGGCTGCTGTAGCACACCTTTCAGCAATCAAGTCAAGCATTCCGTTCCTTCACTTCTTCGACGGTTTCCGTACATCTCACGAAATCCAGAAAATCGAGGCTATCGATGAGGATGACTTGAGAAAAATGGTAAGCGAAAAATCTCTCGAGAAATTCAGACAGAGAGCGCTTTCACCGGAAGCTCCTGTAACCAGAGGTACAGCGCAGAACGGTGACGTTTATTTCCAGGCTGTAGAGTCTAGAAACCAGTTCTATGATGCAGTTCCGGATGTTGTTGCCCGCTATATGGGCGAGCTCGGTGAGATTACCGGCCGCAACTACCGTCCTTTCGAATATTATGGTGCTCCTGACGCAGAGAATGTCATCGTTGCAATGGGTTCTGTAACTGAGACCATCAAGGAAACTATCGATTACCTTGAGGCTCACGGCAGAAAATATGGTGTCATCACCGTTCACCTTTATAGACCGTTCTCAGAGAAATATTTCTTCAAAGTGCTTCCTAAGAGCGTGAAGAGAATCGCTGTTCTCGACAGGACAAAAGAGCCTGGTTCTCTCGGAGAGCCGCTTTACCTTGACGTAAAGGCAATGTTCCAGGGCAAAGATCAGCAGCCTCTCATCGTAGGCGGCCGCTATGGTCTTTCATCAAAGGACACATCTCCTGCACAGATCATCGCAGTATATGACAACCTTGAGATGTCTGAGCCTAAGAACGGATTCACAATCGGTATTGTGGATGACGTTACATTCAAGTCTCTTCCTATAAAGAAAGAAATCTCAATCGTGAAGCCTGGCACAACAGAGTGCAAATTCTACGGCCTCGGTTCTGACGGTACTGTCGGTGCAAACAAGAATACAATCAAGATCATCGGTAACCACACCACAAAATACTGCCAGGGCTATTTCGACTATGACTCAAAGAAGTCAGGCGGATACACCTGCTCTCACTTGAGATTCGGTGATGCTCCTATCAAGGCTCCATATCTTGTTTCAACTCCTGATTTCGTGGCTTGCCACGTTCCTTCATATTTGCGTAAATATGATGTCCTCAAGGGTATCAAAGACGGAGGTACATTCCTTCTCAACAGCCTTTGGGATGCCAAGGAGACAGTCAAGAGACTTCCTGATTTCGTGAAGGCTACTCTTGCCAAGAAACACATCAAGTTCTATATCATCGACGCTACCAAGATCGCTTCCGAGATTGGTCTGGGCGGTAGAACCAACACTATTCTCCAGTCAGCATTCTTCAAGATTACAGACATCATTCCTTACGAGGATGCTGTTATGTATATGAAGGACGCCATTGTCAAGAGCTATGGCAAGAAGGGTGAGAATATCGTCAATATGAACTACGCCGCTGTTGACAGAGGCGGTGAGTATGAGGAAGTTCCAGTTCCTGCAGAGTGGGCTTCAATCACAGCTAAATTCGAGAATCCTAACAAGGACCGTCTTGCATCCGAGTTCGTTAAAGAGGTTGCTGACGTTGTCAACTCTCAGGCCGGTGATACACTCCCTGTAAGCACGTTTATGCCTTACGTTGACGGCACAATGCCATCAGGTACAGCAGCTTACGAGAAACGTGGTGTTGCAGTGACCGTTCCTCAGTGGAATCCTGAGAACTGTATCCAGTGCAACACTTGTGCATTTGTCTGCCCTCACGCTGCCATCCGTCCGTTCCTTCTTACTGACGAAGAGGCTGCTGCGGCTCCTAATGGACTCAAGACTGCCCAGGGCAAAGCTGTCCTCAAGGATTACAAGTTCGCTCTCGCCGTTTCAGTTGATGACTGTACAGGTTGCGGCAACTGCGTTGATGTTTGTCCTTCAAAGGAGAAAGCCCTCGTTATGGTCGATGCTCTCGATCAGCACGCAGAGCAGGACAACTTCGATTATCTCAATACAAAGGTTGGTTACAAGGATACTGTTGTGAACAAGGCACAGAGTGTCAAGAACTCACAGTTCTCTCAGCCGTTGTTTGAATTCTCAGGCGCTTGCGCAGGTTGCGGTGAGACTCCATATATCAAGAACATCACTCAGCTCTTTGGCGACAGGATGATGATTGCCAACGCAACAGGTTGTTCTTCAATCTATGGTGCGTCATTCCCTGCATCTCCATACTGCACAAACGCAGAAGGTCACGGTCCGGCTTGGCAGAATTCTCTGTTCGAGAACAATGCGGAGTTCGGTCTCGGTATGAAAGTCGGTTCTGACCGTGTTCGCGAGACTATCGCAGGCATTATGACTCAGGGCCTTTCTTGCGACAAGGCATCTGACGAAATCAAGGCTCTGTTCCAGCAGTGGCTCGACAACAAGAACAATCCTGCTGTAACCCGTGAGGTTACCGACAAGCTTGTCCCTCTTATGAAAGAGAGCGATTGCCCTCACTGCAAGAAACTTCAGGATTACGTAAGGTTTATGCCTGCACGCAGCCAGTGGATCTTCGGTGGTGACGGTTGGGCTTACGATATCGGATACGGCGGACTCGACCAGGTTCTCGCTTCAGGTGAGAATGTGAATGTACTCGTCCTTGATACTGAGGTTTACTCTAACACCGGTGGACAGTCATCCAAGTCAACACCTGCAGGTGCTATCGCCAAGTTTGCCGCAAGCGGTAAGAAGATTCGCAAGAAGGATCTCGGAATGATGGCTATGAGCTATGGCTATGTATATGTAGCTCAGGTTGCTATGGGCGCAAGTCCTGTTCAGTACCTCAATGCTATCAAAGAGGCTGAGGCTTATGACGGACCTTCTCTCATCATCGCTTACGCTCCTTGTATCAACCACGGCTTGAAGGCTGGTATGGGCTTGAGCCAGAAAGAGGAGAAGCTCGCTGTAGAGTGCGGTTACTGGCATCTTTACAGATACAACCCTACACTTGAAGGCACAGACAAGAATCCGTTCTCTCTTGACAGCAAGGAACCGGATTGGTCTAAATTCCAGGGCTTCCTGAAAGGTGAGGTTCGTTTCGCATCTCTATACAAAATCTTCCCTGAGAGGGCTGAGGAACTCCTTCAGAAGACAGAGGAATTTGCTAAGATCCGTCTCGAATCCTACAAGAGACTCGCCGGTAAATAATCATTTGCCGAACTGATAAAAAAAGGAGGATGACTAAAAAAAATTAGTCATCCCCCTTTTTTTGTCCCCCGCCTCGTTATTTACACCATTTGTCGAGCCAGTCGAAGTACTCGCGATGCCAGTAGAGTGCGTTCTGAGGCTTCAGAATCCAGTGACATTCGTCCGGGAAAATAATCAGTTTTGAAGGGACTCCCATCATCTGAGCAGCATTGAATGCAGCCATACCCTGGTCGTAAGGAATACGGAAATCCATACCCCCGTGAATGCAGAGAATAGGCGTGTGCCATTTTGTGACATTGTCAGCCGGGCAATGCGTATAATGCCATTTAGCCTTTGCACTTGAACTCCAAGGAGAACCTGCCTGCTGCATACCGCCGAAAGTCTTGCCGTCGCCAGCAGGACCTACCTGTCCAGGAGTATAGGCATATTCGGTCAGACCGCCGTTGTCCCAGTTGCAGAACCACATCTCCTCAGTCTCATAATACATATATTTCTCGTCGAATATTCCCGCGTGAGCAATGAAACAGTCGAAAACATCGTCGTGAACGCCGGCAAGATAATATACGGAATAACCGCCGTAACTTGCACCGCAGGCAGCCATTTTGCCGATATAAGGCTCAGCCTTGAGCTCGCGTGCAGCAGAGAGATAGTCCTGTATATTCAGCCCGGAGTAGTCACCGGAAATCTGTTCGCACCATTCCTGCCCGAAAGCCGTCGTGCCACGTCTGTTCGGAAGCACTACGACGTAGCCCTGCGCTGCCATAAGCCTGTAATTCCATCTGTATGACCACGACTGGCTGTTGGTGCCCTGAGGGCCGCCCAAGCATATCAAGATTGACGGATAGACTTTTGTGGAGTCGAACTGTGGCGGATAAAGTACCCAAGTCAGCATATCCTTTCCGTCAACAGTCTTGACCATTCTGGCTTCCATATCGTGCGGAGCAAGCTTGTCAAGAAGTTCCGCATTGGTGTGGGAAATCTGCTTTGACTTTCCGTCAGCGGCATCAACCTTCACAAGTTCGGTAGGGAAGTCCATACTGTACCAGGAAGCGAGCAACTCTGTTCCGGCATCTGATTTCACTACAGCGAAAGGCGAATCGTAGTCGCACCATTTGTCCTCAGACGTGATACGTGTAATCTCGCCTGAGAGATTAGCCTTGAAGATTCCCTGGAGTCCTTCTGCCAATGAATTGAAATATATGGTCTCGGAATCCTCATCCCAAACCGGACCGGCAGCATTGTACTTGAATGACTCGGTCAGATCTCTTATAGAAGATACATTTCCGTTGGAGAAGTCGGCTACCATAAGCCTGACCTTGTCTGCCTCATATCCGTCCCTGCGCATGCTCAGCCATACAATATGCTTTCCGTCAGGGCTGAATGACGGGTCAGTATCATAACCGCCGCCCATAGGAATCACAGAGCATTCTGCTGTAGCTACATTATAAATATAAATTTCAGTGTTGGTGCTGAATGCGTACTGCTTGCCTGACAACTTCTTGCAGGAATATGCGATGAACTGCCCGTCAGGAGTCCAGTCCAGCTGTTCCAGACCGCTGAACGGCTCAATCGGCAACTCATACAAGTCTTTCTCCGATGCGAGAATATCGATGCTGTTGTCTCTGGTGATGCCTTCCTTGAAATCCGCAATGTAAGTATGTGGCAGCTCGGTAACCCAATGGTCCCAATGCCTGTACATCAGGTCCTCAGTAGAGTAGGCGTTAGCTTTGTCAAGTTTTGGGTCAGAATCTGACGGAGTCTGCACTTTGCTGTGTATCGTGCTCACATACAGGATTTTGGAACCGTTCGGAGAAAATTTGAACTCGCTGATGCCTTCCGGTACATCACTGAGCTTCACTTTCTTGACAAGTTTCGGCGTATTGCCGGAGAGTCCGCGTACAGTCGCTTTCCAAATCTGACCGCCCTGGATATAGGCGATTCCCTTGCCACCGTCAATCCATCTTGCGCAACTTATGCTTTTGCCTTCGCGTGTAAGCTGGCGCGGTGCAGTTCCGTCAGTATTTACAAGATATAAATTCCTGCAGCTGCGGTTCTCATCTATCGAGATGTAGCTTACCCCGTAAAGGATAGTCTTTCCGTCAGGAGAAAGCTGCGGGTCTGACAGACGTCCGAATGCGAGCAGTGCCTCCGGAGTCATCTTGCCGTCTTCAATCTCCACTTGAGCCGGTCCGATATAGCCGGCAGACTGGTTGTTATTTGTACAGTTCATTGTCATTAATGCGCTGATTGTCAATGCGGCCAAGCCGCCTTTTCGTATTAAGTCCATATTTTTGTGAAATTTCGTCAACTGATTTTGCTGTAATCCTGAGTGTAGTATTTATCCTTGCGGAGCTCTGTCGTCAGCAACATATTTCTTGCCTGCGACAGGTCCGGATCGCTTTCCAGTATCTTCATCGCATATTCCCTTGCCTCGGACAGAATCTGTCCGTCCTTTGCGAGCGACGCTATCGAGAGTTCAATAGGAAGTCCGCTCTGCTGAGTTCCTTCAAGGTCTCCCGGGCCCCTCATCTTCATATCTTCCTCCGCAAGTACGAATCCGTCCTCGGTCTGGCACAACAGGTCAATCCTTTTCTGCGATTCATTGCTGATTTTGTTGCCTTTTACCAATATGCAGTAAGAGTCTCCGCCTCCGCGTCCCACTCGTCCCCTGAGCTGATGAAGCTGGCTCAGGCCGAATCTCTCCGGACTTTCTATGACCATAACGGTTGCATTCGGAACATCCACACCAACCTCAATGACAGTAGTTGAAACCAATATGTTAGCTCTGCCTGCCGAGAATGCGTTCATATTGAAAGACTTGTCTTCATCGCTCTGCTGGCCGTGCACGATGGCAACCTTGTACGGCGGGAACGGAAAAGCCTCCACCACTTCTTCATAACCGCTTTCCAGATTCTTGTAATCCAGTTTTTCGTTTATGAAAATCATAGGAAAGACGATGTACGCCTGATGTCCTAGCGCAATCTGGTCCTTGATGAAATTGTACATAGACAGCCTCTTCCTCTCGGTAATCTGTAATGTCTGGATCGGTTTCCTGCCCGGCGGCATCTCGTCAATCACGGATACGTCCAAGTCTCCGTAGAGCGTCATCGCAAGCGTTCTCGGAATCGGTGTCGCCGTCATCACGAGAATATGCGGTGCGAATCCGTCTTTGCATTTGCTCCAGAGCTTTGCCCTCTGGTCAACTCCGAATCTGTGCTGTTCGTCTATGATTGCCAATCCGAGCCGGTTGAAAACGACATTGTCTTCAATCAGGGCGTGTGTGCCTATGATTATGCCGGTTTTGCCGTTTGCAAGTTCCTCCAGGATTGTCCTCCGCTCCGCAGTCTTCGATGTGCCGGTCAGTATCGCTACCTGTACGCCCGTATCTTTCAGATATTTGCAGATGTTTGCATAATGCTGTCTTGCAAGCACTTCCGTAGGCGCCATAATGCAGGATTGGTATCCGTTCCCATACGCAATCAGGGCTGAAAGTACGGCAACCATTGTCTTACCCGAGCCGACATCCCCCTGCAGAAGTCTGTTCATCTGCTTTCCGCTCATCATATCGGACCGGATTTCCTTGATGACTCGCTTCTGGGCGTTTGTCAGGCTGTATGGCAATGCGCTGTAGCATTTGTTGAACGCCTCGCCGACTTTTGGCATCATAATGCCGTTTTCATTGCGGCTACGTATGAATTTCTGTTTGAGCAGAGACAGCTGCAGATAGAACAATTCCTCGAATTTCAGCCGGTATTCCGCTTTTTTCAGCGCGTAAATATCCTTTGGAAAATGGATGTTGTTCAATGCGAATGTGAGCGGAACGAGATTTCGCTCCTTTAATATGTATTCCGGCAATGTCTCCTGAATCCTGTTCCCCACGGACTGTAGTGCAGAAGCCATTATCTTGTTCATCACTTTCCCGGTGACGCCGGCGTTCTTCAATTTCTCCGTTGAAGGATATACGCCTGTCATCGTCCCAGTCGGCACTCCGTTTCCGGAAGCGATGTCATCGATCTCCGGGTGCACCATATTGACACGCCCGTTAAATATGGACGGCTTTCCGAAAAATATGAATGACTTTCCCGGTTGCAGTTTTGCCTGCATATATTTAATGCCCTTGAAGAACACGACCTCCATCTGGGCGCTTTCGTCGGCGATGATGACGCTTAATCTGCTGATAGAGCCCGGTTTGGTAGATGTGGGATCGACCGATTGCCCGGATTTGTTAAATAAGGTTGTGGAGAGGACTGTACCCCTGACCTGCACGTAGGCGATGCCTGTCTGGATTCCGGCAATCGGCAGAATCGTGCTGCGGTCAATATATTTGTACGGATATATTCTTATGAGCTCCTCAGCGGAATGTACACCCAATTCAGACTCAAGGAGCCGGGCTCTTTTTTCGCCGACCCCCTTCAGATATTGTATGTCAGAAACCGGGTTTTTCTGCATTATTCAATCTGAGGTCTTCCGGGACGCTCCGGACGAGTGTTCTCCAACTCTCTTTCCGGCATTTTCCCTGCTTCAAGCCTGTCGTATGCGACTCTGTGTTTGTATATGTCGATTGCGGCATAAATTGACGACATCATAGACATTGGATCCGCTTCGTCGCGTCCTGCCATAGAGAACGCGGTGCCGTGGTCCGGAGATGTCCTTACAACCGGCAGTCCGGCAGTGAAGTTTACGCCGTCCTCGAAATCGAGGGCTTTGAACGGAGCGAGTCCCTGGTCGTGGTACATCGCCAATGTTGCGTCGAACTTGCTGTAATTGGCAAGGCCGAAGAATCCGTCAGGGGAGTATGGACCGAATGCCATAATGCCTTCGTCGTTGGCAGCCTTTACTGCAGGTGCGATGATGGTTTCCTCCTCATCTCCGAGAAGGCCGTCGTCGCCGCAGTGCGGATTCAGACCTAATACTGCAATCTTCGGTGTGCCGACTCCGAAATCACGTTTCAGCGATGCGTTCATCAGACGCAATTTATTGAGTATCTTCTCTGTAGTTATGCTTGAGACAACATCTTTAAGAGGAATGTGACCTGTAACGACAGCAATCTTCAACTGTCCGCTTATCATAAACATAGCCACATCTTTCACTCCGAATTCCTTCTTGAGATATTCTGTATGGCCCGTGAATCCGAAACCTGCATTGGTCATAGCCCTTTTGTTGATAGGACCGGTGACAAGCACGTCAATACTTCCGTTCTTGAGGTCTTCGACAGCTCTCTGAAGCGCTGTGATTGCGCATTTGGCTGATTCTGGAGAAGGCTGGCCTGGCTCGACATAAACATTCTCCGGGAGGCAATTCAGAATGTTGATTTTCTTTGGCTTGGCCTCTTTTGCCGAATTGATTACGTATGTGTCAAGCTGTTCCAGGTTGTGAATGAGTTTCCTGTAGAAACCGAAGATTTTGGATGAGCCGTAAACTACAGGCGTGAATCCGTCCAGTATTCTGGCATCTGCCAGAGCCTTGATAATTACTTCGTATCCGATGCCGTTGCCGTCACCCTGTGTTATGCCGACTGTGAGTTTATTGTTTATCATAGAATTTGTCAAAAATGTTAATCTCTCAAATTTACTGAAAAAAATTCATACAATGAATAAGAGGCAGTTTTGAAATGCAGCTCAGATTGAAATGCTGCTCAGAACAGGCTGTTTTCCTCATTATTCGCCAAGTATCCGGTGTCGTCAGGCAAAGTTTCTCCACGGGACACAGCACCTGCGCCGGCATCTACTGCCAGCCTGTCGCATCTTTCGTTCTCCGGATGCCCAGCGTGGCCTTTCAGCCAATGGAATGTCACGTGATGCTGCTTGTATATGTCCAGAAACCTTTTCCAGAGGTCCGGATTCTTGACTTTCGAGAAATTCTTATGCTCCCATTTCTGAAGCCAGCCCTCATTGATCGCATTGACGACATAAGAGGAGTCGCTCCAGATTTCAACGTTCGCATTCTTCCATTTGATGGTCTCCAGCCCTACGATTACAGCCAGCAATTCCATTCTGTTGTTGGTAGTCTTCGCAAATCCTCCGCTCATCTCTTTCTCCAGATTTCCGCATTTGAGCACGATGCCATATCCTCCGGGACCGGGATTTCCGCTGGAAGCGCCGTCAGTGTATAAATATATAGTGGGACGTGTTGTCTGCATAATTTTGCCGTTTTATCGGATGCAAATTTAGCAATCCTGCGGAAACTCCTCAAGAAAAGATTAACGGATACGTCGTATTGAAATTTTGAAATAAATCAGCGATGGTGTAATTTTATATGAATTTGAAGTAACTGCAAACATTGACACTGAATATTTTTGCTATGACTGACAGGCATTTATTGAAAATCACCGTGACACTCGTGCTGGGCTTCCTTTGCCTCGCATCGACTTCGTTTGCAAATTGCGTTTATGGAGATAGCTCCTCTGAGCGTTCATCGGGAGATTCACTTGTTCTCGTCAATGCTGACTGGCACTGGACTGAACTTGGCAAGGGAGCCAAGGCCGGACAGGCTAACGTACGGATTTTCAACAGCAACCAGTCCATATCAGTGGCTTGTGTGCCTGCTTCGAGATTCAAGACGCGTTTTGCCGGCTATATGAGAGACGACTGCACGACAACTGATTCCATTGGTATCCGTGAAGGCGCCGTGGTGGCATTGAACGGAAGTTATTTCAATGTAAAGGAACTCGTTCCGACAACATTGTACTCGCTCGCTCATAAGATAAGTTGGCGAACTTCTCCTGAAGAACTTTTCAGGGTTGACGGTGTTGTAGCATTCAGAAAAGGAAATGGCAGAAATGCCGCCATAATGCCTTGTGATACTGCTGAATATGACAGTTTGTGCAAGAAATATCATTCTGCGATGGCTTCAGGTCCGGTACTTCTTCAGAACGGCGAATTTCAGACTTTTGCCGAGGACCGCAGTTTTACACAGCATAGGCATCCGAGAACAGTGTTCGGGAAAGACAGCAAGGGAAACTATTGGTTCATTGTCATTGACGGGCGCTTCCCCGGGAAGGCGGAAGGTATGACAATACCTGAAACAGCCGCACTGGCACGTTATCTTGGACTTTCAGAAGCCATAAACCTGGATGGCGGAGGTTCTTCAACGCTCTGGACATCCAAGACCGGCGTGCTCAATCATCCGTTCGACAATCACATTTTCGACCACGGCGGGGCAAGGCGTGTGCCTAATGCCATAATTGTAAAATAGTTCATTTATAGCCATAGCTTGGGATTGGGTCCGCCTCTGATGTTTTTAGAGATATTTTGACTATATTTGCGAGTTGCTACGCTTCTGAGAATGTTTTTCAGAGTTATTATAATTTAACATATAAAGACTATACATATCTATGAGACGTTGTCTCCTGCCGATTGTGGCGATAATATTCACGGTGATGATTCTGGGCTCTTGCGGCAACAAGACCTACAAGAAAATCAATTACTTCCAGGATGCCCGCAAAGACACCACAATGGTGATGAAGGATGAGGTCGGTATCCTCGTTCAGCCTAAGGATATGATTTCCATCGTCGTTTCTAGCCGTAATCCTGAATTGTCCGCAATGTTCAACCTGTCCAATGTCAGTTACCAGGCGGGTTCGGAGACGTCTTCTACAGGCGGTTATAATAGGCTTATAGGCTATTCTGTTGATAATGACGGAAATATCGAGTTCCCGATTGTAGGTAAAATCAACGTTGCAGGTCTTACGAGATGGCAGGTGGCTGACAAAGTCAAGACAGAACTCGTTTCGCGCAACCTCATCAAGGACCCGGTTGTTTCCGTAGAGTTCTTGAATTTCAAGATTTCAGTTATGGGTGAGGTTTCCCATCCGGGTACATACAGTATTTCCGGTGATAAGATTACGCTTCTTGAGGCGCTCAGTCTTGCCGGAGACCTTACTATTTATGGACGCCGCGACAGGGTTTCTGTCATCAGGGAACTCAATGGCAAGAGAAATATCTATGTCGTGGATATCAGATCAGTTGACTTGTTCAATTCCCCTGCTTACTATCTCCAGCAGAATGATGTCGTTATGGTTGACCCTAACAAGGTGAGAGCCGGTCAGTCCACCATCAACGAGAACAGTCTCAAGTCAGCATCTTTCTGGGTGTCAATGGGTTCATTTGGCGTAACGATCGCCAACTTGTGGATAGCGGTTGCTAACAGTAAAAAAAATGATGGGGGGGGGACTAGTACTAACAATAATAATGGTAGCAATGATTAAGGAGCATATTCCTAGCACTTTCGTTGCTCTGATACCTACTCTTAAATATTGACTTGGTCTCTTGGAACATATAGTGTTAATCTTCTAAGCGAAAAATAAATGGCTACAGATAATATCGATAACAGACTTACATCTAATGAAGAAGAAGGCGAGATGCTCAATCTTGCCGACTTGTGGGCTATGATATGGGAGCACAAATGGTGGTACGTGGCCAGCATAGCGCTTTGCGTCTTTATTGCCGCCGGATATCTGTATCGCTCCGCTCCGGTCTACAGCCGTGCGTCTAAAGTCATAATCGATGACAGCAATGAGAATTCCACATTGCGTGACCTCGCCGCATTCTCAAGCATAGCGTCAAGGTATCGTACCTCAGGTGCAAATGTCTATAACGAGATTGAGGCGTTTTCATCTCCGGACTTGATGAGCGAGGTGGTTAAACGTCTGGGCCTTGAAACAGTCTATGTCGAGAAGCAGCTGTTCCGCAGCAGAGAAAAACTGGAGGATACTCCTGTGACTTTGAAACTCGAAGGCGACAACCTCGCTTCGGCGTTCTCTTTCGAACTGACCCGCTCGGGTGACAGTTCTTTCGTGATGAAGAATTTCCGGGTTGCCGGCGAGACAGAGAAAATCAAGGATGTCGTCAAAGGCAATTTCCGCGAGGTTCTGAATACTCCTGTCGGACTCTTGTCGATAAATCCTACCGTGTTTGTGGACGACTGGGACAAGCCGATGTCAATAAGTTGGATAAATTCTTCCAAGTTGGGTAAGATTTATGCCGCGAACCTTTCTGTTTCATTGTCTGGAAAAGAATCGACTGTGGTCGTTCTTGAGTTTAATGACAAGTTCAAGTCCAGAGCCGACGCAATATTGCAGACCATAATAGATATCTACAACGAACAGTGGGTGGAGAACAAGAACAGGTCCGCAAGAAACACCACCACATTCATAAATGACAGGCTTGTCATCATCGAGAAGGAACTTGGCGGCGTAGAGCAGGATTTGAAGGATTACAAGGCCGAGCACAAGATTACCAATATGGATGCCTTGTCAGATGCCTACCTGTCTGAGTCCAAGGAGTATAAGTCAAAGTCGTTCGAGGTAAACAATCAGCTCGCAATCGCAAAATACATCAAAGAATATCTTGATGATTCGTCTCACTCCAATGCGCTTATTCCTGCGAATTCAGGTCTGACAAGCACTACGGTCGAGTCCCAGATTAAGGAATATAACACGTATGTGCTTCAGCGTGACAGACTTGTGAACGAAAGCAGTGCGGATAACCCTCTTGTTACAGACCTTAACCAGAGCATCGCTTCCTTGAGAACTGCCATAAACAATTCAATCTCGAACCTGATTGCCACATTGAAACTTCAGGCAGATAAGGTCACTTCTGAGGAGAATGAGATTATGGCACGTATTGCCAATGCTTCAGGTCAGGAGTTGCAGCTTTTGTCTATCGAGCGTCAGCAGAAGATTAAGCAGGACCTCTATGTGTATCTCCTTGAGAAGAGGGAGGAGAACGAGATTGCCAGTCTCGTGAATATCGGAAACACCAGGGTCATTATGAGACCTTCCGGTTCGGATCATCCTGTTGCGCCAAAGAAAAAAATCATACTTCTGATTGCGCTTGTGCTTGGCGGAGGCATTCCGTTCGCAGTATTCTATTTGCTTAACCAGTTGGATACTCGTGTCAAGAACCGTTCAGACTTGGCATCTGTGCAGGTTCCTTTCCTTGCAGAGATTCCTCAGATTGGTGTCGGTGCAGGCATTATCAACAGGTTGCGCAAGAAGATGTGTGACAACAGGAATACGAAGTTTGTCGTTTCCGCGGGTAGTCGAAACAGTGTCAACGAGGCATTCCGAGTTCTCAGAACCAACTTTGACTTTATGGTAAGCGAGAAGACCGGCTGCCACAAGATTATGATTACATCGTTGAATCCTAATGCGGGAAAGACTTTTGTTACTATGAATATGGCGGCGACAATTGCCTTGAAGGGTGCAAAAGTTCTGCTGCTTGACTTGGATATCCGAAAGGCAACCTTGGGCAAGGCTTTGGATCGCAATAGGCTCGGTATTTCAGCTTATCTCAACGGCAAGACAAACAATATCCTGGAAGATATCCAGCATCTTCGTGACAATCTGGATCTGATTCCTGTCGGCGCCCTTCCGCCGAATCCTGCGGAACTTCTTGTTTCTGAAAGATTTACAAAGATGTTGGATGAACTTTCTGCTCATTATGACTACATATTTATGGACTGTCCTCCTATAGACATAGTTGCCGACACGTCCATTATCGCGAAGTCAGCTGATTATACTGTATTTGTAATCAGGGCAGGCCTGTTCGACAAACGCGCTTTGCCTATTCTTGACCAATGCTACTCGAGCGGAGTTTACAAGCATCTTTCGATTATCCTTAACGGTGTAGATATGACCGGTGGAAGCCATAAAGGCTATGGCCGCTATGGTTATGGGTACGGATACGGTTATGGATACGGCTATGGTTATGGTTATGGTGTCAATGAGGAAACCTCAGAGACAGATGATGCAACAAGCGGACACAAATCCTGATAGCGATGTTCGGTTTTTTCAATAACAAGTCTTCACTGGCAACGTCAGGACTGCTTGACGGTTTCGTTGATAATCATTCACATATACTCTTCGGAGTCGATGACGGCGTAAAGACATTGGAAGAGTCACTGCGTATCCTGGAATTCCTTCAGCAGGCAGGTACGAAGACTGTGTGGTGCACTCCACACATTATGGAAGACGTCCCGAACAAGACAGCCGATCTGCGCGCTCAGTTCGCATTGCTTAAGAAAGCCTGGAATGGCAGCATAGAGCTTCGGCTTGCGTCCGAGAATATGATTGACAATCTTTTCCTCCAGCGCTTGAAAGAAAGGGATTTCCTGACACACGGTGACGGGAAACTTCTGATGGAGACATCAACCTGGGCGGCTCCGATGAATCTTTGGGATACGTTGGACAGTGTCATCGTTGCCGGTTATACACCGATTATCGCACATCCGGAGCGTTATCAGTATATGTCCGAGGCTGATTACAAGCTACTTAAGGAAATGGGATGCGAACTGCAGTTGAATCTGCCGTCTATTCTCGGCGTTTACGGTGAGGAGGTCGCGAAGAAGGCTGAGCGTATTCTGGAAAACGGCTGGTACAACATTACCGGTACTGACTGTCATCGTTTCAGGGCATTGGAAGGTCAGTATAATTGTAAGATTCTGTCCAAGAACACTGTTTCATTGCTGAAGAAAATAATTAGCATATAATTCTGATTTGGGTATCGAGATTACAAGGAAGGATGTAACGTGGAGTTATGTCGCCAAGATTTTCCAGATTGGCACTGGTTTGGTGACATTGCCGCTCATTCTGCATCTTCTGACCAAGGACGAGGTGGGTATGAACTACCTGATGCTGACGGTCAGTTCGATAGTCGGTCTGATGGATTTCGGATTCTCGCCCCAATTCGGACGCAACTTCACATACGTCAACAGCGGCGCCAGAAAACTCTGCAAAGAAGGTGTCCTGGAAGAAAAAGGCGAAGGTGTCGATTGGCATCTTCTCTCCGTACTGATCAGCACAGCCAGATTTGTTTACAGGCGTCTGTCTGTTATGGCACTGGTCGTTATGCTGACATTCGGTTCAATGTATGTCGGCTATCTTACGGAAGGATTCACGAGCATAAGAAATTCGCTGTATATCTGGGTGTTGTACTCGTTCTCAACGTATTTCAACATTTATTTCTCATATTATTCCAGCCTTTTGACCGGTAGCGGGATGATAAGGGAATCCTCCATTGCCGCAATCCTGTCCAAATCGGTCTATCTTGTACTTTGCACCCTTTTCCTGTTGCTAGGTTGGGGATTGTTCGCGGTTGTACTTGCCAATTTTGTAGCACCATTTGTCCAGAGATTCTACAGTTACAAGGTTTATTTCACGCCTGCACTTAAAGCGGAGCTTGACCGGACCAAGGTGCTTCCGGCCGAAATAAAGGATACTTTCAAAGTGATTTGGTATAATGCCAAACGATTGGGAATCAATTTTATAGGGGCTTACGCGGTCAACAAGATGGGAATGTTCATCATTGGCTTTTTCCTTCCGCTCGCGACCATCGGCTCGTATGGACTTCTCACTCAGTTGACTACAATTGTGACCGGCATTGCCAACACTCTTTTCGTGACATATTTGCCTAAGGTGTCAAATTACCGCGTAACTGGTGACAAGGCCGGTCTAAGGCAGACGGTTTCGTTCTCTATGGTGACGGGTCAGATAATTATGCTCGCCGGTGCTTTGGGTATTGTTTTCATTGCTCCTTACCTTCTGGAACTGATAAAATCGAGTACGGAACTGCCTTCAAGGCTTGTATGTGTACTTTATCTGGTTATAGCATTCCTTGAACTCAACCATTCGGAATGTGCGTCGATCATCTCGACAGAAAACAGAATACCTTATGTGGTTCCGAGTCTCGTGTCAGGTGGACTGATTGTGCTGTTTACATTCATTGTGCTGAAATTCACTTCGTTGGAGCTCTTAGGCGTTGTCCTTGTGCAAGGAATTGTGCAGGCGTCTTACAATAATTGGAGATGGCCTCTCTGGGTGTTCAAGGACTTGCAGATGACCATATCCGGATTCTATAAGTCAGGTTTCAGTTCGATTGTTAATTCTTTGGGACGTTTATGGAAATCAATGTTGAAAACTGCCTGAAGCAGAACGATAATTTTGCGTGTCAGTCTGGTGCGGAGTCCATAATGCTTAAGGATTCCGGGCTGGGAAGTATACCTCAATTTTCGATTGTGATTCCGACGTATAAACGTTTGGAAACGCTTGTCGAGACGGTTTCCTCGGCTCTTGCGCAAAGGAATTTCAACAGTTATGACGTGGTGATTGTTGAAGATAATCCGGAAAACGGCACTCCTATTGAAATGTGGGTGAAGTCGCTGGAGGACATGAGGATACGTTATTATAAGAATTCAAGGAATCTTGGTCTTGTAGGCAATTTCAACCGTGCCGTGTCGCTGGCTGACGGTGAATATGCTGTGCTTCTTCACGATGATGATTTTCTTTTCCCTGATTACCTTGCAAGGATGGCAGAGGTGATACGTCATAAGCCGGATGCAGACATAATATGCGCGCGCCCTGTAAAGTGGCACGAGGACAGGGGAGAGGCGAAGCCTAAAGAGCCTGTTGATGTTGCATTCGGTTCTGCATCGGATGGTAGTGCGGTATCAGGTTCTTATAATGAATCTCGCTCAGGAGCGATAGATAACATTGAAGCAAATTCAACGGCCAGTAAGCATAAACCGGTCACCAATAAGCGCTTCAGACTTTGGAAGCCGGCATCCGATTGGGAGCCGTTCTGCCGGAATTTTCTGCCGACTGGCGTGACTTTCCGCAAGGATACCATTATGAAAACCGGAGGATTTGACCATCTCTCTGGTCCGTCCACCGACTTATATTATATCGTAAGAGTTGGACAATCAGTCAATTACTATATGTACGAATGCCCGCTCTTCGTATATCGCTGGTCCAAGAACGAGTCAATGAAATTCAGTACGAGGGTGGATTTCATCGAAGCCGGACTGCCGTTGCGCAGAAGCATCTTGGAGAAACATAGAATCCCAAAACAGATTGCCGGCTTGTTGCTGAAAAACTATTGTGCTGTATCTCAGGCTAATATGAAGCGCGATTTCCCGGACAAGTCATTCAATGTTGACGGTTTCATTCTGCCGTGCGGAAAATTCGAAGCATTTATAGCCAAGAAAACTCAAGATGTCCTCTCCTGGTGTCTACGTCTGCGGAAAATATGCTCTGAGCTATATTAGGCAATCTTCTAGAGCGGTTTGGCTCTATAGCAATGCTCCGGCATCGAAAGCCGCTTTTACAATGTCTGTTTTCTCCTGAGTCGATGAGTCGTTTCAGGAATTGCCGCAAAGGTTTTACAAGTTGCGGGGTGAAATACTTTTGAGAATCTCCAACAACTTGGCATTGTCGCTATGGCTGCGGACCGAGATTCTGACGTATTGCTTGCCGGACATATTCCTCTTGAGGCCGCAATCGCTTATAATTACGTCATTTTCAATAAGTTTTTCCGTCAGCTCGGAGGATGAGAATCCGGATGTCACTTCGCATAGAAAATAGCTTGCCTGCGACGGGATGACTCGAAGATAGGGGATTGTTTGCAACTCTTTGAAGAATGATTCGCGTTCCGCCTTGAATTTATGGCAGGCAACCTTATAATCCTTCTCATATTTACCGAAAATCTGCATATAGAACTCCGCGAAAGAGTTTATGTTCCAGATACTTGTCTCCTTTTTCACTCTGTTTATGAAGCCCGAGTTGGACGAGGCGAGGATTCCAAGTCGAAGCCCTGGCACGCCGAAGGATTTAGATATGCTTCTGATGACAAACAGGCCTGAGTAAGACTCGAGTATCTCGTTTGACAGAATGCTTCCGTCTTCCTCGTCCGCGAAATCAACGAAACTTTCATCAATCAAGACCTTGATTGACTTTGTTTTGCACCATTCCACAAGCTGCAGGAGATTTTGCTTCGGGATGTAACAGCCTGACGGATTCGCCGGGTTCACGAGTATGAGAAATGAGATGTCCCTGTCTTCATAATACTCCATAATGTCTTCCGCAGAGCATTGAAAATCAGGTTCTTTGCAGATGAACGGTACAATGTTTCCTTCCGGTATTCTGTTCGGATATTCGTCGAAAGTAGGGAAGATGATGCCGAATTTTTCATCTGCATACATTTCCATAACAATCTTGATAATCTCTGATGCGCCGTTGCCAACGGTGATATAATCCTGCCTTATGCCGAAGTATTTGCCTGCAAGCAAGGAGTTTACCAACATTCCGGACGGGTATCTTGTCATCAGGTCATCCATATTTGCCCGGATCTCAGCCTTCATTCTTGAAGTCGGGAAAAACGGATTGACTTGATATCGGAAGTCCATCATCTGAGGAAAACGCCAGAAACCGCCGTAACGTTTGCGGTATTCGTTGTATTTGACAGTTCCATCCGAAAAGATTGTCGATGCGATGTCAAGGTCCTGAATATCATCTATTTCATACCATTTGAAACTACCGATCGGTAGGGCTTTAAGACTAGTGTCCCTTATCAGGGTCAGTACGCGCAGAGCCTGCTCATAATACTCGTTGTCGCCCATCACTTTGCTGTAAGCATCAAGGAATGGAACATATTTGTTGCGGCAGAATTCTTTGCTGAATTTGTAGATATTTACTGTCTTGTAATATGTGTCGGAGTCTTCCTGTCTGAAATCAGCCTTCGGAATGAAGTTCACGATATTCCTGTCATCATCTATGCGGACCATCGTGCCGTCCATCCACGATTCGTATTTCGCCACGAGCGCAATGTCCGGGTCCGGACTGTCAAGCAGCAGGTCGAGCATACCTTTTTCGAATATCAGGTCCGACTCAAGCAGAATTGTGTCGTCCTTACAGAGTTCCTCTTTGACAAGCGAAAGCGAATATATGTTGTTTGTCTTGTCATAGACGGGATTGTCAATGAACTCGATATTCAATGAACCGTCATATCTGGAGCTGATATATTCTTTCAGTTCCTTGCCCTTGTAGCCGGTGACAATCAGCAGCCTCGACAAGCCTCTGCCCGAAAGAAAATCTATATATCTGTCAATCAGTTTCTCCCCGTTGACCTCCACCATACACTTGGTGTTGTCTCTGGTAAGTTCCCCCAGTCTTTTGCCCATTCCGGCTGCCAATATGATTGCCTGCATAATCGTTTAGTTTATGTCAAATTTACATATTTTTTATATATTTGTAAGATACGTAAATTGAGTGCTATGAGAATCGGCTCTAAAATAATGATACATCTGATGCGGCTCTTCGCATTGCTTCCGCTGAAGTTCCATTACTTCGTCGGCCGTTGCATTGCCTGGATTGTCGCTGTGCCAATGCACTATAGGAAGGATGTCGTGATGATAAATATCGCGCGCTCCTTCCCCGAGAAGAAGTATAAGGAACTTGTAGAAATCGCCAGGAAGTTTTACCGTCATTTCGGGGACATCGTGGCGGAAACTTTTTTCTTTGCCGGCGGAGTCAACAATCGTCGTCTCCACGAGTCTCATATCTGCGAGATGGAAAATGCGCAAATGCTTGACAGACTGTTCAAGGAGCGCCCGAGCGTGCTTATAATGAATTCGCATCTCGGCAACTGGGAATTGACCGGAGGTATCGTAGACTATGTCTATGAACCGGATGAGGTCAGTTTCAAGATTCAGGATATATCCGTGGTTTACAAGGAGTTGAAAAGCCGTTTCTGGGATGAAGTACTTGGTGCCAACAGGTGTGCTCCGGTTCCGCCTGAGCATCACGGAGTCTGCTATGTCGAGTCCAAGAAGATAATGCGGTTCGTAATCCAGCACAAGAATGAACACAGGCTGTATATCTTCCCGACGGACCAGTGTCCTTACAAATATGCGGCGGCTCACGATGTGGGAACTTTTATGAATCAGCCGACGCTTACGATGGCGGGAGGTGCGGAACTGGCGCATAAATTCGGCTTTGCAGTAGTATATATGGCATTCCGCAAGAAAGAGGGGTACGGATATAAGATGTCGTTCAAGGAGATTTGTGAGGATGCTTCCGCGCTTTCGACTGATGAGATAATGAAAGCGTTTTATGCGAATCTGGAAGAGGATATCAAGTCCCAGCCTGACAACTATCTCTGGACTCACAAACGTTGGAAAAAATAAATGCGTAAAAACTTTGCACTGCTCCGGTAAAGTGGAAATTTGAATTAGCTTTCGGAGCTCTGCGACCCAAGGGGTTTGGGGAATACGGTCCCTAATGCAACTTCGGTTCGCTCCTAGGGAGCGAGGAATTGCCAGACGTTTGTCTGTTGAAAATGATAATTGAGAAGATTTAAATTGAGGTTGGAATGAGGGGTGAATAGGAGCATAAATTTTAATATTGATAACAAGTTACATATTGGAGGAACTTAAATATGAAACACAGGATATTTATTTTGGCGATGCTGCCGGGCATTCTGCTCCTTAATGGCAGCGTTTCAAATGCACAGGACAACACTACAGGTACAGACCCTGAGGGTTCGCTCGTATATTCTCTGCCGATGACTTCCGTGAGACTGCAGGTAGAAGCACAGAAAGAGACATTCCACGCAGGTCCTTATGCGAAATACGCGAAGAAATATCTCGGTATTGATGCAAGGCAAAACGACGCCACCTCATATTCAGTGGTGTCAGTCGATATGAGCCCGCTTGTAGAAGCTGACCTTGCTGCAAGATATACCGTTGCTCCAGGTGCAAATATGCCTGCGTTCCTTTCAATGACATCACAAGGCCTTGTTTCCGTATCGTTTGCGGCATCTTCAGATACAAAATGGCGTTTCCCGGTTGCAGCAAAGGGCGATTTTTCAGATAAAGGACTGACATCAGCCCTGACCTCCGAATCAGCGACCCTATACCGCAATGTGAAGAGCGAATCTTCATACAACAAGGTTGCGATACAGCAGGAGATGGTGGTGCAGAAGTCTCTGGATGCCAAAGCAAAAGAGGCTGCGGAGATGATTTTCAATCTGCGCAAGAAAAGAGTACAGATTGTGACAGGCGACACTGACGCTACATTCAGCGGTGAGGCTATGACCTCTGCAATCAACGAAATATCAAAGCTTGAGAGCGAGTATATGTCAATGTTCATCGGCTACAGCGAGTACTCTTCTCAGAAAATGAATTACGATGTAGTTCCGACGAAAGACAATGAGTCACAGCTCTATGTCGCTTTCAGACTTTCTGATTCCAAAGGACTAGTTCCTGCAGACGATTTGTCCGGAAAACCATATCTGCTTGAGTTCTCAAAGCAGGACGTGACAGTTCCCGCAGAAAAATCAGCCAAAAGCAAGGGCGTTGTCGCTCACTACAGAGTCCCGGCTATGTGTACGGTTAAATTGACGGACGGAGTCAATGTCCTTCTGCAGAGCAGAGTGGCTGTATATCAGTTGGGCGTAGAAAGCACATTCCCTTTAAGCAAATAATTTAATTCCATAAGGTTATGACTATCAAAGATCTTGAACCAAAAAGCGTATGGACCAACTTTTATGACCTATCACAGGTTCCGCGTCCATCAAAGCACGAAGAGAAAGCACAGCAGTTTCTTCTTGACTGGGGTAAAAAGCACGATGTCTCAGTCCGCAGGGATGAAACTGGCAATATAATATTCAAAGTTCCGGCTACTCCGGGATATGAAAACAGAAGAGGCGTAATCCTTCAGGCTCATATGGATATGGTGCCTCAGAAGACAGCCGACACTGTTCACGATTTCCTTAAAGATCCGATCCAGACTACAATCGAGGGCGATTGGGTTACAGCTGTAGGTACAACGCTTGGTGCAGACGACGGTATCGGTGTTTGCCTTGCGCTTGCTGTTCTTGAAGACAAGACATTGAAACACGGACCGGTAGAAGTCCTGGTTACATACGATGAGGAAACCGGAATGACCGGAGCAGAATGCCTTAAGCCTGGTGAGTTTGAGGGCGATGTGCTTATGAATCTCGATTCAGAGACAGAAGGTGAGCTGTATATCGGCTGTGCCGGTGGTATCGATGCAACCGCAGATTTTGAATACAAGACTGTTGACACTCCTGCCGGATATTTAAGCTACAAGCTGACAATCAAAGGCTTGCAGGGTGGCCATTCTGGTCAGGATATCAGTCTTTACAGAGCAAATGCCAACAAGGTTGCCGCCAGGATAGTGCTTCCTCTCATCGAAGAATTCGGTGTTAAGGTTGCAGACTTTACCGGAGGTAGTCTCAGAAATGCTATTCCTTTCGAGGCGTGCGTGTCTTTGCTTGTTCCTGAAGCAAAAGAGACTGAGGTTAAATTCGTTGTCGATTCAGTGTTCAAGACAGTAAAGGCAGAATTTGCTGAGACAGATCCGTCTGCCGAATGCTTCTTCGAGAAACAGACCGAGCAGTTCCCTGCATACATAGAAGAGCCGGTGGTTCTGAACGCGGTCAAGGCAATTTATGCTTGCCCAAGCAGCGTAGAAAGAATGAGTCCTTCAATGCCTGGTCTTGTTGAAACTTCAGTAAATATGGCTGTTATCCGCTCTGAAAACGGACATCTCACAGTCCTTTCATTGTTGAGAAGTTCTGTTGACTCTGCCAAGATTGATCTTGCTGAGCGTATGCGTTGCCTTTTTGAACTCGCAGGCGCAAAATTCTCAACCTCAGGAGCATATTCAGGTTGGGCACCTGTTCCGTCATCACCGATTATCGGAGTCCTCAATGATGTCTATAACAAGTTGTTCGGCAAGGATATGAAGGTTATGGCAATCCACGCAGGCCTTGAGTGTGCGCTTCTCGGTGCCAAGTATCCTAACTGGGATATGGTTTCATTCGGACCGACACTGAAGCACCCGCATTCTCCTGACGAGAGGGTTAAAATTGATACTGTAGAGAAGTGCTGGAGATTCCTGGTTGCTGCTCTCGAAGCTATGCCGGAGAAATAGCAGATCTCAGATTAATGATAAGATTCGATAAATTGTGAAAAGATTATCGATAATGATAGCCTTGCTGCCTGTTATGGGCGGCGGGCTTTTTTCCCTAAATATGCAGGCTGCAGATGTAACTGATGACGGCTGGAACCTTGTTGACGTTGTTGAAGTGGCTGGACGTCAGGGCATTGCCGTTGATGCCGGATATTATTATGTGTCCGGTTCAACTGCATTGTATAAATACAAGAAGGACGGCACTTTGGTGCTGGAAAACGCTAATCCGTTCGAAGGCCTTGATTTGCCTGCAAACCATATCGGAGACATCGATGTTTACAACGGTGAGATTTACGCGGGAATCGAGACATTCGTTGACGGCGTAGGAACCAATATCCAGGTCGCTGTTTATGATGCGTCAACTTTGCAGTGGAAACGCTCAATACCTTGGAATCCTGATTCCGGTCAGGTCGAGGTCTGCGGACTTGCGGTAGATGCGCCTCACGGAAGAGTCTGGATGGCGGATTGGGTGAAGGGAACTCACTTGTACTGCTATTCTCTAACTGACGGACAGTATGTCGGCAAAGTAGCATTGAATCCCGCTCCCGGACTTCAGCAGGGCATTCTTTTTTACGACGGCAAGATGCTGATTTCGTGTGACGACGGAGATGCGGAGAAGAACGAGTATGACAATCTGTATGTCTGTGAAATATACTCAACTGACGGCAAGTCGGATTTGCCTGAGACTGTCGAAGTGAAACATTATAAGTATATGAACGATTTCCGTAGGCCAGGCGAAATCGAAGGCCTTAGTATTGACCCGGTTACGGGCGAACTTGTGGTTCTGGCTAATCGCGGGGCGCGCATTATACTTGGAATGCCTAAAGGTTTCTATCCGGGGTATGACCGTGAAATCCACGAATTGTATATTTTCTCCAAGGAGAAAAGTTGCGGAAAATATTGCAGATAAGTTATGATAATCATTGCTGAGAGCGGTGCGACAAAGATTGACTGGCGTTCGGTTTCTTCGACCGGCGAAGTCTGTTCGGTTAAAAGTCTGGGAGTGAATGTGTTGGCTGGTGATTCCGATTATATAAAGAGGTCGCTGGCTGAGGTTGTGCCATCCCTGAATCCTACAGGAGAAAGTGTATCCAACATATATTTTTATGCTGCCGGACTTGTAACTGACGGACGCGAAGTGCCACAACTAGCTGTCAATCTTGATGTTGTGTTACGTAAAGCATTTCCGGAGGCATCGATAGAATATGCTTCGGACCTGCTTGCTGCAGCAAGGGCATTGTTCGGAGAAAATCCGGGAATAGCAGTCATACTCGGCACAGGTTCAAACAGTTGCGAATATGACGGAGTGAAAATCGTGAAGAATGTGCATCCCGGAGGCTTTATTCTCGGTGACGAAGGCGGAGCTGACAGTCTGGGGCGTCTGTTTGTTTCCGATTATATCAAAGGCATTGTCCCTGAGCCTGTTGCGTCAGAATTCGGCAGTAAATTCAAAGCGGATTATCTGACTTTGGTTCAGCAAATATATAGGGGAAGCGCTCCCGGCAGATATTTGGGCTCATTCGCTCCGTTCATATTGTCCCATTATGCGGATAATGAATATGTCAAGAATTTGGTTGACAGTAATTTCAGGTCTGCTTTCGAGCGCAGTCTCAGTAAATATGATTTGAAAGGCTATAAACTCGGCGTGGTCGGAGGTTTCGGTTATGCCGCCAGAGATATTCTTAAACGAATCGCGGCAGAATATGGTGTTGAAATATTCGAAATGCTGGAATATCCGATTGACGGCCTGCTCAGGTACCACTGCGGAAAACAAAAATAGTATGCGAACTACAGAACAATCTTCAGAATATCAGAATCTGCAGGATATGTCTGTCCGTGAGATTCTTACGGGAATCAATAACGAGGACAGCCAAGTGCCGGTCGCAGTCGCTGCGGAAATTCCGCAAATCGAGAAACTGGTGAACGGTATTGTGGAAAGAATGCAACGCGGAGGTCGCGTTTTTTATCTGGGCGCAGGCACAAGCGGGCGTCTTGGAGTCGTGGATGCGTCTGAAATTCCGCCTACTTACGGTGTGAAGGACAAGTTCATAGGGCTTATTGCCGGTGGAGACAAAGCCATACGCAATGCTGTGGAGGCCGCGGAGGACAATGAGACAAAAGGTTGGGAGGATATGTTGCCCTATAATCCTTCTGCTGATGATGTGGTTATCGGAGTTGCAGCTTCCGGGGTTACTCCCTATGTAGTCGGGGCTGTCAGAATTGCCGGAGAGCACGGGCTTATGACTGGCTGCATCACCTGCAACAAAGGCTCCAAGTTGGCTGCTGTTTCTGAGATTCCAGTTGAAGTTGTGGTCGGTCCTGAATTTGTGACCGGCAGCACGAGGATGAAGGCCGGTACTGCTGAAAAGCTGGTGCTCAATATGATATCCACATCAACGATGATAAAGCTCGGGCACGTCAAAGGTAATAGGATGGTAGATATGCAGTTGACGAATATGAAACTTGTTGACAGAGGAGCGCGTATGATTGAAGAGGAGTTGAATATTGATGATTACGAGTTGGCGAAAAGGCTGCTTCTTAAATACAATTCGGTCAGAAATGCAGTAGATGCTTATAAATCAGGAGATAAAGATGCGAAGTGAAAAATATCCTTCAGAATTGCTGGAGAATGCGGTCGATTCGATAAGTTCTCTTCCAGGAGTCGGTGAGAAGAGTGCGTTGCGCCTTGCGCTGCACCTTCTTCGTCAGCCGGTCGAGAATGTCAGGCATTTTACTGATTCTATCAGGCTATTGCGGGAGAATGTGAAATATTGCAGGAAATGTATGATGATTTCCGATGATGAAGTCTGCTCAATATGCAGTGACAACAGCAGGGATCAGAACATTATCTGCGTCGTGGAAAATGTGCGAGACGTGATGAGTATCGAGGCTACTGGCCAATATCACGGTCTGTATCACGTTCTCTGCGGAAAAATATCGCCTATTGACGGCATCGGTCCATCTGACCTCAAGATTGCCGAACTGAAGAGCCGTGTGACGTCAACAGTCGCTGAAATGCAGAATCCTGAGCAACTGGAGATTATACTGGCATTGAGCGGAGATGTGGAAGGGGAGACTACGGCATTTTATATTTACCGGCAGATTTCCGGATTCGGAGTCAAGGTCTCGACTCTTGCCCGTGGACTAGGCTTCGGAGATGATTTGGAATATGCGGACCAGCTCACATTGGGGCGCTCAATCGTAAATAGACAGATATTTCATAAATGATAGCGTCCGGTGCTCGATCCAAACACTGAATGCCGGAAAATTTAACTGTTACAGATTATGGAAGACATTATTAAAGACATACTTTTGTCCGCATCTTTATGTGCTGACTGTTTTGCTGTTGCCGTCTGTGCCAGCGTGTCGATGAAGAAGGTATCTTGGCTGCAAGTGCTTAAAATCGCATTGATTTTTGCCGTGATTCAGACTTCATTCCTTTTCATAGGCTGGGCTTTCGGAGATTTCATCGCAAAATATGTGATAAAATTCGTCAAATATATCGGAATGGGCCTTCTGGTGTGGGTCGGCGGCTCAATGATTAAGGAGGCATTCTCTGAAGAGGAATCTCAGAATCTCAACGGATTGAGAAACATTATTTTGGCAGGTGTAGCAGACAGTATCGACGCTCTGGCTGTCGGAATATCTATGTCAATGGCGGGCAGGGCTCTGGCCGGTATGGGTGTTCCGATAATAGCTGTGTTCGTCATAACCGCGCTCTCTGTCATTGTCGGAATAAAAGGCGGCACTGTAATCGGCAGTAAAGCAGGAAAACCCGCGGCAATCACCGGAGGTATCGTGCTGATTCTCTTGGGGCTCAACATCGTACTAGGAGTCTTCTAGGGAGTGTGTAGCCTTTTGGAAATGAGGGTTTTGCTAGGGTGTCTCTGGAAGCCTATAGCTTTGTGCGACTTCTAAGAGTATTGTTTAGGGTACCTGAAGAATATTGCCATAAGGGCGAAAAGGCCCATTGTATATGGGTAGAACAGGTATTTGATTATCGCGATAGAGGATATGCCTGCGAGTCCTGACGCCATAAGCATCTGCGCACCGTAGGGGAGTATGCCTTGAACCATACAGGAGAAAGTGTCGAGTATGCTTGCCGTTTTTCGCGGGTCAAGTTTGAAGCGTTCTGTGATGTCTTTGGCTATGCGCCCGGTAGTGAGTATCGCTATGGTATTGTTGGCTGTGCAGACGTTTGCAAGACTTACAAGTGCCGCAATGCTGAGCTCGGCGCCACGTTTCCCTGAAATGCGTCTGGTAAGTATCTGAACGAGGTAGTCGATACCGCCGTTATACCTTATTATTTCAAGCATACCGCCGGAAAGCATAGTGACAATGATGAGGTCCCCCATACTCGCTATGCCTTTGCCTATGCTGCCGAGCCATCCAGCCCAAGTCAAACTGCCTTGAGCAAAGCCGATTACCGCATTTGTGGCTATGCCGATTGCAAGAACTTCAACGACATTGATTCCCGACATCGCAAGACCGATTACCAACACATACGGTACAAGTCCTACCCAGTTGATCTGTTCTTCCGGCTGCGTGAATGTGGCGTTGTGCCCCATAATAATATAAAGGAGTGCTACTGCTACGGCGGCAGGAGCGACAATTCTCAGATTTACTTTGAATTTGTCAGACATAAGGCAGCCCTGCGTTTTTGTGGCCGCGATTGTAGTGTCGGATATGAATGAAAGATTGTCACCGAAAAATGCGCCTCCTGCGACAATCGCCGTTATGAAACCGATGTCCAGCGATGACTCGGACGCGATGCCGGCTGCTACCGGTACAAGTGCGACGATGGTGCCTACGCTTGTGCCTATTGCCATAGAGATGAAGCAGGAGGCGATGAACAGCCCGACGAACAGCATTGACGGAGGAAGAATTTTCAACGTAGCCGCGACTGTAGCGTCAATTGCCCCGATCTCGCGTGCCGTTTCCGCGAACGCGCCTGCCAGGATGAAAATCCAAAGCATCAGCAGTACATTTTTGTGTCCGGCTCCCTGCGAAAATATGTTGATTTTATCCTCAATCGGTGCTTTCTTGCTGATTATCAAAGCGTAAGCCGAGGCGATGAGAAAAGCCGACGCAATAGGAATTTTGTAGAAATCCTTAGCGATTATTGAGGATACGAGATATATGAGGAGGAAGACAATCAGCGGACTCAGTGCAAGCAGTCCCTTCTTTCTGTCTATTGTTTGCATAAGCTGTTGTAATAATTTTTGCAAATATAAACTCTTTTTCTTCCGTCTTTTCGGAAAAAAGTGATAATTTTGCACGCTCGCATTGCACACGCATTACGTATAACCTCCTGACTGCGGTCCGGATAAAATCAGCTGAGGTATGGTGTCAATTTTCTACAGATCTGGCGGTCAGATAGTTCTGTCGCAAACAATATCGGACTTCTCTGTCTTGAAGCGGGAAGATGTAGTGTGGATAGATCTTTTTTCTCCATCCGGTGACGAGAAAAGGGCTGCGGAAAGTTTTCTTGACACAGAAATCCAGAGCAGGGCACGTGCTGAAGAGATTGAGAGTTCTTCACGTTTCTCCGAGACTGCGACCGCTATTTTCGCGAATACCAACTTCCTTATTCCTGGACCTGAGGAATATGCTATGGAGGCCGTTTCATTTACTATTGTAGGAAATGTTCTTACTACGTTGCGTGACGTTCCGCTGCGAAGTTTCACAGAACTGCAGCGCAAGATGCAGGCTCTTCCGAGATTGTTCCCTAACGGATATTGGGTGTTCGTAAGCATTATGGATCAGCGTGTTGACCTTGATGCCGATATGATTGAGCTGCTGTCCAAGGAGATTGCGCAATACAGCAGGCGCGTCAATCAGCAGGAAGATATAAATGAAGATTTCCTCTTGGATATCAACCAGTTGCAGGACAATACGATGATTGTCCGCGAGAACATAGTCGATAAGCAGCGTCTCATATCCAATATGATGAAGAGCGACAAATATCCTTCCGAGCTGGAGCCGAGGTTCAATGTGCTTCTGCAGGATATCTCTTCACTTATAAACCATTCGAATTTCAGCTTTGAAAGGCTTGAATATCTGCAGGATACAGTTGTCGGTCTTATCAACTTGGAGCAGAACAACATAATGAAGATATTCACGCTCATTTCGCTTCTTCTTATGCCGCCTACGCTCGTGGCAAGCTTCTATGGAATGAACGTGGCTCTGCCTCTGTCCGAGAAACCGTGGTCCTGGATGCTGATTCTGGGCTTTATGCTGCTGTCCCTTGCGGTTATCCTCTTCCTGTTCAAGCGTAGGAAGATGCTTTAGTATCTTCTGATGATTCTTGAGTAACAACCGCTAAAACTTCTTGTATTTCAGATTATTTTGTTTATCTTTGCGCCGCCTTGTGGACAGGTGGCTTTTCGCCGTGTCTGCAATGGCACAATAAATAATGTTAAACCACTAGTTTTTATTCGTAATTTATGGAAGAAAACAAAGTTACAGTTGAGACCCCTGAAGTAGAGGTTCCTGTAAAAGAAGAAACCAAGAAAGCTCCGCTGAATGCTTCTGTAGCACCGGAAGATTTCGACTGGGATGCATTCGAGAAAGAGGCAGCTTACGGTGACACCGACAAAGCTACTATCGAGAAAGCTTATGAGAACACACTCTCTAAAGTAAACGAGAACGAGGTTGTAGAAGGAACAGTTACTTCTATCAACAAGAGAGAGGTTGTGGTTAATATCGGTTACAAGAGCGACGGCGTTATCGCTGCTCCTGAGTTCCGTTACAACCCTGAGCTCAAAGTAGGTGACAAGGTAGAGGTTTATGTCGAGTCTCCGGAGGACAAGAAAGGTCAGCTCGTTCTTTCTCACAAGAAAGCTCGCCAGCTTCGTTCTTGGGATATGGTTAATGAGGCATTCGATAAGGATGAGATCGTTAAAGGTTATGTCAAGACCCGTACTAAGGGCGGTATGATCGTTGACGTTTTCGGTATCGAGGCTTTCCTTCCTGGTTCACAGATCGACATCCGTCCTATCAAGGATTACGATGCATTTGTTGACCAGACAATGGACTTCAAGATTGTCAAGATCAATCAGGAATTCCGCAACGTTGTCGTTTCTCACAAAGCTCTCCTTGAGGCAGAACTCGAGAAGCAGAAGAGCGAGATCATCGGCAAACTTGAGAAAGGTCAGGTTCTCGAGGGAACAGTTAAGAACATCACCAACTATGGTGTATTCGTTGACCTCGGTGGTGTTGACGGTCTTATCCACATCACAGACCTCTCTTGGGGCCGCGTAAACAACCCAGAGGAAGTTGTTAAACTTGATGAGAAGATCAAAGTCGTTGTTCTCGATTTCAACGAGCAGCAGAAGCGAATCGCTCTCGGTCTCAAGCAACTTACAGCTCATCCTTGGGATAGCCTTGATCCGGATATCAAAGTCGGCGACAAGGTTAAAGGTAAAGTTGTTCTCATCGCTGACTACGGCGCATTCGTTGAGATTAAGCCGGGCGTAGAAGGACTTATCCACGTATCAGAAATGTCTTGGTCTCCTAGACTCCGTATCGCTCAGGACTTCTTGAAAGTCGGCGATGAGGTAGAGGCTCAGATCCTTTCACTCGACAGGGAGAACAGAAAGATGTCTCTCGGTTTGAAGCAGCTTACTCCTAACCCTTGGGAGAATATCCGCGAGAAATATCCTGTAGGCTCACAGCACAAGGCTGTTGTCCGCAACATCACCAACTTCGGTGTATTCGCAGAGCTTGAGGATGGTATCGAGGGTCTCGTACACATCAGCGACCTCTCTTGGGACAAGATCAAACATCCGTCAGAGATGGTTCAGCCAGGTGACTCTATCGACGTAGTTATCCTTGACTTCGATGAGGCTAACCACAAACTCAGCCTCGGTCACAAGCAGCTTCTTCCTAACCCTTGGAATGAACTCGAGTCCAAGTACCCTGTAGGTACAACTGTTGAAGGTACAGTAGGCGCTTCTACAGATAAGGGCGCAACTGTTGTTCTCGAAGACGGTGCAGAAGGATTCGCATTCAAGAAGGATCTTACAAAAGAGGATGGCAAACAGGCTGTTGAAGGTGAGAAACTTCCATTCGTTGTAACAGAGCTCAGAAGAAGCACAAGAAAACTCTTCCTCTCACACCTCAAGACTTACGCTGAGGCTAAGGCAGAGAAGGCTGCTGCTGAGGTAGACAACACCAAGAAGACTGTCAAGATGATCAACTCAAATATTGAGAAGACCACTCTCGGCGACATTTCAGAGCTTGCTGCACTCAAGGACAAACTCGAGAAAGGTGAATAATTTTACATTGAAGATAATGGGCACTGCTTCGGCAATGCCCGTTATTGATAGATTTCAGAGCGCTCACGTACTTGAGGTACATGGGCGCTTGTTTTTAATAGATTGTGGTGAGGCTGTGCAGCGGCAATTGATAAAGTATCACATTTCGCTGTCCAAGCTTGATACAATCTTCATTTCGCATATCCACGGGGATCACGTATTCGGATTGCTGGCATTGCTTTCGACTGCAGGACTTTCCTGCAAAAACACGCCTATTGTAATCTACGGTCCGTCCAATTTGGGCCCGATGCTCAAGTTCTTCCTGTCATTTTACGGCAAAGGAATAGGTGTGGAAGTGGATTTTCATCCTATTTCGGTGAAATATCCTGAGGTCATATATTCGACAAAGTCATTGGAAGTGCTTGCATTCCCTTTGAACCACAAGATTGAGACTTACGGTTATCTTTTCAGAGAGAAGACTCCGCAGTTGAACATCAGAAAGGATAAGCTTGACGAATATGGCTTTACCCTAGCGGAAATCGGAACGCTGAAGTCAGGCGAGGATGTGGTGCGTCCGGCAGGCAGGAATGACTCCGCTACTTTTATGAACGGCTTTGTGAAATATTCGGGGACTGATGAGCCTCTGATTATCAGAAACGAAGATGTTACATATCTTCCGTATCAGCCGAGAAGCTATGCATATTGCAGTGATACCGCGCCTTTCCCGGAACTTCACGAATGGGTTAAAGGTGTAGATCTACTGTATCACGAAGCGACCTATCTCCAGAAATATGCTCTTCAGGCCAAGCAGAGATTTCATTCCACAACATTGCAGGCTGCCCAGTGCGCACTGGATACCGGAGCAAAAAAACTGGTGATAGCTCATTATTCATCCCGATGCCGCGATGTGGAAATGTATCAGAAAGAGTGTAGGACCATATTTCCGGAAACATACGCCGCCAATGACGGTGACATATTCGAGATATGATAATTTTGTCGTAAATTCGATGCGCTTTTGAAGGTCAGAACGGATTTTGATTTGCAAGTCAATGAAAAGTAGAAGATTTATTTGCGCGTTAGCAGCGTTATCTGTTGTAGTTATATTTACTTCCGCATCAACGGATGGAGAAACTCCGCAGACTGCTTATATAAAGAAATATGCGTCGGTTGCAGTAAGCGAAATGTATCGCTCAGGTATTCCTGCCAGTATAACATTGGCTCAGGGTCTTTTGGAATCAGGATACGGACTGTCTCCGCTTGCCAAGGAGGGAAACAATCATTTCGGCATCAAATGCCACGACTGGACAGGCAAGAAGATGTATTACGACGATGACAAGAAAGGGGAGTGTTTCAGAGTCTATAAGAATCCCGATGCCAGTTTCAAGGATCATTCTGATTTTCTTCGCTACCGTGACAGATATAAGTCTCTGTTCGATAATGAAATCACCGACTACAAATCTTGGGCTTACGGCCTGAAGAAAGCCGGCTATGCCACGGACCCGTCATATCCTTCAAAACTCATAAAATTGATTGAGACATATAATCTGTCGCAATATGACACTATGAAACCTGAAGATTTCGGGAAGGTTTCCAAGGGTGAAGAAGCGCAAAAGACCGAAGTTGCTGATAGTGGTAAGAAAAGACGTAAGAGACGTGCAGACAGGAAGAATAACAAAACTGTTACGGAACAGACTGCCGGAAATTCAGCCGAGCCTGACATTCAGATTTGTCCGGAAGAGTCAGTAACAGAGGTTCTGGATGTTTCGGCAGGAACGGTTGCCGTGGCAGTGAGTGAGTCGAGAAATAATTCCGGGAATGAAGCCGAGAATCCTGCCGGGAATGCAACGGATAATGCGGCAAGAAATGCAGCCGATAAGAAATCAACAGTAAGAGAAAGCATTCCGGAATCGCCGCTGTCTCTTGAAGAGCCTAAGAAGGTGGTTGACAAGAAGGCTTCGGAAGTCATCACATATTCATTGACAAGACAGCGATATACGGTAAACGGTGTAGAGTTCGTATATTCTCAGGAAGGGGAGTCCTATTCGAGCATAGCTTCTGATTTTCATCTGTTTCTCAGCGAAATACTGAGATTCAATGATACTGAGGATGATTCTGTCCTTCAGCCGGGAACGATAGTTTATATCCAGGCAAAGAAGAACCAGGCGACCAGAGGTCTGGAAAAGTACATTTCAGATGAAGGCGGAGAGAATCTCAGAGACCTTTCGCAGCGATTCGGAATCAGACTTAAAGCTCTGTGTAAGATGAATTTATGCTCGCCGAGCAAGATTACTGTTGCTGGTGATGAGATAAAACTGAGACCTGATTCAAATAAGAAATAACATTATGACAAAGAGTCATAAAATCATATTGTCAGCAGTTTCGCTGATTGCAGTTGCAGCGGTGGCAGTTGGCGGAATTTTCGCGTGGAATTTCTACTATGACCATAAATGCGCGAATTTCAGTTCGGATGCAGAGATCTATGTCTATCCCAATATGGACAATTCTGATGTATTGGCAGAGATAACTGACAAGTGCGGAGTGAAAAACCGGAAGAGTCTGGAGCGTGTTTTCCGTAAAGAACTTTCTTCCGGTCAGGCGCGCTGCAAAGTCGGACATTATACTATAAAATCTTCGAATACAAGCCTTTATGTGGTAAGGATGCTTGCCAACGGTTGGCAGACCCCGGTCAATCTTGTATTGTCAGGCTCAATCAGACTCAAGGGGACTCTTGCGCGTAAGATAAGCAATCAGATGCTGATTGATTCGCTTACAGTAATTGAGGCATTGAGAGATTCCGCTCTGCTTGCAGGTTATGGATTTACCCCCGAGAATGTTTTCGCATTGATAATGCCGGATACTTATCAGGTCTATTGGACTGATTCGATGAAGACAGTTCTGGATAAGCAGAAAGCCGCTTATGATGCCTTCTGGACAGAGGAAAACAAGGCTAAGGCCAAGGTGCAGGGACTCAATCAAATGGAAGCGTCCATTCTTGCAAGCATAGTTAGAGGGGAGTCCAACTATATTCCTGAATATCCGAAGATTGCGAATGTTTATCTGAATCGCCTTCATAAAAGAATGAAGCTTCAGGCTGATCCTACGGTAGCGTTCTGCTATGACTATAAATTGAACAGGATTCTCAAGGCTCATCTGAAAGTTGATTCTCCGTACAACACTTATATGTATGAAGGACTGCCTCCGGGACCTATATGCTCACCCGGAAAAGACGCGATGTCAGCAGTACTGAATCCGAAGGGTGGAAAGGAACTTTTCTTCTGCGCAAGTCCGGATTTCAATGGGCAGCATCTTTTCGCTGAAACATATTCGGAACATAAGAAGAATGCCAGAGCATTCCAGAGGGCTCTTACTGAACGTCTTCGGAAGGATCGATAGCCTTGCGTCTGTATGCCAGCGGCGTCATTCCCGTATGCTGTCTGAAATAGCGCGTGAAGAACGACGCGTCGCTGAAATTGTAATCCCAGGCCAATTGCTTGATAGGACAGGCGTTACGGCTTAGGTCTATCTTCAGTTTCAGGATTACATAGTGGTCAATTACAGTCTTTGCTGTCTTGCCGGCAATCTGTCTTGCTACCATATTCAGATATTTGGATGTAATATGAAGAGCTTCAGCATAGTAGCTTACATCCCTGCATTTATGATAATCGCGCTCGAGTATCTGCATAAAATCATTGAACAGGGAACGCTTTCTTTTTGAGCCTTTGAGCGTCGGCGCAAGTTCAGGAAAACGAAGCAGATAGTCGTGAAATCCTATGAAAAATGCTTTCAACTGCAACATTACCAATTGATTGAGGCATTTGCAGTCCGGCTGCTTGAAATATGTGTTCAAGAGGCCGAACATTCTGCTGACAATTTCAGTGACGACTTTTGAGCCTCCTCGGCATCTGTCTTGCCTTAAAGCGTCATAAACTGTGTGTTCGAGGTCGAGGCTCGCTTCTCTCAAAATTGCAGGGCTGTATGTCAATATGTCTGCGGTGAAATCTGCAGTTTTGTTGCCTATCGAGACTATATCTCCGGGAAAAAGTGTCATAACCGTCCCCTCTGGCATATTCCACAATTTATAATTCACATTGACGGACACTTTCCCTGTACGGCAGAGTATTATCGCCCCGTTCTCCATTATTCCATCCTCACTTATGTTGAATGTCGAGACTGATTCGTATAGTTTCGAGCTTGTCTGGTAGGTGAGTTCTTTATCCATAAATTATTCCTTTTTGTCCTGCAAATATCGTCAAAAATGTGCCATAACTCCAATATGGTTCTCAAATGTCCCATTTTTGTTTATATCTGTACAATCGCTTATTTGGGTTAGCACAATACCTTTGCAATCGAAAATTAAAAGGTGTATGTTATTTAATAATTATCTAGCTTTCATTGTTGTTCCGTTGATGGCGGCAACCGGAAGTCAAAGTTATGGTGCGGAAACATCCGGAATAAATGCGGATGTTAATTCTGCATCTGACTCATTGTCACTAACCATCACGGATATGTTTGCGCGTATCGAGTCGGACAACAGAACAATGAGTGTGCTCCGCTCAGCTCAAGAGGCGGCAGAAGAGGGGATTAAGGCGGCAAAAAATGCCAGATATCCGGAAATCAATGCAGAGGTCAATGTCAGTTACATAGGTGACGCATTCCTCACAGACAGGGATTTTTCAAATTTCACAAAGGCTCCGACGCCTCATTTCGGTAACGGCTTTACGCTTGAGGCTCAGCAAGTTGTCTATGCCGGCGGCGCCGTAAGTGCTGGGATTCGTATGGCGCATAATCAGTCATCTATGACATTGGCCCAGACAGACAAGAGCCGTCAGGGACTGAGATTGATGGCTGTAGGGCAATATCTTGATTTATATAAGATTGCAAATAATATCAAAGTGTATGAGGAGAATATATCGCTTACTCAGAAGCTTATTGATGAAATAAAGGTAAGACGTGAGCAGGGACTGGCGCTCGCAAATGACGTGACACGTTACGAGTTGCGCCTCGAAATGCTCAGTCTCGAACTTGTCAGGTTGCAGAATACAGAAAAGGTGTTGAATTATCGTCTTTGCAACACTCTCTGCCTCCCGGAATCTACAGTCATAAAACCGGTATTCGATGATATAGAGGATATGCGTTCTGTAAGCTCTGATTCTTGGCAGTCAGTGGCAACACAATCTTCTCCGGATCTTAAAATTTCTGACCTGAACGCTGATATTGCATCGGTAAATCATAAGCTGGTCAAAAGTGATTTGCTCCCTAAAATAGCAGTAGTCGCTCACGAGAATTTCAACGGTCCGATTACGTTCGAGATCCCACCTATAGACAAGAATCTGAATATCTGGTATGTAGGACTCGGAATTAAATATAATCTGAGCGCTTTGTACAAGTCATCAAGAAAAGTCAAACAGTCCGAGATTCAGTTGCGTCAGGCCAGAGAGTCAAAAACCGTAGCGGAAGAGAATCTGCAAAATGATGTATATCAGGCATATATAGATTACGACCAGGCTTATGTGGAGCTTGATACTAAGGTAAAGAGCCTTCAGCTTGCAAATGAAAATTACGGCCGCGTTTATGACCGATATATAGAGCAGCTTGCTTTGATAACAGATATGTTGGATGCTTTCAATATGAAATTGGACGCAGAACTCGGTGTAGCTGATGCAAAAGCTGAGATTCTGTATCGCCAATGCAAACTTAAATATACGGCTGGAGTGCTTTAGCGCTTTCAACGGATAGTGATTCCGCCGATATTATTGAATAAGAGGTGTTTCGTAATTGCGAAGCCTGGATTTATAAGATAAATTTTAATTCTGAAAATTATGATGAGCAAAAAAATAATCAAGAGAATCTATAATGTGGTGATTATCACACTGTTACTGTGCGGAATAGGGTATGTATGTTCAAGATTCGTTCATTTCGGCAATGTTGAATATACTGATGATGCAAGGGTTGAACGTCATATTTCACCTGTGAATACCCGAGTGCAGGGATTCATAAGCGAAATCCGCTTTGAGGAATATCAGCACGTTAAGAGGGGTGACACACTTGTTGTCATAGACAATTCCGAGCATCTTTTCCGTCTGGCGCAGGCTCAGGCAGATTTGGAAAGGGCATTGTCCGGCAAATCAGCCGATGCGGCAAGTATCAGAACAACTGCCAGCAATGTTACTGTAGCTGACGCCGGCATTGAAGAGGCTAGGGTCAATCTGCAGAATGCTCAGTCGGATTATGAGAGATATAAGGCTTTGCTGGCGAAGGATGCTGTCACGAAACAGCAGTTTGACGCAATAGAAACCAAATATAAAGCGGCTAAAGCACGCTACGACCAGGTTCAGAGGCAGAGAAAGTCAACCGAACTTGTAGGAAATGAGCTTGAGGGACGTCTTGGACAGAGCAAAGCCAGCGTAAGTCTTGCTGAAGCAGCCGTTGAACTGGCTAAACTCAATCTCTCATATACGGTGATTGTAGCGCCTTGCGACGGAAGAATCGGCCGTAAGGATATTCACGTAGGACAGTTGGTTCAGCCTGGACAATTGCTTGCCAAAGTGGTGGACGACAGCGATGTGTGGATTGTAGCAGACTACAGGGAGACTCAGCTCAAGCATATTGAAGTAGGCTCTGAAGTGAAAATCACTGCTGATGCTGTACCTGGCGTGGAATATAAAGGCCGTGTCGAATCCATCGCTGCTGCAACGGGTTCTGCCTGGTTGGGTGCTCCGATCAACAATGCTACCGGAAATTTCGTGAAAGTGGAGCAGCGTGTTCCCGTCCGTATCGCTATTGAAGGTAACGAGAATCTGGATGCGCTGAAGGCCGGTTTGAATGTAGAAACTGAAGTTCTGTACTAATATGCCGATGATGCCACCGATGGAGTTCTCGATGCCTATGTATCGGGACTTTGTCCCTAATGCGGTTCGTCCCTGGCTTTATGTCCTGTTCGCAATAGTTTTTCAATTGAGCGGAGGACTTTATCTGGGAACATTAAGCAACATTATGGGTACTACCTCCTTTATGAGGGAGGATGTGCTGATGATCGGGCTGTGCGCTGTCGTGGGGGTTTGTATGCCTTTTCCGTTTCTGTTCAGGTTCAAGTTCCGTTTTACTAACAGGCAACTCCTGATCAATGCGGCTCTCGTAATCGCGGTATGTAATTTTCTTTGTATGCACACTGAAAGCATTCCGTTGCTTTGCGTATTGTCATTCATCGCCGGCTTCTTCAAGCTTTGCGGAACTTTCGAATGTATGTCAACAATACAGCTTTGGATGGCTCCGGGGCGTGATTTTACGAGATTCTTTCCATTGCTCTATATAATAGTTATCGGTTGTATGAATATGTCATCCTGGGTTGCGAACCAGCTGACTTATCATTTCGGAAGCTGGTATATGATGCACTGGTTTATGATCGGACTGCTGCTTACAGTTGCGCTCACGGTTTTTGTGCTGACGCGCAATGTCAGGATTATGCCGAAAGTTCCGCTTATAAGCGTGGACTGGCTGGGCTGCGTGCTGTGGGCATTGGTTCTGCTGGAAGGAATCTGGATATTCACTTATGGAGAATATTATAACTGGTTCGACAGTAAGGTGTTCTGCACTGTCTGCTGCGCATTTCCGGTGACGTTGTATTTCTGCATCTCCAGAATGCTCCATATCCGTCACGCATTCATTGACGCGAGTGCTTTTTCTTATAAGCAGCTTGTGCCGATACTTGGACTGTTCCTGATTCTTGAATTGATGTGCTCAACTCCCAAAGCGCTTCAGAATGTGTTTACATCCGCTGTTTTGGGCTACGGTGCAATGACGACTGCAAGGTTTTCTCTTCTGGAATTTGCAGGGACGGTTGCCGGATGTCTTTTCACTATGTGGTGGATTCGCAGCCTGCGACAGAAATACACCAGATTGCTTTCAATTGGATTTCTGGCGATACTGATCTACCAGTTGACTATGTATTTCTGCCTGTCTCCATATATGAATATCGAGATATTTTACTTGCCGACAATGCTCAGGACTTTCGGCTATGCGATATTTTTCTGCGCATTGACGATATATCTTGAGGAGGTGATGCCTTTTCAGCATTTCTTTATGGGATTGACTATCTGCGGTTTCATAAGGAACGGGCTTGCCGACTGCATAGCTTCAGCAGGCTATGCGCACTCTTTGCGTTGGTATGTAGCTGATTATGCAACCCATTCAGTTACGTCAGGCAAAGCAACTGCCGGCTTATCTGCGGTCCCGGATGCGGGGGCGATGCTTGCCGCCAAAATGGATGCACTTGCGCCTATGATGTCTGGAATCAAGACGTTGTTCGGATGGACGTGTTTTATCGGTTGTGCCTTTCTGCTGCTGTTCTTGCTTTATGATGTCGAGCCTGTCCGTCGCACATTGAAGAAGATTCCTTCCTGGCGCTCCGTCGGTGTCGAGCTTAAGAATTCCCTGAGCGATTAGTATTATAGTGCATCGATTCCTTTTCTATCGCCGTCAA
>CAVHJF010000018.1:0-42292 GCA_963636275.1 Acutalibacteraceae bacterium | reverse complement strand
TTTCCTTCAAACACTTCAACACATCGAGGTTGTCGCCCTCAATGTAGAGGTTCTGTGTAGTGTCGAAGTTCACGCTCTCTTCTCGGCAGGGGCGGAGCGTAGCGTTTACGGGAGCGTTGGCGGCAAGAATTGCCTTACGCTTGTCGGGCCAAGTGAACTGATAGCATTCCTCACGACCTTTCACTATTTCAGAGGAGAGGAGTTGACGCAACTTATCAAAGTCAATAGCGTGTCTTACCCCCCCCCATTAATTTTTCTTTACATTCGGTTATGCACTCAGGGAACAACTCGGCTATCTTGCTGATATTGTCCTGCACACCGTCCGATGTCCGCATTTTCAGTTTTTCCATTATTCTCTCTTTTTGTCAGATTGACTTAAATCCATATTTTCTTGTTGTAGCAATGACATTGCGTAAAGAGGAAGAATACGGACGTGTCTAACAGCGTCCCCGTCTTCCTTGTCTGTATATTCAAACTCCCCGAAGTTCTCAAGCGAGCATCGTACGGCTTGAGTAAGATGTTTTTCCCTCATAAAGAGCCAGAGGCTTTTCATCCCTCCCTGGGTACCCGACTTGATTTCTATCGGTGTGATATGGAGATTGACGACCTCAAGATAATCCACTTCCGCTACGCTCTTCCCCCTCTTCTCCCAGTAAAACAGTTTCTGTCGCTGGATACAAGGCTTATTGTGCGCTATCTCCAGCCCGGCCACCATCTCAGTCAAGCCACCTTTGTTGACCAACTCCTGCGGACTGCCCGTCATAATCATCTCGATGAATTGTTGTGACAACTTTCCATCAAGTTGCAGCACCGCCAACAGTAAGCCAGGGTCAAGAAAAAGAATCTTCATACTCCTTTCGTCAGCCTCCGCATCCAATGGAAGACCATTCCCGGATGTGGCGACAACGGGTGTGACAATGCCTGCCAGGGCAAGCAGACGTAGTGCCTCTCTGATTTGCGAGCTCTGGTAATCAGCGGAGATTTGCTTGAATGTAATTTTCTCTCCCAACTGATGACATACGCCTCGCATTGTCGTGCGCAACAAATCAGGATTTACCCTTTTCTTGTATTTGCCGAAATCGTCCTCGTAGGTAAGTACGATATCCTCCTGTATGTCCCGACAACGATTGAAGTTCTTTGTCTTCGTCCACGCAAGCACCGCTTCCGGCATACCTCCCACGAGCAGGTAGATACGGAAATATTCTACCAGTTTTTCATGAAAGGCAGAGTCGAGCGGATTCTGAGCGGTGGCCGCATTGCGCATTACAATCAGGCCTTGCTCGCCGTTGGCTCCCAAAAATTCATCGAAAGTCATGGGGTACATAAACAAGGAGTGAATTCTGCCTACACCAAATGTAGGAATTTCCTCAAGGGTGAATTCCAGCAGCGAACCAGCCGCTACTACATGAAGCTCGGGATAGTCTTCCTTAAAAAAGCGCAAGGCCATGAGCGCTTCGGGGCACTCCTGTATCTCATCAAGGAAGAGCAGCGTCTTGCCTTCCTCAATTGGAACGTTGATGTAATTAGCGATTTTTTGGGCAATCAAATGGGCATCAATATCTCCCTGAAAGAAACTCCTGACGGCTTTGTGACGCTCAAAGTTAACTTCTGCAAAATACTTGAAACTCTTTCCGAAATGTCTGATAGCAGATGATTTTCCCACCTGCCTCGCACCTCTAAGCAAGAGGGGCTTCCGCAGAGGCTCCTCCTTCCAGGAAATGAGTTGTTGATCTATATTTCTTCTAATGTATTCCTGCATAATCACAAGTGTTTGATTCCCAGTCGTAAAGATAACAATAAATACTCAAATCCGAGAAATAATTAACGCGAAAATACTCAAATCCGAGAAATAATTCGCTCGAAAATATCCAAATCCGAGAAATAATTGCCTTTGAGAGAGCGACATAATTAGAGCGGCCGTTGTGCCGCGAGTTGTACCACGTCTAGATTTGGAGTTGATATCCGGACAAAAATCGATGCAAAATAATTAACTTTGAACTGCAATGAGGACGACCTCGGAGCAACCGCATAACTGGACAGGAAGTTATAAACACTACTAAGAAGTCGCTAAAAACAGTTCCAATAATGACCAAAAGAATCTTAGCCACGGCGTTACTTTTCGTAACAGCATTCGCCGGCGCACAGGAAATCACACAATCCTGCAAAGACAGAGCAAAATCTCTGGTTAATCAGATGACTCTGGACGAAAAAATCGAGTACATCTCCGGTTACAATGACGGATTTCACATTATGCCGATAGAAAGACTCGGCATTCCGGAAATCAGGCTCGCTGACGGCCCGCAGGGAGTCAGAAACAACACTAAGAGCACATTATTCGCGTGCGGAGTGGCAGCCGCAGCATCCTGGAATCAAGACTTGGCATACGAGATGGGTGTGGCGCTCGGACAGGATTCCAGAGCAAGAGGCGTCCACATTCTGCTCGGCCCCGGTGTCAACATTTACAGAAGCCCGCTCTGCGGCCGCAACTTCGAATATATGGGAGAAGACCCTTACCTGGCATCAAGGACTGCCGTCAATTATATCAAGGGCGTTCAGTCTCAAGGCGTTATGGCAACAATCAAGCATTTCGCCCTAAACAATCAGGAATATGACCGCCACCACGTCAGCTCCAATGCAGACGAAAGGACAATGAACGAGATTTATTTCCCGACATTCCGCGCCGCCGTTGAAGAAGCCCACGTTGGTTCAGTGATGACTAGCTATAACCTCGTGAACAACGTCCATTCTTCAGAAAACCGCTTCCTCATCAGAGAAAATCTGCGGGACAAATGGGGATTCGAAGGCCTTGTAATGTCCGACTGGACATCCACATATTCAACTCTGGAAGCTATCAAAAACGGAGTTGACCTGGAAATGCCACGCGCATTCTATTTTAAGAAAGAATTCATAAAGCCGATGCTTGAGACAGGGGTTTTGAGCGAGTCGGACATAGACGAAAAAGTCCAGAACATACTACAGTCGCTGATTGCTTTCGGATTCCTCGACAGGCCTCAACTCGACACAAACATTTCCGAGGACAACGCTTATTCCCGTGAAGTCGCTTACAATATGGCCAGCGAATCCACTGTAATGCTGAAAAATGACGGCATTCTTCCTCTGAAACCTGGCAAAAAGAACAAAATCGTCATTCTCGGCCCGAATGCTGACCGTATCCCTTGTGGCGGAGGCAGTGGCAGAGTGGACCCGTTATATTCCATTTCCCTTTATGCCGGCCTTCAGCAACTCGGAAAGAATTTTCCTGTCCAGCTGTTGTCTCCGGTTGAGGGTGTGAGCTATGACTCAGCGGAAAATGTTAAAGCACTCGAGGCCGCATCAACAGTGATCGTATCAGTCGGCTTCGACATCAAAACGGAAAAAGAGAATCACGACAGGACTTTCACCCTTCCTGAAGGCCAGGACGAACTCATACGCTTCGCTGCCGCCCACAACAAGAACGTGGTCGTTGTCGTCTATTGCGGCGGCGGATTCGATATGTCGCAGTGGAAAGACGAAGTCAAAGGCATTCTTCTGGGATGGTATCCGGGACAGGAAGGCGGTCTTGCATTGGCCCGTATGCTTGCCGGTGAATTCTCTCCGTCAGGAAGACTTCCGATGAGCATAGAATCATCATTCTCGGACAATCCGATATTCAACAGTTATTATCCTAAAGAAAAGTCTGAAACAAAACGCGGATTCACCAACCGCTATGTAACTTACAGCGAGGGCGTTTTCGTCGGATACAGAGGCTATGAGAGACTCGGCAAGCAGCCGCTCTATCCTTTCGGATATGGTCTCACTTACGGAGATTTCGAATATAAAGATCTGTCAGTCACCCCTTCAGGAGACGGTTTCGATGTCGTATTCACATTGAAGAACAACAGCAAGAAAGCCGCATCCGAAGTCGCGCAGATCTATGTAGGAGAGCAGAATCCTACAGTACCGCGCCCGGCAAAAGAGCTTAAGGGATATGCGAAAGTCAAACTTGCAGGCGGAGAAAGCAAAGCAGTGACAATCCACCTTGGAGCAAGCGCATTCGCATTCTACGATGTCACAGTCCACGATTTCCGCGCCAATGCCGGCAAATTCAACATTATGGTGGGGGCTTCAGTGGAGGATATCAGACTCCGAAGCGAAATCAACAGGTAAGATTCTTACACTTTAATCGCAGTATGTTGCGACATTTCTGCTTTCTGATTGAGTCTTAAACAATCGTAGCGCAATTTGTAATATATTTGCGCCGTTGACAGATTGAAAAACAATTACAAAAGAGTGTTAGACGCAATGAGAGCAAGAGCAGTGACAGCAATAATCGCGACAATATTCATATCGAATGTCGTATTGGCCCGGAACCCGGAGCCGATGCGGCATTTGTCATATCAGATTGTCGATACGACTGATATATATAAGGACAGGGCGGACAGCCTGGAAGCGACCGTATTCGTGGGCAGGCAGAACGGCAATTACCTGTCAAAAGGCAAAGAACTACGCACAGAAGTCATTTCTTCCGCAGGTCTGAAGAAAATGGCGTGCTGCAATCTTGCAGAGAGTTTTGAAAACTCCGCGAGCGTGACGGTCGGCTATTCAGATGCCATCACCGGAGCTAGGCAGATCCGTCTGCTCGGGCTCAGCGGTGTCTATACCCAGATGCTTGACGAGAACAGACCTTCAATGCGCGGCTTGGCAGCTCCGTTCGGATTGTCTTATGTGCCGGGCCAATGGCTGGAAAGCATTCAGGTATCCAAGGGGTTGTCTTCCGTAGTCAATGGAGTCGAAGCTATTACGGGGCAGATTAACACAGAATACCGAAAGCCTACTGATGAGAAGCCGCTGTTTGTGAACGCTTCCGTCATGAATGACACGAAGACGGACTTCAACGTCGCATCTTCTCTTCAGATTGGGGAAAAATGGAGCACAGTGATGCTTGGACATATTTCCGGCAATTTCAAGACATTCGACCATAACCACGACGGGTTTATGGATGACCCGAAATCACTACAGTTCAATTTCGCGAACCGCTGGTTGTATTATGACGATTCCGGAGTCCAGGTTCGTTTTGGCCTGAGAGCATTGCAGGACAAGCGTCAGGGTGGCCAGAGCGGATATGATTACAGGACATACACTCTTTCTGAGACATCCCCCTGGGGCTCCGACATCACAAACCGCCAGCTTAACGCTTACTTCAAAGTGGGCATCCCTTTGAGCGAAGACAACTCCAGAAACATTGCCGTAGTCGGAGATTACACTCTCACCGATATGGATTCCTGGTTCGGAGCTTCAAGATATGACGCGACGCAGAATGCGGGATTCTTCAACCTGCTGTTCCAGAATGAGATAAATGATGCGCATAAATTCACACTCTCGCTAGGGGGTACAGTTGACAGTTATAATGAAAATGTCTTGCGAATAGTGTCGGAACAGAACTTCGCTCCCGGCAAGACAGTGAACAATTTCTACGACGCAGGACTTTCCGGCGAATATACATTCCACGCCGGAGAAAAATTTTCATCGATTGTCGGCGTCCGTGGAGATTGGTTTAACGGAGACGGATTCAAATTCACGCCTCGCATAACCCTGAAATACAGCCCGATAGAAGAAATCGTCCTGAGAGCGAATGCCGGCCGCGGTCTGCGCCGTTCACTTCCGCTGATAGACAATATCGGAGTATTTTCAACCGGAAAGGCATTTAAAGGCTCATTCAACCAGCACATTCTCGAAGATGCCTGGACATTCGGAGGCAATGCCACTTTCTATCTTCCGTTCGGAGCTTCTGATGACACGTATCTGAGTCTGGACTATTTCGGAACGAGATTCAACGAGCAGATGATAGTCGATTATGAACACGCACTGAACAGGATTGATTTCTACGCTCTGAATGGACGCCAGTCATATACAAACAGTTACCAGGCCGATTTCAACGTTCAGCCTTTCAGGGGATTTACGGTTACTGCAACGTTCAGATACACTGACGCCAAGATTGAGCTGGCAGATCGCGGTCTTGTAGAGAAGCCTATGACAAGCAGGTTCAAAGGTGTTCTCAATCTGCAATATGCAACCAATCTGAACAAATGGGTATTTGATTTCACCGCTTCCGTCAACGGCTCGTCCAGGGTTTATGACTTTATGAAAGACCTGCGTGACGAGAATGGGAAACAGCTTTATTCCAACGGCAGGACTCCGGCATATCCGCTTCTGTATCTGCAGGTTACCAAGCGGTTCAAGGGTCTTGACATTTATCTGGGAGCCGAGAATCTCACAAACTTCAGACAAAAGGAAGTCATCATAGGGACAGCAATGTCCGAGGCTTCCGGGGCACACTCCGGGAACGCCCATTCTATGATTAATCCTTCACTGTCAGATTTTGACGCCAGCGCAGTCTGGGGGCCGATAATGGGGACGAAGATTTATCTGGGAGTCAGGTTCACTCTCTGGAAATAGAGAACGCGGTCACGGCTTTAGTAAACATTCACACAAGTAAAAAGCCGGTAATGCCACGCAAATAATGAGGAATTATTAAAAACAGATTTTATATTCGCAAAAGAAAGCAGGCAGGAAGCCGTTTTATGCTTCAAGTTTCGGCTTTCAATAATAAATGATAAAAATATGAAAAGAGTAATTTCAACGATAGCCATCGCGGTCGCACTGTTCGCCGCAATGCCGATTTCCGAAAATGTCGCATCCGCATCAAATGCAGGCTATGCAGTAGCACCTAAAAAGGAAGTGAAGACCGTCGTATTCAAAGTCGGACTGCACTGTCAGAATTGCGTAAAGAAAGTAAAGGAGAACATTTCTTTCGAGAAAGGTGTGAAGGGACTGGAAGTTTCGCTTGACAGCAAGACAGTCACCATCACTTATGACCCAGCAAAAACCGACGTACAGACACTCCAGAAGGCCATCGAGAAGCTCGGATACAAAGCCGAAGTCGTGAAGTAGTCGGAGCACGGCGTACTTCTTCAACTTCACTTCACCTCGAACCTACCGCTCAAGTCCGCCTTCGAGCTGTGTCCGACATACACCTTGAAATCGCCAGGCTCTTCGCCCCAGGTCTTGTCCGCACGGAAGAATGCACGGCTTTCTGACGTGATTTCAAATTCCACGACACTGCTCTCTCCTGCCTTCAGAAATACCTTCCGGAAACCTTTCAGCTCTCTGCAAGGGCGTGTAGTACTGCCGATAAGGTCCTGCACATATAGCTGAACAACCTCCTCGCCGTCCCTGCTGCCGGTATTGGTGACCTTAACTCTGACCTTCGCGGTCTCGCCAAGTTTTACCTCAGGAGTAAGCACCTCAAGGTCGGAATACCCGAATGTGGTGTAACTGAGTCCTTCGCCGAATGCGAAAAGCGGCTCGTTAGGAGTGAACATATACCTCGAAGTGTATTTGGCATCATTCTCCGGAGAAACCCTCGGGCGGCCTGTAATCTTTGCATTATAATGAATAGGAACCTGACCGAGTTCAAGCGGGAAAGTCATCGTTAGCCTTCCGGACGGGTTGTAGTCACCTGAGAGCACATCCGCTAGCGCAGTTCCGGCCGTAGTGCCAGGATGCCAGGTCACTAGCACTGCATCCGATTCCGCAACTTCGTGAGCTATCGTCATAGGCCTTCCGGTCACGAGCAACATCACGATTGGTTTCCCCGTTGATTTAACAGCCTCGAACAGAGCCTTTTGCGGAGCAGGAATATCAAGATTGGTCAATGATGCCGCTTCTCCGCTGCATTTGTTAGGAAGTCCGAGCGCCAGAAGAACGACATCGGAATTGCGCGCTGCTGAGACAGCTCTGGATATACCGCCGTCTATCGGATCAAGGAAACCGCTGCCCTTCTCGCACTTTATAACCGCATCAGGAAAACGCTTGCGCAGTCCATCATAGAAACTTGTCGGCTTTCCATACTCAGCAAATCCACCCCACGACCCTATCATTTCACTCTTGGAATCAGCGGCAGGGCCTACAATGGCTATTCTTTCTTTCCCAGAAAGAGGAAGAATTTCATCCTCATTCTTGAGAAGCACCATCGAGCTCCTTGCAACCTCGCGTGCAATTTCCATATTTTCAGGAAGATAGGTTTCCTTCTCCCAACGTCCTGCACCGCCATAGCGGAATGGGTCATCAAACAGTCCCAACTTGCTTTTCACCATCAGGATATCCTTGCAAAGCTTGTCAATCTGCTTCTCGCTCACTCTGCCTTCTTTTACAAGTTTCTCCGCATACTTGAAGTAACACCCGTCAACCATATCCATATTCAAGCCGGCATTCAATGCAAGTTCAGTCACGCCCTCCTTGTCGCCGACGCCGTGGTTAACCATCTCTCTGACAGAACTATAGTCAGACACGACAAAGCCTTTGAACTTCATCTCGTCCCTCAACAGGTCAGTAAGCAGCCACTTGTTTCCGCTGGCCGGGACGCCCATAAAATCATTGAAAGAGGACATTACGCTGAGCGCACCCGCATCGATAGCCGCTTTATAAGAAGGCAGATGGCGGTCGCGGAACATCATCTCAGACATATCCACAGTATTGTAGTCTCGTCCCGCTTCAGCCGCACCGTATGCCGCAAAATGCTTCACGCAAGCCAGTATCGTGTTGCCGGCGGACAGGTCATCCCCCTGATAACCACGTACCATAGCAGCCGAAAGTTGACCGGAGAGATAGGCATCTTCGCCTGAGCCTTCCGACACTCTGCCCCAACGCGGGTCAATCGCGACATCGCACATAGGCGAGAAAGTCCACGCAATTCCGTAAGAAGAAGCCTCTTTAGCCGAAACCCTCGCGACCTTTTCTGCCATTTCAGGGTCCCAAGAGCAGGAAATTCCGATATTTTCCGGGAACGTGATTCTTGCTCCGTGTATGATATCGTGACCGAAAAGAATAGGAATTCCTAACCGTGAACTGTCAACAGCCAATTTCTGATAGCGGATTATATCTTCCGGAGACTTCGCGTTCAGCATAGAACCGCAATTGCCGTCCTTTATCACCTGCTCTATGTTGATTTCTGTTCCGCCCGGCCCGGTCACAACTCCGTTTCCGGGAACGAACTGACACAGTTGACCGATTTTCTCAGTCAATGTCATTCTCGACATAAGTTCATCAATTCTAGCCTCATCGGCATCTTTTTGTGCTGTACAAGCCACTGCGGAAAGCATGGCGGCAAAAACGGCGAGCAGGTTATTTCTCATAAGTGTTAAAATCAAGTCCTATAAAGTTAGCATTTTGCGCCCGTATATTCCAATAATCGTTTACAGTTTCCAGACGAACAGTTCAGCCAAGGCGAGATGGTAATCCCGGTTCGCGGCAAGATATTCATCCACAACGGAATAATACAGCGTGTGCTCCATAATGTTGTCCAACATTGATATTTCACCGGACAAGAATTTGTTTTCGGTCACGGAAAGCGAAGACGACGACTCGGACAAAGAGGAAGACAGGTCATCGCACATCTGCTTGAGTCCGACAGACTTGTAATACAGCCGGGAGAAATCCGAATACAACTGCTCTGATGCGCTCTTTTCCTCCAATGAGGCTGCCTCACAGGACAAATTCGCTTGGCGAGTCCTGCTGCGGACAGACCAGAGCGGAATCGACACGCCCAAGGTGAGACCACGGAAATTGCTGCCTTTCACAAGCTCCGCCATATAACCGGCAGTCAGTTTCGGATAATTGGACATTTTTGCAGACTTGGCAGCATTCGCGTTCACCTCGACATTCTTGTGCATATAAGAGAGTTCCGGGCTAGAAGATGACATATCTGCATACCAGGAACCGAAATCTGCAGGCAACGTCTCCGATGAAACATATTCTGTATCATTGATTTCCACCGGCAGCCCGCCGTTCATTCTTTTAAGTTCTTCAAGCAGGGACTTCAACTCCACGTCATTGCGTGCGCAGGCGCTTTTCTGTGCCAGATAGGTCATCTGCGCCTTGTTTGCTTCCGAAGGTTCCAATTCGCCACGCGCCACCATTTCTCTGGTTGACTTGAGCATCGACTCAGCCATTTCAAGACGTGCCGACAGTTCTTTCGACATTGAGTTGCAATATATCACATTGATGCACAATTTCTTGGCATCAAGCATTATCCTCTGTCTCTCCATCTTGTACTGCAGTTCCGAGAGGTCTGTCCTGGACGATGCCAGTTTTCCGCGGACTCCGGACAGCGCAGTTATGTCAAAACTCTGAGTTACAGATATATCCTTTCTGTTTCCGATGTCGGCCGGACTCCCCCACAGATAATCGAAGCCTACTTCAGGCGCGTCCAAAGCCCTCTCGGACTTGAATCCTTCCTGTTCCGAATCGGCACGTTTACGCAAAGCCTGAAGTTCCACGTTGTTTTTTTCGATTCCGGCAAGCACACTCTCCACATTTCCCTGCGCGTTCGCCAAGTTCGACACGGCAAGGGCAAGAAGTGAGGTCCATACCATTGCTGGCAGGTATATCATTTTATGTAAATTATTTATTTTCATATAATTATATTCATTATTCCTTTTCTGAAAGCCTATTTTGAATACTTCGGGAATGCACTCAGGCAGTTTCTTTTTCCTTCCTGGAAATCAGCATATATACCACCGGAATGATGAATCCGTTGAGCATCGTCGAGGTGAGAAGACCTCCCAGAAGGACTTTTGCCATAGGGCTCTGAATCTCATTTCCGGGCAGTTCGCCGCCCAAAGCCAAAGGAATCAGGGCAAGAGCGGATGTCAGCGCAGTCATCAGAATCGGGTTCAGACGGTCAAGCGAGCCACGCATAACCGCATCGCGCACAGAAAGGCCCTCTTTTCGGAGTTCATTGTACCTGTCAATCAGAAGCATACCGTTTCTAGTCGCCACTCCGAACAATGAAATGAAGCCGATGATGGCCGGAATACTGATGATTCTGTCCGCGAAGAAAATCGCGAATACGCCTCCTATCAATGCCAGAGGCAGATTAAGCAGCACGGCAGACGCCTGACGAATATCCTTGAACTGTCCGTAAAGCAGAAGGAATATTACTATGATGGCCATCAATGATGTCAACATCAATGTCCTTGTGGCTGCCTGCGCACTCTCGAACTGTCCTCCATATTCCACGTGATAACCTTCCGGCAACTGGACAGTTTCATTGATTTTCTTGCGGATCTGATTCACTGCACCCTGCAAATCCCCGTCAGAGACATTCGCGGAAATGACGATTTTGCGGGCCACATTCTCCCTGTTAATCGTATTCGGACCAGATGCGGAACGCACTTCGGCAATCTGGCTCAGCGGAATCTTGCCGCCTGCAGCGTCAACGGAGATGTTGCGGATATCTTCAATCGTAGTTCTGCTGGCATCGTCCGCCTTTACGGTAAGGTCAAACACTTTGTTGCCTTCATATACTTGCGACACTACTTTGCCTTCCAGATAGACTTCCACCATCTCCGAAAATTCAGAAGGAGTTATTCCATACTTCGCCAGCATTTCACGTTTCGGAACTATCTGAAGCTGAGGACGTTCTATCTGCTGTTCAACATTCAGGTCCACCACTCCCGGAATTGTGGAAATCTCGGATTTTATCTTGTTTCCGAGCTCGAACATCTTGTTCAAATCCGTTCCGAACAGTTTAATCGCGATATTGGCACGCGTTCCCGAAAGCATCGCGTCAATTCGGTGAGATATAGGCTGACCTATCTCCACATTTGTTCCCGGCAGCGTACCGAGTTTGTGGCGGATTTCTTCAACGACTTCGCTTTTGGACCTGTCTTTCAGCTCAAAAGGAGCCTCGATCTCAGACACATTCACGCCGAGAGCGTGCTCATCCAACTCTGCGCGGCCGGTTTTGCGTGCAACCGTCTTTATTTCCGGAACTGTAAGCAGAAGTTCCTCCGCCCTGCGTCCGATATTGTCTGATTCGGCAAGCGAAACACCCGGAAGCGTACTTACATTGATTGTGAATGAGCCTTCATTGAATGCTGGCAAGAAGCTGCTTCCCAGGCTGAAAAATATTCCCAATGCAACTGCAAACAATGCCAGAACACTGCCCAACGTTATTTTCTTGTGTCTCAGCACCCATTCCAATGCGACTTCATACCATTTCTGCAGCCACCTCACAAGTGCCGGATCTTTACCCTCCTTGTCGCTCTTTTCCGAGCCGAGCAGAAAACTGCAAAGTACCGGAGTCAATGTCAAAGCCACAAGAGTAGAAGCAAATAACGCTGTTATGAATGCTATACCAAGTGGTCGCAGCATTCGCCCTTCCATTCCCGTAAGGAAGAACAGCGGGATGAAACTGACAATTATGATGAATGTGGAATTAAGGATGGGAAGACGCACTTCGCGTGAAGCGTTGAACACCACTTTCAAGACAGGAAGCCGTTCAGATTCAGGCAGTTTGCGATTCTGCCGCAGATGCTTGAAGACATTTTCCACATCAACTATGGCATCATCGACAAGCGAGCCTATGGCAATAGCCATACCTCCGATACTCATAGTATTGATTGTCAACCCAAGGAATTTAAGCGTAAGGACCGACACTAGAAGTGAAAGCGGAATCGTGACGAGTGAAATCAATGTCGTGCGCACGTTCATCAGGAAGAAGAACAGCACAATAATCACGAACAGAGCGCCTTCGTACAAGGATTTCTTTATATTGTCGATTGAGCTGTCAATGAATTTCTGCTGACGGAATATGTCTGTAGATACCTTGACATCAGAAGGCAGCTGCGGTTTCAGGACTTCGACCGCATTGTCAAGTTTCCCGGTAAGTTCTATCGTACTTGCTTCCGGCTGTTTCGTAACTGTAAGCAGCACAGACGGTTTGCCTTCGTGAGACGCAACACCGAGTTTCGGAGTTTTCGGACCGACCTTGATTTCGGCGATATTGTCCAATGTCACCGGGACATCTCCAGACAATTTGACCACTGCACGTCCCAGGGCCTCAAGATTGTCCGTGGAGAGCAGACCTCTTATAATATATTCATTTCCATATTCATACAGCACGCCGCCCGATGAATTGCGGTTCATATCTTCCGCGGCGGACATAACCTCCTGAAGCGACACGCCGTAATGACGCATTTTTTCCGGAGACAGAAGTATCTGATACTCTTTAATATCTCCGCCGAGCACCGTCACCTGAGCCACGCCGCCCAAAGAAAGAAGTCTCGGGCGAATAGTCCAGTCCGCCAATGTGCGAAGGTCCTGCATAGATGTCGTATCCGAAGTAAGTCCGATGATAAGTACCTCGCCGAGAATTGAGGACTGCGGACCGAGTGTAGGCTTTCCACAGGACGGAGGCAAAGATTCGCCCACTTCCGCGAGCTTCTCAGAAACAATCTGTCTGTCTCTGTAAATATCTGTCCCCCAATCAAATTCAACCCATACGACAGAGAATCCCGTAGTAGATGAAGAACGCACACGCCTTACATTGGAAGCACCGTTCACTGCGGTCTCGACAGGAAATGTAACCAACCGTTCGACTTCCTCTGGAGCCATACCAGTGGCCTCCGTCATAACCACGACAGTTGGCGCATTCAGGTCCGGAAACACGTCCACGTCCATATTGGCCGTAACATATACACCGCCGACCATAAGCAAAACTGCGGCAATCAATATAAACAGCCGGTTCTGCAATGAGAATCTGATAATTTTATCCAGCATAACTGTTTATATTCTAATGATTGTGGGTATGTCCCGGAATTGCGCCCGTAACTGATGCAAGTTTAACCTGATATGCACCTTCTGTCACCACTTCGTCACCTATCGAAACGCCTTTCAGAATCTCTCTCCTGATGCCGTCGCTTGCGCCTATTTTCACTTCCTGTTTCTTGTAGTCATCTTCACCGACTTTCAGATAGACATAATAGACACCTTGTTCTTCCGTCAACGCCGACTCCGGCAGAGAAATCACTCCATCCCGTTCATTTTCAAGAAGATATATCTCGCAGAATGCACCAGGGACAAAATCCCCCCTGCCCGCAAACTCAAAAATGACAGGCAAATAGAATGAGCCGGTTGAGGATGTTTTGCCGACTGACACGACTCGTCCGCCGAGTTCTTTCACGCTGAATGTCTTATCTGCGTATGACGGTCTGAAATTGGCTCCGGATATTTTACTTGCACTTGACCAGAATTTCTCCGGAAGGTCAGCCTGCAACTGAAGCCTGTTGTTTTGTGATATGGTTGCTATCAGTTGTCCTTCTTCGACATAATCTCCCTCATTTACAAATACTTGCTTCACATATCCCGATAATGGGGACTGGATGGCAACGCCTTTGGCGCCAACCCGCTCCGAATAGGCGGCATACTGCGTTTTAGCAACTTCGTAATCTTTCTTTGCCTGCTCGTAAGCCTTCTGGGAAATGGCATTTGATTTCAATAACGCTTCTGCGCGTTCGAATTGTTTCTCCGCCGCCTCATATTCGGCTTTAGCCTTTGCAACCGGGTCACCTGCAGCCATTTCGCGTGAAGATACGTATGCCAGATTTTGTCCTTTGGACACCTTTATTCCCGGAAGGACCCGGTTCTTGTCAAAGGTCACGATTCCGGATGTTGTTGCAACAGCCGATGCTTCATCGCCCTGAGCAGGAAGAATCTCGCCGCTGACTTTCAGGACAGCATTAAACTTACCCTCTGCCGCGATTTCTGTCTGAAGGCCGGCCGCTTCCGCCTTTTCTTTGGAGAATTCTATGATTCCAGGCGCGTGTTCGTGCCCCTCGTGTGATGTTTCGTTTTCGTGGTGTTCTGCCGAATGGTCGTGATTCGAGCCATTCGCGCAACCTGACAGCAGGACCAGCACTGCTATCGCTAATGATGTATATTTCATCGTATTTATTTCTATGTCAAAGCCGATTGACCGAGCAACCGCTTTCTGTTTTTGATTGGACTTGGCAGGACAGAGTCATCCCTGCTTTTTGAGCACCTGAATGCCCCTTAGACACGTGCGGGAGGGGCACGCAGGCCCTTGGATTTGACAAGATAATACGAAAGAAGCCTCTCTGAGAGAGGTACAAAATGCTCTGACGAATAATCCGACATTGCAGGCGAAACGCTTGCGTCGGGTTCAACCGGAAGCGCCAAAAGAGATGCCTGAAATTGCGGAACAGACTGCATCTGCGCAAGCAGAGTCACAATAAGGTGCAGCCGACAAGGGCTTTCGTTATGTCTGTGAGAGCATTCGGAATCAGCTTCAAAACAATGGGCTGCATCTTCATCTTGGTCAGCGCAGTCGAAATCATCGTCGGCGAAGCATATATAATCTATATGATGGGTGGTTTCAAGATTGCTGCAATGATGGTGATGCGGTACTGCAGAAATGAGCAGCATTACAAATGCCGCCATAATCAGTGCTATTCTTGATAACCATTTCATTCCGAGGGGCAAAATTACAAAATTTCCAAATGCAACCGGATTGCAAAAGGCTTGAATCATTAAAGAATCGTAAACATTTCAACTTTTGCTACCACCTTTTGACTGAAAATTGTTTCCATTGTCTTAATTTGGCACCGCGTTGAACGGATTCGCATCGTTTCCGACGAAACCAGCAACGTACTGATACTTAACTGATGGCATTATGGGTTCAGCTGTTCGCATATCAACTGTTCGTCCTCCGGAATATATTTCGGAGTTGCGCCTCTGTTTGGAGAGTCTGCTAGTTGCTTTGCTCAACCTCATCATTCCACGCGAATGCATCGTGTGCAGACGAGTTCTTAGAAATAACGAGAAATATCTGTGCATTTTCTGCGCATCTGACATTCCGCTCACAAGATATTGGAACGTACGTAAGAATCCTATGGCGGACAGACTTAACGAGCTAGTCCAAAGGGACATAGACAAGGCGGTACTGACGGTGGACGATAATCTGTCTCACACATCTCCTGTGAAATATTCATACGCCACGGCCCTGTTTTTCTATCGGGAAGAAAACGAGTATCGCAAAATCCCGCAAAGGCTCAAATATTCGGGAGACATCAGTGAAGGGAGATTCTTCGCTAAGATATTAGGAAAACATCTGAAACACAGTACTTTATATGACGACGTAGATATGATTGTGCCGGTACCGCTGCATTGGACTCGCGCGTGGAAAAGAGGATACAACCAGGCCGCAATCATTGCGGACGCCTTGTCGGAAGTTATCGGTGTCCCGTCATTCGGGCATTTTCTCAAAAGAACTCGGAGGACTCGGACTCAGACAAAACTCAGCATCGAGGAGAAAGCGAAAAATGTCCATAATGCTTTCTGTATCAACCCTGAATACTGCCCGATTTCAAGAGCGTCCGCAGAAGAGCCGATTACAACGTCATTGAACGCTGTAAAGCCACACACAATCGGGTCGACTGCAGAAAAGCAACTTACAACAGTGCCAACAAGCCCGAGACATATCTTGCTCGTAGATGACGTATTCACCACCGGAGCCACGCTGCACGCCTGCCAGAAAGTTCTTCAAGAGTATTTCGGCCCGGCCGTAAGAATCAGCGCCGCGACATTGGGATTTGTCTCCGGCGGCGGATAAACCTATACTGATTCCAGCCCTGTTATTCTACGAAAAAATAGAATTTTGGGACGCGAAATCTTAATAGCCCGACTTTTTTTCGTATATTGCTTTGATTTATTCAGAGGCCGTTCCGAAAAGGGATTCGGAATGTTAAGTTTCTAAAATACAACTCTTATGATAAGCGAAATAAGAAATCCCGAAATCTGGAAAGACGGGGAACTCAAAATCGAATGGGTGAGAAGGCACATGCCACTTCTGGCAGGGCTTGAAGCCGAATTCAAGAAAACCAAACCTTTCAAAGGTAAGAAGATTGCATTATCCGTACACCTTGAAGCCAAGACAGCGCATCTGTGCGAAATCCTAGCTGAAGGCGGGGCGGAAATGTACATTACCGGAAGCAATCCGCTTTCTACACAGGACGATGTAGCCGCAGCCCTCGTACACGAAGGTCTGAATGTTTTCGCCGTACACGGAGCTACAGATGAAGAATATATGTCCGGCATCCGCAAAGTCATCGAAGCAGGTCCGAACATCATCATCGACGACGGAGGCGACCTCGTGAATATGATTCACACCGAATATCGTCACCTTCTTCCGAATGTAATCGGCGGCTGCGAAGAGACAACGACCGGCATTCTCAGGCTTGAGGCTATGGACAAGGAAGGCAAACTTGAGTTCCCGATGATGCTGGTGAACAACGCCGACTGCAAACACCTGTTCGACAACAGATACGGCACAGGCCAGTCCGTATGGGACGGCATCAACCGCACCACGAACCTTATTGTTGCAGGAAAGAATGTTGTCGTTGCCGGTTACGGATGGTGCGGCAAAGGCGTGGCGATGAGAGCAAAAGGTCTTGGAGCCGATGTGATTGTCACTGAGGTGAATCCTATAAAGGCAATGGAGGCCGTTATGGACGGATTCAAGGTTATGTCAATGTCTGAGGCAGCTGAGACCGGAGATATTTTCGTGACTGTCACCGGATGCAAAGATGTCATAACAAAGGAGCATTTCCTGAAGATGAAGGATGGCGCAATATGCTGCAACGCAGGTCATTTCGACGTAGAGGTCGCTATGGCAACGCTGAGAGAGATTGCCACATCACACGCCCCTGCAAGAAACAACATCGAGGCTTACAGGCTGGACAACGGCAAGACAGTATATGTCATCGCGGAAGGCCGCCTGGTGAATCTTGCCGCCGGCGACGGACATCCTGCCGAGATTATGGATATGTCGTTCGCGATACAGGCGCTAAGCGCGAAGTATCTTGTAGACAACGAGAAGAGCATTGTCAGAGAAAAAGGACGAATGCTCAACGCCGTGCCGGTCGAAATCGACAACGAGGTGGCTTTCAGGAAGTTGGCAGACTGGGGAATCTCAATCGACAAGCTGACTCCCGAGCAGCATCAGTATCTCTACGGCGGTCACTGACAGTCCACCTGGAAGGAGTGTACCGGAGCACTCGACTGACAACAACGGAGATATAGCCCCAAAAGACGGATATATAGAATTATGAGATATTTTTGGCGACAGATACCAGTCGGAAGACAGAATGTACTGGAGTACTCGACTGACGACAGCAGGGATATATACCAAAAAGACAAATAAGGATTATGCAGTATTTTTGAGGATAGATACCTTTCGGAAGAATGAGTGTACCGGGGTACTCGACTGATGACGAAAGATATATATACCAAAAAGACAAATAACTAAAGCTATGTTTGAGAAAAACGTGTACATAACCAGACGCCGCACACTAGCATCTAAAATGTCAAGCTTCGCGCCTGAAGGAAAAAGAGGTATCGCATTGTTCATAGGCAATGCGGAAGCACCTGCACAATATAAGGATAATTGCTACAAGTTCCGCCAGGACAGCACGTGGCTATATTTCTTCGGATTGGACGAGCCGATGTTTGCTGCCGTGATTGATTTGGACAATGGAGAGGAAGAGATTTTCGCGGATGACGTGGAAATCGGGGATATTATATGGATGGGGCCTCAACCAAGCGTAGCGTCAAAGGCAGAAGCGGTAGGCGTAGAAAAATCCGCTCCGTATAAGGCTTTGGACGGTGTGATTGAAAAGGCACTGGCAGCAGGCAGACCTGTACATTTTGTAAATCCTTCGAGATATTACAACAAAATGAAGATTGCCGCATTGTTGAAATGCAATGACGCGGAAGTTGAGGGCAAGGTCTCAATAGCTCTGACCAAGGCGATAATTTCAATGAGGCTGGTCAAGGAAGAATGCGAGATTGAGCAACTTGACGATGCCGGAGTACTTGGAAACGAGATGCACACGGTTGCGAGAAACAACATCATTCTCGGACGTATCGAGCAGGAAATTGTCGGAAGAATGGAGGCCTGCACATTGGCCAAGGGCTGGGGCGTATCGTTCCCTACCATTCTCACGCAGCACGGCGAGACATTGCATAACCACCTGCACGACAAGGTGATAGAAGACGGTAGACTTATGGTTATCGATGCCGGCGCTGAAAACAATATGCACTACGCTTCGGACTATACCCGCACATATCCGGTCAACGGAAAATTCACAACCAAGCAGCGCGAAATCTACCAGATAGTATGCGACTGCAATGAATTCGCATTCAAGCAGACCCGCCCGGGCATCACATATAAAGAAGTGCATCTCAAAACTATGCGCTTGATGCTTGAGGAACTCAGCGCATTGGATATCGTACGCGGAAATCTCGACAATATGGTGGAAACCGGCGTTGCCGGCCTGTTCATGCCTCACGGTCTCGGCCACAATATGGGTCTGGATGTCCACGATATGGAAGATTACGGAGAAGACTATGTGGGCTATGACGATGACCAGAAGAGAGCATCCCAGCTCGGTCTCGGCAGCCTGAGAATGGCAAGGAAACTCGTTCCGGGCAATGTCATAACCGACGAACCTGGAATATATTTCATTCCGGCATTGATAGAGAAATGGAAATCAGAGAAGACAGACCACGGGTTCGTCAATTATTCAAGACTCGAGTCCTACTATGACTTCGGCGGAATCAGGCTTGAGGACGATGTCCTTGTGACTGCTGACGGAGCGCGCAGGCTCGGAAAGGAACGTCTTCCTATTTTCCCTGACGACATCGAGGCCGCAATGGCTTCCAATAAATAGAAATAGTGACTGATAAGACATAAATCTGGAGCGCGACAAGCCAAAGGCTCTCAGGGAATTTTTGACACATAAGACCCCAACGCACCGGAAGGATACCTCGCAGACATCGTATGGACACATTTCTTACAATAGCAGCCATCATTCTGGGCGTGCTCGGCATCATCGGGAGCATTGTCCCGGCATTGCCCGGGCCACCGCTCAGTTGGGCAGGACTGCTTCTTATATTCCTGAGGGGTGAAGGTGCATTGAATCACACCCCAATGACGATGTCAAGCCTGCTTATATGGTTGGGAATCACGATATTGGTCACGGTTCTTGACTACATAATACCGGGCTGGTTCACAAAAGTCACTGGCGGGAGCAAGTATGCCGCAATCGGCGCCACAATCGGATTGCTGGCCGGGATGTTTTTCACTCCAGTCGGCATTGTAGTCGGTGTAGTCGCAGGAGCCTTCGTCGCTGAACTGATCTTCGCCGGGAAATCCGCCGGAGCTTCATTCAAGTCCGCATTCGGTGCTTTCCTGGGATTCATCTGCGGCACGGGACTGAAGTTGGTTGTCAGCGGTATGATGATGATAGACATTCTGTTACAGTTATAACATAGCACACGATATATGAGCGAAACCAGCGAAGACATCCTGAATGAAATGAAAAGAACATTTAACGCCTAACGGATAGGTATATAAACAATTGAACAATATGTTGGAAAAAGGAATTAAGGGATTCGGCGAACTGGTCGTCAATGAATCCAATACGGCTGAGGCCCTGGGCAGCGGTTCGCTTGCCGTTCTGGCGACGCCGTCTATGATAGCACTTATGGAGAAGACAGCCAGACTGAGCGTTGATCCTTTCCTGGAGGAAGGGCAAAGCACTGTCGGCACTCTTGTCAATGTAAAACATCTGTCTGCTACGCCTGTTGGAATGAAAGTCACCTGCAACACTGAACTGGTTGAAATAGACCGCAGAAGACTGGTTTTCCACGTTGAATGTTCCGACGAGAAAGGGCTCATCGGAGAAGGCGACCACGAAAGATTCATCATCGACGCGGAGAAGTTCATGTCAAAGGCTTCCGCAAAATTGTCTGAATAACAGCAACATACAGATAACTACCACACTTACGCCAACACAATGAGTAACACACAAACACAGAACACCCCCGGAAGACTACTGTCGCTCGATGCGCTCAGAGGCTTCGATATGATGTTCATAATAGGTATTGCGAGTCTGATTTTCGGCATCTGCGCATTATTCCCGGACGGAGACAAATGCTGGCTAGCCACTCAGATGAAGCACGTCAGTTGGGAAGGGTTCCACCACCACGACACAATTTTCGCTCTGTTCCTGTTCATTTCAGGAATGACATTCCCTTTCTCCCTGGCGAAGAAACAAGCTAAAGGTCTGCCACAGAGCAATATAACATTGGATATAATAAGAAGAGGTTTGGTCTTGGTCTTCCTGGGCCTTGTATCACAGGGGTTTTTCCAGTTCCATTTCTCGACTTTGAGATTTCCGAGTGTGCTTGGAAGAATCGGTCTGGCGTGGGCATTTGCCGCTTTGATATATTGTTACACAGGCAAACGCACCCAGATAGGCATTTCTGTAGGTATCCTTATCGGATATTTTCTTCTCATAAGATTTGTCGGCGCACCGGACGCACCTGCCGGAGCGGAGCCGATGTCTCTTGAAGGCAATATCGCCTACTATGTTGACAGAATGATTTTTGGAAAACACTGCTACCAGCCTGTCGGAGACCCTGAAGGACTGCTGAGTACAATCCCTGCCATAGTAACGGCATTGTTGGGAATGTTCACGGGACGCTATGTGAAGGATTCCAATGATTCCGGAGAGAAGAAGACGGTGAAGATGCTTGTCGCCGCTGCAGTTCTGGCTGTAATCACAATCATCTGGTCTATCTGGTTCCCTATTATAAAGAGCCTGTGGACCAGCACATTCGTACTCGCAGCCGCATCTTATTCTTTGGTGATGTTCGCAATCTTCTACTATCTGATTGATGTGAAGGGTTGGAGAAAGGGTGTTCTGTTCTTCCAGGTCATCGGTATGAATTCCATTACTATCTATATGGCTATCAGGTTTATAAGTTTCGACCTGATTTCCAAGTTCTTCCTCGGAGGGTTCGCCGGGCTGTTTCCGGAAGATATCGGGAGATTGATTCTGCTTGCGGGAACGTTCGCCGCAGAGTGGTATTTCCTGTATTTCTTGTATAAGCACAAGGTATTCTTGAAGGTGTAGTTTTGCTAGCATTCTACCGTTGAATGCTGGTATCTTACGCTCGCTCCTGCGGAGCGAACCGAAGTTTGATTGGGGACCGAATTTCGGGTTTGAGAGTGAGGTCAGAAGCACAAAACGCTGTTCGCAAAAATGAACAGCGTTTTTCGTATTATATTGTAAAGGTAACGCCAAATGTAGGATTTAACGCGCTAAAACAATATATTTGCGTGTTAGGGGGTCGCACAAAATTTTGCGGAACAGCCTCGTTGGTAACGATTCGTAAACGCTGCAACGACAACATTTGAAATAAAAACCCCTGACGAATTTAACAAATAAAGCTTATGGAATTAGACAAATCTCTATTACACAGAGGATGTCTTGCGTTTGTCTTGTGTCTTCTGACTTGTCTCTTTCTTCAGGCAGGCATCTTCGGAAATGAGGCCTTTGCCCAAACGACAAAGACCGGCAGCAAGCAGAGCGCAACGCCTGGAAACACCAAAATCACAGTAAAAGGTACAATCGTGGATGACCACGGGGACCCGCTTCCCGGGGCGAACGTGCTTGTAAAAGGCACTACGGTCGGTGTATCCGCAGATATGGACGGTAATTACAGCATTACCTTCAACAAAAGCGGCAAGAGCAACGATATCCTTGTATTCTCATTCATCGGTACCGAGAATCAGGAAATCAATGTAAGTTCTTCCACGACACTCAACGTCACGCTGAAAGTTTCCACTCTTGACGCGGTCGTGGTAAACGGATTCTACACCCAGTCAAAGGAAACGTTCACCGGTTCCGCGACCACCATCAGTGGAGATCAGTTGGTTGACCTCTCCCCTACAAACCTTATAGCCGGCATCACCTCCCTGACTCCGGGTATGGTTATGGTGGAGAACAATGCTGCAGGTTCCAACCCTAACGCAGTGCCTTCCATCCTGATTCGTGGAGCCAACACGCTCATCACCAATGAAAGCGAAGAGGGCGTGAACAACCCGTTGATCGTCCTTGACGGTGTCGAGATTTCCATTGACGAACTTTATGACCTCGATATCTTTGACATTGAACGAATCGATGTATTGAAGGACGCATCCGCCACCATTCTCTATGGTGAAAAAGGTGCCAACGGAGTCATCGTCGTGGAAAGGAAGCGTATCGGAACCGAGAAAGTGAAACTCAGTTACAACTTTGTCCCTAAGCTCAGCTATCCGGATTTGAGTTCATTCAATCTGTGTACTCCATACCAGAAACTCGAGTTGGAAAGGCTTGCAGGACTTTATGATACAAATGACGGCTCCCTTGACGAAGCATACGCTTACAAGCTTGAGAAAATACGCCAGGGCGTCAATGACGACTGGCTGCACGCTCCGCTCCGAATGCCGTTCAGTTACAACCATTCATTGGCATTGACATCCCGCGGAGAGAAACTCAGTTTCAGGGCAAACGGAAGCTGGAATGACACTTACGGAGTAATGAAGGGCGACAAGAGAAGTTCCAAAAGCATCAATTTCACTGTCGGATACCATCTCAGAGACAAACTCACCCTCTCATACAAGGTCAATTTCTCTATGACCGACACCAAGGCCTCGCCTTACGGTTCATATTCCAACTACTCGAAGATGAATCCTTATGAGCCTATGTATGACGATGATGGAGAGCTCATAAAAATCTATTACTTTAACCCTATCTCCAAGTCCGGCAACACCGACACTAACCCGCTGTACGAAGCGACATTGTCAAGCTTCTCGAAGACAAGGTCTCAGACTCTCAAGAACTCGCTTGACGGAAGGTGGAACATCACCAAGAACCTCTATATCACAGGACAGGGCAGCGTAAACCTCTCTTGGGGTTCTACCGACTCATACGAATCGCCTGATATGATAAAATATCAGAACACCGATGTAACGAAGAGGGGCCAGTATTCATTCTCGAACAAATACGGAACTAACCTGTCCGGTAAGCTGGTCGTAAACTATGGACGTTCCCTTGACTCGAAAGGCTCAATGTTCAGAGTCAGTGGAGGTTCCAATATCCAATACAGCCGCAACCAGTCCACATCCGGAATCGGAATCGGCTTCCTTAAAGACAATCTCTGCGATTTGTCATTTGCGTTGAGCTACCCTAGCGGCCAGCCTACAGGTTCCGACAAAATCGCTACGGAGGTCGGCTTCTTCGCCAATGCGAACGTGGGTCTGTGGAACAGATACGTTGTTGACTTGTCATACAGGGCGTCAGGTTCATCCCGCTTCGGTTCGGAAAACAGTTTCGCACCATTCTGGGCAACCGGTGTCGCGTGGAACATCCACAATGAGCCTTTCATCAAGAAAGCGAAATGGATAAACACATTGTCACTGAGATATTCTGTCGGATATACAGGAAGTGTCGCATTTGACTACTATCAGTCCAAAACCGTATATCAGTACAAGTCCGACTACAGATATTACACAGGTATCGGAGCGATTCCGAAGCAGATGGGAAACCCTAACCTGAAATGGCAGAGGACATTGAACAACAACATCGGCCTTACGGGTGCGTTCCTGAACAGCAGAATCAATATGTCCCTCGATTTCTACTCGAACACGACATACGATATGCTGATGTCCATCAACCTGCCGCCTTCAGTCGGAACATCCTCAATGTATGTGAACTTCGGAGAGTTGAACAACAAAGGTATAGACCTGTCGCTGTCCGCTCAAATCATAAGGAAGAAAGACTGGTTCTGGAGTGTGACATTGACCGGAGGACACGTGATGGACGAAATCAGGCACATCTCCAACTCACTGAAGGGCGTGGAGAAGGAGAACACCACCGATTCGTCACTTCCTAAGATTCTTTTCCAGGAGGGAGGTTCACAGTATGACATCTATGCGATGCGTTCTGCCGGAATCGACCCTGCAACCGGACAGGAAATCTATATCAAGAAGAACGGAGAATACACATTCACCTACAGTTCCAGCGAGAAAGTCGCAGTGGGAAACACCAATCCTATCCTCAACGGTTCATTGATGACCACAGTGAGATGGAAAGGTCTGTCAATGTCACTGTCAACGACTTACACATTCGGAGGAGACTATTACAACTCAACCCTGCAGAACAAGGTCGAGAACATTGACAAATATCATAATGTAGATGCCCGCGCATTCACGGACAGGTGGAAAAACCCGGGCGACCTCACCCGTTATCTCGCCATAACATCAGGAACCACAACACATTATTCCGAGAGATTTGTCGAGAAGAGAAACGAGATTTATTTCTCCAATATTCAGTTTATGTATGACGTGCCGATTAAGAAAATCTCAAAACTAGGCCTCAGGAAACTGGCAGTTGGATTCGGATTCTCAGACATCGGATACCTGTCCACGGTACGATTCGAGAGAGGAACATCCTATCCTTATTGCCGCAGCGTGAACATCACGTTCCGCCCTACGTTCTAAGGAACAGGACGCACGACACTCTGACATAATATGAATATGAAATTTTGAAGAGATGAAAAGAAGTATAATATATATGATATTGGCGTTTACTGCAGTCATAACGGCCGGTTGCAGTAAATTCCTTGATGTCAATCCGAGAGGTGAGACCTTTGACAATGATATGTTTACCTCCGCGGAAGGTTACGAAGACGCACTCTACGGCATATACAGCGAGTTGTCATACAACAACACCCTCTACGGCGGTGATCTTATATGGATTTCCGAAGTGATGAGCCAGAACGTGACAGCGCTCACGGACAACACTTATGGCAATCTCGCAGTTGCAAACTGGACCATCAACGGCCCTACAAGCTTGAGGAAAACATTGTGGAGCAATTCCTACAAGGCAATCAACCATATAAACAACATCGTGAAGCATGCCGAGGCCGGCGGAACAAGCGAGTTCAAGCACTCTAAACTCTATTTGGGTGAATCTCTAGCGCTCAGGGCGATGATTCACTTCGATCTGGTAAGATATTTCGGACCTCCATTCTGGGCCTCAGACGCACTTAAGGCCAAGGCTATTCCATACGTTAAGAACTACACGTTCTCCGTCACTGATTATTCGTCATTGGACGGTGTGTATGAGCAGATTATCAGCGACCTCACAAGAGCTGAAAGCCTGTTGGGTGAAGATGCGACACTGGTTCCGGAAACAAGGACAAACGTGGCGAACTCATTCACCGAGGGAAGAATCACCCACCTGAATCTGTATGCTGTCGAAGCTCTGCTCGCAAGAGTTTACTGGACAAAGGGGGACATCGCCAACGCAGCCATCTATGCCCAGAAAGTCATTGATAGCAACAAATTCACATTCAGACCATTGAGCTCATTCGTCCAGACAGAAGGAGGTATTCTTGATTTGAACGAAACTATATTCGGCTTCTATTCCGAGAACTGTCAGAAAGTCGGTTGCACAAAATATGGCCTTACCGGAACCAAGACAACCTTCTCGCTTGCATCTGACTGGACTACTCTCTATGAGGAAGGCAGCGGTTCAAATACCGACTACAGAATTAGCGCTTGGTTTGACAGCGCGGAAGGACATCTGAAGAAGACCGCAAACGTCACTCTCGGCTCTGGAGGCATATACAGCGGTTCATCCATCGCAGGAGTCAACATTCTCAGAATCCCGGAGATGTACTACATAATGGCGGAATTCTATATGACAAGCAACCCGAGACTTGCCGCAGAGTTCTTCAACAAGGTGATAACCACTCGCGGACTTGACGAGATCGCAGAGGGAAAACTCACGTATGATATGCTCTTCAACGAAAGAAGAAAGGAATTTTACGGTGAGGGATTCACTTGGTCAGAGATGAAAAAGCTGGGCAAAGACATCAAGACAGCAGCAGGAACAACACTCAGCGGCAGTGTGCCGGGCAATTATACCGTGCAGATTCCTGATGATGAAGACGAAGCAAGAAACGATATGGAGATTTAGGTTATGAACAGAATATTCAGAATAATTTCAATACTTGCAGTGCTGACGGCAGCAGCATCCTGCAAAGGCACTTGGCTGATGTACGACACATCGCAGACTCCCGTCATCTATTTTGAGGAAGGAGTTCAGACACATCTCTATTCATTCGCGCTCATTCCTGACGACGACATCGTGGCGACACAGTCCATATATGTTATGGGAATGCCTGCATCGCACGACAGAGAATACGCGATAGAATATGTGCCTGCCGAAGAAGGTCAGACCTTCAAGGCCGGAACTACAGAACTGCCGGTGGTGACTGCCAGACCGGGCATCGATTTCGATCTCGGACCGCTCGTCATCCCTGCAGGCGAAGTCGAGGGTAAAGTGACTGTAACTTTCCATAGGCAGCCTGAGATGATAGACACTTGTGTCTTGGTGAAATTCAGGCTTAAAGAAAACGAAAACTTCATCCCTTGTTCAACTGACAGCACCTCGACGCAGAACATATTGACACCGGAGTTTGTTTACTACGTGTCAGACGGAGAACCAAGCTGCCCGAGCTGGTGGAAGGCATCTTCCAAATCAGCACCTGGCTGGGACTACGACTGGGGTAAATTCTACCCGCAGAAATTCCGCAGACTTCTGCAGTATCTGCGCGACACAAAAGAGACCTGCCCTTCATTCTATGATTATGTGGTCACAAACTTCGGCGAGAACCTTGACGCGCCTGACGCTCCTATGAAATTCTGGAGAAAGTCCTATATGTCAGCCTGGGCGAAATATGTCGCATATCCATTGTTCCTGTACTATCAGGAATACTACAAGGAGCATCCTGACGATCCTAACTTCGAATATGTAGGCTCAGAGTACGTCAATATCAACTCACAGATAGGATGGGGAAACCCGATGTACGGAACGTACGGATTCTTCAATTAAACAGCATTCGAGATGAGAAAACTTACCATATTTTTAGCAATAGCATCCTTGATTGCTTCGCTTTCAGGATGTTACAAAGTCGAGCCCCACGGATACAAACAGTTGTCGCCGATAACGATAAATGTCGCATCGGACACCATCAACATCAATCTCGGTACAGAGCTGGTTTATAACGGACTGGACATCGTCAGCAACAAGGAAGTGACATACGAATGGGCATACGGCGCCGTAAAATCGGGAACCGTAATAGATCAGCATCAATTTGAAAAGATTGAAATCATTTCCAATACAAGAACCATTGACTACACATTCTCAAAAGTGGGTTCATTCCTGCTGAGATTGAAGGTTGACAATGGAGAAAGCATTGAATTCAAATACTTTACCCTTAATGTCAACTCCGGTTACGACGAGGGCGTGGCAATTCTGTCGAACGACGATGAAGGCAACGGTTCGCTTGCATTCGTGAAGACACTTACCGCCGAAGAAATCGCAAAAGGTGAACAGCAGGTGTTCACGAACATCTTCAGCGTGGAAGGAGCTACTCTGAAAAACGGAACGGCTCTGTATATGAGCGACAACACATACAGCAGCATCACATATTCCGGATTTCTGATTGCTACAAACGATGAGAACGGCACAATCTACCATATGGACTGCAAGACTTTCGAGCTGTATATGACAGCAAAAATGAAGGAATACGGTTCTTACTGCGCCGAGTTCGGTGGAGAATATGCCGAGGATAAAGCTGCATTCGGATGTTTCTTCAGGTCTGCCGACAACCGTCTGTTCAGATATGATATGAACGGAGGATTCGTGAATGACATTACAGATGCCAACGCTTTCAACATTGTCAGAATCGTTGACGGACCGAACAAAGCGACTTCCGCCACTGCAAAGACATACAGGTACCCTATATTCTTCGACAATACGAAAGTAGGAACCAGAAAGAACTCATCCGGAGGTGTAAGATACTTGGAGTCAGAGGGATGGGAAGTAGTCAACGTTGCCGTAGAGCGCGTGAACAGCTCAACCTCCAGCTTCCCGATTCATATTTTGTACCGCAAGAAATCTGACCCGGATTCCTGTATGACAAAAGTCTGCGGACAGGGCTGCTACAACTACGGCACCAAGACAGAGGAAGGCGAAACGAAAGCCCACGATATCGAATACAAGTTCAAGACATCGGATCTGAAGATGGACAGCAATTCGAAGATTGTAGGAAACAGAGTATCGTCTGACGCATATTACATCTACGACAACGCCATCTACAGATGGGGATTCACCACTCCTCCGGGAAGCAAACCGGCCATAACCCTGCCTCAGGGCGAAATCATCAAGGATATAGCCACAAACTTCAAGGGAAGAAAGGCTACGGAAGGTGAAGACCTCCTGTACGTGGTCACATATAATCCGAACAGAAGCGGAGACCACAAAGGCAGCCTGTACATATACAGGTACACAGATGACACTCTGGTAAAATCCTATGAGGGCATCTGCGACAACCCGGCCAGCGTCATATACAAATACAGAATCAATTAAACTCTACCCTATATGAAAACGAACAGATTACTGGCGACATTGTCCATATTCGCCATCCTCGCATCGGCAATGACCGGATGTGAAGGAAAGAAAGATGTAGCTGTGCAGAAAATCAGCCTCTCGAAGAGCAGTCTTGACATCAAGACGGGCGAAGAGGCCGTGCTTACAGTCACTTTCACCCCAGAAAATGCAACAAACACCAATGTAACTTGGAATACAGGTAATCCGGCAGTTGCATCCGTAACAGACGGCGTAGTCAAAGGACTGTCTGAAGGAACTTCCACAATCACAGTCGTTTCTGAAGACGGAAGTTTCAGCGCATCCTGCCTTGTATCCGTTACAGACTACCACGCTGAGAGCGTCGAGATCACCCCGTCAGAGACACAGAACTTGAAAAAAGGTGAAACTGTGCAGTTTACTGCCACAGTACTGCCAAGCAATTCCATCAATAAAAATGTCGTATGGACATCTTTGAACACAGCCGTTGCAACCGTTGACCAGACCGGCAAAGTCACAGCTGTCGGCGGAGGCGAAGCCGACATAATCGCATCCACTGTGGACGGCAACAAGAGCGCGACGGTAAAAGTTTACGTATCAGTTCCTTGCGAAGGCATCGCTCTGTCGGAAAGCAGCCTGGAGCTTTACGAGACAACTTCAAAAAGCGGTATTGTCCTGACATTCACCCCGGAAGACTGTTCAAACAAGGAAGTTGAATGGAGCTATGACAATTCCATCGTATCTCTCAGTTTCGAGGCTGACGGAACCATTACCGTAGCGGCAGTGCTCGAAGGCGAGACCACAGTCAAAGCAACCTCAAAGGACGGCGGATTCACTGCTGAATTCAATGTGAAAGTCCTTGCGAAAGGAACCGTCATTCCTGACGACAACTATGGAAAATACGAATAATCTAACGGAGGAATCACTATGAATACCAAATACATATTGTCATTCTTTGCACTTTCTGCAATCTTCGCGGGCTGCACGAAAGAAAACAATTTCATATCAAACCCAGAAAAGGCCGCGGACAACGGAAAACTTTATACTTTCTCCGCTTCCGCACAAGACCCTGCGACCACGAAGTCTTTCTTCAAGGCGGACGAAGCACCTTCATATTACATCTACTGGGAGGACACAGATGAGTTTGATTTCCACGACATTACGCTTAATACGGAAGATTGGAGCGAGAGCGTGACAGTGACCTCGTCAAAACCTAGCGCAATAGGAGCATCCAAGAAGTCCGTCACATTCGAGAAGAAGGCCCACGACTTTATGATAATCTCGTATCCTAAGGGCGCCGTTACACTCCTAGACACGACATCAGTATATAGTTACGATACGAACACCAAGAAGTCAGATACTACAACTTTCTTCCATAATGCTGCTGTGAAGGTCAACGTACCTAAAGTTCAGGAACTTTCCTCCGTATTGACACCTGCAAATCTGCCTATGGTGTCCCCTAGGCTCGCATTGTCACAAGAGGCTTGTAACAGAGTCAAGAATGGAGCGGATACCATTTCTACGGAATTCTCGAATCCGGTTAAACTCACACCGCTTGCCGGATTGGTAAAGATGACCGTCACAGGACTTCCTGACGTGACATCCGCAACAGTCACAAAGGTCAACATTATGTCAGAGTTCAACTCTTCCAGCACTTATACGGGAACACCTCAGAGAGGACTGAGAGGAGACAACATCATCAGCCTCGCAGACACTATGGCTGTTGTCGGCAACTGGACTTCAGGCGACAACCGATTTGATCTTTCTCTCACCGGAGGATCGGTAGATTACACAAGTGCTGACGGCGCGACCGTATGCTTCGTTGCAAACCACAGCATAGCACAGATGAAGACTATACTCGTTACAGTATATACATCAGACGGTGCCGTATATCAGAAGAAGTTCAACACAAGCACAAAAGCCATCGCCTTCAGCAAATCAAGGGTAACATCCTTCACGCTTGATTTCACATCAAGTTCTGTGGTAAAGGCCGCTTCCGAGAAATTCTCGGTAGAATGGAGCCAGGGATACATTGTATTCGATGACGCAAACAAAACTTACAAAATCGGCGACAAACAGGATATCGGACTTTATTTCAAGTTCGGCAGCGCAAACGCCATCGCCCTCTATGATTCGAATCAGGATTGGCTGGATAGAATCAAGCCTACCAATCTGATTTCCAAGGACATAGAAGGAACCTCGGGTCAGCAGAAAGTGACACCGGACGGACAGACATTGAATAGCGGAACTGATACTTTCTACAGCAATCAGACAGGATTGGCTGCAAACTGGCGAAACCATCCATTCTACACGGCCACTGACGGAGTAGTCACTAAGAGCACAATGACAAGCGAGGAGGATTACTTCAGCTGGCAGGGAAGCAGCGTAGCAAAAGACAAGACTGATCCTTGCTCGTATGTAAAAGTCGCAGAAGGAGAGAACAGCTGGAGAATGCCTACCTTGGATAATATCAATGACCTGATTAAAGTCGGTGCTCCGGGTGTCGAATTCGGCAACTTCGACGGCTCTGACATCAAGTCAAATGACGGCAAGAGCAGATATGTAAAATATACCGATGGCGAGCAGACGTTTTATCTTATGGCAAACGGCATAGGTGTAATGAAAATCATGACTAAATATAAGTCGATACAGGCAACGTACAGCAATAAATACGCAGCCAACTTCTTGACATCCACATATCACGGAAATGCGACTGTCTCCACCAGTACGTCAACAAACTATTGCGACATATACCAGTTATCCCTCTCCAGTGCGCCTGGAGTCTCGACTGCCGCAAAAGTAGCGAAAGGCGTAGCCAACACATATAATTCAACTGGATACAAAGTAGATGCACGGCCTTGGTGGGATGCTATCAACGTCCGTTGCGTAAGAGACAAGAAATCTAACTAACATATTGAAATAATGACTAAAAGGAACATTATCCTTGCAATGCTTGCTGTCGTGCTGCTGGCGCCCGCCACCGGTGCGGCAGCATTGCCTTCTTCAAAGAAATCAAAGAAGAAAAAAGCTGAAACTGAAGCAGTTGCCCCGGCAGTAAAGCCTGCTCCAAAGAAGAAAGTATCTCCTTACGAGAAACTGATGAAAGACGTCAAAGAGTCAGCAAAGGGTGAGACATTCAGCCTTTACAGGACTGCCAAGGACAAAATTTATCTGGAGATGCCGAAGAGTCTTATGGGACGTCGTATGCTTGTCGGCGGGACCGTGACTGCGGGCAGCAATCCGTCTTATGTAAACGTCGGATACAAATACAACAAGCCGGAATATTTCCAGATTGACCTCGTGGACAGCCTCGTGGTTCTCAGCATACCGGGCACAAACGCTACAAGTTCCGACCCTGGAATGCAGAAGGCACTGGAGCACAGCTATATTCCGAAGGTGTTGCGCCGTATTGCAGTTGCAGCTCAGGGCAAGGACAGTGCTTCCGTCGTATTCGAAGTTACCGGACTTGTGAACGGAGCGGCACCTAAAGGCACGAATTTCAACGTGGCAAAATCCGCAGACGAGAAGACGACCTGGTTCGGTGCAATGAAGGCTTTCAAGGACAATGCCTCCGTCAAAGTATATTCAAACGTCGATTTCACCAAGACCCTTCTCGGATTCAAAGGCAAGGTCGGCAGCGGTTCCATCGAATATACCGTCTCATTCCTGCTTCTGCCGGAGAAGCCTATGCCGTCAAGGATTCAGGATTCACGTATCGGAATATTTCCTGTCGGACCAAGCGAAGGCAGCGTCAAATACGACCTGTCGTCGGCTGAGGACGGATTCAAAGGCTATGTTCTCGCATCCCGCTGGAGACTTGAGCTTTCGGACACGACTGCCTGGCAAAACGGCAAGAGCGTGACCGTCAAAAACCCAATTATATGGTATGTTGACAACACCTTCCCTGAAAGTTGGAAAGAGCCTATCCGCAAAGGAGTGCTGGCGTGGAACGCCGCATTCGAGGCGATTGGTCTCAAGGATGTGATGCAGGTACGCGACTTCCCTACCGCAGAAGAAGATCCGGAATTCGACCCTGACAACCTCAAATATTCGTGTCTGAGATATGTGCCGGACGCGACTATGAACGCGAGAGGCCCAAGCTGGACCGACCCGGTGACGGGTGAAATTGTCAATGCTTCCGTTCTTGTTTACAATGACGTAATCAAACTCATCAACAACTGGAGATTCGTGCAGACATCGCAGGTTGACGAGAAAGTGCGCGCAATGAAGATGCCTCAGGACATCATCGACGAGTCACTTGTATACGTCATTTCTCACGAAATCGGTCACACTCTGGGACTTATGCACAATATGGGAGCATCTTCAGCTTATCCTACCGAGTCATTGAGAGATGCCGCCTTCACCGCTGAATACGGCACGACTCCTTCGATTATGGACTATGCGAGGTTCAACTATGTCGCTCAGCCTCAGGACAAAGGCGTAAGGCTTGTACCTCCTGCTCTCGGCGTATATGACCTTTATGCCATCAAATGGCTCTACACCCCTGTGCCTGAAGCGAAGGATATGTGGGATGAATACAGGATTGCAGAGAAAACCATTGACGAGAAAGTCGGCGACCCTATGTATCGATATGGAGCACAGCAGCTTACCGGTTATGGTGCTTATGGCGCATACGACCCGAGCGCAAGAACTGAGGACCTCGGCAATGACCCGATAAAATCAAGCGATTACGGTGTCAGCAATCTCAAATACATTCTTCCGAAGATGAACGAATGGATTGGCACTGAAGATGTTGACTTCACGCACAGAAATTCGCTTTATACCCAGCTCGTATCTCAATACAACCGATATATCGGACACGTATTGGCACAAGTCGGCGGAATTTACCTCAACAATGTGAAGGAAGGCAACTCGTTGAAGCCGGCAGTTCCTGTAAGCAAGAGCGTGCAGAAAGCATCCCTCAAATGGGTTCTCACACAGCTCAAGAGTTCATCCTGGCTGAACGAGCCGTCAGTTACAAGCAATTTCCCTCTTGCAACTCCGGCATCCAACAAAGTCTGCGCAACTGTCGCCAGGACATTGGCAGGCACTGTTCCGGAGAATGTAATCCGCTCGTCAGCAGTTGCCGGGGCAACAGACGTTTATACCGTAAAAGATTATTATGATGACCTTTACCGCGAACTGTTCGCATCCAGCATCGCCGGCAGAAAGCTTTCATCCGAAGAGAAGACGCTTCAGAGAGAAATTCTCACAGCGTCGTCCAAAGAAGTTAAATCTCTGCTGACCAAGTCTTTGACTGATGAGTGCAGTGATGAATGCGCGGAGGAGTTTGACCACGAAGACTGCTGGTGCGGTTGGGCTGATGGACTCGGCGAAGGCAACAAGCCATATCAGCCGTCTGTAAGCATCTCGACAATCGACGAATCCGATGCCTACAGAGTTGCTTTCCTCAGCAAGGTAAAGACTCTTACAGCATCGAAGAAAGTCTCCGCTCCTTCAGACGACAGAGCGCATTATGAATACCTCTATGCACGCTGTTGCGCCGCATTGGAAAGATAAATCACTTGGGAAATTGCCCCGAGATTCCGGGCAGGTTCCCGATATAAAACAACAGATATGAAATCGAGACTCATTCTTGCCTCCCTGGCAATCGTAGCCGCTGCAGGCTGCAGTTCTCTGAAAGACGGAGAATACAACTTGTCGGTCGTTTCCACCGGAGACGGTCACGGATATTGGTTTTCGCAACCATACACTCCTAACGGCAAAGTAAGGGGAACCATAATGGCGCAAAGCCGGTTCGTCAATGCACTCCGCGCTGAGAAAGGCGACGACAATGTCATTCTTGTAGATGCAGGAGACAATTTCCTGGGCAACAACGCCACTTTCTACTATGACTATGTGGACACGTTGTCGCCATACCTATATCCAAGACTTGCGTCATATATGAAATACGATGCCGTGGTGGCAGGAGAGAGTGATTTCGAAGCCGGAAGCGGTGTAATTGAAAGAGCCGCAGAAGGATTCAAGAAAGCAGGGATTCCGTTCCTTGCCGGAAATATCGTCAGGACATCGGACGGAAAGCCTGTGATGAAGACAAGCACCATCGTCAAGAAGAATGGAGTGAAAGTCGCTATCTTGGGTTACACCAATGCGGATAACGGAAATCTGCTGGATAAATCTGCATTCCCGGGAATCAGTTTCAGTTCGCTGCTTCCGCTTGTGCAGAATGATGTGGAAGAGGTACGCCGCAAGGATAAGCCTCAGGTTGTCATCGTTGTCGCACATACCGGCCTAGGAAAAGGTGAAAACTCCAATCCTGAAAAGCAGGGAATGGATTTGTACAAGAGCCTGCAAGGGGTTGATTTCGTAGTCGTCGGGCACGACCATACGACCAAGAGCCTCAACACTGAAAGCATCGCATTGCTTGACAGCGGAAAAGGCGGACAGAGCGTAGGTATAGGCGAACTCAAACTTGTCGTCAAGGGAGGTAAGGTGATCAGCAAGGAGATTTCCGCAAAAATCAAGAATCTGAGCAACCAGGACACTGACAAGGAAATGGAAAAGGCATTTGAGCCGGAATTCAATGCCGTAAAGGATTTCACCAACACAAAAATAGGTACTGTGAAAAGCGCAATGGCATCCCGTGAGTTTTACTGGGGTCAGTGCGATTATCTTAATTTCCTTCACACATTGGCATTGTCATACAGGCCGATTGACATTTCCCTCACGGCCACTTTGTTGATTGACGGCAAGATTGAAGCCGGAGACGTTACGTTCAATGACATCAAGACTCTCTATCCTTACGGCAACAAACTTATTGTCCTGAATCTGACTGGAAAGGAGGTAAAGGATTACCTTGAAGCCAGTTATGATCTTTGGATCGATACTGTGAGCGGGGCAGATGCCGAGCACGTTCTGAAGATGAAGCAGACCAAAGATTACGGCACGGGCGGAATGGTATGGAAGCTCGCAAAGAGCCCTGCCAACTTCGATTCTGCGGCCGGGATAGACTATACTGTCGATGTAACAAAGCCTTACGGTTCACGCGTCAACATCATCAGCATGGCTGACGGCAGCGCATTCGACTTAGACAAGACTTATTCTGTGGGCATCACTTCTTACCGGGCTGTCGGCTCAGGCGGTCTTCTCAAGGCTGCGGGTCTGGAAACGGCAGAAGATGTAGAGAGCCGCATAACTTTCAAGGGCCCCGAGTTCAGGACTATCCTGTATGAATATCTTAAGAAGAACGGCTCAATAGACCCATCCGTAACAGGCAATCCGAAAGTCACCGGCACCTGGAAGTTCATCCCTGACTTCGCCGAGGAAACCATCAAGAGGGATGTAGAGACTCTCTTTCCGGCAGAGAAATAGAGGGGAATTTACACTGACGCCATGCAATACACTCAAGAAGAACTCGAATCATTGTTTGCATCGTCGCGACAATTCATCAAGATGGTTGAGATCAAACAAAATGATTCTATAAATGCAAATGAATATCCCTTTAACATTCCTGCAGTAAAAAGTTTACCTCTTATCTTCACAAAGCCGGTAACATTCTTTGTCGGTGCTAATGGAACAGGAAAATCTACAATCCTTGAAGCCATTGCAGTAGCGTTCGGGTTTAATCCGGAGGGTAGAAGTAGAAACTTCCAATTCAGCACATTTGATTCTCACTCCATTTTGAGCAATCATCTTAAATTAACAAAAGGGAAAACTCCAGACGACGGGTGGTTTCTGCGCGCTGAAAGTTTTTACAACGCATCAAGTTATTTGACGGAAATCAACAAACTTGATGGAAAGGCTTTCGCATCGTATGGAAATCTCCCTTTACATAAGCAATCGCACGGTGAAAGTTTCTTTGCTCTACTTAACAACAGAATTTCCAGCAAGGGTCTATATATTTTTGACGAACCAGAGGCCGCTCTATCAGCAGAGAAGCAATTATCTCTCCTGAAAATAATCCAGCAACTGACACTGAAAGGTTCCCAATTTATAATCAGCACACACTCCCCTATTCTTTCCGGATTTCCAAATGCTGACATTTTAGAATTTTCCGAAAGAGGAATCAAGCATATAAATTACGAAGATTCCCTTAACTTTATTATATATCGATCGTTTTTGAACGACAGACAGAGAATCTTACACGAACTGGATATATAACTATACATTTTTAATTATATGAAACACAATCAGATAAGCATTCTTCTTGCATCTCTAGCATTCGCCTCGGCAGCCTGGATGCCGACAAGTGCGCAGACTGCAGGATTGGAAAGACGCGCTGAAATCGAGTCACAATACGGTGTGCAGGATGCTGAAATCCGATATGACACTAAAGCGGACCTGATGCGGCAGCCTGACAGGATGGGAGCAGAATATTTCCTCTATCAGTTCGACGCTCCGCAGATAACTCCGGCGCCAAAAGGATACAAGCCGTTCTATATCAGCGTAACCGGCAGACACGGAGCAAGATACGCTCTGGGCGAGAACGCATACGACAACATCAACAAATTACTGATCAAGGCTCACTCCGAAGGTAAATTGACTGAAAAAGGTGAAGACCTTTACAACAGATATTCACAGTTCTATCCGTATGTGGCTTTCAGGGGCGGAGACCTTACGGCAAAGGGGCAGGAGCAGACAAGACTCATTGCCAGAACATTGTACAACACCTTTCCTCAACTGTTCAAGGGGCACACTGTCGCAACCGCAATATCCACCCAGGTACCGCGTGTCATCATAACTATGACGACCTTCCTTGATGAGATCCGCTGTCTGGATAAGGACTTCACATATACTTTGGACGCAGGACGCGCGATGTTGCCGAAACTTCAGCCGAACGGTTCAAAGAATCCATACAGAAAGGAAGTTCCTATGCCGAAGGAAGCATCGGAATCCATAGCAGAGTTTAACAGCAAATTTGGATATACTGACGAATTCGCAGACAAGTTCTTCAATGACAAGTCATTCCTGGAAAGCAATTATGGGGCAAAGAACTTTCTGGCAGATATGAGAAACATCGTTACTGGCATCCAGTGCCTTGACGGGAACGCAACCTCGGACAAATTCGAGGACGTATTCACGAAAGATGAGCTTTTTGACATCTGGGAGACGCGGAATTACTTTGCTTATATCACATACGGCCGTTCACCGCTTGCAGACCCGAGAGTGCTCCGGAACAATGCGGACATTCTCGCCGACATAATTGCCAATGCGGATAGGAATATCGCTTCCGGAGAGGTTCAGATGGACTTGAAATTCACTCACGACACAGCGCTTCTGCCGTTGATTTCGTTTATGCGTCTGAATAATTTCGGCGCGGTCGTCGAAAAGCCTGAGGACGTCAAATACTTCTGGCGCAGCGATTTTATGTCAATGTCGTCAAACCTGCAACTGATATTTTTCAGGAGCAAAGCCGACAAGGAAATCCTTGTCAAGGTGCTGTACAACGGGCACGAGGCATCGCTCCCGATTCAAGAGGTGGCGCCGTCATTCTACTCTTGGACAGAGTTCAAGGATTTCTACCTCAAGCTGTTGACGGATAAATGACAAAGTCCATCGGAACTTTTTCCAAGTATTTGAGGCACCAAATCGGAGCTTCTCCAATCACAAGCTAAATCAGCAATCTGCCGAGCTCGAGTTTCGGCACATAGTGTACACCGTCTTTCGTGTATGGCTCCAGATTAGAGACATCATCTGTCGGCTTGAGGTATATGCTTTCGGCACTCTTTCCAATGCACAACACAGCAAGTGGATGCAGTTGCGTGCCGGACTCTGAATTTCCGAATATCGAGCATATTGCAGACTTGTCGATATTACCCTTAATAAGGCAGTTGAATCCCGTTTCGACTGCCTTTAATGACATACTCTGCAACGATATTCCCAAATCTATATCGACATATCTGTCCTCAGGAATCACCGAATACACTATTATAAAGGCATTCGCCGCCTCCGGACGCATCGGCTCCCGAAATAGAATATTCCTAAGCTGCTCGGCGCCATAATAGACCGGGTATCCGGCCTCCCCTTTAGATTCTACGGTTATACTCTCGAACGAGTCAGACGATCCTGTCACAGCTGACGATACTGACGGAGCCGCTGATATTTCCTGCTCTGATGGACTAGATTCAAGGTTTTTCTGTTGATAAGACTGAGCGTACAGAGTAGGCCCGGTTGTCTGCATTGCGGTCGTAACAAGCCTGAAACGCAATGCCTGCCTGTTCATCGCAGATGCCAGCTTGGTATTCACCTCAACAATAGACTTGAGCTGCTCCGGCAACACCGCAACATCCTGCCGATACCTTCTCGTACTGCGATTTTTCACGAGCAACGTATTCAGCGAAACATTCACACGTTTCACAATGTTTTTTGACTTGGCACCGGCCCCGAAGACCTCCTCATAGCGCGTTTCAAGATAATTGTCAGCCATAATATTCTCTTTTATAACAGATTCCGCAAGCAGACGGTGCACCATTACCGCAAGTCATAGATTCGAGTTCTCAACACCCCCGCCGGCATCTGCATAAGCAAAGTTATGATTTTATCCCCACATCAGTAAGTTTCCAAAATAAATTCATTCGGCACGCGGAGACGAACTAAGAGAAACTGCGAAAAAACACTACATTTGTATGCTGCATTTCAGCAACACCACTAAACTAAAATGTCGATATGTTCGCAAAACAGTTAATAACCATTCTCGCTCTTGCGGCAAGCATCTGCGCATCAGCAACACAACGTGAATTCATCTGGCCGAAAGGCAAAATGCCTGATGCTCAAAAGGAGCAGATTGCGGCAATGACAAATGAAGTCAATCTCCCGAAATTCAATCCTGACAAGCATAGAATAGCATATCTCGACTGGTACGACGCTCCTGCAGACAGCGTGCGCAACGGAGCCTGTATGATTCTCATTTCCGGAGGTTCTTATAAGAATTGCTGTGATGTGGAAATCATCGACGGCTGGAGAAAAAAACTCACTGCGCTTGGATTCCAATGCGTGAATTTCGTTTACCGTACTCCCCGCCCACAGGGACTGGCAATCTATCAAAGCGCCTGGGAGGACGGTCAGAGAGCAGTCAGAATGGTCAGGAGTGAAGCCGCAAAAAGAGGGTTTAATCCGGAAAAGATAGGTACAATCTCAATGTCGGCAGGCTCTCACCTAGCCCTGCTCCTCGCCACAAGTTCCCAGACACCGGCATACAACAAGGTTGACGCACTGGACGACGTGCCTTGCCATATCAACTGGGCAATCGTAAATTCTCCCGCTTATGTCACCACTGACGGAGAAACCGGCACACGTGCAATCCGTCAGGGATATGGGCCTGATGTCAAGCTCAGCAACGTGTTCAAATTTGACGAAAAGACCTGTCCTATGAGCCTTCACCACGGAGGATTGGACCCTTATACTCCTTATGGTTCAACGTTGGTTTACAGAGAGTTGCGCAAAAGAGGTGTTCCAGCCGAACTGCATCTGTATCCCAATAAGGGACACGCTCCTTATGGATTCGACCGCGCTGTCGAGTTCATGCGCCAGATGGGATTTATGGGAGAGTTTGCACCTGAGGTCAAACTGATGGACAGATTCAGTTCCGACGTTGCCGGCGTAAAATATTCTAAGGAAAATGTCTGGCCTGAAGGTAAAATGCCCGATGTCAACGAAGCGCAGTGCATTCCATACATAGAATGGTATATCCCGGAGAATCTCACGACCAAAGCAATCCAGATCATCTACTCCGGCGGTTCGTACACCAACAATGATCCTGATGGATTCGAAGTTGCACCGACCCGCAAATACCTCAATGAGAAAGGAATGGCCGTAGTGACATTGAAATACCGCACTCCGCGCCCTGAAGGACTGCCTAAACATATCACCGCCTGGGAAGACTTGCAGAGAACAATCCGCATCGTGAGAAGCGAAGCTGCGGAGAGAGGGCTCGATCCTAACCAGATAGGCATTATGGGCAGTTCTGCCGGCGGTCATCTGACGCTTATGGGTGTCACATCTTCCAAGCATCAGTCATATCTGCCGTTCGACAACATCGACAAGGTTTCCTGCAAAGTGCAATGGGGTATCGGAATATATCCGGCCTACGCTCTTACGGACGGATTGGAAGCCCCTAACAAGGGAGGCGGAAATTATGATGATGCTGTTCTTGCACCTGAGTTTTCATTCGACCTCGACACAGCCCCGATGCTTTTCCTCCACGGAGACGCTGACGGCTGGGCCGCGATGAACTCCGTCAAAACGTGGGAGAAGATGCAGCAGATCGGCATTCAATGCGAATTGCACACTCTCGCCACCCGCAAGCACTGTTTCCAGAAAACCGCCTCTCCCGGCACCGGAAGTTACAACTTCAATGACCATATCTGGGAATATCTCCAGAGTCAGATAAAATAGCTGGAACTTCCACTATGAGAGAGGATTGCAATATGACGAAAGACGAATTGCTCAAACGCCTTCAAGATATTGAATGGGAGGACTTTGAGGTAAAAAGTGCTAGAAATGAACTTCCTAAGAACATTTGGGAAAGCGTAAGCGCTTTTGCAAATTGCTCTGGCGGCTGGATTGTGCTCGGTGTTGTGCAGAATGGGAAAAAGTTTGAGATAGAAGGTGTATCCAATGGTGAAAAGGTCGAATCGGATTTTCTCAACACAGTTCGCTCCGGAAATAAAATGAATCATCCGATACTGCCCATATCTAAGAAGTACTTGATCGATGGTAAAACTATTTTGGCTTTTTACATTCCTTCTTCACCCTTAAAACCAATCTGGTACAACAGTATCGTTAATTCATTTATCCGCTCTGGCTCTGGCGATAGACGCGCCACTGATATGGAAATTAACGCCTTGCTACGGGACCAAGCCTTTGGAATGAGGTCAGATGAGCAAGCTAACGCTACTTCATTTGAAGATATTGATCCCGGTTCTTTCGATACATTCAGAAGGCACGTTAAGCTTTTCAATGAAAGTTACCCTTATGCCGATGCTGACGACGACACATTTTGCCGTAAAACAGGAATCTTTGCGCGAGGCGGTTCTGAACTCAGCATTGGTGGTCTGCTTATGCTGGGGAAACTTGATGTCATCCATAATTTTATTCCAAATTTTTGGATTGACTACATAGAGATTCCGGGAACATCTTACAACGAAGCTTCCCAAAGATATACA
>CAVHJF010000017.1:0-42754 GCA_963636275.1 Acutalibacteraceae bacterium | reverse complement strand
CCGTAACTCCATATTGAAATCACGGTACAAATCTAAAAGGAGCGAGTAATTGCGCAAAACAAACAGAGGATGACCCTTTTTAGTCACCCTCTTGTCAGGCCCGCAAGGTGTTTGTCGGGCGGTTATGAGTCAATGTTGTCTTTGTCGGCAGACTGCCGCTGATGGCTACGTAACTGCGTTCAAAGTTGGGATTTCCTCAGATATTATGCTGTGGGGAAAACCTTAGTTCCATCAACAGTAACTTCTGCGTTTGTGCCTTCTACATCCCAAAGTGATGTTCCACCGAATTCTATCTCTTCAGGGAAACCGGTAGCGGTGCAGCCGTTTGCGAAGATGTAGAATTTCTTGCCGTCTGTTAGCGACCTGCTATCTATTGTTATAGCTGCTTTGTTAGCTCCTTCGTGTAACTCTGTTACAGTAAATGTGCAATTGTTGAATGTCGCGTTTTGCGCATTAGCATCCTCATTGTAGACCTTCACAGCCTTACCGAGACAGTTGAACTCGCATCCGTTGAAAGTGATGTTTTCTGAACCGTATGTCCAGATGCTGTAATCGTAGGCTGTCTGATTGAATGTGCAGTTCTCAAAAACGGCTGTTGTAGCATAACTGGTCATACGACCTTCGAAAACGCAGTTATCATATATAATACTCTTTGCGTGCTGAATGCCGTTGTAATTATCATTAGGGTATTTGAAAGCAATATTCTTAAATACAAGACTCTTACCGTGATATTGCACGGCTGCAGGGCAATTAATTACAGTTCCTTCAACACCTTCGATTACGACATTGTCAGCTGCGGTTGCAGGGATAGTATATGTGCCGGCAGCAAGCAAAATATATGAATCATCGACTGCTATAGCAGTTTCAAGACCTTCCTGGTCAGAAACGATGGCTGTAACGTCCTTTGTGACAACAGTATAGTAGTTGTCTACTTTGATTGTTTTGTAGCCCTCGGCGCAGAAATTGGTGCCTTCGCCTTCGGCCTTGCAGTTCTGTGGATTGAATTTATCAAATTTGCCACCTGTGACTACGATGGATGCTTTGCCAGCTTTATAATTAGCATCCAAACAATTAAGAACAAATTCATATTCCCGGCCGGATCCAGGGTATGTTTGCTGTATGCTGTATTCTCCTCCGTTTATTGTAACTTTTCCATCGTGAACATATACTGCGTGTATGTTGCCGACATATTTTCCACCTTCTACGACAAGTTCGCCATTATCTCTGACATCAATAGCATAACAGTCATTTTCCTTTGCCTGGAGTTTTCCTTCTCCAGTGAGAGTAAGTTTTCCTCCTTGAACTGAGAATAGAGACCAATTCTTGTCGCCATTTACTCCCCAGATATCTGAGCTGTTGCTTATGCTATGTCCGTTAAGATCGAGTACGACTTCTTTGCCGGCAGGGACTGCAACTTGCTCTGCAAGATCGAGGTCTGCCATAAGTTTGGCTGAACCGCCGTTGACGAAGAGTGAATTGAGGTCGACAACTGATGTGATGAAGTAGATATTCTCCTCGCCTTCGTAAGCAGGCTTGATTTCGATGTTGAAGATTACCTGGTCAGTAAGGAGGCTGCCGACGATGTTGGTGCGGTAGTTTGCCTGAACCGGTGCGCTAGGAACACTGATTTCAACTGGATCTGCTCCGCCTGTGAAAGTAGCCTTGAGGTTGCTTATGTGCTGCTCGTCAAGACTTCCTACAGGGATGAAGTAGTTCATCGACAAATATTTGTATGTGGTGCCGGCAGAGAGGACAAGGTCTTCAGTCGGGAATACTTCCTCGGTGTAGACGATATCGCCTTCGCTGTCATTGCTAACTTTGCCTTCGCGTCCGAAGAGGTCGAGGACTGTAGCGGCTTCTGTCGCTGTGAGTGAGCTCTTGGTAGGCTCGACTCCGGCTGTTTTGGCGGCCTCGAAGTCAGCTGTTCCGAAGTTCACCTGAGCGAACGGACGGTAAAGCTCGACTGTCTCGGAGAGTGCGCCGGTGACTTTAAGCTCTCTTGTAGCGAAGAATGCGTCGCGGCTCTCGTCGTTGGCTACGCCTTCGTAGCTGATATTCACGACTTTGTTGTCCTTGTCAAGCGTGTAGGCAGAGGTCTCTGACTGAGCCCAGAAAATGAAGTTGTAGGTCTTGCCTTTTACGAGGTGGAACTCGACGGTAGCCTTGAGGTCTGTGAATATCGCGGTCTGATCGAGTGCGGCGATGTGATTTTTCTCGCTGTCATAGACTGCAACGGTGAGATTCTTGGCGCTCTGTCCGTCGCTGATTGCCTTTGTTACGAGGCCCTGAGGTGCGGCGATGCTATAGGAAACGGTTACTTCCTGTCCGTCCTCGATGCCTGAGGAGGTCTGTTCTTTCGCGCATCCTGTCGCGATAATTGCCAACGCGGCGGCAATTAAACATTTGATTCCTTTCATAATCTTTTGGTTTATAGTTTATTAATTTATTTTGCTTTTAGAAGTTGTATTGTACTGGGCTACAGTCTGGAGCGAATTTTTTTCTGATCGTAGTACTCAGCCGGTTCGATGAGAGATTAACGATTATTCGGTTTTATCTTTGAGTTCCTCGTTGACAACGGTGCCCCCCCCCCAGTCATTATCGTGGATGTCGTAAGTGATGCCTTCGGCTAGAGATGTGGCCTTCATTACTTCTCCGGCATCATCTCTGGAGTCTGTTGCCGTATTGCTGCTAATAGTAATCTGGGTGTCAGCTCCTATCTTTCCGAAACGGATGATACGATCTCCAATGTCGCTGAATTTGTTGTTGGATATTACAACAGGACCATAATCTGGAATAACATTCTCGTATTCTTGCAGAGCAATGGCATTATGTCCTGTAGTTGAGAACGTAGAGTTCTTGACTGTTATACCATAGACATATTGAGTATATACTCCCTGAAATGATGTGTCAAATGTGCAATTGTCAACGACAATGTTCTTGAACGCATTCTCGAATACAGTAGCATTATTTTGAATCCATAGACGTGCTCCGGATGCCAATTCTGTGCTGTTTGTTAAAAAGTTGCAATCTTTAAAAGTTAATCCGTTGATTGTAGATGGACTATCGCCATTGCCGTTTTTACTGAATCTGGCATTCTTTACGAAACTGATTCCCTCGAACGTGAGGTTCTCAAAGTTGTAGGCATTGTAATAGAGGCTGCCGCCTGTGTGTTGTACGCCATCATCCAACACGTAATCGTAGGATGTGACTTCCCCATAACCGTGTCCCGATGTCGCAGTAATGCTGTTGACCTTGACGCCTTCGCCAGAAGTGAATTTCACGTTCTTGACATCGCGGGTATAATAAGGCGTTACTGAATTGGATTTGAGGTACTCAACAAGTTTCGCAGCTGTTGCGAATTCCTTATAGCCGCTTACATCCGAAGTGTATCCACCTACCATATACTTGGTGTTGCTGCCGGCAAATCTGTTAGGACGGCCTAGGACGAGGGTCTCGGAGATGCTTTCGGTGAAATTGATGGTCTTGCCGTCAATGCTGCCGTAAGCTCCGTCAAGAGTGTATTGTGCATTTGCAGCGTTCACATTGACAACCTCGCCAGACATATCCGGGCCCGCAGGGAGTGCGACATCTTCGCCGCTTTCGCTGTAGCCTGCGTTATAGACGCCACTGTAATCGATAGTCGCTGTGCCGGTGTTGCCGGAAACTGTTGCTGTGGAAGCGGCTTCTCCAACATAAGCGTTCGCATCGTACTCAGATTGATTTTTGTAATTTTCATAGTTCTGCGATGCGTCAACCTTTATGATTACAGTGCCTTCAAGTTTATTGTCTTTTACTGAAAAATAGGGGTTTGCGAAACCTACAATGCCACCGAGGTCTCTATAGCCCTGAATTGTTGCATTCTCAACTGTGCATCCGGTGACAGCAGAACCATCACCTTTGTTACTATCAGTTAAAAGTCCTGCGATGCCGCCAACTTTGTCTCCGTTATCCCATTCTGATGATGAACTTATGTACTCTGCTTTTGAGGTTACTTTGACATTGGATACTTTGCAGTTGCTGATTTTAGAACACTGAACATAACCGCAAATTACACCAGCGTAATGTGTGCTGCTGATTGTAGCGTTCTTAACAGTCAAATTTTTGACTGTAGCGGAAGTCAAACCTCCAAACAATCCGGCAGACGCGTCATTTACAATGTCGCTAGTGACATTAAGGTTGAAGATAGTTTGATTGTTTCCATCAAATGTTCCCTTAAAACAAGTCGTAGGAGATCCGCCGACGCCACCTATCGGTGTCCAAGCTTTGTTTCCCAAGTTGATGTCGTTTACAAGCTTTACGGTCTTGCCGGAGAAGTCATTTGTCTTGTTATTGACCTGCTGGGCTACCCAGGCGAGCTCGGCTGCGTTATGGATGTTATACACGCCGTTAACTTCTTTAACTTCGGTGACCGTAGTGCCATCCCAATCGGATACGTCGCCGCTGAATCCAGGGTCAACTTCTACATTAAACTCGGCTGAGTTGGTGAGAAGGCTGCCGACTATGTTTGTGCGGTAGTTGCGCTGGAGCGGGGTCGAAGGAGAACTGAATGAAACCTCTTTGCCGTCAAACTGAATAGCCGCGCTGAGGTCATAGACGCTTCTCTCGACTGGCGCGAATACGTAATTCATTGACAGATACTCGTATGGCGTTTCGTTGACTGAGAGAGTTCCGCCAGGAATGGCTGCAGCCTCAAACGTAACATCGGCAGGTTCGCTTACTCCGCCGTCCATAGGCGAGAATACAGTCGGAATCTGTTTTACCGAGAGCGAAGATGTCGCATCCGTAAGGTATTGTGAAATATCTATGATATCGACCTCATTGGTGATCTCATCATAAGTACCTACATTGATCTGGGCGAAAGGACGTGTAAGCTTTACAGTCTTGGTCTGAGGACCTTCGATCTTGAGGCCCTTGACGACTGCGAAGAATGCGTCACGGTTCTCGTCGTTGGCGGCTTTCTTTGTGGAGTAGTCTGCAGTAATTTTCTTAAGACCTTCTCCACCTACGCTTTCGTCGAAGGTATAGTAGCCGGATTCCTTAGTCTGTGCCCAGAAGATGAAGTTGTATTCCTGGTCCTTCACCAACTGGAAAGTTACGGTGGTCTTGCCGTTTACGAGGTCTTTCTTCTGTAAATTGAGACCGCTGACCGGATTTTCATCTTTGTCGAAAACCTGATAGTAGAGCTTAGTTGCTGTCATACCGTCTCCGATAGCCTTTGTGCTGATTCCAGCAGGCGCCTCAATGGCGAATGACACCTCTGCAGGCTGATTGTTCTCGGCAACCTGCTCCTTTACGCAAGACACAGCCGCAATGGCGAGTGCCGCAAGCGCGCAGTTTTTTATTAGAGTTGCGTTCATAGTGTATGAATTATTTAGTTTGTTATTAATCAGTTAGATATGTTATCTTATAATTATATTGAATTCTCCATCGAATGAAGGGTCTATCACCACGCCGCCATTTGCATTCTGCATAAGGAAACTGCCTTTTACCGTGGTGAGCATACTCCTCTTTATCGGCACTTCTATCTGGGAACTCATTGAGAGTTTTGTTCCGTTCTCATCGAACAGGCCCACCGCAACCATCACAGAGGATTCCTTGCCGTTAACGAATACGTAATCGAATCCCAGCCTGGCGTTGTGGTCGTCAATTAATTCTATATCCGACTTGAACTCCACGCCTGTCTTCGAATCGCAAGGCTTGTTGTCCATCATATTGAATGTGCAAGGCATATAGCCGGTATAATAGAACACTACGTTGTATTTGTCGAGGTCCACAATCGGCGATTTGCTCCCTCCTTCGTTTCCGTCGGACTTGGTGTCGTCAGGCTCTTCCGCTGAAATGTCTTCCGACGCCCCGGATTTCTCTGCATCCTTTTTCCTCATCTCGGTCAGTACCTTTGTTATGAATTCCTGAAGGTCAGTCGTGATGAATTCGAATTTTGCTAGAGGTCGTTCCATCTCGACGGTTCCGCTGACCGGCGGGACGTCTTTTCCATATCTCTCGACGGTGAGGACCTTATGCCCCACGAACGCGTCGCGGAAATCATTGTTGCCCTCGTGCAGGCCCTGGAGTTTGATCTCCCTGAAACTTCTGGTGTCGTAGAAGAAGTCTTCCTCGCTGCCTTTTTCCGTGAAATCCGTCCAGACATAGAAATCGTAAGTGCCCTCGTCTATGTTGATTGTGACTTCATTGTTTAGGTCGGAGACGTCAGACTTGGTGAAGACGAACCGCTTGTACGGCGAGGTGCTGAAGCTTCCTTCTCCCAACTGTCTGTATGCTTCCACGATGTATCTGATTTCGTAGTCCTTGCCGTCTTTTGATGACCTTGTATTCTGTTCGATTACAATGAACTGCGGCAGGGCGGTGTTGAAGTCCAGCTTGAGTGTGGCGTCTGCTGGAAGTGTTTCCGGCCATTCGTGGACTGCGCAGGATGAAAGCAGGAATGCGGCAAGCGCGCACGCCAATGTCTTGAAGAACGTTCTCATCATCTTGCCCTCCTTTTCTTAAGGTCAAAACTGTATGAGAATGAGACGGCCGCGTGGTCAATGCCTATGAATGTGGTGTGGCCGTTGTCTGCCTTAGGCCCGTTGGTCTCGTTGTAGAATTTGTCGTAATATACGTCATAGACTCCTGCGCCGAGTGAGAATTCTATGTTCCATCTCGGATGGCGTTTTGAAAGCGGCATTCTGTATCCGGCTGCCAGGCCACCGCCCCACAATGGTCTGTCGCCGTCCTGTGTCTGGATTCGCCAGTCGCCTTTGGTCGCGAAGTTGAAATATGCTGTCCCGAAATGCGCTCCGACGAAGAGGCCTTCCGGCTTGTTGAACCACCATCTCAGCTCCGGCTGTACGGCAAATGTCCTGAACTTGAGGTCCCTGTGGAAATAATTGACTGCCGAATAATATATGGGAAGCTGGAATGAGAGGTTGCGCGTGAGGTCGATTTCGACTGCGACATTGGAAATGAACATAGCCCAGCCAATGGCGTTGGTCTTGATGTACAGTCTCCTGGTCCATTCCGGTTCTTCCTCAGGGATTTCCTCGACGTATTCGAGCTTAGCAACGGTGAGATTGTCGTCCAGCAGCGGTGCATTTGCGTCTTCCGTGGCTATTGCCGGTTCTTCTATCATAGGGATTCCGAGGTCAGGATTCCTTATTCCCACTTCTACATATACATTGAATGCTCGCAGTTCCGGGAAAAGGTCGCGGTTCAACTGGTTCCACAGACTGCCGCCGTTGAACTGTTGCAGCGACTTCTTCTTGTCTTCGGAACTGGTGTTGCCGTCAGTGATTATCGAGAGTGCTTCTGAATCTGCGCTGTATTTGTCGCTTTCCTTCATAAGTTCCGACAGGCCTGCCCAGTCCTCGACTACAGTGCTTGTATGGATGATGGAATCCGGGAATGTCAGATATCTTCTGAGATAGGAGGTGAGGTTGGTGCTGCGCTTTTCGGCAAGTTTCTGGTTGATTGACACGGTGCCTTCAGGAGATGTGCCTGCCTGGTAGCGGACGCTCAATATGTCGAATGCGGAGGATTGGGACTTGAACTGATTGATGTTTTCAACGAATGCGCGGACTCTCGTGCCGTTGTCCCTGTAACTGGACTCGAAAGACGAATGCCCCTGACGGAAGTATATCCGCAAGGTGTCAGACATCTGCTGTGCATATGAACTCACGCAGACAAATACCGCGATGAGCGCAAAGATGCGTTTCATTACAATCAGTTTCTATTAAGGACAATTAGTTGTTTCGTGGCGGTAGCTTTGCTATGCTGTCCGCTAAAACATTTCGAATATAAGGAAATTTATACGTTTTAGTAATAGGGGGGGGTGCAAAAAAGGCCAAAAGTATAAAACTTTTAGCCATTTTGACATAAAATATTTTTTCGCGCCGTTTGTTCTGACGGCGAAGCGTCATCGGGTGGAGTCTAGAATCCGGTGTAGCTCCAAGGTGTGATTGCTCGGAGTTCATTCTTTACGGACTCATTTACATCCAATCCGTTGATGAAAGTCTCGATGGTGTTTTCATCGATCACGCTTCCGGTTCGGGTCAGCGCCTTGAGTGTCTCATAAGGGTTAGGGTAGCCCTCACGGCGAAGTATGGTCTGGATAGCTTCCGCAACGACTGCCCAGTTCCTGTGAAGGTCAGCCTGGAGGGCATCTTCATTGAGAATGAGCTTGCCGAGTCCTTTCTTGAGGGATGCGAACGCGATGAGACCGTGTGCCAGCGGAACGCCTACATTTCTCAGCACGGTGGAGTCGGTGAGGTCTCTCTGAAGACGTGAAATAGGCAGCTTCATCGAGAGGAATGTGAATACTGCGTCTGCTATTCCGAAGTTGCCTTCCGCATTCTCGAAGTCAATCGGGTTTACTTTGTGCGGCATAGCGGATGAGCCTACTTCGTTCTTGTTCACTTTCTGCTTGAAGTATTCCATCGAGATGTAGGTCCAGATGTCGCGGCACAGGTCGATGAGGATTGTGTTTATGCGTCTGAGGCAGTCGAAGATTGCGGCGAGATTGTCGTAGTGCTCGATCTGGGTTGTCGGGAATGAACGCTTAAGTCCAAGTGATGACACGAATCTGTCTCCGAATGCAATCCAGTCTATGCCCGGGAATGCGACTTTGTGGGCGTTCATATTGCCGGTCGCGCCGCCGAATTTGGCAGGGTAGGTGAGCAGTCTGAATTGTCTCAGCTGTTCTTCAAGCCTGACCTGGAATACTTTGAATTCTTTGCCGACTCTGGTAGGGGATGCCGGCTGGCCGTGTGTCTTGGCAAGCATCGGAATGTCTTTCCATTGCTCCGCCATTCCGGCTATGATGCCGAGAATCTCCTCAAGTACAGGTATATAGACTTGCTCCAGCGCTTCTTTGAGCATCAGCGGCTGTGAGGTGTTGTTGATGTCTTGTGACGTGAGTCCGAAATGGACGAATTCTGACCATTTGTCGAGTCCGAGTTCGTGAAAATGTCTCTTGATGAAATACTCGACTGCTTTCACGTCGTGGTTGGTGGTCTTCTCAATCTCTTTTACTTCCATTGCCTGCTCTGGAGTGAGGTTGCGGTAGATGTCCCGCATCGCTTCGAACTTGCTCTTGTCGATGTCTGAGAGTTGAGGCAGCGGCAGTTCGCAAAGTGCTATGAAATACTCGATTTCTACGCGGATGCGGTATTTTATCAATGCGAATTCGCTGAAATATGCTTTAAGCGGCTCTGTCTTGGAAGCATAGCGGCCGTCAATCGGAGATGTGGCCAATAAAGAATGTGTGTCCATTTTTTTTACGACGTGTTTTTAAACGCTTACTTGGTGCTGCAAAGATAGGTTAAAAATTTAAGTTAGGAAGTGTCGAAATTGGGAACTCCTTTCGGGTGTTCGCTCCTAAATTTGATTTGAACTGTTCGAGCATTTCCTCGCTCCTCCGGAGCGAACCGTAGTTTTATTGGGGACCGTATTCCCCAAACCCCTTGGGTCGCAAGCTCCGAATGTTAAGCAGTTGACCTTAATGTTCGTGAGTTGAGTTTCTGAACAAAAGAAGTTAGGATTCCAAAATTCGGTAAAGTTCGACGGTGCGGACGGCTTCGGCGACATCGTGCACACGCAGGATGTCCGCTCCGTTGCAAAGTGCTTTGTAATGAAGCACTTGCGTTGCGGGAAGCGACTCCTCCGGCGTAATGCCGAACTTCTTGTAAATCATACTTTTGCGGGATACTCCGACCAGGATTCTCTTGCCGAGTGATTTGAAAGAGCCGAGCTTAGCGAGAAGTTCGTAATTCTGCTCTATGGTCTTGGCGAAACCGAATCCTGGGTCGAGAATCCAGTCGGTGATGCCGGCCGCTTCCGCCTTGCAGCTGAATTTCTTGAAGTAGTCGAGTACCTCTTCAGTGACATCACCGTATTCCGTAAGCGACTGCATCGTCATCGGATTCCCCCTCATCTGCATTGCGATGAAAGGCAATTTCAATTCCGCAACCGTGGTAAGCATTTCGCCGGGCTCTTCCCCCTCCTGCCGGTCATACATTCCTTCTCCGGCAGTGACGTCATTCACAATGAAGTGGCCTATAGTATTATAGGTATGTCTCACGACGGAAGGCCAATAAGTGTCGATGGAAACGGTGATGTCCGGAAATTCTTTCCGCAGAGCCGTGAGCGCCGGTTCGAGTCTTCGCCATTCTTCTTCCTCGCCGACAGGTTCGGAGCCGGGTCTGGTGGAGCAGGCGCCGATGTCCAGGATGGATGCGCCTTCTGAAATCATCTTCTCGGCGCGTCTGAGAATCTTGGAGATGTCGTCGTGTCCCTGCCCGTCAAGGCAGCGGCTTTCCGCGAAATACGAGTTGTCCGTGATGTTGATAATCCCCATCACGTCAATCGGTCGGTAAATGTTAGCCATTACAGTCGTTTTTGTCGGGTCGCAAACTCCGAATTCAGGACTTTCCAAATCTCTCATTGTCTGGTGCTTCGAGAGTTAACCGTGATTCGTTTCTGTGGGCCGAACCGATGCTGGAGGAATTTACAGCATCAGGGCGTGCTTGACGGTGGCGGCGGTCTCCTCGCCCTTCAAGTGCTCCAAAATCGCAAGGCCGAATTCTATTGCACATCCGGCGCCGCGTCCTGTAATCAGGTTGCCGTCGCTCACGGCAGGCTTTTTCTCATATATGCCGCCTCTCGCAATCGGAGCGTCCTCGAAGCCGTCAAAGCAGGTGAAATGCTTTCCTTCCAGGCTTGGAAGCTGGGAAACGACAAGCCCCGGTGCGGCGCAGATTGCGGCTACAGTTCCGCCTTCGGCATAGTGGAGTCTCATAAAATTGATGATTTCACCATTCTCCGCAAGATTTTTTGTCCCCGGCATACCTCCCGGGAAAATCATAACGTCAGATTCGTCTGTGCCGTCCAACTCCAAATCAGCCTTGAACTCGCCGTAGGTCATATCTGCCACAACAGTCAATTTGTGAGAGCTTGTGACAAACTTGTCTCTGTGGATGGAAACTGTCTTGACATCAACGCCTCCGCGACGGAGAATGTCGAGAGTTGCCAATGCCTCGGTGTCTTCAAAACCATTTGCGAGAAAAATATATACCCCTTTCATATATGTTTGATTTTTAGTTTGTTATCTTATTGTTCGACCTGCATCAGAATATCAGCATAAGCGCCAGCGTGTACAGCATAAAGGCCTCGAATGTGAGCTTCCCTTTGCTGTCGGAATCCAGCATCACCTCAGTGTCATCCTGCCTTACGAGTTTTGCAAGTTTCTTCGCTCCCGGCAGGTCGCGTGCAGCCCATTTGGAAATGAGATTGCCGTCATTGAAATATACCGCGCCTCCATTTGAGCGGTTGAGTGATATAAGTGTTTTGTAATCAGAATAATATACATTCGTGAGGACCTCCATTGCTGCAGCCTGGTCCACTCCGGCGTTGCGGATAATCTCTACGAGCTGCTCCGGGAATGAGCCCACGAGAAGCAGAGATGTGAATCCGGCATCTGCGGATTTTTTCAGCAGTTCGGCAGTGTTCTCCCATCTGACGGTGCTCATTTTCTTCGGCTCAGGGACCGAAATCGCCATTACAAGCCCTTTGGCTGCCAATGTGTCGCGGTATTCACCGTCGGCATCGCGGAAAGAGAGCCTCGGGAACTCTGACTCGTCGATATTGTCCTCCTTCTTGATGGTCTTGGCTTCCACGAATGTCCAGGTCGAATCCGGTATGTTGTTCAGCGTGAATACGCCGGTTTTGCCGTTTTTCTCGTATATGAATGTTGAAATGTATTCGTCCTCGTTTGCGTCAGGGAGTCCTTCTGCGGCCTCAAGTTTTGACGACAGGTTGAACGGCGTTAGCTCAAGCATAGGTATGAACATAAGCGAATATGCAGCGAAGGCGATGACTGCCGCTGTGGTCAGAGCGAATGTCACGTATTTGCTGTTCTTCGGTTTGCCGAGGTCCTTGTAAGGAAGAAATCCGCCCAGAGCGAGCAGGCAGAGAATTATGTTCTTGGCAAATGACTGGAAATGAGTCAGATGAAATGCCTCTCCGAAGCATCCGCAGTCCATATTCGGATTAAGAATCCATAGCAGCAGCGTAAGCAGCGTGAATCCCCATATCAGAATGGAGGATGCCCAGGCTGTGACTATTCTGAAAACTCCTGTAATCAGGCAGATTCCCAGCAAAGTCTCCAGCGAAGCGAAAAACTCGGCAATGAAACCGGCGATACCTGAAAGGAATCCGATGTGCAGGAAGTTGAGGTATTCCCTGATAATCAGCGTAGTGCCGACAGGGTCCATCAATTTCAGTATTCCCGCAACGAAAAATACGAGTCCGAGAACTACCGCGCAGAAGCGTCTTGCTTTGTTTCCTAGATAATTCATTGTCGTAGGTTTTGTATTTATTATTTACCGTTTCCCCTCCACAGTGGCGACGACTGCCGCGGATATTTCATCGGCCGGAAGCATCGAGCCGTCCTGTGCGCTGCAGTCAATCCTTATGAAGTCCGGGTCAATCTCGCATTGCCGTCTGTACACGTCGCGGACTCTCTCTTGGAACCGGATGTCGGCCTCGTGTATGTCATTGTGCCCTTCCAGGTACTCTCTGTCATCTCCGCTGCGGCCTGCCACCAGTTTTTTCTCCACAAATCCGATCGGCACATCCAGAAAGATATTCAGATCCGGCTTCGGCAGATTGAAGTCCCCGTATTCCGTGTCGAAAATCCATTTGCGCAGTTCCTCGCGCTCCTTTTCGTCATCGATTTTCGCGCACTGATATGCGATATTGGAATAAACGTATCTGTCCAGCAGCACGATTCCGCCTTCGTTCAAAGTCTTCCACATCTCGGGCGCAGCCCTGTGCCTGTCTTCCGCGTAGAGCAATGCCACGAGTTGCGGGTGCACTTCGTTTATGTCACCGAATCCGCCTCTCAGAAACTTGCCGATAAGCTCTCCGTAAACTGGAGATTCGTATCTCGGGAAATGTATGTAAGTCAATTCTTTATGCTTGCTCTCAAGGTAGGCTTTGAGCCTTTTTACCTGTGTGGATTTTCCTGAGCCGTCCAGTCCTTCAAGTACAATCAGCATAGTTCTGTATATTTATGAGTTTCTTCCGTTTCGTATCAATTCGCGTTGTCCGCGTCGTATGCGACGTCTGCGTTGTCTGTGTCGTCTGTGTCGTCTGCGCCGTCCGCGTTATCCACGTTGTCCGCGTCGTATGCGACGTATGGCGTCTGCCGAATGCCCTGTGGCGTTTCGGCGTTATTTAACTATCTCTCTGTCAATTCTTCTCGGCACGCTTGTGATTATCTCATAAGGGATTGTCCCGAGGATGTCCGCAAGCTCGGAAATTGTCGGGTCTTCACCGAAAATTGTCACTGTGTCGCCTACATTCGCTTCCACGCCTGTTATGTCCAGCATACACATATCCATACATATATTTCCTATGGTCGGGACTCTGTGTCCGTTGAGGGAGAATGACGCGTGTCCGCAACCAAGATGTCTGTCGATGCCGTCCGCATAGCCTACAGGGATGGTCGCAATGGCCGTACCTTGTGGGGCGATGTGTCCGAGACGTCCATATCCTATGGTGCCGTCGCCCGGTTTCAAATGCTTGATTTGCAGAATTTTGCATTTAAGCGATGCGACTGGGGATAGTTTCTTGTCCGGGATTGCGCTTATCCCGTAGATTCCGATGCCGAGCCTTACCATATCGTGCTGATACTGAGTGAATCTCTCGATCCCGGCGGAATTGAGTATGTGCAGCATCGGCCTGTAGCCTATTTCGCTGATAATCCGTTCTGCATTGGTCTCGAACATCTTGATTTGTCCGAGAGTGAAATCGTCCGAATCCGGGTCCTCCGCCGCAGCCAGGTGTGAGAATATCGACTTGACTCTGACAAATTTGCAGTCTTTGAGGAAGTCTGTCAGTTCCTGCAATTCGCTTGTCATAAATCCCAGCCTGTGCATTCCGGTATCCAGTTTTATGTGGACAGGGAAGTCGGTTATGCCTCTTTCTTCAAGTATTCCGCATAATGTGCGCAGGGAGTACAGATTGGGGATGCTTGGCTCGAGCCGGCTGTCGATCATCTCATTGTAATAATCAGTGCCGGCCGTAAGCACGAGTATTGGCAGGCTGATACCGGATTTTCGGAGTTCCATTCCTTCTATTGGATATGCAACTGCAAGGTAATCAGCACCTTCTCTCTGCATTATCGAGGCGAATTCCACAGCACCGTGGCCGTATGCGTTTGCCTTGACAAGAACAAGAAGCTTGGTGGATGGCTCCAACAAACTTCTGAAATATCTATAGTTATCGCGGCAGGCACTCAGTTTGAGTTCGAGCCTTGAAAAGTCGTTTTCTTTCTGCATTTTCCTCTTTTCAGATTCTGAAATCTGACCCGATTCTACAAAAATACAGAATTATTCCGAGTGTCCGAATAAAATTCTCTATATTCGTTTTCGTTGGTGGCTATGGATACGTTTCTGACGACTGCTTTGGTTGCTTTCCTGACAGCGGCTCCGCAACGGACTGACAATTGTCCATTGGTCTGCTATTTGTTTTTATGTTGCGGCGTCGCTGTGCTGGGCAATTTTAGTGGGATGTGTTTTAGATTGAAGTTGGAGAGTTTTGGATCGGGCTTGTTTTTGCTTGGTGTAGTAGTGGTTTTGATAGGACTTTAAATTGATAACGAGGTGTCTCGCAATAGACGTATCGCTATGTGCGAATCTAGTAAGCGTCTCCGCGTTGACGTGGTGAAATTAAAAAAGCCGCATACTGAACAGAACATGACGCTGATAGTTAAATTATTGAATATTAATAAGATAAAAAAGTAACAAATTATGGGATATTGGGTACTATTCGGTGTGCTGATGATTCTCAGCCTTATCGTGCAGAATATGCTGCAGAGCAGATTCAACAAATATTCAAAAGTGCCTGTCGGCAACGGTATGTCCGGAGCTGAAATTGCGCGCAAGATGATGAATGACAACGGAATATACGATGTCAAGGTGGAGTGTATTCCGGGTATGCTGACCGACCATTACAACCCGGCCACCAAAACCGTGAATTTGAGCAAGGAGGTCTATGAGGGACGTTCTGTTGCGGCTGCTGCAGTGGCTGCACACGAATGCGGTCACGTTGTGCAACATTCTGTCGGATATGCTCCGCTCAAACTGCGTTCTGCGCTCGTGCCTGTGGTGTCGTTCGCAAGTAACACTGTGCAGTGGGTTCTCCTTCTGGGAATCCTTATGGTCAATGTGTTCCCTGCACTTCTGTGGATGGGAATCGCTCTTTTTGCGCTGACTACGCTCTTCAGTTTCGTTACGTTGCCGGTGGAAATCAATGCGAGCTCGCGTGCTGTAAAATGGCTGGAGTCTGCGGGCGTGACGAATTATGAGACAAAGCCTATGGCGATTGACGCTCTCAAATGGGCTGCTTACACTTATGTGATTGCCGCTCTCAGTTCTCTTGCAACGCTCCTATATTATATAGGTATAGCAAGGAACAGGAACTAACTTGAAAATTCTGCAAAACTGACTTCGGAAACCATTTCAAAATGGCTTCTAGGTAATTGCTGAAAAGATGGTTTTCTGAGAAATTGAGGAAAAAACTTGGATTAGGATATGATGGAAGGGTCTGTTGACTTGAAGTTTATGGCCGAGGCAATGCGTGAGGCGCGTGCGGCTGAGGCTGAAGACGAGATTCCTATCGGGGCAGTGGTTGTGTTCGGCGGCCGTGTCATTGCCAAAGGACACAATATGACGGAGAGGCTTCACGATCCTACTGCACACGCGGAGATGATAGCGCTTACTGCTGCGACGGAGGCTATGGGGGGTAAGTATCTCAATGACTGTACTTTATATGTGACGGTCGAGCCGTGTCCGATGTGTGCCGCGGCTTCTGCGTGGGCTCAGGTAGGGCGCATTGTCTATGGTGCGATTGACCCGAAACGGGGGTATTCAAAGTTTTCCCCGTCGCTTCTGCATCCTAAGACCGAGGTTGAGGCCGGAGTGATGGCGGAGGAATGTGGGGCTCTTGTGTCCGAATTCTTCCGCAATAAAAGGTGAGAGTTTGCCATTCGATGCAAGCGACAATAAACTTTACAGTTAAAAGAAATTGGATTTATGAACTTAGGTGATGATTTTTCAATAGTCAGTGATTCCGTGGTTGACGGGGTGAGACATATTACGGCGGTCCCGAGCTCGTTGGTCTGCTCGAAACAGATTGATTTTGATATAGTTGACGGCAAGTTGCACAATGTCAAATATGTGCGGGGATGTGACGGAAATCTTCAGGCTGTGTGCAGGCTGCTGGAGGGTATGGAACCGCAGAAAGCTGTCGATATTTTGTCCGGCGTAAACTGCCACGGTCGCGGCACGTCTTGCTCGGAGCAATTGACCAGGATCTTGAGAGCGGTTATCTAAGTTTTGGTAAGATTGCTGTCGATTCTGTGTCGATTGGTCAATTTGTCCACGAAAAGGCCCGTTTTTCCGGACAAAATGTGTTGATTGGTCAATTTGTCCACGGAAAGCCCGTTTTTCCGGACAAAATGTGTTGATTGGTCAATTTGTCCACGAAAAGGCCCGTTTTTCCGGACAAACTGTGTCGATTGGTCAATTTGTCCACGGAAAGGCCCGTTTTTCCGGACAAACTGTGTCGATTACGCCTTGTCTGTTGGCTTTGCGCTAAGCCTTACATTTATACAGTTGACGGTTGCCTCTCAAGCCATTCCTGACCACATTCTGAGACCCACAAAAAAACATTTTTTTAGCATATTACTAATAGTCTTCACAAGGATAAGAAAATCAGTAAGTTATAAGGATTTTATCCTACTAAATGTCCACCCCCGCCAAAAAAACAGACTGAGGGAATCTCGGATTCGCGGAAGGAATTTGCGAAAGCCTGTCAACTGGTGATATACAACAAAAAACCGACTGAAAAATCTCAGCCGGTTTTTTAATTTCTTGTATCGAGAAATATTAGAATCTCTCTTCTGAAGAAACAGTCAGCTTCTTGCGTCCGTGACGACGACGGGCAGCCAGTACGCGACGTCCATTAGGAGTAGACATACGTTCACGGAAGCCGTGTTTGTTCACGCGCTTGCGTACAGATGGTTGAAATGTTCTTTTCATTATATTACTTTTTTATATTTTTCCACAAATAGGATTGCAAAGGTAGTCGTTTTCGCATTAAAAGCAAAATATTTCCAAAGTTTTTATCTGCTGTTCGTGAAAAAAGGCCAATAATCGCTATATTTGGACACACAAGTGCTTGCCTGCGAACTGCAAGTCCTCTTGGTAACTGAAAGATTTCGAATCAATGAAAGAAAAATTATACCTGATCGATGGACACGCGCTGATATTCAAGATGTATTACGCGTTTCTCCGACGTCCGATGATCAATTCCAAAGGTGCGGATATGTCCATTCTCTTCGGGTTCACGAAATACATTCTCGAACTGATTTCTCGGAAAAATCCTGAATATCTGGCAATTGCGTTCGACCCTCCAGGGGGGACGTTCCGCAACAAGATGTATCCCGAATACAAGGCGACAAGGGCTGAGACTCCTCAGTTGGTGATTGATGCTCTGGAGCCGCTTATGGAATTGTGCAATGCGCTGGGTATCACCACGTTGATGGTGCCGGGATTCGAGGCGGACGATGTGATAGGCTCAATGGCAAAGCGTGAAGCGGCGGCCGGGCTAGAAGTATATATGGTTACGCCTGACAAGGATTACGGCCAGCTTATAGACGAGAATATCCATCAGGTGAAGCCCGGTAAGGCAGGTGGCGAGGATGAACTGGTGGACGTGAAGGCGGTCTGCGAGAAATACGGCATCCAGAAGCCTGAGCAGGTGATCGAGATGCTTGCAATCTGCGGAGATACTGCAGACAATGTCCCCGGAGTCAAGGGGGTCGGCGAGGTCGGCGCAGGAAAATTGATTTCAAAATACGGCTCAGTCGAGAATATATACAATCATATAGAGGAATTGACGCCACGCCAGCAGGCCCAGTTCAATGAGGCTAAGGACCACATCAAGTTGAGCCACGATCTCGTGACAATAAAAACGGATATTGAACTTCCTGAAAGTGAACAGGATATGCGGGTGGCTCCCCGCTATACGGCGAAGGTGGCCGAACTGTTCGACAAATACGAATTCAATTCTCTCAAGCGTCTGGTTCCGGAAGCATCCGGCGAGGATGGAGAAGAAGCAGCGGGCGCAGCATCGTCCTTGAAAAAGATTGCGCTTGACGAGGTCTCACCAGAATCTATACTCGAGACTGCGGCGAAAGCGGGGCAGGTTGGCATCTGGACAATGTCCTATGAACCAGGACCTTTCGGTGAAATATCAGGAGTCGCCATTGCCGTCCCTCAGGATGCGGAATCACTCAAAGTTTCAGTGGCATATTCAACACCCGAAGCGTTCAAAGCAATTCTGGAGGAGCCGTCCATAGCAAAGTTCGGATATGACCTGAAAGTCCAGTTGAATCAGCTGAAGAACATTGATATAGAGCTGAACGGAAGACTGTTCGACGTAAGTCTGATGCACTATCTCATAAATCCGGAGATAAATCACAGTCCGGAAGTGCTGGCCAAAAGTTATATCTCGGTCGATCTGGATGATGATTCTGAGGCGAAAGATGATGAGCCGGTCAGCCTATTCGATGCGCCTGCAGAGGAAAACGGACATTTCGCGATGCTGAATGCGGCCGCTGCCGTACTTGCCGGAAATAAAGTCAGGGAAGAACTGTCAACTGGTTCAGCATCAAAATTATATGATGAGATTGAAGAACCGTTGATGCGCGTGTTGGCAAAGATAGAGCGCAACGGTGTCAAGGTGGATTTGAAGCAGTTGGATGATTTTGCCGACAGCCTAAGAAAGGAATTGCAGGAAATTGAGCTGCGAATCCGCGATATGGCCGGTGAACCGAACCTGAACATATCGTCTCCGAAGCAGATAGGCGATCTTCTTTTCGAGAAGATGAAGCTGGACCCGAAAGCAAAGAAATCGGGCAAGGGCAATTATTCGACTGATGAGGCGACATTGACTGCTTTGGCGGACAAGCACCCGATTATCAACGAAATACTTGATTTCAGGGCAGTGAAAAAGCTGCTGTCCACATACATAGAGCCGTTTCCGTCATATATATCACCTTCCACCGGAAGAGTGCATACTACATTCAATCAGGCACTTACGGCTACGGGAAGGCTGAGCTCCTCCGCTCCGAACCTGCAGAATATTCCTATTCGCACGGAACGCGGAAAGGAAATTCGAAAGGCTTTCGTGGCCGGCAGCCCGGACGGATTTGTGGTGTCAGCGGACTATTCCCAGATTGAACTGCGCATTATGGCGCATCTGAGTCAGGATCAGCATCTTATCCAGGCTTTCAGAAATGGTGTGGATGTGCACGCGGCTACTGCGGAGAAAATCTTCGGAATCCCTCACGATGAGGTGACCGCAGACCAGAGAAGGGTTGCTAAAACCGCCAATTTCGGGATAATGTATGGCATATCCGCTTTCGGACTGGCTCAAAGACTGGGTGTGTCCAGGACTGAGGCCAAGAAACTGATAGAGGATTATTTCGCGGCGTTCCCGTCAATCCGGCTTTTTATCGATGACGCGGTGGCGTCTGCCCGAGAGAATGGCTATGTGGAGACTTTGTTCGGCCGTCGCCGATACCTCCCGGATATAAATTCAAGAAATGTGACCGTGCGCTCACTCGCGGAGAGAAATGCGGTGAATGCCCCTATCCAGGGGACCGCGGCGGACATAATAAAGCTGGCGATGATCAATGTGGACCGCAGAATGACGGAGATGAATCTCAAGAGCAAGATGGTGCTCCAGATTCACGACGAGTTGCTGTTCGACACGCTGCCTGAGGAGAGGGAAGTGCTGATGTCGCTCGTGAAAGAGGAGATGGAGCACGTTACTGAATTGACTGTACCTTTGACTGTTGAATGTAATTATGGCAAAAACTGGCTTGAATCTCACTAGTGGGAGCAAAGATATTGAGCTTGTGAGGAAAGCTCTTGAGGGAAGCGAGAAGGCTTTCTCTATTCTGCACGCCAAGTATTCTGTAGCGGTGGGGGCAGTCATCAGGCGTATTGTAAGCGACAGCGTCGAGGCTGAGGATATCTGCATTGAAAGCTTCGAAAAGGCGTTCCAGAATCTGCATACGTTTGACCAGGAAAAGAAGTTCTCGACCTGGCTGTTCACTATAGCGCGCAACAATGCTCTTGACCATAAGAACAGAACGGTCAATCAGAACAAGGTCATAGACAGTACACCGATTGACGCGAGCAAGGATATAAGGGCGGATGTCGCTGACGGTCAGCCAAGTCCGGAGGAAAATATAATCTCGACTCAGGACCACGAACGCTTTCTTGACTGCATCGGAGGCCTTCCGGAGCTGTACAGGGAGGTTGCCCGGATGTGTTTTGTGGACAATCTCGGGTACAAGGAAATTTCAGAAAAGACGGAACTTCCGATAAATACGGTGAAAACAAGAATCCGCCGTGCGAAGGAATCCATAATAAGCAAAATGCTGGAAGAGGAGTAGAATATGGACGTAAAAGAATTTTTGGATATTGCCGCACAGAAGTTTCCGTGGTTGGACGACGCTATGAAATCCCGCTTTGTCGAGATGGAAGGCCTGTACAACGAGTGGAATGCCAAGATAAATGTCATTTCAAGAAAGGATATCGACAGCCTGTATGCAAGGCATATATTACATTCGCTTTCGATAGCCGGCTATCTGAAGGAAATGAGACCGGAGGTGTGCGGGCGTTGGCGCGGGGAGTCTGTTGCAGAGGCTTCCGCAGGCCGTGTGAGTGTGCTTGACCTCGGTACAGGCGGTGGCTTTCCGGGGATTCCTCTGGCCGTGCTTTTTCCTCATACTCAGTTCACGTTGTGCGACTCGGTGGGCAAGAAGACTATTGTGGCGAAGGCTGTGGCGGAGTCGTTGGGGCTTGATAATGTGAAGGTTGTGAATGCGCGTGCGGAATCTTTGCCGGAGACGTTTGACTTCGTTGTGTCCCGTGCCGTCACTGCTCTGGATAATTTCTGGCCCTGGGTGTCAGGCAAATTCAAGGAAGATATATTCTATCTCAAGGGAGGCGATTTCGCGGAGGAACTCTGCAAGATGATGAGTATGGCACATCTTGCCCCCGGTTCTGTAAGGACTTGGAAGATAGCGGATTGGTTTGCTGATCCGCTGTTTGATGAGAAGTATGTCATAGATATTCCCGCATCTTCTTCCAAGAAAATATGAGTTTCAGGTTCAAGGTCTCGGACTTGTCCGTAGGATATGACGGTAAGGCGCTGATTGATAATGTCTCATTTGAAATCGGGCTCGGCGAGTGCATCTTGCTTTGTGGCGCGAACGGCATAGGAAAAAGCACATTGCTGAGAACTGTTGCCGGTCAGGAGAAGCCGTTGTCCGGTAGCGCTGGATTTGATGAACCTGCTCATAAAGCGATTCTTATTCCTGCCAGAGTGCCTAAGGTTCAGGGATTTACAGTGATGCAGTTTGTTGAGGCGAGTTGTTTCCGCCGTGCGGACTGGCTTGGAAGAGTGCCTGCGTCCCTTGAATCGCGTATCTGCGGAATTCTTGAAAAAATGGGAATCGGAGCCCTGTCGGGCAGGGATATATCTACATTGAGTGACGGAGAGTTTCAGAAGGCGGTGATTGCTTCTGCGCTTGCTCAGGATGCGGAGCTAGTCCTGCTTGACGAGCCGACTGCTTTTCTGGATGTTGACAGCCGGATTGAAATTCTGTCATTGCTCAGGGGTGTCGCCGGTGACAAATCGGTGATTTTCTCTTCTCACGATATTCACGAGGCCGCCCGGTATTGCACCCGGGTTTTCGGTGTGTCTCGACTGAACGTCGGCTGCACAAGAACTGCGGAAAATGACCAAAAAGGTGAAAGTCGAGGAATCTCGGAGAATGGCGGTTGCCGCGATGTGTCTGGCTGCTCGATGAATAATCGCTCGGCGAAATTTATCGACTCTGGTGCAGATGCTGGGCTGGATGCAGTGAAAAGCGTTATCGCTCAGTGCTTTAAGCAGCTGCTATAGAATCTGCTCCAATACTTTCCGTTCAAGGTAGAAGTTACCGTTTGTTTTTCATCATCAGGAATATTATCGGGATGCCGATGAGGGCGATTGTGCTGCCTACGGGGACAGGCGTCGGGAAAATCTGCGAAATGAAGTCTCCGGCGATGCCCAATGTGGCTCCGATGAAGAGCGAAAGCGGGAGCGTGGTGCGAAGTGATGACTGGCCGGATAGTTTTCTCGCGATGTGCGGAGAGATGATGCCGATGAATCCGATCGGTCCGCAGAACGCAGTCACGGCTCCTGTGACTATGCAGCAGCTCAGCATTGACAAGATTCTAGTTCTGCGCACATCAGAGCCGACAGCGGTAGCATAATCTTCACCGAACAGAATCAAGTTGAGGCTCTTAATCTGTCTGGCCGCGATGACAACACTTACTGCAAGAGCAATAGCCATAATCAGAACCGCATTCCAGGTGTTTCCACTGAAACTGCCGTTAGACCAGCTCCAATATACTTTAAGCCGGTTGTCATCAATCTGATACGAGATGATAGCTGTAAGCGCGCTGGCTATGAATCCTGTCAGCACGCCGACAATAAGTAGGTCCGAAGTGCGTCTGACTTTGTCGGAAAGCCTCATTATGAACACTGAGACAAGCATTGCTCCCAATGCGGCGGCGATGCTCACGGATATGCCTGAAGACAGCAGCGCGGTCGTGTATGTGGAAAGGAAAATCACTATTGCGACTCCTGCGCCCGCTCCTGCGCTGATTCCGAGAATATGCGGGTCGGCAAGCCGGTTGCGGAACACAGCCTGCATCTGGAGTCCTGATATTGCCAGGCCGGCTCCTGCGATAACGGCTGTTGCGATGCGTGGAAGCCTGAGTTTCCATACCAGCGCCTCAGTATATAGGTCGGACTCAAAGAGTAATGCTCTGAATATGTCCTTGAGACTCAGATGAATATGGCCGCAGAACAAGTCGACGCAGATTGTGGTGACCAATGCCGCGCCAGTGCATATCCATACTTTCGTGAGACGTCTATTCATTGGCAGTTGTCTCTTTGTCTATGCTCAACCACGTCGGAATGACCGCCATCACCAGACCTATGACAGTCACGCACAGCATTGTCAGAATGATGTCGGACCATTGCAGAATGACAGGATAAGAAGGTGTGGCAAATCCTCCGGGCATCTTGATAAGACCGAACTTCTGCTGTACGAGGACAAAGCCGATGCCGATAACCAGCCCTGCCACTAGTCCTATGACGGAAATGAGCCAGCCTTCAGTAATGAAAATCCTGTTGATCAGATTGTCCTGTGCACCCATACTCCGGAGCGTGGAGATGTCTTCACGCTTTTCTATGATGAGCATTGACAGGCTGCCGAATATGCTGAACGCTATGATTATGATGATGAATATCAGAATCAGGAATATGGCGGATTTTTCATATTTCATCATCTTGTAAAGCGCCTGGTTCTGCTGGAATCTGTCGCGGACGATGAAATCCGGTCCAAGCCTTTCCTGCAGTCCGCTGATAATGCGGCTGATGCCTTTCTCTCCGTATTCCGGAGCAATGCGTATTTCGATGCAGGACACCTCATTGTCGTATCCCAACAGTTCACGCATCGTCTCGATTGGCACAATCATAAGCCCGGAATCTGTGTCGGCATTGACTGAAAATACTCCTGCAGGGAAGACTTTGACCATCTCTATGGATGCCGCAGGGTTCGACAGGGAAATGTTCCTGTCCCTTGCCGGGAAATAAATCTCGATCGGGGCGATGAAACGCGGATTGATATTCATCGTATATGCCGTCTTGGCCCCCACAACAGCCATAGGAATGTCTCCGCGATGGAGGGTGAACTTGCCGTCCCGAAGGTGAGCGCTCAGCGGCGATTCTTCTTCATATACGGAATCCACGCCTTTCGCCTTGACAATGCCGCTGTGCCCGTCGTAATTTATGAATACATTTTCCTCGAGAATGCTGCACATATTCAGGACCTCATCACGGCTATATGCCCAGTCAAATGCTTCAGAATCAGGCACGAACACCTTGCCCTCAGCAGGGGATACAAGAATGTCCGGCTCAATGTTCCCGAGCGAGTCTTTGACCAGACTGTCGAACCCATTATAGACGGACATTATTATAATCAGCGCTGCGGTTCCGATTGCCATACCGACTGTGCTTATCGCGGAGATAATGTTGATTACATTGTGTGATTTCTTCGCGAAAAGGTAACGTACGGCAAATCTGAAGGCAAGATTCATATCGGGAGCCCCGTTTATTTCTTGAGCAGCTCGTCGATATGCTCGGCGTAATCGAGAGACGTATCCTGGAAGAACACAAGCTCAGGCACGATTCTCAACTGCTTTGCGACGAGATGCCCCAGTTCACCGCGGATGGACCGTGAGTTGTCGTTGATGATTTTCATAGCCTCTTCCGCCTTGGATGAAGGGAAGATGCTGACATAAACTTTGGCAACTGACAGGTCAGGGCTGATTCTTACCTCGGTGACGGATACCATCGCGCCTCCGAATACGGCCATTCCCTTGCTCCGGATGATTTCGGCAAGGTCTTTCTGCAGCTCTTTGGCTACCTTAAGCTGCCTTGTGCTTGCGCCATTGTCCATAATCAGATGATCTTGATAAGGTTGTAATTCTTCTTCCCTCTCTGAGCAAGGATATATTTTCCGTCAACGATGTCTTTCTCGCTGATTTCGTACTCGATGTCGCTGACTTTGTCCTTGTTGATGCTTACGCCACCGCCCTGAATCATCTTTCTGCACTCTCCTTTTGACGGGAATACCTGTGTCTTGATTGAGAGAAGCTCAATGATGTTGCAAGGCAGGTCGGATTTCTGAATCTCGAATGTAGGCACTCCTGAGAATACTGCGAGGAATGTGCGCTCGTCCAGTTTCTTCAACTCGTCTGAAGTCGAATTGCCGAAAAGCATCTTGGATGCGGAAAGCGCGTTCTCATATTCAGCTTCGCCGTGAACCATTACGGTCACCTCTTTCGCGAGAAGTTTCTGAAGCCTGCGCTGGCCCGGATCTTCCTGATGCTCAGCTATTGCTGCGTCGACTTCTTCTTTCGAAAGCATCGTGAAAATCTTGATATATCTCTCGGCGTCCTCATCGGATACGTTCAGCCAGAACTGGTAGAACTCATAAGGCGAGGTCCTTTCAGGGTCAAGCCAGATGTTTCCGTTCTCGGTTTTTCCGAATTTGCGTCCGTCAGCCTTTCTGATAAGAGGGCAGGTCAATGCGAATGCGTCAGTCTTGCCGAGAGTTCTGCGGATAAGTTCGGTTCCGGTCGTGATGTTTCCCCACTGGTCGCTTCCGCCCATCTGCAGACGGCAGTTCTTGTTCTGATAGAGCCAGAGGAAATCGTAGCCCTGAAGAAGCTGGTAGCTGAATTCTGTGAATGACAGGCCTTCGCGTGATTCGTTGGAAAGACGGATCTTCACTGAATCCTTGGCCATCATATAGTTGACTGTTATATGTTTGCCGACGTCGCGGATGAAATCGAGGAATCCATATCCTTTCATCCAGTCGTAGTTGTTCACGAGTTCCGCCTTGTTTGGCGCGTCAGAATCAAAGTCCAGGAACTTTGAAAGCTGGCTCTTGATGCCGGCTATGTTGTGGTTGAGGGTGGCTTCGTCAAGAAGATTCCTTTCCTGAGATTTTCCGGAAGGGTCGCCGATCATACCGGTAGCACCTCCGACGAGAGCGATCGGTTTATGCCCGCAAGCTTGGAAATGCTTGAGTATCATAATGCTGACCATGTGGCCGATGTGAAGGGAGTCCGCTGTCGGGTCGATTCCGACGTATGCTGCAGTAGGACCTTCCATCAGTTTCTCTTCTGTTCCCGGCATAATGTCCTGCACCATGCCTCTCCATTTAAGTTCCTCTACGAAATTTTTCATCGAATGATTGTTTATATTTCTATATGGTGCCCATAGTTTATGCACCAACTTACAAAGTTATTAAATATCTCTGTCTAATCAAACGTTTCGTAAGTTGCCTGCATTTTTGTTCTTTTGGCATCTTGAAAAAAATGTTGTTTATCCCTTTGAAATCTGAATCGGAAATTTTACCTTTACGATTGACGATTAATGAATTGGGGAGCAGTGCTCCATAAAAACCTTGTATTGTGAATAAATTCAAATTATGCTGGCTTCTGCCAGTATTCTTTTTTGTCGGGATGTCTGTAAACTCCTGTTCAAGCGAGAATAAAGAAGAACCGGACCCGGAGCCTTCTATAGAGGTATCTTTCCCGACAGATAAAATCACTATCATAGCCGGAACGGAGAGCGAGGTCCTGCTGTCCATAAGTCCGTTGGTCAAGGCAATGGACGCGGAGATAGTCGTTTCTGATGAAGATGTGGTGAGCATCAGGGAGAAGACTCTGACAAATGAAGGGCTTCTGCTTGTGCTCGGTTCTGAAGGCCTCGGCACTGCGACAATTTCAGTGGCAGTGGAGAGCAGTTTTGCGGAGTGCAAGGTTGAAGTGGCGGCGATAGAAGTACAGGGTATTTCGCTGGATAAGAGCACGTTGGACCTGACGGTCGGAGAATCATACAGCCTGAAGGCTACGATTGACCCTGAAAACGCTACAAACCCTCTAGTGGACTGGTCGTCAAGCGATGAAAGCGTTGTATATGTTTCACACGGTTTGTTGCAGGCACTGTCAGACGGAACAGCAAGAATTACCGCGTCAATCGCCGGGAAATCAGCATATTGCGATGTGACTGTGCGCAGCATCGAGGCGGAGTCAGTTGCTCTTGATGTAGAATCCAAGGATATTTCAGTAGATGAGACGTTTATAGTTACGGCTACCGTGCTCCCTGAGAATGTCACGATGAAGACAATCACGTGGAAGTGCGACAATCCGGATGTCATAAGTTATGAAGTAATAGATGCTGTGACCACCGATAATATAGTAGCCGCGCGCGTATGCGGTCTGAAGGTGGGTGAAGCGGTATTGACTGCCACATCCGGAAACTTCGAGGCTCAGTGTAAAGTGTCTGTCCGGAATAGGGTTATGCCGGAAGGCGAGCCTAAGATCGGAGACTACTACTACTCAGACGGAACTTGGAGCGACGGCGGTTTGTTGTCCATCGAACTTGATGGTACCAACCCGGTATGGAAGACTGTAAAACCTGCGCCTATTGACGGCAAGACTGTCATAGGAATCGTGTTCCAGACGGACACTTCACGTTTGGCGACGACTGACGTCGAGGCCGGATATACTCACGGCCTTGTGATGTGTACCAAGTCGGCGCATGCTCCGGGAGACAGCCTGACGCGTTTTTCAATGGGCAACTATGATTACGACTTTGAAAATGTCAAGACCGGTACGGGCTGGTATGCTGATTTGTCCGGCAGATACAATACGGAAAAGATTGTGAGCGAGAATCCTGGCGACAAACTGCGTCAGTATCCGGCATTCGACTGGACAACTACTGACTTCTCACCTTCAGCTCCTGCATCAACATCAGGTTGGTTCATCCCTAGCATCGGCCAGTTGTGGGATATGCTTGCCAATCTTGGAGGGAATGAAGTGGCGACACACTTGAGAACGTTGAAACTGTATGAGTCGGACGTGACATATTATTATAGGGAAGGCGATATGAACCTTACCTATAATCCGGTAGAGCAGTTGAACTCCGTGATGGAACTTGTCCCTGACGGACAGAAAGAGAAATTTGTTCACTCCAGAGTTCGTAACAACGTGAATATCTGCGAATTGATGAGCACTTCAATTTACAGCAATACTGATGGCTATATTGACATTTTCTGGCTATATGAACCCAACTCAGAGGTTGCTGCGGACGTAACAGAAGTCCACGGACAGATTGAGCCTACGGTGGGATATGTCGATGACGCAATAGTCTGCCGCCCTATATTGGCTTTCTAGAAAATTCATAACAATCTATTTAATATGAGAAAATTATTATTAACGATGCTTGCAGCAGCTACAGTCTGCGCTTGCAGCGACCTCAAAGACCGGGTGGATACGCTCGAGAAGAAGGTTGCAGCCCTCGAGGCCAGTGTCAACGAGAACGCAAGTTCGATAAGCAAACTTGTCGAAGCCGCGTCCAAGTCAGTTACAATTTCAAAGGTTGAGGAAACCGCTGAAGGTTACAAAGTCTATTTCAGCGACGGAACCACTGCAGAATTGACTAACGGCGTTGACGGAAAGGATGCTGTCGCCCCGGTGGTCGGCATCAAGGAAGACAATGGCGAGTTCTTCTGGACAATTGACGGCGAGTTTATCTTGAACGGCGGAGCTAAAGTGCCTGTTTCCGGAAAGACTCCTCAGTTCAAGATTGAGGACAGTAAGTGGTATGTGTCTTATGACGGTAAGGAATGGTCCGAGGTGCCTGTTTCAGGAACTGTAAAGCCTGAGCTTGTAATGTCTGAAACGGATAACGAGTACGTGTTCACTCTCGGTGAAACTGTAATCAGCATTCCTAAGGAGAAGGCGTTTATGATCAAGGTCAAAACTGACGTGAAGAGCGTTCTTGCAGGAGATGTCCTGGTATTCCCTTATACTCTTGTCGGTGCTGACGAGACAACTCACGTGCTGATTGAGTCAAAGGGCGTGGATGCGGAAGTTGACGAGGTTGCAAGTACTGTCAAGGTGACAGTTCCAAGCGTAGTGTCAAATGCTTATGTTATGGTGAAGGCCGTCCGCAACAGTGACGGTAAATATTCTGCTCAATATATCAATATCGAGAAAGGTGACGACTACGGCACTTTCGGAGGACTGATATTGAGTGATGAAAATGAATATCTTAACTGGTAAACTGAGAATCTAGTATGAAAAAGTTATTATATATGGCAGCTGTGCTTGCTGTTGCTGCAGGCTGCTCCAAATCAGAAGTGACACCGGAAGTCGCTGAAGGCTTTGACCTGAACGTGACCGTAACGGTGAAGAACGGTCTTGCTACAAAAGCCGTATATGACGGCGATCAGCATATCAAATTCCTGAAGGGAGACAGCTTTTATGCAGCTATTGCAAAAGAGTCCACTCCTACTACGGCTGTAAAGGTTTCAACCAGAAGCACGGGCTATGCGAGTCAGTATTATTCTACATTCTCGATTGTAGATTTCGAGGCTGAGTCTCCTGAGTTCAAAGGTAATTTCTACAGTATTGTGGCAGCCGATACTTGCTCTTCCTATAAGTTTTACGGTGTAATGCCTAATAGCGCAGTCACTTCATCTTCTTCAGACTTGACCAAGTGGAGAGTTAACTTGAACGGAAGCCAGACAGCAACCCAGGAATATTGGGATTCGAAATCTGATGTGATGCTCGTAAAACCTGCGACTATAGTTGTAAAGAACAGTACGGTAACGGCATACAATGAAATGGATTTTGCCGACACATCAGGCGTGGAACTCGCGCATCTGTTCGGATTCGGAAAGATTTCATTCGCGGATGTTCCTGAAGAGTATGCTTCTCTTCCGGTGAAGTACGTGTCTATCGAAGCTGTAGGAGACAAGAAAGATATTTGCGGACAGTTCGCGGTGAACCTGGCATCTGAAATCTCAACTGAATCTACGTCTGCAGTCTCAACAGGCTCGACAATAGTCGTTACGCCTGAGTCAAGCGTCAATGTAGCTGACAATGTTGTATGGTTCGTAGCGAATCCTGGCGTTTATGATGTCAAGATTACAGTTTCCACTTCAAGATATGACCTCGTGTTCGAGCGTACGGGCTTGACTGTCAACAGAAGCCGCATCACATCTCCTGTAGTACATTTCAAGGAAGCAGATGATGCGAAGAGTCACGATGTTTATCTCGCAGGCGAGAAATGGGAGCAGACCAAATTCACCTACTATACTACACTGACCAGCTCACGCAGAACTATACAATGGGGTCCTGACGGCAAACAGATGACTTTCGGTCTTGTATATCCGGGTGAAACCAACACCAACAGCGGAACTACATACTATAAGGCTGACGGCTCTTATACTCAGGGATTCGCATCCAGCACAATGACGGGCGGAGTTGCAGAACTCTATTCTGAGGCTTCTTTCCACGGTGTCAATTTCGTTAAACTGAATCTCGGAATCTACACCAAGAGCTCAAAAGCAGACTTCCACGTTTGCCTTGTCAATGGCGCGGATACTGTTGAACTTCAGAAGATTACCATCGAGAATGATGAGAATACTTCTAATGCTGAGGGTGAAGACTACTTCATCGAGAACACTACATCAACCAAGGATGGTGACTTTGTTCTCCGTGTCGATGGCCTGAGCGCTAAAGATATCAGACCTTATGTCGGTGCGATTGTGCTTAACCCGGATCCGGAGCTCAGAGTTGATGCCAGCACCGTGAAAGTTGCGAAAGACTCAACTGAAGGCTCATTCGGATGCCACGTGTACGTCTCCAAGTCAGTACCTGAGGTTTCGTCAGACGCTGATTGGCTTACAGCAAGCTATGCTGACGGTGAGGTCAAGTATTCAGTTGCGGCCAATGAGGGTATGAGCAGAACTGCTACAATCACTGTCAAGGTTACAGACGGTGAATGGTCGGCTACAGAGACCGTGACAGTACGCCAGAAGGCTGCCGTTGAGGTTGAATACAAATTGACTGTTCCGGCAGACACAATAAATGCTGCAATCAAGGCTCTGGCTGAACTGCATCCTGACGCAAGCAGCTATGATACTTATGAATTGAACTTCACGCTCCCTGCTTATGCTACTGACGGCTCAGGCAAGACTTATGATGTGCCTATGAATATCAATAAGGTTTATGTGAACTCGTCAAGCATAGTTGACGGACAGCTTAAACTCAACTACGCAAAACTTATCAGCACATCTTCAATCGGATATATCAAGCAAGTTGTGGTTACTTCCAACGAAAAGGTGTCGCGAAGCAATTATGCGGGCTTGAAGGTATGTTTCTCATCGGATAACAATGCTACTTGGAATCTGCCGGAGGCCGCTGATATCACAGTGGAAGGGGAGTCTTCTCCATACACAAGTACTGTCGTGAATGCCAATGAAGATTACACAAGTTTCAAACTTGACACTTCAGGCGGTTGGAGCTCAGTATACATTTATAGCTACGAGGTTACCTTTATCGGTGAGTAATAACTGATATTATGAAATATTCATTTTTCCGGATTTTTACAGTGGTTTCGCTCCTTTTCCTTGCCGTTTCCTGCGGTAAGGAAGGGACGGAAACCCCTCTTTCAGAATTCAAGTTGACAAGTTATCTGCTAGACATCAACGCCGCCGGCGGAGAACTGGAGGTGCCTTACACTATTGAAGGCGGTGCCGAAGGCGCATTGGCGACGGCTTATGTCAAAGAGGACTGGTTGACTGTCGGGCTGGTGACATCCGAGGCTGTGTACTTGGAAGTCGCTCCGAATTATGACGGGGAAGACAGGTCCGGAGAATTGGTGTTGTCCGCGTCAAAGACTAATCCGGTGACGTTGCACGTCGTTCAGAGCAAGGTTTCTGACGCAACTCCGTATTTCAGCAAGTATTCGATTTCCGTGTCGGATGTGAAAACATCCACTGTCACTGTGGAGATTACTCCTGTGGATGCGTCCGCTACCTATTATTGTACGATTCTGAGCAAGTCGGAACTGGACAAGTACGGGCAGACTCAGTGTGTCGGACTGCTGGTCAACAACTTGGTGTATATGGCCTCGATGCTGGCTGACGGTGTTGACCCGAATGTGCTGCTGTATCAGGGATATTTCAATTCCGCTTCGGAAGAGAGCACTTCTATGGACCTGAATGACAATACCGAATATTATGTCATCGCGTTCGATATGGCTTTCGATGATTCCGGAAATCCTGTCTATAGCGGCAAGTCGGAGGTCTACAAGTTCAGAACACGTCAGGCGACACAGGTCGATATGACTTTCGAACTCTCAATGTCAGGCGTCAAACTGAACATAAAGCCTTCTGCGGACTACACATATATATGCGGAGTCACCTCCAAGGCAAGCTGGGACGAATATGATGATCCTATGAAGATTGCCCAGCAGTATGTCACCCTTGCGAAGAACTACAGTATGATCTCGTCTGTACTGAAGGTCGGGGCGCAGACCGAAGATTTCTCGGATATGATTGAGAATTCCGGCGAGTATGTGGCTTATGCTTTCGGATACAGGAATTCGACGACTGACGGAGGCGTGACGACGGCGGTTTCTTATTTGCCGTTCAGTTATTCGAAATAATTTTTGCAGTTGGTATTTAGATAGAAAACTGCTAAATTTGCAGACTGTCTGGGAGATTGTTCTCCCGGGCAGTTTTTTGAATTTATAAAACATTGAGATATTATGAGAAAAAAGATTGTTGCCGGTAACTGGAAGATGAATACTACAGTTCCAGAAGGCGTTGAACTTGCAAAGGCAGTGGTAGAAAAGTCAGCTCAGGTTCCTGAGGCTGTAGGTCTTATCATCGCTACTCCTTTCACTCACCTTGTTCCTGTTGCTGACGTTGTAAAGGGTACAAAGGTTGAACTTTCTGCAGAGAACTGCGCAGACAAGGAGAAAGGTGCTTACACAGGTGAGGTTTCAGCTGCTATGCTCGCTTCAGCCGGCTGCAAATATACTATCCTCGGCCACTCTGAGAGAAGACAGTACTACGGTGAGACAGACGCTACTCTCGTAGAGAAAGTCAAGCTCGCTCTTGCAAACGGTCTCGGCGTAATCTTCTGCGTTGGCGAGAACCTCGAGCAGAGAGAGTCAGGCAAACATTTCGAGGTTGTAACTTCTCAGGTTGAGAACGTTCTCTTCGGACTCAGCGCTGACGAGATGTCAAAGATCATCGTAGCTTACGAGCCGGTTTGGGCTATCGGTACAGGCAAGACTGCTACCGCAGAGCAGGCTCAGGAGATTCACGCTTGCATCCGCAAAGTGCTTGCTGATAAGTTCGGTGCACAGGTTGCAGATGACACTACAATTCTTTACGGCGGAAGCTGCAAACCTTCAAATGCAAAAGAATTGTTCGCTTGCCCGGACATCGACGGCGGTCTTATCGGCGGTGCTGCACTCAAAGCTGATGATTTCATTCAGATAGCATTGTCATTCTAAGATACTGTTTAGGTTACATATAGTTGAGGGATGTCTGAAAATGCTTTTTAGGCGTCCCTCAATTTACGTTTTATCGGGGGTGCCCGTGGCTGCAGAAGTCAGCGACACTTCATAGATTTATTGGAATATGATAAAGAAGATTTTACTCGCAGGTGCTGGTCTTGCCGCGTTGGTGGCGTGCAACGACAGAGTGCCTAATAACGAGATTCAGAAGAAGATCGACTCTTATGCTGTGTTCCAGATAGGTTCTCCGTATATGGAAGGCCTGTCCGACAACGGAAAGGAGGTGCTGAATCTGTTCAGAAAGGCTGCAGACGCAGTGGATGATATCTATTGGAAGCAGACTTTCGGAGACAAGAACGTCATTATGTCAATGCCGGAAGGGGCTTTGAAGGATTATGCCCTGATCAACTATGGCCCGTGGGATCGTCTGGATGACAATATCCCGTTCATAGAGGGTTATGGTGAGAAGCCTGCAGGGGCGTGTTTCTATCCGCAGGATATGACTGCGGAGGAGTTCAATGCACTTGCTGATTCTGCCAAGTTCAGCCCATATACTCTTATAGAAAGGGGCGAGGACGGAAAACTCAAGACAGTGTGGTATCACGATGCCTACAAGACCCAGATTGATGAAATCTGCAAGAATCTTGAGGCTGCGGCCACGATGACAGTCAAGGAGAGCGTCCGCAATTACTTGCTCAAGAGAGCCGAGGCGCTGCGCACTGATTCATACCGTGAGTCCGACTTTGCCTGGATGGATATGAAGGACAGCAAGATGGATCTTGTCATCGGCCCGATTGAGAACTATGAGGACGGCATCTATGGCATCAAGACATCTTACGAGTGCTACATCCTTCTGAAGGATCTCAAGAAGACTGAGGAACTCACCAAGTACATATCTATGCTGCCGGACCTCCAGAAGTCATTGCCTTGTCCGGAGGAGTACAAGACATTTGTTCCCGGTACTGAGTCGGATATGTTTGTCTATGACGCGATTTATTACGCAGGAGAAGCTAATGCCGGCGGTAAGACGATTGCGATCAATCTTCCGAATGACCACCAGGTTCAGGCTGAAAAGGGTACTCGCAGACTTCAGCTCCGCAACGTGATCAAGGCGAAGTTTGACAAGATGGTATATCCGATTGGCCAGATATTGTTCGAGCCTGAGCAGCAGAGGTATCTGAGTTCGGACGCTTTCTTCTGGAATGTGACTTTCCACGAGGTTGCACACGGTTTGGGAGTCAAGGAGACTGTAAACGGTCTAGGAAGCGTGAAAGCGGCTCTCGGAAATGAGGCTTCAACTTGGGAAGAGGCTAAGGCAGACATTCTGGGCCTGTATATGGTATGCAACCTTATTGACAAGGGTGAGATTCCGCTGATTTCAAAAGAGGCCGCAATCACCACATATATCGCAAGTCTTGTGCGTTCGGTACGTTTCGGTGCAGCTGACGCTCACGGCCGTGCAAATATGATGTGCTACAACTTCCTGAAGAATAACGGTGCTTTCGAGCGCAACAAGCAGGGCCTGTATCACGTCAATTACGAAAAGGTGCCGCAGGTTATTGCTGACTGGTCGAATCTGATTCTTACGACTCAGGCTACCGGCAACTATATGTTCGCAAAGGAGTATGAAACAAATCACGCTGTGATTTCTGAGGCGCTTTCAGCCGACATAGCAAATGTTAACAGAGGCGGTGTTCCTGTTGACATCAGATTTGAATTTGTCTGGTAAGGAACAGAATAATTGAATATAAAGCGGCAGACGTCCGGAGCTGATTTCTTTGAGCTGAGGGCGCTGCCGTTTTTTTCTGAAAGAGTATCGGTCAGTCAATTGTTTTGACGGTGAGGCCGATATTCTTTTTTTTGCACCATAGCCAGATGGTGTTGTCTGTAATTTTGCGGACATTGAATTCAAGCCCGGTCTTGTAGTCGATTTCGCTTGGAGTGCAGTATTTCAGCGAACATTTGACTGTCTGCCCCTGCTTTGACGGCAATTCCGAGCAGGTCAGAATGAAGAATTCCGACATCGTGTCGTTGTGCAGGCGGAACTGCTTTCTGTCCGGACTGAATCCGAGCTGGGATTTGTCCGGGTCGTATTTCAGCTTGGTCTTGCCGCCGATTTTCAGATTGACATTGTTCTCTTCAAGGAAGAACTGGTCCGGCTCGTAACTCTTTACGCACCCGCAGGCTAACGCCGTGGTAATCAGTACAGTTATGTATGTCGCGATTCTTCTCATTCCAATGTCATTTTCTTCTCAATATAGTCGGTCGCGCCGTCGATATAGGTGATTTTCGCCTTTATCGTGCAGGAACGCGGTAACGTGAAGTATCCGTTTTTGCCGGCTGAGATGCTGCGGCCGTCCATAAACCATTCCACGCTCTGGGCGCTGTTGAGGTTATAGATTACAAGCGGAATCTGCGCGTCTGTCTTGAATGTTCCGTCTTCATTGCGGGAGACATCGTTCAGATAGATGAAAGGCATTCCGTTGGTGTATAGGCTCTTTGTCCTGAAATTAATCTCGGTTTCTTTTCCCTTGGCGTTCCCGTTCTCGTAGTGAATCCGCAATGTGTAGGAGGTGGCCGGCTTGAGACCTTCCAGCCGGATGGCGTATTTGCCTGCTTCATACGGCAAGACCTTTTCTTCTTGTGTAGGATTGCCGTTCGGCCCCCAGAGGATATGCGCTTCCGCGTTGCTGTCCTGGATGTCAGTTTCCCATTGGATTATGGCGACGCTCTGGAATATGTCTTTGGCCGATGCGACTACATTTGCCGGCGCGGTGCTTTCGCTTTTGATCACATTGAATGCGATTTTGTCGCCGACTGTCATTATTTCGGTGATGGCGAGTGGGGAATAGGTCCCGTCCCAAAATTTGAATGCGGGATTGGTCTGCGATGAAAATGAGTTGTTCCGGGCGAAAGGCCAGAAGACTTGGCTTACGTCTGCAGCTTTCGGATTGGCTTCGATCATTTCCGCACATTCGTGTAATGGTCTGCAGTTCACTTCATTGCTGAGCCATCTCTCTGCAGCGGTCGCATTCCGCTCATAGACGGGAGACCAGCCTGTATCATTGCCGGATTTGTCTATATGGTAGATTGCAAGCCCGTTGCCTCCTATATATGTATCCCAGTTGCTGTTGGAGCGACATTCTATCAGGTAGTATTCGCCCGGATTCGTTGTGTTATATATGAAGAAGCGCCCGTTTTCGTTGATCGGCTCAAGCAGGTATCGTCCTTCTTTCAGTTCTTCCGCTTTGCCGATGCCGAGCATATCCCTGTCAATGGCGTTGAAGTATGGCGGAGTTTTCCCCTCGTTGTTGTAATTTCCCCTGTCCATCAGGGCGGTGCTTTTCCACAGGCATTTAGCGGAGCCTCCGCTGCTCTCCAGGTCGGTGTCATACATATCAACAAGGCCGAGAGAATGGCCATATTCGTGGCAGAATGTCCCTATTGTGGTGAAAAGGTATTTGCCGTTGCTCCTGAGCCCCAATTCGGATGAGATTGAGTATTTGCCGATTTTCTTGCCGTTCAATGTCAGTTTGATGCCGGCGGATTCCAGGTCCCAGGTATATGACCAGATGCAGTTGTCGCCTCCACCTTCCGCTTCGTCTTTTCCGGCCACGAACAGGAAGATGTTGTCTACAACGCCGTCTCCGTCGTCATCGAACTTGGAGAAGTCTATGCCGCTTTTTTCTGCGAGTCGGCACGCTTCTGCAACTGCCTGTGGCGCATTGACGTCGTTCTTTCCGTTTTCATTCTTTCCATAGTAGTCGTGAGTCCTGCTGAGTGTCACGAGCGGTCCGATTTCAAATGTGAACTTGCCTTTTCCCAGGAATTGGTCTTCAAAATATTTCCTTGCGCTTCCGGACTCTCCATTTATCAGGTTGCTGAATTTATCTGCCGTGTAGGTCATCTTCAAGTCGGAGAATTCGGCCAGCAGTATCAGGCAGTGATGGCTTTTGACCTCGCTCGAGTCGGAGTCTGACGAGGAGTCATCGGACGTCTGGGCGTTAGGGTAGTCACTTTGGTAGGCGCTTGAATATATATTCGTATGTGTATCTCCGCCTGCATTATAGTGCGTCGTCGAGGATGTGCCCGTGTTGTTTTCATAGCCTGAATTGAATTGAGAACTTCTGTAGAGCGCCATTTCCAGGTGTCTGGCGGCTGCATTCCTGTAAAGAGCTTCGTAGGGAATCAGTTTCGCGCTGGAGTTGGCTTTATTCGGGCCGCCGGCAATGATTCCGCTGCTGTGGATTGCGCCGTCCTGACTGTAAAATGCGTAACACCAATATCCATCCCCGTTCTGAACCAGTGCATTGCCCTCAAGGTCAGTCATCACGTGCCCGTATTCGTCACCGGACAATCTTGCGGATATTGTCGTGCCGTCAGGCTGCGAAAGCCGCAACGTCCCCTTCCACGCCGGCTTTCCTGAAACCTCCAGCGCGAAAGATGTGGCAACCCATATCGCCATCGCAAACAATATCCTGTCAATGCCTCTCATTCAACTCCGCAAAAACTCTACATAGGTAGTCAAAAAATTCCTTATCTGCAAATCGTGGTAATGTGGACATAAACAGTTGGTGACAACTGCCGCGAGGAGGTGCAGGAGGTGAGACAGGAGGTGCTTGAACGGCTCGAAGATAGCTCAAAATATCGCTATCGGGTCAAAAAGCGGTTAATTATTCATAAAATCGGGTCTGATTGACCTGATAAATGAAATAAAAGTGGTACTTTTGACCTGATTTAAGATTGCAACTATGACATTAGACGGATCAATACTTCAATATTTGCACTATCACCCTCTGTCCGGCAGAGAACAGATTGCCCAGTCATTAACGGATGCTCCAAGCGAAAGCACGCTAAAGAGGATTATCCGCAATATGGTCAATGATGGAATGGTAGAGGTTAGTGGACGTGGACCTGCGACGAGATACAAACTATCGGCTCAGGCGCATGTCACAATGCCACTTGACCTTGACACCTATTTTGATAAGGACATTGACCAACGTGAGGTACAGGAGGTGTTCAATTTCGACCTCATCCGTGATGTGCTTCCGAAAGTGGAGATCTTCACAGCGGATGAACTCGACGTCTTACAAGATGCTCAAAACACTTTTCTGCATAACACGGAAGGCATGACCGACCTTGAATACCGCAAAGAGATGGAACGGCTTGGCGTAGACCTTTCTTGGAAATCATCGCAGATAGAAGGCAATACCTATTCGCTCTTGGAAACGGAGAGGCTGTTGAAGGACAAACAGACTGCTTCGGGCAAAACCAAGGAAGAGGCCATCATGCTCCTAAACCATAAGGATGCACTCGACTTCGTGCTGGACGTGCCCGATTATCTGAAAGAGATTTCAGTGCATCGGATAGAGGATATTCATTCCATATTGACAAAGGAACTTGGAGTAGACCGCAACATCCGACATCGTCGTGTCGGTATCACCGGTACCAACTATCGTCCGCTTGACAATGAATTTCAAATCCTCGAGGCCCTTGAGGATACGTGTACCTTAATCAACGGAAAAGAGAATGTATTTGAGAAAGCTATCCTCGCTTTGGTGCTGCTGTCTTATATACAGGCTTTTACCGACGGCAACAAACGGACAGCACGCATTATAAGTAATGCCATCCTTATAGCCAACGGCTATTGTCCGATCTCTTTCCGCACGGTCGATTCCATTGACTACAAGAAAGCTATGCTTATGTTTTATGAGCAAAACAACATTGCTGCATTTAAGAGAATCTTCATCGACCAGTTCCTGTTTGCTGTAAAAACGTATTTCTAATCGTGTCAGCAACTAACCGATTTTTAACATTTAGAGATTGATATCCGTCAATCTATAAATGTTAGAGGACCGAAGGCATCACTGCCTTTCAGTCCTCTATACTTGTACTAAAACCTAAACCTTGACGCATAGATGCAGATTGCAAGGCGAATGTTGCACGGCCGGAGCAAAAAAATAAGGATATATGAGAAAAATCTCATACATCCTCATTTTAGTCTGTCATTCAAGGATTATTTGCTAGCCTCTACAGAGAGTTTCCTGAATTCTTTGAAGTCTTTCATAAGAGAGAGAGCGGCTTTGCGGGCACGAGCGCCAGCAGCCTTGTTGCCTTTCTCTACCTGAGCCTCGGCGTTCACTGCGAACTCCTCGTACTCTGCTTTGATTTTCTCAACAAGTTCTTTCATGATGTTATCAGAATTATTTGTTAAACATTAAGTAATTAGTCTTGTTAAAACTTATTGCAAGTTATGTATTTAAACATTTATTTGCAAGAGTAATTCTGAAAATATCTCGCCTAGTGGGCATTAAATCCCTTTTTTAGGCGTGTTGAAACTGTTCATCGCCCTGTCAACGCCTATCGTGGTGAAGGCTTTGACTCCCTCAATTACATTGTCGCAGATTTCGGGCATCTGGTTTTTCTCCTCAGGAGTCATAGACCCTATGACAAAATCCACCTGTCCGCCTTTCGCGAAATTGTTGCCGATTCCGATTCGGATTCTGGCGTATTCCTGAGTGCCGAGCAGTTCCTGAATGTTCTTCAGGCCGTTGTGTCCGCCGTCGCTGCCTTTCTTCCTCATTCTCAATGTCCCGAACGGAAGATTGAGGTCATCGCAGATTATAAGGACGTTCTCAAGCGGAAGTTTGAGTTTATTGACCCAGTATCTTACTGCGTTTCCGCTCAGATTCATATAAGTTGAAGGTTTGAGCAGAGTGATATTTCTTCCTTTGAAGGAAACTTCGGCCACATCACCATAACGCTGTGTCTGAAAAACAATATTGGATGCCTGAGCCCAAGCATCCAATACCATAAATCCTACATTGTGTCTGGTGTCTGCATATTCCGAGCCGATATTTCCCAATCCGACTACCAAATAATTCATAACATCAGATTTTTATGCCGTATAAGTCAGGCGACAAGCCTGTCATTATGCCTCAGCAGGTGCTTCAGCTGCAGGAGCCTCGTGGTGTACGCCCTCCTCCATCTCTTCGTCAAGAGCCTCTTCGTATGCGATGTGAGCCGCAACCTGACGGGATGACTTGACTGTGCAGATGATAGTTCCCTTAGGAGAGATGACGTTTACGTTCTCGTATTTGAGGTCACCGGCAACGATTCTCTTTCCGATCTGAAGTCTGTCAACGTTGATAACCAACTCATCAGGAAGATCCTTCATAAGAGCGCTGACTTTCAGTTCACGTACTAGCTTGTAGAACTTACCACCGGCACGAACACCGATTGCGTGTCCTGTGATTCTGATAGGAACTTTGATTGCGATTGGCTTGTCCTCATTGACTGCGAGGAAGTCAACGTGAAGGCAGTTGTCCTTTACAGGGTGGAACTGAAGCTCGTGGATAACAGCATTGTATTTCTTGCCGTTGCTGAGCTCGAGGTCAACGATGTATGAAGCCGGAGTCTCGATAAGACCTTTAAGATCTTTCTCGGTAACTGTGAAGAGAACGTTCTCTACGCCTGCACCATAGATGTTGCAAGGGATAAGACCCTGTTTGCGGAATTCTTTGATGACCGCCTTGTTGCCGACTTCGCGGACCTGGCCATTCAGTGTGAAATGTTTCATTTCTTTAATTTGTTTTAAAATGTGTTACTCAGTCTGGCATCGTGACAAGTCACAGTCAGACCCCATTGCACCAAAAGCGTCTGCTTTTTCGCGGAACTTTCTATAAAAGTCCAAAAATGCGCGCAAATTTAACTATAAAATCCGGATTGTCAAAAGAAACTGACTGAAAATCAGTAATCTTATTCCATCAGTTTCTTGTATTTGAACCTCTTAGGCTCCTCGTCGCCGAGTCTCTTCTTCTTGTTTTCCTCGTATTCCGAATATGAACCTTCGAAGAAATATACGGATGAATCGCCCTCGAATGCCAGGATATGTGTGGCGATTCGGTCAAGGAACCATCTGTCGTGCGAGATTACGACTGCACATCCGGCAAAGTTCTCCAGACCTTCCTCCAATGCACGTATTGTGTTGACATCCACGTCGTTGGTAGGTTCGTCGAGCAGGAGGACATTTCCTTCGTCCTTGAGAGTGAGCGCAAGGTGAAGCCTGTTTCTCTCACCTCCTGAAAGCACTCCGCAGAGTTTCTCCTGGTCTGCACCCGTGAAGTTGAAGCGCGATACATAAGCGCGTGCGTTGACGTCCTTTTTGCCGAGTTTGATCCAGTCTGAGCCGTCTGCAATTGTCTGGAATACCGTCTTGTCCGGGTCAATGCTCTTGTGCTGCTGGTCAACGTATGCAAGCTTGACGGTTTCACCGATGGTGATCTCTCCGCTGTCAGGCTGCTCCAGTCCCATTATCAGGCGGAACAATGTGGTTTTACCGGCACCGTTCGGGCCGATTACGCCCACGATACCTGCCGGCGGAAGCACGAACGACAGATGCTCAAAGAGCAGTTTGTCTCCGAATGACTTGGATACGTCGTTGAAGTTGATGACTTTGTTTCCGAGTTTCGGACCGTTCGGAATATAGATTTCCAGATTTGCCTCTTTCTCCTTTCCGTCCTGGCTGGCGAGTTTCTCGTAAGCTCCAAGCCTTGCCTTTGATTTGGCGTGTCTTGCCTTAGGGGCCATTCTGACCCATTCGAGCTCGCGTTCAAGAGTCTTTCTTCTCTTGCTCTCCTGTTTCTCCTCCATTTCCAGTCGCTTGGTCTTCTGCTCAAGCCAGGAAGAATAGTTTCCTTTCCAAGGAATGCCTTCTCCGCGGTCCAGCTCGAGAATCCAGCCGGCAACGTCGTCCAAGAAATATCGGTCGTGGGTTACCGCTATGACGGTACCTTTGTATTGCTGCAGATGGGCTTCAAGCCATTGGATACTTTCAGTGTCCAGGTGGTTGGTAGGCTCGTCAAGAAGCAGAACATCAGGCTGCTGAAGGAGCAGACGGCAAAGCGCAACGCGGCGTCTTTCACCACCGCTCAATGTCGCAATCTTCGCATCAGAAGGAGGACATTGCAACGCGTCCATAGCCCTTTCAAGCTTGGAATCAATCTCCCAGCCGCCGCAGTGCTCGATTTTCTCGGTCAGTTCTCCCTGCCTTTCGATCAGCGCGTTCATCTGGTCTTCATCCATAGGCTCGCAGAATTTCAGATTGATTTCTTCGTATTCCTTGAGAATGTCCATTATCTCCTGGACGCCTTCCTGGACAACTTCCAGTACGGTTTTATCCGGGTCCATCTGCGGCTCCTGCTCGAGGTAGCCTACGCTGTAGCCGGGTGCCCATACGACTTCGCCCTGATAACTCTGCTCCACACCTGCGATGATTTTCATCAATGTGGATTTACCGGAACCGTTCAATCCGATGATGCCGATTTTCGCCCCGTAGAAGAATGAGAGGCATATATCCTTGAGTATTACTCTGTTGCTTGATGGGAGGACCTTTCCTACCCTGTTCATAGAAAAGATGATCTTCTCGTCTGCCATTTTTCGGTATGTGTATAGGAAATTGTTTGAATTTGTGATTAAATCAATTTCCGGATTAAGAAAAACTGGCGTATGACCTGCCAGCCAGGTGTCGGCGCAACAACGCCAACCCCACAAAGATAGGAATTAATAATCAAAGCATCGATGTCGGGCGCGAATATTTTCTGAGCGCAAGATTCGGAGCGTTAACGCGACCCAAGGGGTTTGGGGAATGCGGTCCCCAATAAAACTT
>CAVHJF010000016.1:0-48149 GCA_963636275.1 Acutalibacteraceae bacterium | reverse complement strand
CAAGGCCCTCGACGAGACCAACACCGGAGCAACCTTGCTGGTTGTGAGGATTTGGGCGAGGAGAACAACGCAGTAGACCGCTTTTTATTCACTCACTTCTACAAATATTTCATTATCTCCTTCGCCACATAGAACGTCCTATTCTTCGGAATATAAACAGACACACTAGACAATGCCTTCTTCTGGCCGTCAACTTCGACGAAAGAACGGTTTGCAGGAATACGCACTTTGCCGTCCACAACCAGGACAGGCTCTTTGCCATCCTCTACTGTTGTCTGATGTCCTTCAAAGAGCACGTCAGACTTTACATAAATGTCAGATGTAAGATCATCCAAAGTACCGTCTATTCCGAGAAGAGACGACATATAGCCGGCAAGCGAAGTACCTTCAATCCAGCCGCGAGGAGTCTGGTCATTAGGGTTATACACTGCAAGAAATACATCCTCACCGGTATGTCCGCCGCTGACATATCCCAGATGAGTGTTCTTGTTGACAATATCCGTCACAACACTCATCAGATTGGCTGAATAGGACACCTCCATATAATCCTGCTCGATGGACTTCAACAATGAGCGCACTGATTTCTCCTGCGCCGGAGTCAGCTCAATGCCAGTACGAGCCTTGAAAACAGATTTCACACTGTCAGGAGAGCATTTCTGCAACTCACAGGACAGAGCGTACGCCGTGCCTTTGAACTCAGGCATTTTCACGAATACAGAGTCAAGACCTTTACGGTAATATCCGGTGTAATTGCGGTCGCCGATGGTCATCGCGCTGTTTCCGTGATCAGGAACAACTATGACAGTAGTGTTTCCATCCTTCTTGGCAAATTCAATGGCAGTTGCGACAGCCTTGTCGAACGCCTCATATTCTGAGATGATTCCGAGAGGGTCATTGCTGTGCGCGGCATAATCCACCTTGCTACCCTCAACCATAAGGAAAAATCCATTCTTGTCCTTTGACAGCAAAGAAATTGCCTTTCTCGTCATCTCATCGAGAGACGGCTCGGCCAACGTATCCCTGTCAATATCAAAAGCCATCTGGTCATCTGCAAACAATGCCCACACCGGCTTCTCATTATGCTCCCTGAAAGCATTGAGGTCTTTCTTGATATACGTAATTCCCTTATTATCAAGGATTTCCTTCACCCCGTCATCCACAAATTCGCATCCGCCTCCGAAAACGACATCAACAGAATTTGAAGCAATCTGTCGCATTATATTGAAATCGTCATTCCTCGATACTACGTGAGCCGCAGTGCCGGCCGGAGTAGCGTGACCTGCACGTACTGTAACGACAAGACCGGTTGACTTGTGCTTGAGAATCTTTGCAGCTTCAAGAACTGTAGCCAACGGCTGCCAAGTGCTGTCCGGATTGACCGCGGCAAGGTCCTGTTTTCCATTGTTTGCTGGATAAATGCCCAGGTTATTGGCCTGCACGCGATATCCTGTCATAAATGAAGTCATCGCAGCCGGAGATGCTGCCACAGGTGCATCTGAACAATTCTGACGCACAAGACCGCAGATGTAAGGGTCGGTCGCAAGACGGGCCTCACTGTTCTGAGGATTCTGATATTCACGATACCAGCGGACCACTGACAGGACACTTGTCGATGTGCCGTCAGGAATCATCAGGATAATATTCTTTGTAGGCTTTATCTCATTCTTGTCCGTGCAGGAAACAGACCCGGCAAGAAGTGCCAACGAGGCTAATAAAATGGTTGTTTTTCTCATATATGGTTACTTTATCGTGTTTACAAATTTATTATTCCGGACGGCGTCTGACGTGGTAGCGCACGGAGATTCACGGTTCCGGGAGCAACCCCGAGTCTGTCAAGCGCATCCTTTGCGGAACCGAACGCCAGCTCGGGAGTATTATTATGCTCGCTGAGATGGCATAAAAATATGTTTTTCAATCCCTTATGCCAGAACTTGCGTATCGCGTCCGCACATTCGTCATTGCTGAGATGACCGTGCCCTTTGCAGATACGCATCTTCAGCTCGTGTGTATAAGGACCGCCCATCAGCATATCCATATCATAATTGGACTCAACCACCACAGTATCCGCCTGTGACGCATAAGAGACCGCCTCATCAGTCATACGCCCGAGGTCAGTCATTATAGCGAATTTATGCTCCCCGGCATCGACGTAATAGCCTACCGTCTGCGTAGCATCGTGAGGCACAATGAAATAGCGCACCTTGAAAGAACCGATATCTGTCCAATCTTCTTCGGCCAAATCTACCCTGCACTGTTCCAGATAAGGGGTTCCGAAAGAATGCAACGCAAGAGCATTATGCAGAACAGAAGTGGCATATACCGGTTTGTGCAGACGTTTGCAATATGATGCCAGGCTGCGGATATGATCCATGTGATCGTGAGTTACTAATACCGCTCCGAAAGAATCCTCGCTCAACCCGTATGTCCCCAAAATCTGCTTGAGTCGTCTCAAACTTACACCGGCGTCAATGAGCAATGCTGACGTGCCGTTTTCATCGGATTTTTCCAGATAATAGCAATTGCCGCAGCTTCCGCTGGAAAGACTCAAAAATCTGAGCATTACCTGTTATCCTCCAATGCTTTACCTACAATCGCCCTCAAATCCTCGCCTGGTTTATAGTGGACTGCCACAATGCCGACCTGCGACGCTGCATTGACATTTGCGACAGCATCATCAATGAAAAGAATCTCGCCCGCAGGGAGACCGACTTCCTCAACAACTTTGCGATAGATTTCCAATCCGGGTTTCAACATTTTCATCTGATAAGAAAGAAACTCTTTCTTGATTACTTTCTCCACATCCAAACCGGCTTCTTCCATCTGCTTATGGCAATATTTCATAGATATGCCATTATTGTTGGACAAGAAGAAAATATCGTAATCCTTGGAAAGTTCAGTCAAAAGTTCAGCTTTCTGAGTCGGCATACCTCTCAACAACTCACTCATACATCTGTCAACATCCTCCGGCCGGCTTCCTGGCTTGGAATCCTTCAAAATATACTGTCTGAATTCGTCATCCGAGATTTTTCCCTCTTCGAAGTCCGAATAGACACCTTTCTGGTGACAGGCATCAAGAATCTCGTCAATCTTGTCGTAACCGAGTACATCCCGATACACCTGCTTGTCATATTCCACATCCACATTTATCAGGACACCGCCAATGTCAAAAATAATCGCCTTAATCATATCTTATTCCGAAGTATTTGATTCACAATATCTTTTAATCACATTATATGCATCCGAGACGCCGAGCTCGCCCGCGTGGGACAGGTCAATGCAACCTTTTTCCTTATCTTTCAGATAAATGAGAACAAGGCCTCTGTTGAAATACGCATCCCCCATATAAGGATACAGGGAGATGGCCTTGGTATAATTGCCGATTGCATCCACATACGAAGACGACAGGCACTGGAGATTGGCCAGGTTATAATAAATATATGGTATATCACCCACCACATCCAAAGCCGCTTTCATATCATCTATCGCGTCCGAATAGTCATAATTCCTGCTGACCTGATCAGTAACGCGGGCCCGCGTCGTGCCCTGATCATCCATCGTGAGAGTCTGCACGTTGTTTTCTATGGATGAAATGAAATCAATCATATCAGCACGCAACACTCCCCTATTCATATAATAGAATGCCTTATACAAAGACTGATACCTGTCTGAAGTATTGATATTCACCGCGTTGTCATAATGCGTCAATGCAGAGTTGAACTGTTTCTCAGCCACGTCGCCCAGAGCCTTGAGGAACTCGCCTTCCGATGAAGCCGTGGACATTGACCAGATTTTGCTCTCGTATTCAGTCGAAACCGACACATTCGCCGTATCCGCATTGGACACGGTGATCGGCACGGCAGATTCTCTCAAGAATTTGTCCACAAGGAGATTCTCATAACGGTATTTGAGGGCATATTGCACGCCGTCTCTGGTATTTGAAAGACGGAAACGGTACAGCGGCCTCAACCGGACATCCACATCCCTGTGCTGCAGCATTTCGTCATCGAAATCTTTCTTGGCGAAGTCGGCATCCAACGACAGCAGAGAACTGTATTTCTGGGTTGTGTCCGCAAAAGATGCCGCACCGTCTCCGGTTTTCGCACGATACTCGCTGATTTTGCGGTTAGCCGTGTCGTAGTCATTCTTGGACTCTTTCTTCATTCCGAGCATATTCTCCACATAGGACCTGTTCAGATACGCTTTCGCGAAGTCGGGGTACAATGATATGGCCTTGTCATAATCCTCGAGCGCGTCCTGCCATCTCTGCATATTCACGAAATATGAAGCCCTGTTGTAGTAGGCCAGCACATTGCCCGGATTTATGTTGATCACCCTGTCCATATCCTCGAGAGCTTCCTCGAAATTGCCGACTTGGGCATTGATTAGGCTTCGGTTGTACAGCGTAAGCGCATTGCCCGGCTCATCTTTCAGCACCCTGTTCAAATCAGCCATCGCAGCGTTCAGGTTGTTCTGCTCGTAATACATCACCGCCCGGTTGAAATAGGCGAAAGTACTGGTCGAATCCAGTTCGATTGCCATATTCATATCGGAAATGGCATCATCGTACTTGTGTGAAGCCGCATAGAGACGGCCCCTTCGGATATAACCCTCCGGCTCGAACCTGTCCAGCGAAATGGCCTTGTTGTAATCAGCCAACGCAGCTGTCGTATCCTTGAGAAAGAGTTGGCAGGCACCCCTGTTCAGATATGCGGACGGGTCCTTGGGCTCTTTTCTGATATATCTGTCGAAATCCCCTACGGCCTTGTCGAACTGCTGCGCAAGAAAATATGTCACGCCACGGCTGAAATAAAGCCCGACATAACCGGGCCTGAGGGAAATCGCCTTCTGAAGGTCGTCCAACGCCTTGTCGTAATTACCGAAACGGCTCTCCGTAATGGCGCGGTAATGATATCCGGATGTAAATACAGGATTGAGCCTTACTGACGTATTGAAATCCTTCTGCGCGCCGCGAAGGTCACCGAGATTGTATTTCGCGATTCCTCTGTAGAAAAATGTCCAATAATCGGTGCTGTCAATACGGGAAAGGACATTGAAATTTTCGATGGCAGACGAGAATTTACCGTCAGCCAGAGCGCGCCTTCCCCTGAAGAAGAAAACGTCCTTATCATATTGGGCAAACACGTTTGATATCGGAATCAAACACAGGATTGTCGCTATCAGAAAGCCTTTAAAATTTCCTGAATTCATCAGAAATTCCTAATTTTGAAGTCATTTTCGAATCTTACAAAGATAATCAATTATCGTGCTTCAATTGACAAAATGATTAAAAAAATATTCTATACTGCTATACTGGCCCTACTCTCCACGCTCGCATCCGCACAGACAGCACCCGGCACAACTTCAGCACAGACAGCGCCCACTATCGGAGCGGCCAGCAGCACCCAGGCGCACAATGTAATCTGGGAATCAAAACTTTACAGGCAGATAGAATTCCTTTCCGACAGTCTCTGCGGCGGAAGAGCAACTGGGACAGCGGGAAACACTGAAGCCGCATTTTGGATTATCCGAAGGTTCATCGACCTTGACCTTATGCCTTGCGGGCAGGGATATTCCACTCATTTCTACGAGCCGTTCGGCAGAAACATCATAGGCTTTCTTCCAGGTTCGACAAAACGACATCGGGATTCCTACATAGTAGTTATGGCGCACTACGACGGACTGGGCACTCTGAACGGGACATTGTATCCCGGAGCTGACAGCAACGCTTCAGGTGTCATCGCGATGACAAGCATCGCCGAAATGTTCGCAGCAATGAGACACCTCGGCAGGGCATACGACTGCAATATCATATTCGCAGCTCTTGACGCAAAATCCGCAAGTATGAAAGGTTCCAAGGCCCTTATGAAGATGATTACGGACGGCAGACTCATAGACCCCGTCAGCAATGAAGTCATAAGCGCGGACAAAATCAGGATGGCGGTGAACATCGACCAGATCGGAGGCACGATGAGCACACTCAAATCCGGGAGAAAGGATTTCATCATAATGCTGGGACAGGATGCCATAGGACAGGATACAAAGGGAATGCTGAGTTACTGCAACCTCAAATTCGGCAGCGACCTGGAGCTCGGATTCGACTATTTCGGCAGCAAAGATTTCACCAACATATTCTACCGCAGAATCGGCGACCAGAGAGCATTCATTGAGAACAAGATTCCGTCCGTAATGTTCACCTCAGGAATCACAATGAACAACAATAAGCCCGCAGACAATGTAAATTCATTGGATATGAACATTCTGAAGCGACGCATCTGGCTTATGTTCCATTGGATTGAGAAGGTGATGTAGAGATTTTTCATTATCTTTGCTGGCTGCCTTGACTTGGAGGCGGGACTGTGCTCTCCGGAGCGGAATAATGACAACACAGCAAGAATCCGGAATACTTGCTAAATTTTTATACAAATGAAGGAATTTTGGCGCGTACTGGTGAAGTACGTCAAACCTTACAGCGGATACCTCGGAAGTTCGATCGTTCTGAACATACTTTCGGCTTTCCTCAACATATTCTCATTTTCGCTGATAATCCCTATTCTTCAGATACTGTTCAAGATGGACAACACGGTCTATACTTTCATTCCGTGGGACTCCACCGATGTAAGTCTGAAGGCATTGGTAATCAATAACGCATACTACTACATCACCCAGCTCATTGCGGACAAAGGGGCGTCCACGACACTCCTGCTCCTCTGCCTTTGGCTTGGAATAATGACATTTTTCAAGACCGCCTGCTATTTCGGCTCGTCCGCAGTGATGATTCCTATCCGCACCAGTGTCGTGAGGGATATGCGCAGGGAGCTGTATGCCAAGATATTGTCCCTTCCTCTCGGTTTCTTTTCACAGGAAAGGAAAGGCGACATCATAGCCAGGATGAGCGGTGATATCGGCGAAGTTGAGAATTCGATTATGAGCACGCTGGATATGCTGCTTAAGAATCCGGTACTCATCGTAATCTATATGGGTACGCTGATTGTGACCAGCTGGCAGCTGACCATCTTCACACTCCTTGTGGCACCTCTTCTGATATGGCTTATGAGCGCACTCGGACGCCAGTTGAAGAAGCGTTCACTCCAGGCTCAGGCACTGTGGAGCGACACAATGTCCCAGCTTGAGGAAACCTTGGGCGGACTGCGCATCATCAAGGCATTCGTAGCCGAAAACAAGATGCAGACAAGGTTCGACAACATCACCGAGGCCGTAAAGAAAAAGACCGGACGCGTGGCCACCAGACAGGCATTGGCGCACCCTATGAGCGAATTCCTAGGTACGATTCTGATAATGATTGTGCTCTGGTTCGGCGGCACGATAATATTGAGCGAAAGAGGCTGGTTCGATGCCCCTACCTTCATATTCTATATGGTGATTCTCTACAGCGTCATCAACCCGCTGAAAGAGTTCGCCAAGGCAGGATACAATATCCCTAAGGGAATGGCTTCCGTCGAGCGTATCAACAAAATCCTAGACACGGAAAGCGACATCAAGGAAATCCCTGACGCAAAGACAATCAACGACTTCAGTGACTGCATCACATTCGAACACGTGGGATTCTCTTACAACAGCGACCGCAAGATTCTTGACGACATCAACCTTACAGTGAAGAAAGGCCATACAATCGCCATCGTCGGAGAGTCAGGTGCAGGAAAATCCACGCTTGTGGATCTAATTCCGCGATTTTACGATGTCAAGGAAGGCTGCATCAAGATTGACGGTACAGATATCCGCGAGGTGACGCTGCACAGTCTGAGGAGCATCATGGGAAATGTCAATCAGGAGCCAATCCTGTTCAACGATACGATTTTCAACAACATAGCGTTCGGAGTCGAAGGCGCGACAATGGACGATGTCATAGCGGCAGCCAAAATCGCCAACGCCCACGACTTCATTATGGAGAAAGAGGACGGCTACTATACCAATATCGGTGACCGAGGAATGAAACTGTCCGGAGGTCAGCGTCAGAGATTGAGCATCGCCAGGGCCATTCTTAAGAATCCGCCTATTCTGATTCTGGACGAGGCCACAGCATCATTGGATACGGAGTCCGAGAAGCAGGTACAGGAGGCTTTGGACCGTCTTATGAGCAGCAGAACGACAATCGCGATAGCGCACAGGCTCTCTACCATAAAGAATTCAGATGAAATCATAGTTATGCAGGAGGGCCGGATAGTTGAGCGCGGCAAGCACGAAGAATTGCTGGCACTGAACGGATATTACAAGAAACTAACTGATATGCAGAGCCTTTAGCGGTATGGACAACAAGAGGACAATGACTTTGCCTTATGCCGACGGCATAGACAAGGCAAAAGACATAAACGAATTCTCAGAGTTAATCATCAACGCGACTTGCGAGAGATCCGGCACGGCTAACGTTGACACAGTCAACTGGCCGGAAGACTTTCCATACAAACCGGAATGTACTGCCAGAATAGCTTGGTGCGACAAGGGACTCGGCATATTGTATGATGTCTATGGATTTGATTTGCGTGCAAAAGCGCTGAAAGACAACGGCGAAGTGTGGAAGGACAGCTGTTGCGAATTTTTCATATCGCACCCGACAGACGGAACATATTACAATTTCGAGATGAACTGCATCGGAACGCTGCTCGTCGGCAAGCGGAAAAGCGTTGAGGACTTTACCCATCTCACAGAAAAGCAGCTGCGACAGGTCAGAAGATTCACAACTCTCCCCCGCAAGGAGATTGACAAGAACGGAGAGATGTTCCGTTGGAGCGTAGGAATGTTCATTCCATTCCACCTGATAGGCATCGACCCGCATAATTTGCCGGATGAGTTGCACGCCAATTTCTATAAATGCGGAGACGAAACCGAGCACATACATTTCCTGACCTGGTCTCCGATTGAATGGGCGACGCCTAGCTTCCACAGGCCTGAATTCTTCGGAACGCTCAAATTCGAACCCGCTCCGGGGAAAAGCCTCTGCCGTAAGACAGTGGATTACATTATGTTGCTGAGCTATTTCTGTGTAGTGGGCTTCCTATGTTTCTGGCATTTCGAGGATATGCAGACGGCAGAAAAACTCATACTCGGCATTCCGGCCGACAAAATCGCACATTTCTGCATATTCCTTCCTTTCCCGATTCTCGCCTGGCTGGCATTCGGCAGAAAAATCACGGGGAAATGGGCGACCGTGCTGTTCTTAACAGGGATTTTCATACTCGGCTGCCTGTTGGGAGGCGCAATCGAACTTCTGCAGGGACTGACCACATACAGAAGTTGCGACATCAATGATTTCAGGGCAGACGCGCTTGGAATGGCGTTCAGTTCCATACTGATGGTTATCGTGGCATTGGCAAGAAGCAGAAGAAAACAGGGGGAATAATGTTTCGTAAACATCTTTACATACTGCTGGCCTTTTCCGCAATGTTCATCTCGCAACATTCAGAAGGTCAGAATCTTGTGTCTATAGCATTCAGGGAGAAATGCGACACGCTCAGAACTCTTATCCAGAAAAGAACGACCGTACTCGCCAATTTCAAATTGGAATCAGTTGACAGGCGGAACGGATATCTCGACTTCCATTTTTCCGGCGGAATCGGTGATATTCCGTGGAAATCAGCTGATGTCGTATGGCTGAAGGCAACGCTTCTGGAATTGTCTCCGGTTGAGTACTCCCATTATAAGATAGGAGACATCTATTCCGGACGCGCCTTGCTTAAAGATCTCGTCCTGGAACATCCGGGATCGAACGGAAAAGTCAACGACAGCAGGTGGAAAATGCACAACACATCCAAGTCACCCCAAATGGTCAGGGAAGAAAACGGGATGAAATTCAATAAAGGATTGTCAGGCAAATATATAGCACTCTGGCAAAGCCACGGCCGTTATTTCGAATCCAAGACAAACAGATGGGAATGGCAGCGGGCTCCGCTTTTCACGACAGTGGAAGATATGTACACTCAAAGCTATGTGTTGCCGTTCTTGATTCCGATGCTGGAAAATTCCGGAGCTTATGTCATGACTCCGCGCGAGCGTGACACACAGAAATATGAGGTCATTGTGGACAACGACACCGCTTTTGACGGTGAGCGCACCGGCCTGACAAGACGGAGCGGAGAGTATTCAGAATCAGGGAAATGGAGCAATGCCGGAACCGGTTTCGCGGATTATAAGGAAATTTACATCGGCAATGACGCCCCGTTTGCACACGGCACCGTACGCCAGTCCCAGTGCACAGACAAGTCCAAAGCAAGTGCCGTAGCTACCTGGACTCCTGACATTCCCGAAAGAGGCGAATACGCCGTCTATATCTCTTATAAGACATTACCCAACAGTTCAGAATCAGCACATTATACAGTAAAACATTCTGGCGGGACCAGCCATTTCCTCATCAACCAGAAGATGGGCGGATGCACGTGGATTTATCTCGGAACATTCGAATTCGACAAAAATTCCGACTGCAAGGTAACTCTTGACAATTCCACCCGCAACGGAGAGAAATTCATACCCGGAACTGTCGTAACCGCAGACGCGGTGAAGTTCGGAGGCGGAATGGGCAAGATTGCAAGGGGCAGGAATGATGTCCCGAAGGATGAATGGACAACTTCCGGACTGCCGAGTTTTACCGAAGGCGCGTTGTACTGGATGCAGTGGGCCGGTGTTGACACGACGATAACCCGTAAATACGACACGGATTACACCAATGATTACGCTGACCGAGGTGCCTGGGTGTCAATGATGAGCGGCGGTTCACGTGTAAACCCCAAGGAAAAGGGCAAAGGCATTCCTTTCGACCTCTCGCTGGCATTCCATACTGATGCCGGGACCACACCTTCAGATTCCATAATAGGCACTTTGTCCATCTACACGCTGATCTGCGAGGGCTCCCGCAAATACGCCACTGGCGAGGACCGCATATTGGGAAGAGTGCTGTCGAATGCAGTGCAGTCCCAGATAATATCCGACATACGCGCCCAGTATGAGCCGGCCTGGAGCAGAAGACAGCTTACCGACAGGTCCTACAGCGAGTCAAGAACGACTGCCGTGCCTGGGACATTGCTCGAACTGCTTTCGCACCAGAACTTTGCGGACATGAAGTTCGGACTTGACCCGTCATTCAGATTCACGGTCAGCAGGGCAGTTTACAAGGGCATATTGAAATTCCTCAGCCAGAGATATGGATTCAACTATTGCGTTCAACCGCTCCCGATACATTCTTTTGCCGTGACAAGTTCCGGAAGCAATGCTGTACTGAGCTGGAAACCGACAGTTGACACGCTCGAGCAGACTGCCGCGCCGAACAAATATATTCTATATACAAGGCTGGACAACGGAGCTTTCGACAATGGAGTCTTGCTCTCCCCTGTCAAGAAAAATGACGGACGGCTCACTGCTACAGTTCCGATTGATAAGGGACATTTGTACAGCTTCCGCATCGCAGCCTGCAACGACGGAGGCAAGAGTTTCCCTTCTGAGACTCTCTGCATCGGCTTGACCGACAAGGCTGAACGCACCGTGCTTGTGGTCAACAACTTCGACCGTGTGGCACCGCCTGCGTGGTTCGACACTCCTACTCTTGCCGGATTCGATGAGAGACTGGATGCCGGAGTGCCTTATATCAAGGAAATCAACAGAATCGGCGAAATGTACCAGTTCCGCCGTTCTATGCCTTGGACCGATGACGACAATCCAGGATTCGGAGCGTCATATACATACGATGCCGGCAAGCTGGTTCCAGGAAACACATTTGATTTCGTGTCCAATCACGGAAGGGCTTTGATGGATGCGGGTTACAGTTTCTGCTCCGCCAGTGCGGACGCATTCGAGACCGACAGCCTCCATTCATACTGGGCCACCGACATCATCTGCGGCAAGCAGGCAACTACTCCTGCAGGACTCGGAACAATACGGAAGTCCAGATTCCAGGTAATGCCTGAGGCTATGCAGAAGGCCATTTCAGCCTGCACGGCCAATAGAGGCAACATTCTCATCTCCGGTGCGAATATCGGAACCGACCTGTGGGATGAAATCTACCCTGTCGGCAGAGACAGTCTGTATCAGGCTCGTGCACAGAAATTCGTCAAGGATGTTCTCGGCTACAAATGGATTACGAATTACGCCGCCAAAAGCGGTAATGTGCGTTCTGTCAAGAACAAGAATATGAACATATCGGATTTGCCGAAGTCTTTTGCGTTTTATCAGGACAGAAATGATTACATTTACAATGTAGAGACTCCGGACGGAATCTTACCGGCTTCCGGCAACTCTTTTTCATTCCTGCAATACACTGATTCAGACATAACTGCAGGCGTCTGCACGGAAGGGAAAGGATACAGGGCGGTAAGCATAGGATTTCCTATTGAGACTATACGTAACGATGCGGACAAGGTTGCCCTGTTCAAATCGGTGATGGAATTTTTTGAACATAAGACGCAGAACAAATAATACGGTCCAAGAATGAATGAGCGCGAAAAAGAATTGATTTCACTCCTGCACAAAGAGGTCAAACCGGCATTGGGATGCACAGAGCCGATTGCAGTCGCATTGGCTTGCGCCAAAGCAGTGGAATTGCTTTACGGTCAGAATGCGGAGTTTGACAGGAAGCATTGCCCGATGACAATCCGGGTGGACGTGAGCGGGAATATCCTGAAGAACGGTATGGGCGTGGGAATTCCGGGGACAGGTATGATCGGACTTCGTATTGCAGCCGCTCTCGGTGCTGTCTGCGGAGAGTCTTCTTACGGTCTGGAAGTTCTGAAAAATCTTGACGACAAGTCGGTTGAACGTGCGAAAGAGATTGTAGCCCAAGGGGATGTGGTAATCAATGTCGCCAACAAATGCCACAAGTTGTACGTGAAATGCAGCATTGACTCCTGTTCTGACTCATCCTGGTGCGTCATTGAGGACGAACACGACAGAATCATTGAAACCGGCATAAACGGCAAGGTCGAAAAGCTGTTCACCGGATGCGACAGCAGCGCGGCCACCGAAAAAGACACTCTTGATTATCATCTGACTGTCAAAGAAATATGCGAATTCGCCGAAACTGTGGATTTCGAGGACATCCGGTTCATCCTTGACGACAAGAAACTGAATCTGGCTCTTGCCGAGGAGGGACTGAAAGGCAATTACGGACTGAGGGTCGGACGCACAATCCTGAGCAATGTCGGCGAGGTCTTCAGCAATGACTTTCTCACCTACGCAATGGCGCTGACTGCCGCCGCTTCAGATGCGAGAATGGCTGGATGCACATTACCGGCAATGAGCAATTCCGGCAGCGGAAACCAAGGAATCACTGTAAGTATGCCGATTATCGCATACGCATTGAAATACAATATTACCGATGAACAGCTGGCAAGAGCGCTTGTACTCAGCAATCTTGTCGCAATTCACATAAAGGGATACCTCGGCAGGCTTTCCGCCCTGTGCGGATGCGTTGTGGCTTCCACAGGTTCTTCCTGCGGGCTCGTGTGGCTCAGGGGCGGTGATTATGAGAAGATCTGCTCCGCGATTAAGAATATGATCGGAAACATTACTGGAATGGTCTGTGACGGCGCAAAGGTGGGATGCGCCATGAAGGTGGCGTCGGGAGTCTCCAGTTCCATCCAGTCCGCTGTGCTGGCTATGGACGGGATTCACGCCTGCGAAACAGACGGCATTATTGACAAGGATATTGAGAAGACTATCAGCAATCTGGGAAAGGTTGGCTCCGTCGGAATGGAAACGGCGGATAACCTGATACAGAACATTATGGTCTGCAAAACATCATATAAATAAGATACTTGAGAATATGGATATTGATTTCGTTGTGACCTGGGTTGATATGAACGACCCTGTCTGGAAAAAGGAGTTCGCTCAAGCTAAAGGCATCATTGACAACTCACAGAACCAGTATTCCGAGGCTAGATTCCGTGATTACGGATTTCTCAAATATTGGTTCCGCGGTGTCGAAAAATTCGCGCCTTGGGTAAGATATGTCCATTTTGTCACCTGCGGCCAGAAACCGGAATGGCTTGACACTTCCAATCCGAAACTCAAACTCGTGAGCCACAAGGATTATATTCCCGAGCAGTTTCTGCCGACATTCAACTCCACGGTTCTTGAGTTCTATATGAACAGGATACCTGACCTTGCCGAGCATTTCGTTTATTTCAACGACGATTTCTATCTTATAAATCACACCGGACCGGAGCGTTTCTTTGCGCAGAACGGACTTCCTAATGATATCGCGGCATTCAGGTTCAACACCGGTTTCAGCCTGTGGTCTAAGACTTTGAGGAACAATGTCAGGCTCATAAACGCCAATTTTGACAAGAAAGCGGTGCTGGAGCGTGACCAGGACAAATGGTTCACGCCGGAATACGGAAGCAAAGCCAACATCACCAGACTTCTCCGGTTCTACAACAAATTCATAACGCTGCGCATCCCCCACAACGCACAGCCTTATCTTAAATCAATTTTTGATGAGGTATGGAAGGCGTGCGAAAAGGAATTGCTTGAGGCCTCGACGCATACGTTCAGAAGCGAGTCAGACCTGACACCGGAGTTATTCAGGACGTGGCAGATCTGTTCTTCCAAGTTTGAGCCTTACAATACTTACAAGGATACCAAGATGTTTCCGCTGATGGTCAAGCCCAAGAAGGCGGCAGAAGCCATTCGGGATCAGAAATATAAGCTTGTCTGCATAAATGACAGCGTGCACATAAGGAACTACGACAAGGTTATGCAGCGTCTTGAAGACGCCTTCGAAAGCATTCTCCCGGAAAAATCCTCATTTGAGAAATAAGGGAAACTTTTAAGCGGCTTGAATTTATGCGCGGAAATTTTCGGTTATAACTGAAAATTTCGTCGAAATCTGTCCATTTTTCGGTTATAACTGAAAATTCGGCACTTTGCCGTCGTCAATCATATTTCGCAGGAGTTCAAGATAACGTGGCGAATAATTCTTTGCAGGATTGGAGAATTCTGCAGTGACATCGTTCAATGAATATTTGCCTTTCAGGTTGTCATTGATGAAGGAGACCAGCGCTTCTGCCGTATCTTCATCAGAAAGGACAGACGGCTCTGACGCCGCACCGGAACGGCAAATATCGCATTTTCCGCAATTATTGGATTCCTTCTGACCAAAATAAGCGAGAAGAAATCTTGAGCGGCAAGTATCGGTTTCACTGACATACTCAACCATCGTTTCCATACGTTTATGCCAGGTCTCCTTGAGCATTTTGTATCGCTCCGGAGACAATTTGACATTGCCGACAGCAAGATGTTCGCTGTGCAGAGTCATCACGTCAGCCCTGTCTCCGGGAATATATGAAATGACGTGTTCCAACGACATATTATACAGCGTTTCCCTAAGCCTTGGCACTGAAAGTGCGCAACGCGATGCCACATAATCCTCTTCAATCGGTACCGGAAACGAGAATATACCCTCGTATTTCCGCATCAGAACTTCAAGGACCTCTACCTGTTTCCTTTCATTGAACTCAACATCGTACAACGAATCCCTGTCAACCAGAATCTTGATTTTGGTCGGAGTCTCGATATCCTCAGTAAATGTCCAATGCCCCTCACGCTCCAGATACCGGACAGCATAATACGCAGAACTGCGGTTCAGAGAAAATCTCTTGCTGAAATCATTTATATCGAACTTCACCTGACGCCCCTGTCCCTGTCCATAGGCCAGATTGAAGTATGCGTGCACTTTATGGTAAATATCTTCTATGTACTCCAATGTCGGGAACGAAACTGTCTCCAGCTGATGCAACCTTTTCACATCGGTACTGTTCCACAGAAGCACCGCGTAAGAATTCTTTCCGTCACGCCCGGCCCTGCCCGCTTCCTGGAAATATGCTTCCGGTGAATCCGGCATATCAGCGTGAACTACAAAACGCACATCCGGTTTGTCTATACCCATACCGAACGCATTGGTACACACCATTACACGAGTCTTGCCCGTTTTCCATTCTTCCTGGCGCTGCATTCTCAATTCGTGGCCCAATCCGGCGTGATAAAATGACGCAGATATCCCGTTAGCCGTCAATGCACTGGCAAGTTCTTCCGTTTTCTTGCGGCTGCGCACATATACGATACCCGTACCGCCGACACCGTTGCTGATATTCAGAATCTGCCCCAGTTTATCCTCGCACTTGCGCACGATATACGACAAATTCGGGCGTTCAAATCCGGTCCGCAATACAGTTTTCTCTTGAAAACCGAGTTTCTGCATAATATCGTCAGCTACCTCTGGAGTCGCTGTTGCAGTAAGCGCAATCACCGGAGCATCAATCACTTCCCTGAGTTTTCCTATTCTCAGATAATCCGGACGGAAATCATATCCCCACTGCGAAATGCAATGAGCCTCGTCCACTACTATGAAACTCACGTTGAACTGCGGAAGATATGACTGGAACAAGGCAGTACCGACACGCTCAGGGGACAGATACAGGAATTTCACGTCACCGTACGCGGCATTGTTCAAAGCAAGGTCCACTTCCCTGCGGGCCATTCCGGCATAAATCGCCAAGGCCTTGATTCCGCGCGCATTGAGATTCTGAACCTGATCCTTCATCAGGGCAATCAGAGGGGTTATCACAAGCGCGACGCCTTCCCTCATCAGAGCCGGCACCTGAAAGCACACTGACTTTCCCCCGCCGGTGGGTAGAATCGCAAGCACATCCTTGCCGTCAAGTGCAGTACGAACAATCTGCTCCTGCATTGGACGGAAGGAACTGTATCCCCAATATTCTGACAAAACATCAATCGGCTCCATATCTTTACTCTATTATCATGTCATTATCCGACTCCGGTTCAAATCACGAGCGGCATTTTTACACTTCCAGCTACTGCAAAGCATCATTTTGCTTTCGAAAGGTCATTTCAGCTTTCGGGACCGCCGTTATAGCTTTCAAATCAAAAACGTATAAATTTCACTCCGAAATACACTGTAAAACAATTTATCTTTCCGTGCAATCAATTGCTGGCAAAATTTTTGCATAAAAAACCGCTGGCGTTTTCTGCAAAATTAACAAAATTTAGGACTGCAATTATGGCAGTAATCATAAAAAAATCTTAATTTTGCAGGTCGATTTGAAAATTAGTTATAATATTTAAAATATTATTTATCATTATGCCAACATTGGATTTAAGCAAGTATGGAATTAAAGGTGTAAAAGAAGTCCTTTACAACCCATCTTACGAAGTTCTCTTCAACGAGGAGACAAAACCGGAACTTACCGGTTATGAGAAAGGTCAGGAGACCGAACTCGGTGCCATCAACGTTATGACTGGTATCTACACTGGCCGTTCTCCTAAGGACAAGTACATCGTTATGGACAAGACCTCAAAGGACACCGTATGGTGGAACACCCCTGAGTATCCTAACGACAACCATCCTGCTTCAGAGAAGACTTGGAAAGAGTGCAAGAAACTCGCTACAAAACAGCTTTCAGGAAAGAGACTTTTCGTAGTTGACGGTTTCTGCGGTGCTAACGAGAACACCAGAATGAAAGTTCGTTTCATTATGGAAGTTGCTTGGCAGGCTCACTTCGTTACCAATATGTTCATCCGCCCTAAGAACCAGAAAGAGTTCGATCAGGAGCCGGATTTCGTTGTATACTGCGCAGCAAAGGCAAAGGTTGAGAACTATCAGGAGCTCGGTCTCCGTTCAGAGACTGCAGTCCTCTTCAACGTTACTTCACACGAGCAGGTTATCCTCAACACTTGGTATGGCGGTGAGATGAAGAAAGGTATGTTCTCTATGATGAACTACTTCCTCCCGCTCAAGGGCATCGCTTCTATGCACTGCTCAGCAAACACTGACAAGAACGGCGAGAATACAGCTATCTTCTTCGGTCTTTCAGGAACAGGTAAGACCACCCTTTCAACAGACCCTAAGCGTCTCCTTATCGGTGACGACGAGCACGGCTGGGACAACAACGGTGTGTTCAACCTCGAAGGCGGTTGCTACGCTAAGGTTATCAACCTTGACAAAGAGTCAGAACCGGATATCTACGGTGCTATCAGACGTGACGCTCTCCTCGAGAACGTAACAGTTGACGCTAACGGCAAGATCGACTTCGCTGACAAGAGCGTTACCGAGAACACCCGTGTATCTTACCCTATCTATCACATCAACAACATCGTTCGCCCTGTATCACACGCACCGGCAGCAAAGCAGGTTATCTTCCTTTCAGCTGATGCATTCGGAGTTCTTCCTCCAGTATCTATCCTCGATCCAGAGCAGACAAAATACTACTTCCTCTCAGGTTTCACAGCTAAGCTTGCAGGAACAGAGCGCGGTATCACCGAGCCTACTCCTACATTCTCCGCTTGCTTCGGACAGGCATTCCTCGAGCTTCACCCTACAAAGTATGCTGAAGAGCTCGTTCGCCACATGAAGAAGAGCGGCGCTAAGGCTTACCTCGTAAACACAGGTTGGAACGGAACAGGAAAACGTATTTCTATCCGTGATACTCGTGGTATCATCGACGCTATCCTCGATCACAGCATCGACAGCGCGCCTACCAAGACTATCCCTTACTTCAACTTCGTAGTTCCTACACAGCTCAACGGTGTTGACCCTAACATCCTTGACCCACGCGATACCTACAAGGACGCTTCAGAATGGGAAGTTAAGGCTAAAGACCTCGCTGGAAGATTCATCAAGAACTTCGCTAAATACGAAGGCAACCGTTCAGGCAAAGCCCTCGTTAAAGCTGGTCCTCAGCTGTAATCGACTAGATTATTCAAATAATATCAGAGAGAGGCTGACCCGAAAAGGTCAGCTTTTCTTTTTTTAATTACCTTTGCATTCCTATGCGCGCCGGAGTCTGCGACAATTGACAGTAGCCACCAAAAGGGGCTGCAAGATCTGGAAGACAATCAGCACAGTCTCGGCGAATACAGCAGGTAGGGACATAACCGACGGTAAGGACTGGGAAAGTACAGAGAACCGACAATACGGATACAGAAAAGGCTTTAAAAGCCGAAAGAACAAGAAAAACAAGCACAGCAAGACAACAAGTGCTATAAGGACGGATGGGGACAGCAAGAAAAGACATACTGCTAGGAATGCTTCGGGACGGAGAGGCGATGAAGTTCGGACAACAGATAGAGTTGGCCGGAATTATGAGTATGCCTGCCATTCTGGCGCAGCTTTCATCTGTGCTTATGCAGTTCATAGATTCCGCTATGGTCGGAAACCTTGGCGTGAATGCGGCCGCATCCGTGGGACTTATGTCCACCTGCACGTGGCTTTTCGGCGGATTCTGTTCATCCGCGTCTGCAGGATTTTCCGTTCAGGGAGCGCATCTCATCGGTGCAAAAGACTATGAGGGCGCCAGAAGCATCTTAAGGCAGGGCATCACCTCGCTTATGACCTTCAGCATTGCCATTGCATTGATCGGAATGGCCATAAGCCAGCATTTGCCGGGATGGCTGGGAGGTACGGAAGAAATAAATCACGACGCCGGAATATATTTTATGATAATTATGGCGGGCCTGCCGGCTATACAATTTGAATTTTTCGGAGTCGGAATGCTCCAGAGCAGCGGAAATATGAAGATTCCGAGCATCGCCAGCCTTATGATGTGCGTACTGGATGTCGGATTCAATTTTCTCTTGATATATCCGTCCCACACATTCAGCCTCGGCGGAGTCGAATTAACAATCCCAGGCGCAGGACTTGGCGTAAAAGGAGCCGCCCTGGGAACTATCCTGGCGGAATGCTGTACTGTCGGCGCAATGTGGTGGTACATTCTGTTCCGCTCCAACGAACTTGCCATCTTCAGGAGAACCCGCACAAGCAGAGGTTTCAAGCCGACCGGCAGAGTCATATCAAATGCTTTCTCAATCAGCTTGCCGATGGCATTCCAGAATATAATAATGAGAGGAGCGCACATATTGAGCACAATGATAGTGGCGCCTTTGGGGAACATAGCCATCGCAGCCAACGCATTCGCCATCACCGCGGAGAGTTTCTGCTATATGCCTGGCTACGGTATCGCGGACGCGGCAACATCTCTTGTAGGACAAAGCCTCGGAGCCAAACGAAAAGACCTCGCAAGAGGCTTCGCCCGAATAACCATAGGACTCGGTATGACAGTTATGGCAGTATTGGCAGTGGTAATGTTCGCTTATGCACCGCAATTCATAGGAATAATGTCGGGCGATGCAGATGTCGTAAAACTTGGAGCTGAAGTTCTCCGCATTGAATGTTTCGCCGAGCCGCTGTTCGCAGCCTCCATCATAGGCTACGGAATATGCGTGGGAGCCGGAGACACACTGGTTCCGAGCATACTGAACCTCTCAAGCATGTGGATATTCAGAATTTTGCCGGCTTTGTTCCTTACAAAACAATTCGGACTGGCCGGGTTCTGGATATGTATGTGCGTAGAGCTGAACATCCGCGGGATACTTTTCCTGATAAGGCTGAAGCGTGGAAAATGGCTGGACGGCAGCAGACTTGCCACAAAATAGGTAGCCACAACTACATAACCGGTGATATAGATAAAATTAACCGTAATACAGGTTATTGACACCGCTATGGCGGGAATGGAAATTGAAGTGAAAAACATATAATGAAAACATACTGTTCAATGGAAAAAATCATAAATCAGGAATTCAGCGGCGAGCGTCCGCTATATTGCAAAAAAGATCTTTATCTGGAGAATGTCAAGATTCACAGAGGCGAATCGGCATTGAAAGAAACCGGCAACATCACCGCTGTCAACTGCGTCTTCGAAGGCAAATATCCATTCTGGTGCTGCGAGAACTTTGTTGTAAGGAATTGCCTCTTCACGGGAGGTGCACGCGCCGCGCTTTGGTACTCCAAGAATCTTGAAATGACTGACACTTATGTGGATGCGCCGAAGATGTTCCGCGAAATGGACGGAATCAAGCTGAAGAATGTGCAGATTCCGGGAGCAAGCGAGACATTGTGGCACTGCAAGAACATCGATATGGAAAATGTCTCTGCAGATCACGCCGACTACATTCTGATGCACTGCAGCGACATCAAAATCAAAAACTTCCGTCTGGACGGCAACTATTCATTCCAATATTGCAAGAATGTTGAAATCCACGATTCACTGCTCAATACCAAGGATGCGTTTTGGGAGACGGAGAATGTCACCGTTTACGATTCTGAAATCAACGGCGAGTATCTGGGCTGGTATTCCAAGAATCTGAAACTCGTAAGATGCAGAATTACAGGCACTCAGCCATTGTGCTACGCCGAAAATCTCATAATGGAGGACTGCACGATGGGAAGCGATGCCGACCTGGCGTTCGAATACAGTTCGGTCAACGCAAAAGTCAACGGCAAAATTGTTTCCGTGAAGAATCCGCGCACTGGCCGTATTGAGGCAGACAGCATCGGGGATATAATCCTGGACGAGAACATCAAGAAGCCGGGAGACTGCAAAATTATCACAAAATAGTCTCCTTCAGGGGTTTACTATAAGCAAGCGTTACAAATCGAGACAGATATCATGGATAAAACTTTCACATTCGACTTCGACAAATTCAATGAAAGACGCGGAACCGGCTGCGTAAAATGGGATGGAGACAGCCGCGACGTGATTCCTATGTGGGTCGCGGATATGGATTTCCAGACGGCTCCATGCATAATCGATGCCGTCAAGGCACGAGTAAACCAGGGGATTTTCGGATACACGAGAGTTCGGGACGAATATTACAATGCCATCTGTTCCTGGTTTGGCCGCAGACACGGCTGGAACGTTCAGAAAGACTGGATAATATACACTTCCGGTGTCGTTCCTGCACTTTCCGCTGTCATCAAGGCATTCACAAAACCGGGAGACTCCGTTCTGATTCAGACTCCGGTGTACAACTGTTTCTTCTCATCCATACGCAACAATGGCTGCAAGATGCTGGAAAACAGGCTTATCCAGGATATGGCTGCAGGCAACGGAGAGGGCAAGGTTTTCACCTACAGCATTGATTTCGAAGATTTTGAAGAGAAGGTCAAGAGCGCATCATTGTTTGTGCTCTGCAACCCTCACAATCCGGCCGGACGAGTATGGAGCAAAGAGGAACTTACGAAGATGTCCGAAATCTGTCTGAAATACAATGTCCCGGTAATCAGCGATGAGATTCATTGTGAAATCGTTATGCCAGGGCAGAGCTATATCCCGACCGCATCACTTTCGGATGAAATTCAGCAGAATACAGTCACGCTATGTTCTCCGAGCAAGGCGTTCAACATTGCCGGACTCCAGATTGCAAACATAGTGACATCCCGAGAGGATTGGCGCGAGAAAATTGACAAAGCCATCAATATCAATGAAATCTGCGACGTTAATCCTTTTGGAGTCGAAGCCTTGATCTCTGCATATACAGACAGTTGCGCAGAGCAATGGCTGGACGAACTGAACCATTACGTATATGAAAATTACAAGTATCTTCTGGAAATATTCGGAAAGGAACTGCCGTGGATGCCAGTCAGCAGGCTTGAGGGGACGTATCTTGTCTGGTGCGACTGCCGCAGTCTGGGGATGAGTTCAGAAGCTATCGAGCAGGCACTCGTAAAAGACTTCAAGGTGCACATCAACGCAGGCTCTATGTACGGCGATGCCGGAGAAGGATTCATCCGCATAAATCTCGCTTCACCACGCAGTCTGATCGCAGACAGTCTTGCCCGGATAATCCGTGGCTTGAACTCTATGCAAACGAGATAATCGCCGCTGATGCTCATTTTTTCATCCAACCGGTCAGAAAAGTAAAGCGGAAGATATGGCTTTTTCGTGGCATAGGGTATTCAAATGAATAAAAAATGCAAGAATATTCACGAATCGTGACTGAATTCGGAAAATATTGCATAAATTTGGCTTATTGTCTTCGTATTTAGACCCTTGTAAACTTTTCCGGACAGGACTTACGCATTGGATGAACTCTCCGGTGAGCAACAAATATGAAACGAACATTTTAATTATATGAAATCAACATTTTTCAATGCTCTCCGCAGTGTTGCGTACATTGTGACATTCGGAATTCTTGCCATTGCGACGACCGGTTGCAGTTCTTCTGAAAAAGGCAAAGACAAATCTCTTTCCGTATCCGAAAAATCAGTAATCCTTGATGCAGAAGGCGGTTCTCAGAAAGTTCTGATATCTGCAGAAGGCCTCAACTGGATAGCTTCATCAAGTGATTCTTGGGTAAAGGTCACTCCCGAATCAGGCACAGGTGACTCTTACCTTATGATTTCCGCAGACGCCAATCCGTCAGCTGATATAAGGACAGCTGTTGTCACTATTGAAGCCCCAGGCGTAAAAGGAGTTTCAATCACCGTTCTTCAGAACGAAGGAAGCGGTAGTGATGTATCCACATTTGACGCGCAGGCAGTTATGCTCTCATACTTCGGCGACTATTTCGATACAGGCAGCAAGACTTGTGCAGTTGTCATGAATATCTTGAGCAAAGATTTGAATTCAGACTACTCGATTGATTATCCTTACTCTTCAATTCAGCTGGTGCTGAATGTACCTTACTCGTCAGACTATACAACAGCCGTAGCCTCTGTATTCGGCCACTCGTTCTCGGGAAGTTCCACATACGGAGAATACACAATCGACCTTCAGACATCCGCTTTCGGTACAGCAAAAGGCAGCAGCAGTTCTGACATAACGTCAGTCGCAGTAACAAGCGCAACCGTAACTGTATCCTCAATGACATCAAGCGGCAGTGCTACTGTTTCTTTCGACGTCAAGCTCAGCGATGGAACATCACTTTCAGGCACATATTCAGGAACCTCAATATATTATGGTGACAGCACCGGTTCAGATGACACAACACTTACTGATGACGTCACACCTGCGATCGCTTCAGCTTCAGCTACAATATATTACAACTTATCTGTTGACGACGAAATAATAAAAGACTTCTCGCTATGCTATTTGACCTTGGAGAGCAGAGCTTCCAACAGTACAAAAGAGCGAATAGCCATAGCGCTTTATATGGAATACAGCGCTGCTTCAAATAAAGAACTTTCAGCCGGGACATATAAAGTCGCTCCGGACGAGGCCGAGAGTTGGTCAGACTTCTTATATACATTTGACAAGGGAGAAATAGATGATAATTATTTCTATCCGACTTTTTATGCCCAGATGGTATCTGAAAACGGCGGTTGGGCTGTCGGCGAGACATATGCTCTCGTGACCGATGGAACTGTCGTGATTTCCAAATCTGATAATGCATACGATTTAGATATCAACCTCAAAGATTCTCAAGGACATAAGATAACATACAAGGGCACCATTTCCGTACAGATATCTACAAGAAACTCAAGTTCTTCAACTTCATCCGTACAGTCGGCAACCGCCAGAAAGATCACTCACAACGATTTCCGCATAAAGCCGTCTGTGGGCTTCACGAAAATAAGATAACGCTTACGCGTCATTAAAACTAGAGGATGTATTCCGTAAACTATTGGAATACATCCTTTTTTTTTAGTAATCTTCGGAGCGGAGCGACAAAGCGTCTTCTGACGCTCGGACGAAGTCCGCATATCCTCCTTGAGGAGGTGCAGGTGGTGGAACATATCCTCCTTGAGGAGATGCAGGTGGTGAGACTAGGATCCAATAGCGGGGTGTTAAAAGCTGTTATTCAGTAAGCAGCTCGGGATTCGGAGCGGAGCGACAAAGCGTCTTCTGACGCTCGGACGAAGTCCGCATATCCTCCTTGAGGAGGTGCAGGTGGTGAGACTAGGATCCAATAGCGGGGTGTTAAAAGCTGTTATTCAGTAAGCAGCTCGGGATTCGGAGCGGAGCGACAAAGCGTCTTCTGACGCTCGGACGAAGTCCGCATATCCTCCTTGAGGAGGTGCAGGTGGTGGAACTAGGATCCAATAGAGGGGAGTTAAAGTTTCCTTTAACTCCCCTCATTGGATCTTTCGATTGCCGATTATTCTCCTTCCGGATGAATAGCGCCCATAGGGCATACGCCTGCGCAAGTACCGCAATCAACGCAAATGTTCGGATCGATGTGATAAACATCGCCTTCTGAAATTGCTCCTGCAGGGCACTCACCTATACAAGTACCGCAAGCTACGCAATCTGTCTCTGAAATCTTGTAAGCCATAATATAAATCCTTTGGTTGTTGTCTTTGCTATGGTCTGCACACACGGCAAACCACTCTACAAATGTATGCGAATTAAATCAAATAATCAAATCGTGGAAAGATTTTTGCAGAGTTCAGCATAACTATGTTGAGATTTTACAGATACCTGACTGCAGCTTTAGTTGCAGCCATATTTTCGTTGCCGTTACTTGCACAGGTCAAAACTGACGGCAAGACTACGGACATTGACGGCATCATTCAGTTGGACAAGACGGTACACGATTTCGGAGACGTCTCCATCGGACAAGGCCCGTTGAAATGCTCATTCACTGTAAAAAACATATCCGAGAAACCTATAGTAATCTATAATGTCGTAAGTTCCTGCGGATGCACTGATGTAAAATGGACAAGAGAGCCTGTTCTGGCCGGAAAAACCGGCGTCATCTCGGCGACATATTCCAACGACGAAGGCCCATATCCGTTTGACAAAACACTCACAGCCTACATCTCAGGGATCAAGAAGCCGATTATACTAAGGCTGCGAGGTATCGTTCACGACAAAAAGTTATCTCTCAACGAGTTATATCCCATACACAGAGGAACGCTTTCATTCAGGAAAACATCATTGAATCTTGGGAATCTATCACAAGGAGGACAGCGCAGCGATGCGGTAACCGTCGCCAACACCGGTAATTCACCGATAAATGTATCTTTTACGAATGTAAGCCAGGGTCTCGCATTGTCCGTATCCCCTAACCCCATCCCGGCCGGCGCCACTGCCAAACTGGCATACATAGTCACGGCAGACAGGACCAGATGGGGCAAAAACTTGTACTACGCAACGCCTGTGGTCAACGGGAAGAGTTTTGCCCAGATTGATATCAGAGCATTCACAAAAGAGGATTTTTCATCCTGGACTCCGGAAGAACAGGCTAACGGCGCTCAGCCGGTATTCGATTACAGCACATTTTATTTCGACAAGACAAAAAAAGGTGCAACAATAACAGCAACGTTCTCCTACAAAAACCTCGGCGGTCAGACATTTCACATATATAAAGCAGACTCCGAGACTGAAGACGTAAAGTTGCCGGAGTCCATAAATGACGTAAAACCAGGTGATTCAGGTTCATTCAGCTGCAAATTAAACACAGCGAATCTGCCTTCCGGAGACAATGAGATCGCAATAATTCTAACTACAAATTCACCTTTAAGACCGGTCATCAGTCTTCATATCGCCGGCTACATTCTATAAAACCTATGATTTACCCTCTACATATTCACGGCGAAATCGGACAACACGCGGCTGGAAATATCCCGGAAGTTCTGTTGAACACATTGGGAGAAAGCCTTGAAATATGCCTGTTGGTTGTCGCGATGATGACGCTCATAGAGATTTTCAATGTCAGCACACAAGGGAAGTTGTTCAAAGGACTGGAAAAATACAGATTCGGACAAATTCCTGTCGCAGCCGCATTGGGATTGCTCCCGGGATGTCTTGGAGGCTTCGCCGGTGTATCATTGTATTCTCATAGAATCATCGGATTCGGGGCGTTGATCGCAATGCTTATCTCGACGACCGGTGACGAATCCTTCGTGATGCTGGCCAAATTCCCGGGAAAGGCGCTGATGATTATGGGAGGCCTTTTTCTTCTGGGCACTTGTGTAGGTTATATAGCAGAGTTGGTTGTCGCCGCACTGCGCAAGAAAGGGAAAATCAGCGACTTGGGCTCCGACAGACACTTTGACGACAACTACGAAATTCACGAATGCGATTGTGAGCACGGAACGGACGGAGGACACGACTCGCATAGCCACGCTCACGCGCATCATAATGAGGTCTGGCACGACAGAATCCTCCACTTCATAAAGGAGCACGTCTGGAAGCACGTCATAAAGAGGCACTTGCCGACAATCTTCGCCTGGACATACGGAGTGCTCGCAATATTCGGCATATTGTCTTTATACATCGACTTGGACACCTGGATTAACGACAACACTTGGCTGATGATACTGCTGGCCACCGCTATAGGCCTCATCCCGGAGTCCGGTCCGCACCTGATTTTCGTCTCGACCTTTGCCGCAGGCATACTGCCGTTCCCGGTACTGCTTGCCAATTGCATAGCTCAGGACGGACACGCCTGCCTCCCATTGCTGGCCGAAAACAAGAAAAGCTGGCTGATGGTCAAGAGTATAAAGACAGTCCTCGCACTTGCCGCAGGATATATCGCCCTATGTATGAGCAACCCACAGATTATCCTGTAATTTTTGAATGATTGCTAAAGTATTTTGGAGATTTTAAGGAAAAACACTACATTTGCAATCCTTAAAAGCCACTTTAGCTCAGTTGGTAGAGCAGCGCATTCGTAATGCGCAGGTCGAGGGTTCGAACCCCTTGAGTGGCTCAAATCCCTACAACATACTTCAATGCACTTCGATAAGACCGTTCCAGTCAGTGGAAAACGGTTTTGACGTATGATCTTTTCTGATTCCGTCAGCATAGTGGCCAGGACGTTGAGTCGCCACTCTCAGCACATTGCGGCCCGTCACATTCACCTCATCCATCACTTTTGACAAAACATCCTGGCGCTCCCGCAACGCTTCGCCTTCATCGAACAAAGACATCTGACGTTCATTGTTCGGCACAATGTCGAAGACAACCACCCCCGCTTTCTTGTACTCAAAGCCGGGCTTCCATATCATACGCAATGCTTTCAGCGCAGCAGCCACCACTTCCTGTGTACTGCTCACAGGTACATCCAGATGTATGGTAGCATCCGGAAAATCCTGCGGCTTATCCTCTCTGAACCTGTTGGTATAGAGGAACGTATTTACACATAAGGCCGAGGTGCCTTCTTTCCTCAGTTTCTCGGCGCATTTTGCCGCAAAGTCGGAGACCCTGGATGAAAGTTCCTGAATATCTGTTATAGTTTCAGCAAACGAGCGGGACGTACAGATTGACTGCCTCGCCTCGTGCTTTTCATTCTCCACGGCTTCCCTGCCCTGCAATTCTCTCCAAACACGGACTCCGCCTATTCCCAGCACTTTCCGCACCCATTCCTCCGGTCGGGCAGTAAAATCCAAAGCGGTCTCCAACCCCATTTCCATAAGCTTCGGAGCTACTCTCCTGCCGATGCCCCAGACATCATTTATTGGCGTAAGTGAAAGAGCCTTAATCCTTTGCTCATCTGTTTTTATAGCGCAGACTCCCTTGTATCCCGGATATTTTTTCGCAAAATGATTCGCCACTTTCGCCAACGTCTTAGTCGAAGCAATCCCTATGCTTACCGGAATGCCGACCCACTGACGCACCCGACGCACAAGCTCAAAGCATAATGTCCTGAGGTCGTTTTCATTTATACCGTCAACAATAAGATAGGCTTCGTCTATGGAATAAATTTCGATTTTCGGCACTGCAGATGCCAGAATCGACATCACACGGGAGGAAAGGTCACCATATAATGAATAATTGGAGGACCGCACTTGAAGATGGCCGCTATCTACCAGATTCTTTATCTTGAAGAACGGGGTGCCCATCTTGATCCCCATAGCCTTACTCTCATTGCTTCTCGCAACCACACAGCCGTCGTTATTGGACAATACAACAACAGGCTTTCCCTCCAGTTCAGGTTGGAAAGCCCGTTCGCACGATACAAAAAAATTGTTGCAGTCCACTAACGCATACATAGCGTTACTTCAGGAGTGTTGACAAGAACTCGGAAACGTTCTTCTCAATGCTTGCTGTGTTATATTCGAAACGCTCAAATTTAGAGCCTGTTATCTTCTCATAAAGTTCTATGTAGCGTTCCTCGATATTCTTTACGACATCCGGAGTCATTTCAGGAATCTTCTGGCCATCGAAACCCTGGAAGCCATTGGCCATCAGCCATTCGCGCACGAATTCCTTGGAAAGTTGTTTCTGTTTTTCGCCTTTTGCGAGTCTTTCCTCATACCCGTCAGCGTAATAATAACGCGAAGAATCCGGTGTGTGAACCTCGTCCATAAGGTAAATCTTACCGTCACGCTTTCCGAACTCGTACTTCGTATCAACCAGAATCAGTCCCATACTTGCAGCAATCTCCTGTCCTCTTTTGAATATTGCGCGGGTATATTTCTCGATCTGGATATAATCTTCCTCAGGGACAATGCCTTTCGCGATTATTTCATCTCTGGTTATATCCTCGTCGTGACCTTCTTCAGCTTTGGCAGCCGGGGTAATGATCGGCTCAGGGAAAGCCTGGCCTTCCACCATTCCCTCAGGTAGTTCAACACCGCAGAGCGTTCTTTTTCCTTCCTGATATTCTCTCCAGGAATGACCTGCAAGACAGCCTCTTATGACCATTTCCACACGAAACGGCTCGCACTTGTAGCCGACAGTGACGTTCGGATCCGGAGTCGCTATCTTCCAATTCGGAACAATGTCAGATGTCGCGTCAAGAAACTTGGCGGCAATCTTGTTCAACACTTGTCCTTTGTAAGGAATTCCTTCAGGAAGCACAGCGTCAAACGCTGAAATCCTGTCCGTTGCCACCATCACAAGGTACTTTCCGTCAATATCATAAACGTCGCGCACCTTCCCGACATACTTACCGACCTGTCCGGGAAAACTGAAATCGGTCTTTACAATAGCATCCATTGTATTTATGTGTTTAAGTTCTGTCAACTCAGCAGCTGTTCAGCAGGACAAATGTCTTTCCAAACGCTGCGCAAAGATAACTAATGGCAGTCTAAGTATAAAATTTTCCGTCCACAATCTCGGGGCGTCAAGACAATTTTCCGATTTTCAAAATTCAGCAACTTGCTATAACTTTACACAAAGATTTTTCTGACGATAAAGGGGCATTCAGATTTTTGCAATAAGGCGTTATGGGTCTCTGCGACGACATATCAAAATTCATTTCCGGCAACGGCGTATCGGTCATCAGGGATGAATCACACAGTGTTCCGGTGCTGCATTGCCCTGAGAATGTCACCATAATTCCCGTCAGCATCTGTTCAAGGACATTGCCTGACGCGGAAAAGACCAATCTCTCGCTGAAAACGGCATTATCGGAACTGTCTTCAAAGAAAACCGTCATCATTCCGGAGGATCTCTGGAGACGCAGACAGGAAATGATGGAATGCAGGCTGCTCGCTCATCTCGGCAGGTTCAAATCCGTTTTCGCCCGCAATACTGAAATCCGCAGAATCCCCAAACCTGTATCGTCTGAATTTCTGGACAGTTATCACACCTACGGTGACGCAGCAGCGCGTTACAGATATGGAATCTTTACAAAAGACGGAGAGTTGATTGCTGTCGGAAGTTTTTCTTCCGGACGAACTTGGAGAAAGGAGGATGCCGTAGTGAGATCGTTCGAGTGGGTAAGATATGCTTCTCTGCCCGGCATAAGGGTTGTCGGCGGTATGGGCAAAATACTCAGCAAATTCATCGGCGAGATCCACCCGGACGACGTTATGAGCTATGCGGATATGGAATGGGCTGATGGTCAAGTATATGAAAAACTGGGATTCAAGGAGGACGGCAACCGTGCTCCGATACCTTTCGCAATAAATGCCAACACTTGGGAAAGGACAGCATTGAGCAGGGCAGGCGAGCCCTCCGGCAACATATATTACCATTTCAACCTCGGAAGCAGAAAATTCCGTCTGAGACCATCTGGCACCAGCAATATTTGCAACAATCAGCATACCACCGAAACTGAGTTGATGAGCGTAGGAGTCACCCGAACCGGAGGCAAAAAAATTTAACAGAAACAGATTTCGATATAGCTAGTTCGCTCCAGCTGAGCGAGGAATTGATTGAGAAAGAAGATATTATATTAACAAACAACACGTTACATACTTGAAAAACTTAAATAAGCTCATAAAATTATTGCTGGTGAAGATTCCGTTGGGATTCGTCATCATCACCGTATTGTGGGTGGTCGCACTGAAATGGATTCCGGTATTCTACACACCGCTTATGGCATACCGCAGCATCCAATACCGCAGCGACAAGAATTTCCATACCCACAAGACTTGGGTAAGCTACGACAAAATCTCCCCGGAACTAGCAAAGGCAGTCATCACGAGTGAAGACAACTTGTTTGAAACGCACAAAGGATTCGACTGGAAACAAATCGACAATGCGGTCAAGGAACACGACGCAAAAGGCAGATGGGTTCGCGGGGCAAGTACAATCTCGCAGCAGACAGCCAAGAATGTATTTCTGCCACCATCCAGAAGTTTCATCCGCAAGGGCTTCGAGTCATACTTTACAGTGCTTATAGAGACAATCTGGGGCAAGAAACGCATAATGGAGGTTTACCTCAACGTTGCCGAGATGGGAAAAGGAATATATGGGGCCGAAGCCGCGGCAAAGCAGATTTTCGGAAAGAACGCGTCCGCGCTCACAAAAAGGGAATCCTGCCTGATAGCCGCCTGTCTTCCTAATCCGCTGAAGCGCAATGCCGGAAAGCCGACAAATTATATAAGCAAACGGGCGAATATGATAGCGCGGATGGAGTCTAATCTTTCATTCCCAGAATGGATAACACATTGAGGTTCAGCGAATACTAGTTTACACAGATATAGTCAGTCAGAAAGCTCAACACAGAGCTACTGCTTCAAAAAAAACATATAAATATGAAACCAAGCCTGCAGAACAATAAAGAAAGCCATTCAGAAATAGACATTCAGCCAATCGGAGAGACCGCACAGGACAGACATCTTCCGGCAATGGCTGAAGACGGAATCCACGCCGGTTTCCCGTCCCCTGCGCAGGATTATATGAGCAGATGCATCGACCTGAATGCGGAATTGGTGAGGCATCCAGCAGCCACTTTCTATGGACGAGTAGTAGGCGACTCGATGATTGACGCAGGTGTGGAAGAAGGAGATATCCTCGTGATTGACAAGGCATTGACCGCGCAGGAAGGAGATATGGCCGTATGTTTTATTGACGGAGAATTCACCCTGAAATACATATCATACCGCGACCCGGAGAAGACAGGAGACGGCAAAAGCACCGAGGCTAAGAAAGCAGGAATTTCTTATAAAATTCTCAAAATGCCGGATGAGATGTGGCTATTGCCGGCAAATAAAGCCTACAAGCCGATTCACGTGACCGAAAGCAATGATTTCACGGTATGGGGAATCGTCACATACATTATAAAGAAAGTACACAATCGCCCGCACCGGGGATAAGCTATCGGTGCATCACGCTTTCGACCACTGATTTGACTTCATCGTACCCATATCCGCGACTGAGAGCGAAGCGGAGCAGTTTCAACTTGCACTGAGGGTCATCCGCCAGCGACTTGTATTTGGCGGTTATGACAGATTCCAACTTTTTGGCAGATGATTCCGGGTCGATTTCTTCCAGGGCAGACAATGCTGTTTTGCGGTCAACGCCCTTTCTTGCAAGCATAAAAACTATTTTCTGACTTCCCCACCCGGACAAAGACGCTTTTTCCCGGGCAAAAGCGGACGCATACCTGAAGTCATCTACAAACCTGTCTTCAACCAGCGATTTGACAATGTCGGAAGCTGCCTGTTCGTCACCTTCCGCCAATTTCAACGCCTTGGTCCTTATCTCAGACTCGCAACATTCCTTCCTTGAGCACAACGCCTGCAGCCGAGACAATATTTTCTGCATTTTCTCCTGTTCCATCAATACCCCTACTCCATATTAAAAAAGATAATCTCCAGCTCGTTGCGAGGCTGAAAAACGTCCTACCTACCTAAACCGAAAAGATAAATATTCTACCCTAAGCACAAACGACAAAAGTCATCATTTACTCTGTAGCATGAGCCCACATTTCAAAACAGTCCTTTGCCCGACCCGAAGAACTTAGAAATACAGACCAATATTGAGATATAGTCCCGTCTTGTGGAATCTTGAAGCCCAATGTACATCAAGTTCTACTGGTCCGATTATGGAATTGTACGAATATTTGAGCCCGGTTCCGAACACACCCGTAGTCTTATCCTTGTTTCCGAAATCTTTCATATCCGCCACTGTAACCGCATAATTAAACATTGCCGTCAGGTAGTTATTCTTGAAAAGGCGGAAACGGAAATCAGCCCTTGCCACCGCAAGGAAATTTGCCATCGCAGCCGCATAGTTGATGCCGATGAACGGTATCTGCTGGTCCAAATATCGTCCGGCCATAGAGCCACCCATAACATTCACATACGGCAAAGAAGGATCTCCTCCGAACATATACCTGGCATACACTGACGGGATTATCGCAAGGCATCCGCGTGTCTGTGCAACGGCCTTGAAGTCAAAAGTAACCGCACTGAACGGGTCCGTGTGATGCCTCAACCCCTTGAATATCCACTCATATCCCATTCCGAGAGAGAAGCCCTTCGTTGGGAAATAACCGTCGTTCAAAGTCTCCGCACGCACATTTCCGAACAACGAAAGGAAGTCATTGGTCAGATATCCCAAATCATAATCTCCGCTGACATTATTCGTCATCGCCGAATTGAGTTTGAAGAAGCTATTGCGTATTCCAGCCTTGAAGTCAAACTTGCGCAGCCTGATATTTGACAGATATATTTCCTGCTGGAGATTGTAATAAGCAATCTTGTAATCCCCTACTCCCAATTTGAACTGATTTCTGTCAGTCCATTTGAATGAAGCCGTGGCGTTGATAGTCGGACCTTTAGGCGCAAGAAGATAGAAATGAGCCTTTGCGTATGGATTTGTGCCGACTTTTCCGGTGAAATCCAAAGCCGGGCCCTGAATCTTGTGCACATTCAGGCCGAAATTGAGCAGGACTGACACAATCTCCTCAGTATCAAAACGTCCTCCGATACCGAACTGATGGATAGGTCCACGTTTGCAGCTGATTACAAGTTCGAACGGCTCCTGGCTGCCCAGAAGTTCGTAAGTCACATAGTCGAACGCATTGGTTCCGAAGATTTCGGCCACCGCATTTTCGATTGTCCCTTTGCTTATTCTGGTATTAGGCTCAATGCCGATCTTACTGCGGAGATACTTCGCTTCTTTTTCCGTAACCCCTTCTATCTCAACATTTGATATGCGGACAGGCTCCGTATTGATATCTACGGCCTTCTTGTGTTTGCGTTCCGATTTGTAAGGGCCTATTATTCTCTTCAGACTGTCCAATGCCTGAATCTGTTCCTGCGCTGCCTGACGGCCTCTGTCAATTATGATTCCTGTGCTCTTTTCATCGAAGCTCATCATATTGAACTCGTCCAGCTTCGGCTTGAGCGTAACATCAGGGATATTAACATTATTCTCGTATGTGGCTCGACCCAACATATCCACGCCCTGCATTATTATGTCGCCGATGTTATTCAGGTTGGCATAATCCCTGAAACCGGAGGACAAATCCACGCCAATGATTATGTCTGCACCCATCTGACGGGCCAGGTCGGCCGGATAGTTGTCACGCATTCCACCGTCAACCAGCACCATACCGCCGATTTTTACCGGAGCGAAAACTCCGGGAATGGACATTGTGGAACGCAGAGCCATATTGAGTTTTCCGCTGTACCATATCTTAGGCTTGGATGTCACCATCTCGGTCGCCACGCAGACAAACGGTACCGGAAGGTCCATAAAGTCAATCTCATCCTGGTATCCGACTGTCAATGAACTTATTATATTGTTCACATTCTGTCCGTACGCGAATCCGGAAGGCAGACTTCCAAGAAGATTGTCCCGCACTAGCGAGGTAGCTTCATCCCCGTTTGAGGCGCCTAGATGAATCTTCCCGTGTTTTCTTGTCGGCTCTGAAGGATACTGACTGTCCTGATCCATCTTCTTCTGGTAATCCTTCTTGGCATAATAGAAAGGGAATGACAGCAGAATCTGCTCCTTGTATTTATTCCTGTTATAGGAAATATAATTTCTCGGGACCTTGTCCGTCAGCGCCACGCTCCAGTCAATTGCGTGCATTATGGAATCCATCTGGTGAGGAGTATAGCCGAGAGCATACAGCGAACCCATCAGTCCGCCCATACTGGTTCCAAGCACCACATCCACAGGAATTTCCAGAGAATCAAGATATTCCATAACGCCGATATGTGAAAGTCCTTTCGCTCCGCCCCCGGCAAGGACAAGCGCAACGGTAGGACGCTTCTGACGTATACTGTCAAGATGATGTCTCAGAGCATTCATTGAGAGCGAATCCATCTGAGGGTCAATGCCATACATCTTGGACTTCTTGTCAACATTTGCATTAGCCACGAATACCGACAGCATCGACATAAATATCGAAGCTGACAATATGTATTTCAAAGCCTTATTCATATCAGATTATTATTGGTTCAAATTCTTTTCCTTATGCTTTCCCGCAAGCATTCCGCAGGCCGCATAGATATCCTCTCCTCGCGATGCCCGTATGGTGGAGGTGATTCCCGCTTTGTTGAGCCTGTCTCTGAACACTTCCATAACACCCTCAGCAGAAGACACATAAGGGAAGTCAGGAATCTTGTGGAAACGTATAAGATTCACGCGGCACTCAAGTCCTGACAACAGTCTGATGATTGCATCCGCGTGCCGTTTGTCGTCATTCAGCCCAGAAAACATTGTGTATTCGAAACTTACGCGACGCTGCCCGGTAAAATCATACTGACGGATAAGCTTGACCACATCCCTGAGGTCATAAGCCTTCTGGACAGGCATAAGCTCGCCGCGTTCGTCAGGAAAGGCATTGTGCATACTTATCGCCAGATGGCATTTTGTCTCATCCAGATACTTCTTCAGGTTCGGCAGGACTCCGATTGACGACAATGTTATTCTCTTCGGGCTCCATCCGAATCCCCATTCGGCAGTCAGAACATCTATCGCGCGTTTGACGTTCTCATAGTTGTCCAACGGCTCGCCCATTCCCATAAATACAGTTCCCGTAAGCTGCTCGGATTCATCTACTGATATGAATTGCGACAGGATATCGGCAGAAGAGAGATTGCCGTGGAAGCCCTGTCTGCCGGTCATACAGAATTTACAGCCCATCTTGCAACCGGCCTGGGAAGATACGCAAAGCGTCTTTCTGTCCAGCTCCGGGATCATCACCGACTCCACGGAACTGTCTTCAACCCTGCATTGGTCATTCTTTTCAATCTGATCCAATCCGTTCTCGAATGCGCAGTGCACAGGGAAAAGGTACTTCTTGGTGCCGTCCATCGATTCCTGACAGTCGGAATAGGCAATCACACCGGTCTCGTATTTTTCGGAAAGTTTCTCCCTGCCGACCTTGGACAGATTGGTCATCTCATCTATTGTCCGTACTCTCTTCTTGTACAGCCACTGGGCAATCTGATTTCCCGCAAATGACGGCAAACCACACTCTGTCGCGATTGATTTCAACTCTTCCGGAGTCTTTCCCAAAAGCTTATGTTTATGTTGAAGTTGATATTCCATAAAATCACCGTTACCGGTCAGTTTGTTTCCAAAATCAATGTAATCACTTGAGGCTTCCCCAAACCCCTTGGGTCGCAAGCGAGGTGAAGGTATTACCGAAAATTCTTTTCTGTCATTTACTCCAAATCTTCATTATTCCTACTCAAGCAAATTCTCGCTCCGCCGGAGCGAACCGAAGTTTAATTGGGAACACAAATTTAGTCATTTTTTCAATGCCGATTGACGCGAATTTTCCTATCTTTGTAGGGTACACGGACAAATCCGTGCAATAGAACAAAAATAAATACATTATGGCTAAAGAAGCAGTACAAGATGCCAATGCGCAGGTAGACACCGGGAAGCTCAAAGCGCTGCAGGCAACAATCGACAAGATTGAGAAAGACTATGGGAAAGGCACGATTATGAAGTTGGGAGATCAGCCACAATGGGATGAACATCAAGTAATACCTAGCGGTTCCGTCGCACTTGACCACGCACTCGGAATCGGAGGATATCCTAGAGGAAGAATCATCGAAATCTACGGACCGGAATCCAGCGGTAAGACGACTCTCGCAATCCACGCAATCGCACAGGCCCAGAAGCTCGGCGGAATTGCGGCGATGATCGATGCGGAGCACGCATTCGACAGATCTTATGCAAAGGCTCTCGGAGTCAATCTGGAGACATTGCTTATCTCTCAGCCTGACAATGGTGAGCAGGCACTTGAGATAGCTGACAACCTTATCCGTTCCGGAGCTATCGACATCATCGTAATCGACTCTGTAGCAGCACTTACACCTAAAGCCGAGATTGAAGGCGAAATGGGAGACAACAAGGTCGGACTCCAGGCGAGACTTATGAGTCAGGCGTTGAGAAAGCTGACCGCAAATATCAGCAAGACAAACACTTGCTGCATATTCATCAACCAGCTTCGCGAGAAGATAGGTGTAATGTTCGGCAACCCTGAGACTACCACCGGAGGTAACGCGCTGAAGTTCTACGCATCAGTAAGACTTGACGTCAGAAGGACAACTCAGATCAAGGACGGCGAAGAGGCTCTCGGAAACCGCACCAAAGTAAAGGTTGTCAAGAACAAGATGGCACCTCCTTTCAAGAAGGCAGAATTCGACATCGTTTACGGAGAAGGAATCTCGCATAGCGGAGAAATCATCGACCTCGGTGTTGAATATGGCATTATCGCCAAGAGCGGTTCCTGGTTCAGTTATGGTGACCAGAAACTTGCACAGGGCCGTGAAGCCACCAAGCAACTTATCGCGGACAACGTGGAGCTGAGCGAAGAAATCGAAGCTAAGATCAGAGAAGCGTTGAAACACGTGGAAGACTAATCCACTGCCGCCTGTTCAATGCGGCATCCAGCCAATTTGGCGGCGACAGCATTATCCAATATCCCTGCATCCTCAAGACCTTTGACGGTCCACTTGGTGCGGGGATTATTTTTTCTATACAGTTCTATCGCCTTTGCTGTCTGCCAGTTGCCGATATACGGATGCAGGCGCAATGAATCCGCAGGAAGCGACCACAACCTGAACGGCCGCGGCTTAACGCCGACAGTTATCATATCACTGAATTTCTGATATTTATCCTCGTCCAGATGATATATATCCATCAGTTGTCCGGGGTATGAATAGCCGCCGAGTTTTTCCCTGTAAGACACCATCTTGGACGCAAAATATCCGCCTATTCCCGGAAGTTCATCAAAGGCCGCCGAGTCTGCCACATTGATATCAAGAAGAGGGATATTGATATATGGTTCAAGCCTGCGATACACTGAATCAGCCACGACATACGATTTGGCGAAATCATCTTTCCGCCTGAACTTTCCGCCCTTGCTTCTGTAATTGTCTATTGACTCCGCCTGTTTCAGAGTAAATCCCAGCCGACAGAGTTCCTCAACTGAAACCGTATTGGGATTGAACGCAAATGATTCGCAAGTTCTCTCGGCGAAAGTCTCCTTCAACTGAGCCCTGACCTTGCCGTATTGACTCTTGCTCTTGTCAACGACTCGGCCATAAACTTTCTCTGATGACGGATAAGACTTGCCGGATGCACCACCAGCTCCGTTTCCGTTTGAGCGCCCGGAATCATCACGTCCGATTACGCCTCCTTTAGCGGATTTTGCCGTCGTATTCTGTTTAACCTTATCTTTTCCAATAAGATAGCTTCCTCCTGCAGCGTTGGTTTTCGCATCGGACGCCATAGCATCATCACTGCATTCGACAAAGACAGTATCCGGAGACATCTCCGAAGACATTATTTTCAAGGCTGAAGCCCTGTGTATGAAAAGCGCAGTCTGATAGCCTATTGCAAGAAATGCCAGAGCTATCGCACCGGTCACGAAAGAACGCGAAAGATTTCCGCGATTCCTGTTATTGTCAGACATTATTCCTCAATGCCACCTGCCACGATGTTATCAAGGTTAATCGCCAGCATTGTCCTCATTATGCTTACGACTTGGAGCACCGGCAACGATTATTACGATCTCGCCTTTAGGTTCATGTTCCTTGAACCACTGCGCAACTTCAGAAAGGCTTCCTCTTCTGTGTTCCTCGTGAAGTTTGGAAATTTCTCTTGCCACTGAACATTCCCTTTCCGGCCCGAAATATTCGGCGAACTGCTCCAGAGTCTTGACTAGACGGTATGGAGATTCGTAGAATATCATTGTGCGCGTCTCGGTGGACAAAGTTTTCAGCATCGTCTGACGACCCTTCTTTACAGGAAGAAACCCCTCAAAGCAGAATCTGTCGCACGGCAGACCGGATGAAACTATAGCCGGAATGCACGCTGTAGCTCCCGGTAAGGTCTGTATTTCAATACCTTCCGCAGCACAAGTGCGCACAAGCAAAAAGCCAGGGTCTGATATTCCGGGAGTCCCGGCATCACTGATCAGCGCCACATTCAGCCCGGACAATATTCTGTCCTTGATGACTGCCGCCGTCTGATGTTCATTGAATTTATGATGAGACTGGAGCTTCCCCTGAATTTCATAATGCTTCAACAGCACTGAACTGGTCCTCGTATCTTCAGCAAGTATCAAATCAGCTTCCTGCAGCACACGAACTGCACGATATGTCATATCTTCGAGATTGCCGACAGGAGTCGGTACTATGAACAGTTTTCCGGTCTCCATTATCTTACTTTTCTACGAACTGCCATCATAAATCTATAGACCAAGTCTGATTCCATATTCCATTCCGGGAATGTTTCCTCAAGATAAGGAACTATCTTGTCCAAGTTATTCAATGAATTGATCCTACTTACAACATCCTGGAACAGCATAGAGTCGTCACGGAACAGCGTGCTGATGAACATGACTCTGTCGTTCAACGATATGGCGCTGCGGACATCTTTGACCTCAGGTCCAGGTATATCATTGCGCCAAGCCTGTTTCCCGGCAGCTACATCGCTTATAGACTTGCGAACCTTTGAGGCGTTCGCATCGTTCAAAGTACGCACAGCCTTAGGTTTCTCAACAGCCTTAGCTTCAGGCTCTTCCATCAATTCCCCGAACAATGAGAATTCCTCATCATCCCCCGGCATATCTTCCGGAAGGTCATCGATGGTACTATCGGATACAGCAGCCTCTAATTCAGTGCTTTCGAATTCAGGGACATCAGATTTAACGTCTTCAGTTTCAATAGCCTCGCCATTTTCTTCTGCAGAATCAGACGGCATATCATCCTGCACCGGTGCTTCAAACTCCGACGGGGCCGGCGTATCCGATGTAACAGATTCATTTTGAGCAGTCTCAGAATGAGACAGTTTCTCCGAAATTGTTTCACCTGATGCGAATACCGATTCTTTCTGTTCCGCGTCATCAACAATCTCTACCTCAGAATCCACATCAGTAGCATTGACATTCTTCTCGTCCGCTGCATTCTCCTCCACAGGGTCATTCGAAAGATCAGCCGAGACAGCATTCTCGACTTCGGAATTCGTTTCAACTGAATCGCCGGTTTCTTCTACTTCCGTTATATCAGGGAGAAAATCCTCGTGAACAAGTTCTATTGTTTCCGCAGGGACTACATCCACACTGCGTTTCAATGTTTCCACACTCTTTTCGAGAGCATCAACCTTTTCACGCAGAGACTTCATCTCCTGCTCATATTTCGCCAATATTGTTTCCAGACGTGCGTCCATAATTTTCAAATCAAGGTCAGGTACAAAAATACATCTTAAATACGACAAAAGGAAACGAACAACAGGAAAACTATACCGTAAAGACACATACGGAAATTTTGACGTAAATCCAAACAGATTCCATATTGCATCGGAATATGAAAAAGATTAAATTCGCAATCCATTATCACAAGACTATGTACTCGGAAAATCCTAAAAAAACCGGCTGCATCGAAGTAATATGCGGCTCAATGTTCTCTGGAAAGACAGAAGAACTTATCAGAAGAATCAAAAGAGCCCAGTTCGCCAACCAGAAAATCCGCATATTCAAACCGACAGTTGATGTCAGATACTCGGATATGGATGTCGTTTCACACGACTTGCACAGCATTCCTTGCTCCCCTATCAAAGAGCCAAAGGCTATGCTTGATATTCCGGAAGATATTCAGGTTGTAGGTGTTGACGAAGCCCAGTTCTTCGACGAGAGTCTTGTAAAAGTGGCACAGGAGCTTGCCGACAAAGGAAAAAGAGTCATCATTGCTGGGCTCGACACCGACTATATGGGCAAGCCTTTCGGTCCTATTCCGGGTCTTATGGCGATAGCCGAAGATGTCCAGAAAGTTCACGCAATCTGCGTAAAATGCGGCAATCTGGCAAATCACTCACACCGTCTTACAAAGAGTCACAAACTCGTGGTTCTCGGAGAAAAGGATATCTACGAACCTCTCTGCCGGGAATGTTTCAACGAAGCGCTCGCTTCTGAAGGGAAAGAATAACTGACGTCTGAGTAATGTGGAGGGCATCGCAAAGAGTCCCCGCTATTCCACCAGATGCGTAGCCTTGTTCCAAGACAGGGTTTTATAGAATTCATCCAAGGCAGCGGTTCCGTTGGCCGGGAGATACATACTCAAGCCCGAATGCACATCTATTTTCCTGTCAAGGAAATATGGAGTCGCAGCCTTGTACAGGACACATTCATTCAGCGCAGCACGCACCTCTGACATACGGGCATCAGACACCCCGCTCCTATACAGGATATCATCGAAATCATAATAATAATGATTTCTTGCACTGCTTGTGAAGTAGGTATGATAATAAGCCTGGACATCTGACGGCTCTACAGACGCGATTCGAATTCGGAAATCCGAGAAAACCCCGCTGCAGACAGATGCAAGATTCTCCATCTTGGAGCAATCGACAAGCGAAATCGTCAGGGATTTGTTCAATCCGGTCTTTGCAGAATAACAGTCATATGAGTCTTTACAGACAGCTTCCAAATCAGCGTCACCTGTCACGAAAAGTCTGGACACAAGTTTTGTGTAATCGCACAGGCCCGGATCTGCCATAGTCTCTGTCTGCGCAGAAATCAAGTAATGGCATTTGTCGCGCAATGCGTATGCGGTCTCCACTCCACCCATCAGGCAGGCATCAAAGATAAGATAATCAAGCTTATATGGAATCGCAGACGCAAATTCTTCAATATCCATATCATAGGTATCGTTCGGCGAAACATCGTCAACGCCCACGCTGGACAGACTCGTGTTAGAGGTTGACGCAAGACTTTTCTTGGACGGCAGCCAACCGGTACCGTGAGAAGAGAACAACATTCCATAACTGCTTGCCGGAAAATTGTTTTTCGCAAACGAGAGGACAGACCTGACAGTTTTCGCAGAGCAAGACGACGTATCTTCAGGCCAAGTCTTCAGCGTGTCAAGTTCAACCTCGTTATCTGAATTCTGACTAACGCGAAAGAGGTAGGACGGAGTAGCTGCCCGATACGAAGAACTCTGGGGACGCCTGGTATATACCAGAAGAACATTTGCCGAAGGCGACTTCCGCGGCAATGTACTGGCAAACACATCCTCAAGATTTGCGTCCAGATTACTCTGAAGATTATTTCTTCCGGCAGAATACAAGATGAATACCTTACGCTTTACCGCCTCGTCCCAACGAGTTTTTCCGTCATTTGTATTCTCCGGGCCTATGGGATCTTTCGAACATCCCGCCAGCATAAGAATCAAAAAAAGCGCTGACAGACAAAAGCCGTTCAGCAAGCGTAAAGACTTATAACCACTCTTACTCTGATATCCCACCATATATCGCTTTAGTTTTCCTGAAATCAGTCAGGATTCACCATTCCGTCAATTCAAATAAATTCTTTATAATCGAGGAATCAACCACATCATCTAAATAACGCATAGCAGATTTCCTTGCGCAAAGTTAGAAAATTTCCGATTACTTCGCCATAAACTTGGCAATCAGCGCCATAATTGAAGAAACCGCATTTTTTCCGGGCACAGGAATACGGAGCTCTGACTTTCCGGTCTGCGGATCCGTATGTACAAGGCTGTTGACAAGTCGGCTTGTCTTTTCAGGAGATTGAAGTATTTCGGAAATATTTGTCAGGAAGGATACTCCCTGCCCGATCAGTTTCTCAGGATCAAAGTTTTCGTCATCGTCGTTATCACTCAGTGCCTCCGACCCCGACTTGGCAGTTTCTGCCGCACTTCCTGACTTTCCTGTGCCAGCCGGACTGACGACCCCGACCGCACCGATTCCGGCAGAACTTACGTCACAATTTTCCGGTTGTTCAGGAACACTGTTCCGGACATCCGAAGCGATGCCGTCAGACGCGATATATTCCGCTACTGACTCCATTATCTTGCCCATCTTGCTGTCATCCAACGCCACAGTATCCTCACCGCCATCAAGAATTCCGTCAAACAAGGCGGACTTCACATTTAGGGTAGACAACATCCTCTCCTCAAATGAATCTTTGGATATCATATTGACAATCTGAACATTACGTTCCTGGCCAATACGATATATACGCCCGATTCGTTGCTCCAGCACCGCCGGATTCCAAGGCAAATCCACATTTATGACAAGAGACGCAACCTGCAGATTAAGCCCCGCGCTTCCGGTATCTGTCGAAAGGAAAACCCGACATTCCGGATCTTCCTGGAATCTGCCGATTATCTTGCTGCGAGCCTCTGACGGAATCCTGCCGCTCAAAGACGAATATCCTATATTCAATTTTTCCAGTTCGCCGGCAATCAGACGCGTCATCCTCTCCCACTGGCTGAAAATCACTATTTTATCATCTCCGCTCTCGACCACATTACGCACGATATTCATAATCTCATCGACTTTCGTATCATAACGAGTTTCCTGGTCAAGAATATAAGTCGAATCGCACACCATCCTCATCTGGCTGAGCAACAGCAGCATACGCTTCCTGTCCTTGTCTGTAAGGAAGTAGTTGCGTCTCCATTTTGACACCAGTTGTGCAACTCCGGTCTTGAACTCATCGTGGAACGCCTGCTGCTGAGGAGTCATCGGGACAAGCAGATTCTGATCCGTACGGGAAGGCAGCTGCAATGCGACGTCCGACTTGCGCCTACGTATAAGGCGCTTCGACAGGCGTTCACCGACATAGTTCAAATTCTTGTAACCCACCACTTTACCGGAATCATCCTTCACCGTGGTCATCTCGATGAATTTGTAATATGGTCCGAGACAATACTGGTCAACGAACTCCATTACAGAGTAAAGTTCCTCCAGTTTATTCTCCAAAGGCGTACCCGAAAGCACAATCGCATAATCCGACTGAATCCGCCGTACGGCTCTGGATATCTGCGTATTCCAGTTCTTGATGCGCTGCACCTCATCCATCACAAGACATTCCGCCCTGACATTCAGCGAATCCTTTATATCATTGCTGACAGTATGATACGAGACTATCTTGTAGAACGCCTCTGAATCATACAGGCTTCTGCGCTTGTTCTGCGCACCTTCAATGATTACTGCGGACGAATCCGTAAACCGCTCAATCTCATTTTTCCACTGGAATTTCAACGATGCCGGGCAAAGCACCAGAGCCGATGAGATAAGCCCGGCCTTGCGCATAAGTTCTACAGTCGCTATGGCCTGAATCGTCTTGCCCAAACCCATCTCATCCGCTATGACAGACTTTCCCTTGCCGAAAGCGAATCTGACGCCTTCCTTCTGATACTCGTAAAGCTTGGTTTTCAGCAACTTGTCCAAAGATTCATCCGTCACTTTGACCATATACCGTTCCCGATATTGCGCATCCTTTATTTCAGCAAGATAATCTATGACATCTGAATAACACCTGAAGTCTGGGTCTATCTCTTTAGCTTTGGCAATGAAATCCGGCAGATGAGTCAATGTGGAAGGCAGAGCGACTCCTTCCGGAGTAAAATATTCGCCGGCCAATTCCGTCATCTCCGTCCAATGACTGCTTCCTATCCTCAGGCAGATGCAACGGTCGCTCCGATAGGACACATACAATGACGAAAATGGAGGGTTAACGACAGATGCTTTCTTATGATGCGCCTCTAGCCATTGCCTCACGGCCTCCAGATGTTTGCACGTCCCAAGCTGGTTTGTCTTGAAATCCATACAGGAACAGTAGTTCCATCGGCTGTCCAAGCCCCTATACACCACTTTGTAGCTGTTTTTTGTCTTGGGATTACGTACATCGAAATACCCGTAGACAGTTTCCTGTTCATTTGGAACTATCGACAGCAATTCCTTGGTCGCAAATTGGCGACGCAATTCACGCTGCCATTCTTCCGCCCCCATCCCCTCAGGCTTGACGATATTTGACAATTTCTTCATCTGCAATAATTTCATAATCATTTAACACTCAACCGTTTCCCTTTCTGAGCTACAATATCTTTTTGGCAATCTTGAACCAGGAATACGGCATATAACGGAACGGCAAATCTAATAATGTAGGCGTAGATATCACCGCACGTTTATGAGAGAACGCATCGAAACTCAATTTACTGTGGTAGCTGCCCATTCCTGACATTCCGACTCCGCCGAACGGAACATTTTCATTGGCGATATGCATTATGGTGTCATTTACGCAGGCGCCTCCGGACGAAGTATGATTGAGAACTTTTTCCGCATTCCCACCGAAATAATACAGCGCCAACGGCTTCTCTCGAGATGTCACGAAGCCTACAACATCATCTAAGTCATTGAATGTCAGCACTGGAAAAATCGGCCCGAAAATCTCCTCCTGCATCACAGGCGATTCAGGACTGACATTGTCAAGCACAGTGGGCTCAAAATATCTGCTTGCCGGATCGCTGTGTCCGCCAAATACGATATCGCCGTCTTTCAAATAGCCTGACAGCCGGTTGAACGCGCTATCGCTCACTATTCTTACGAAATGCTCCGATTTCGAGGCATCCTCCCCGAGCAAAGAAGTGAACGCCTTTTGCAGGGCTGACAGAAATTCCTGTTTAATCGAGCTGTGAACCATCAGATAATCAGGCGCTATGCAGGTCTGCCCAGCATTCAGACTCTTCCCCCACGCTATGCGTTTTGCCGCGACATCTATATCAGCGTCTTTATCCACAATGCAAGGGCTCTTTCCGCCCAATTCCAAAACTACTGGAGTTAATGTCTTGGCGGCTGAAGCCATCACGACTCTCCCGAGTGACGGGCTGCCGGTGAAGAATATCATATCCCAACGCCGTTCCAGCAGCCAAGTATTCACATCTCTATGTCCCTGAACCACCGCAATATAATCTTCCGGGAATGTTTCGCCTATCATATCCTCGATCACCTTCGAGACTGTCGGCACATAGGGCGACGGTTTCAGTACAGCTGTACAACCTGACGATATGGCGCCTACGAGCGGCGTAAGAAGGAGCTGAACTGGATAATTCCACGGGGAAATGATAAGGGCATTTCCCAAAGGCTCACTGATGATTCTGCTTGACGAAGGGAACAGTTTCAACGGCGTATGACATCGCTGGGGTCTTGTCCACTTCCCTATATTGCGGAGGTGGGTACGTATCTCGCCCAGAAGAATGCTTATTTCAGTAAGATATGCTTCCTGATATGATTTATGAAGATCCTGCCAGAGAGCATCACACAGCGGCTTTTCCCATTTATGGACAGCATTTTCTAGCAACTTGAGATTATTCTTCCTTGCTTTCACATCGAGTGTCGCTCCGCTGTGAAAATAAGTTTTCTGCTTCCCGCAGATTTCCATAATTTTATCGTGCGCAGTACTTTCCATTATTCCGCTGTTTTGTCTTAATACCGGTCATTCCGAAATTTTCATCTCAAAATTCCCCTTCTTCAAATATACCAATTATTCAAGACATTTCAACCAACTGGAATCACGTGAGACATCAGCACCACATTAAACAAATTCCTTATTTGGAGAGAAGAGCAACCAGATCATCCCGAACCTTTTCCCAAGCTTTTTGCGGGTCAAATGCAATACCGGGACGAAGGAGAGCCGTCGTATCGCCAAGGAATTCCGGATTCTGCATTTTCTCTTCCATATTCACAACGAATTCCTTATGCGTTGGTGCATGGCTGGCTACGAATCTAAGGTATCGGTCATAAGTCATCAATTTCAATTTCCTGATTTACAATCACTTTCCATTTCTTATCAACTTCAAAACCATCTACAGCCGAGCCTAGCCTAAGTGGCACGGCCTTCATTTTTAAACCTCCCGACTTGATTAGAGCGAGCAAATTATCGGCAATAGTTTCTTCGTCCAATACGCGGTCCAGCAGGTAGCCCAGTCGCTGGAATACGGGAGCTGGCGCGATTTTTAGAAAGACCGTGCTCAATTTGGCAAAATCCAAATTCATAGACAACTCTTCCAATACTGTTGCCGCTCGCGAAAGACCTCCAATGTGTTCTTGATATGCCACCAGATCCACTGCCGTTAGTTCCGGACTTGAGACGTTCAGCCAACCGGCAGGCACTTCCTGCCGTTCAACATAGTCCATAATAATTTCCCGGCGCTCGGCGTAGCGGATAGTGTAACCCTCTCGCTCTTTGTCCCGCATAACAGGAGATTCAACCATTACCTGGAACTCTATCGGCGCATGATGGGCTGCGCCGTGTCGCTCAGCTGCACTGAGCAGTGAGACATAGTATTTCCTCTGAAGATACTTCATCATCCGGTCCAAGTAAACTTCCTGTGGCACGGCTACCCACATCCGGTATTCCTCGGGCACAACCACATAAAAACCGCGGCAAGGTGAGAATACTCGTTCTTTTACCACAGCGCGATGCAATGCAGTGGAAATAGTAGATGCGGGCATTAAAGGGAATGCCTGTCGCACATCCTCCTTTGAAAACGTGTATCTGCCGCGCGGTGGCAGTTCTTCAATCCAATCAGCTATGCTCATCGCTTTCAATCTTTCCATTCACCTGCGAAGTTAGACATTTTTTGTATAATATCGCAAGCAAATAGAAAATATCTCCAACTAATAGCCGTTCGACTGACATAGCCTTAGAATTATTGATTCTTTACTGGTAATTTTACTGACTGTCTGGCGATATCCGAAACTAAAACATCGGCATTTTTATTTAACTTTGAGATAGTTGTTGCGCAGTTGCAAACACCTATTGGGCTCTTGTGACAATTATTGATACAAGTTAATATTGATAAGGACATTGACTTAAGGGACTTGAGAATATGGACCAATACAAATCTGTCAAAATCAAAGAATCAGCAACAGTTCTGATTTTCATTGTATTTGCAACGATATATTTCTTACCGAAGCCGATCTTGAATAGTTTTCTTCCGGAAATCATCG
>CAVHJF010000015.1:0-49841 GCA_963636275.1 Acutalibacteraceae bacterium | reverse complement strand
GCAGCGGCATCGCATTCAACGGCCCATTTCCAGACTGGAACCACGTCGATGTGCAGGCCGTCGCGTTCGATGCCACCCTCGTCCTCATAGGTTATTATCACAGCCTTGTGCAGCGGACGGAGTGAGTTCAATGCGGTCAGAGCCTTGACCTCGCGTTCAACCGTGGTTTCATCGCTCATCCGATAGCAGGACTGGACTGCAAGATTTTCTTCCGGGACATAGAAATCGACCTCGACATTCCGGTTGTAATAGAAAAGCCCGCTCCCATACTTCTTGAATAGTGTCAGAGCGCACAGATTCTCCAACAATGCCGTTTCCGGACTGTTCAGAAACAGATGAAGAAGTCCGTTATCGACGAAGTAATGCTTCTTGACGGTCTCCCTTTCGACAATCTTAGACGCATAATTGTCAATGGAAAACAACAGACACGACTCCTGAAGATAACGTACATACTCCATAATGGACGAGACGCTGCTTGAAACGCCTGTCGATTTCACAAGATTGCACAGGCGGTTCAACGAACACGGCTGCATGACGCTTTCTGCCAGACGCCGCACGCACAGACGCAGAGCGTCATCGTTCTTTATTCTGTGTCTGACAACCAAATCATTGAGGAAGATACGGTTATACAGACTGTTCAGCCACACCCGTTTCTCACGGAAATTCACCAGTTCCGGGAATCCTCCCCATTCGAAATAGACTCTGAAAAGTCTCTGCAGGCTGTCCGCCTTTCTTCCATATTGCCAACCTCGGGTGATGCTCTCTCCGGCAGCGCTCAGGAACTCGCGGAAAGAGTATGGGAAAACTTTCACGTCGAGATAGCGTCCGCCAAGAACCGTTTCCACATCGCGTCCCAGCATCTTTGCATTACTGCCGGTCACATAAACCTGATACTTCCTGTTCGCAAGCCGACGGGCGAAGTTCGCCCAACCGTCGACATTCTGGATTTCATCAAAGAAAAAGACCGGATGTCCGTCATACATACTGTGATATGCCTGCAGAATGAGGTCAAAATCATCCGAGGTCATCCCCAGCAGCCGTTCATCGTCAAAATTCACATATACAATGTCTTCCAGCTTCGTGCCGCGTTCCAGCATTTGCTGAACACGCTGATAGAGGAGATAGGACTTCCCGGCCTGCCTCACGCCGACAAAAACATAATTCCCCGACTCCTCCAGATTCATAGGACGCTCAATCAATGGGATGCTGCCTATATATTCCTGATTTTCAGATATGACGATGCGAAAAAGTTCTTTGTCCATTTCCATTGCTTTGTCGCAAATGTAGAGAATTTGTTCGACAGCACAAAATAAAATCGCGTAAATATATCCAGTGGCACCGAATAGAATCCTTTTGAGAGATGCCAGCGGCCGAACTGTGATGACATACTGCGGAAAAGTGTGATATATTCCCTCGTTCTCTTGTTTTTGATGGCAATAATGGATAACTTTGCGCAAACGATTGTGCTCCCGACCGCACATCCCGATTTGAAACGATATGTTTCCCGGGGAAACCGATGTGTGGTGTGATATATTGCCGTCGGCATACACATATTTATGAAATAACACATAAAATCTGATACTATGTTCATTGCAAACAGTCAATTTTTGGCGGTCATCCTCTGTTTCATCACAATGCTCTGCTGGGGTTCGTGGGGAAACACGCAGAAAATGGCCGCAAAGAGCTGGAGATATGAGCTCTTCTACTGGGACTATGTGATAGGAATGGTCCTGTTTTCCCTCATCCTCGCCTTTACCCTCGGTACATTCGGTTCTGAAGGAAGGCATTTCATCGACGACCTCGCGCAGGCCGACATCAACTGTGTCGCTTGGATTCTTCTCGGTGCCGTGGTCTTCAACGTCTCCAACATCCTGCTCTCTGCTTCGACCGCAAAGGCTGGAATGTCAGTCGCTTTCCCTCTCGGAGTTGGGCTTGCTCTCGTGGTAGGTGTCATCAACAACCTCGTTTTCCACCCGAACCCATCGACGAACGTTCCTCTGCTGCTTGTGGGAGTCGCTCTCGTCGTCGTCGCGATTGTCTGCAACGGGGTTGCTTCCGGCAAGGTTGACAAGTCGGAAAGAGACCCGAGGGAAAACCGTATGGGATTGATTTATGCCGTACTCGCCGGAGTGATTATGTCCTTCTTCTCCGCTCTAGTCTATAACGGAATCGACATCGACAACATCCACAACCCAGCGCCGGGAATGCTCACCCCATATTCCGGAACGGTGATTTTCGCTCTTGGAGTTCTCGTCAGCAATTTCCTCTTCAACTGCGTGTTCACGCTCAACGACTCTACGAAGCCGGGCGTGAGGTTCGCGGACTATTTCAAGGGCGACGCGAAGACCCACTGCGTGGGAATGCTCGGAGGTGCAATTTGGTGTCTCGGTACGGGACTCAACTATGTTTCCGCAGGCACTGCCGGAGCGGCAGTAAGCTATGCACTCGGACAGGGAGCGCCGCTCATCGCCGCAATCTGGGGCGTGTTCATCTGGAAGGAGTTCAAGGGCGCAAAGAAGAGCGTGAACTGGCTTCTTGCGCTGATGTTCGTCCTTTTTATCGCAGGTCTGGGACTTATCATCGCCTCCGGAAACTGATGGAGTTTGCCCCGAAAGTTGAATTTCTGCGTTATGTTCCTATAATATGTTAATAATTAATGATATGAAGAAAATAATCTTTATGGCACTGGCTTTTCTGGCAGTGCTCTCGTGCTCGACATCACATCCGCAGTCGGTGATTTTTGATACGGATATGGGGAACGACGTGGATGACGCTCTCGCTCTGGCGATGCTCTACCGCTACTCCGACGAGGGAAAGGCCAAGGTTCTTGGCATAGCGGTCAACAAGAACGACATCGCTTCCGCCGAGTTCATCGACATCGTAAGCACATATTACGGCTATGGCGACACTCCGATTGGTGTTGCAGCGAAGCCGGTGGATACAAGCGCGGACGGGGTGAACCAGAACGGAATGAACTTCGTGACTGCCGTTTCAAAGATGGATTTTCCCCGCACGGTCAAGGACTATTCGTCTCTGCCCTCCGCAGTGCAGCTCTACCGCAGGCTGCTTTCAGCCCAGCCTGACCACTCCGTGGTCATAATCTCCGTAGGGTTCTCCACAAACCTCGCGGCGCTGCTCGATTCTCCGGCTGACGACATCTCGCCGCTGAGCGGCAGGGAACTGCTGGAGAAAAAGGTCAAGTGCGTTTCGTCCATGGCCGGCAATTTCCGCAAGGAGGGTGAAGGTAGATTCGCCGAGTACAATGTTGTGAGGGATGTCCCGTCCGCGAGAAAGTTCTTCGCAGAGTGTCCGGTCAACATCGTCGTGTCGCCGTTCGAACTTGGCGACGAACTGCATTTCCCGGCGACGGAAGTCGAGAAGAATTTCGGCTATGAAGGTCCGAACCCTGTCGCGGAGGCCTACAAGGCCTATCTTCCGATGCCTTTCGACCGCCCGATCTGGGATCTCACTTCGGTTCTCTACGGCATCGAGGGTAACCGTTTCTTCCGCCAGAGCGGACTCGGCAAGGTGGAAGTGGATGAACAGGGTCTCACCACTTTTTGCGCCCATCCGACAGGACGCGACATCATTCTCTCCGTCGATAAAGTCAGACATCAGGAAGTCATCGACCGCTGCGTACAGCTGCTGAAAGCGGAGTAGGAAGTCGATACGACACCTTTTGCCGCCATCATCGTTCGAAGGTTGTTTGTCAATATAGATAAAGGAGAATCCACTCTCCGCCTTTGTCACCACCTGAGCGGAACATCGCGGTCGTCTTTTCCTGAAATTTTTTGTAACTTTATATGTTTGGGAAAGAGGGGAGAATCATTACAAAAATGCCACGTATGTCTGCAAAACAAATAAAGTCTGCTAAAAATGGAACTGTTCCGGTTTACGGCCAGGGGGTGTGTTACGAAGTGTGTAGAAAGATGTTGCTCTTGACTAGGAGGTTATTCTGCGTAGGACATACGCTTGATAGACGTCGTACGCGGTCGATGGACTTTGGTGGGAGGCTGATGCTCCGTAATCTAAGTGCAGCGTTGGTAAGCCTTAGCGCAGTGCTGGTGCTGTCTGGTTTCCGTGCTCCATATTTCAGCAGGTTGACTGTCGATGACGGACTGTCGCAGAATACCGTGTTCACAGTATGTCAGGACAGCACCGGGATGATGTGGTTCGGCACAATGGACGGACTGAGCCGCTACGACGGCTACGAGTTCCGTGTCTGGCGCAATGCCGCAGATGAGGCCACGTCACTTCAGTCAGATATAGTCAAACTGCTTTTTGTAGACGCTGAAGGCCGCATCTGGGCGGGTTCTGACAAAGGATTATCTTTGTACAAACCTGAAAGCGAGTCGTTTGAGAATTGGAATGTAGGGGAGATCAGCGGACTTGCTCCTGCAGACGGCGGTGAATTGTACGCGGTTGCAGGAGGTCAGCTCAAGATATTCAATCCGGAAAAAGGAGAATGGCGTGATGGTGGGCTCGGTGGCGGAATAAGCCCGAGCGTGCTGAGCCGTGATGGAGACTGTCTCTGGATTGGAGGCCGTGAAGGAGGGTTATATCGAATGGATATGCCGGGCAGAGATGTCCGTAAAATCCCGGAACTTTCTTCCCGTGCAATGGTTACAGCAATATTCCGAAGCGGAGCAAATCTCTGGGTGGCAACCGAAGGAGACGGACTGTGGAAGATTATACTGGACGGGAAAACCTGCATCGGTGCGGAGCGGATAGGGCAGAAGGACGGACTTCCGTCAAATTTCGTGCGTTCTGTCTCTACAGACGGTGACGGCCGGCTCTGGGTGGGCACTTACGGCGGACTCAGCATCCTTGACGGCGATGTCTTTCGACCTGTCATAGGTGACGCTTCTATAGAGGGGACATTGTCCCAAAATTCTGTGAGATGTATCTGTCGGGACAATCAAGGCGGAATGTGGCTTGGAACCTATTACGGTGGCGTGAACTGGTGGCATCCTCTGAAGAACCGCTTCAGTACGCTGCGCCGCGATCCGTCAGCCCTCTCGCTTAATGACAATGTAGTTAACTGTATATCCGAAGACGCATCCGGCAGACTATGGATAGGTACAAATACCGGGGGCGTCAACTGTTGGAATCCTTCAGCCGGAACTTTCCGCTACTGGTCGGTGAAATCCGGTCAGGGAATCGGAAACATGCCTGAGGCGGACGATGTCAAGGCGTTGTGGATAGACGATGCCGGGCGCAGGGTTTATGTCGGAGCGCACGCCGGAGGTCTGTCCTGCATAGATGTGCCTTCCGGAATCGTAACCCGTTTCTCTTCAGTGACTTCCGACGGAAACTCCGGACTTTCGGACGTGTATTCGATTGTGCCGTTCGACGGCGGAAGAAAACTTTGGCTCGGAACACTCGGCGGGTTGCAGGTTTTTGACCGCTCAACCGGGAAGATAGAATCTCCTGCTTTTGCGGCTGAAGCTGAAAAATTCTCTGCAATGCAGGTTAGAGCGTTGCTGTTGTCTGAAGGTAGGATCTGGGCAGGCGGAGGAGATGGACTGATTGTATTTACCTCCGATGGCAGTTCCCTCTCACTTTGTGCTGACATTTCCGCCCCTGCCAAAATGTATGTGCAGTCTCTGCTCGAAATTCCGGGCAAATATGTTCTTGCAGGAACTAGGGACGGTCTGTGGAGCTATGCTTATGCAAGCAGAGAATGGACGAGATATACTTCTGCTGACGGCCTTCCGGGAAACATAATCGACGGAATGGTAGCCGACAAATACGGTATGATATGGGTCAGTACGGACAAAGGCATATCCCGTTTCAACCCATTCTCGGTCTCGTTCAGAAACTATACGGCAGGAGACGGGCTCCCTTCAAACCAGTTCAATCCAAATGCCGGTTTGGGACGGACCAATGGCGAAATTATGTTCGGCGGCTCAAATGGAATCACATACTTCAATCCGGAGCTTTTCACGGATAATCCATATTCGCCAAAACCGATCATAACGGATTTTTCTTTGACCGGAAAATATGAATCTGGTAATATGTTGCCGCATAACGGGGAAATACGTCTTCCATACGACAAGAATTCATTCGCAGTGTCCTTTTCTGTTCCCAATTATCTTTCCGGCAAGCACAATACCTTCGCCTATATGCTTGAGGGTTATGATGATACTTGGAATGTTACAGACAATGCGAGAACGGCGTTCTGGTCAAATCTTCCGCACGGGAAGTACGTGTTCAGACTAAAATCCGCGAACAGCGACGGCAAATGGTGTGACAAGGAAGTTTCACTTAAGATAAACATAGCACCGGTCTGGTGGAAAACAGTGCCGGCAATCATCGCGTTCTCGTTGTTGTTTATTATGATTGTCGCGGGACTCTGCCTGCTGCTCATCAGGCGTAAGGACAGACAGAGGAAACAGGAAATTGAGGCGAGAGAGAAGTCTCATCAGGAGGAAATACAGCAGATGAAGACACAGTTCTTCATAAATATATCCCACGAGATGCGTTCTCCGCTGATGCTGATAATCAATCCGTTGTCGGAAATAATTGCAAAATGCGGAGACACGGCAATGCGCAGACAGCTGCGCTATGTTGACCGCAATGCTCGCCGTCTGCTGCATCTGGTGAACCAACTGATTGACTACCGGCGTGCTGAACTAGGTGTGTTCAGACTGAACGTGCGTCAGGAGTCGGTCCTGAAACTGATTCGGGAGAACTGGTCGGCATACGAGCCGGTGGCGCGGAAGAAAGGGCTCAAGTACCGTCTCGACTCTACGTTAGGTGGTGAGACTGCCTGTCTTGACGCACAATACCTTGAGCTCATCCTAAGCAATCTTCTTTCCAATGCAATCAAATATACGGAGTCTGGCTCGGTGACTCTATATGCGGGAATAGAAGGCGGAGAACTGGTGATTCGCGTTTCTGATACGGGTTCAGGAATCCCTGAAGATAAGCAGGGGCGCATTTTCGAGCGGTTCTATCAGGTCGAGAGGGACTATGTCGGCAGCGGAATCGGACTGTCTCTAGTACAGAGGCTCGTGGAGCTGCATCACGGTAAAATCTCACTTGAGAGTGAGCCGGGGAAAGGTTCGGAGTTCACTGTCCGACTTCCAATTTCTGAGGGTGCTTATTCTCAGGAAGAGAAGGGAGATGCGAGCGCAACTAATGTAAGAGACATATATGCGCCAGAACCGGAAGGAGAGGATGTTGAGAGTATCCAGCCAACCGATTCCGCTACTTCCGAAGATACAGGCGGAGCATTGCTCATAGCTGAAGACAACAAGGAAATGGCTGCATATCTGAAAGATGCGCTTTCTGACAGGTTCGAAATCCGAATTGCATCAAATACAGATGAGGCATTGGACAGTTTGACACATTCTAAGCCTGATGCGGTGATTACTGACATCAATTTGCCGGCTCTTGACGGCCTGAAACTATGCTCACAGATTAAGAGGGATATCGCCACATCGGGCATTCCTGTAATAGTGATTTCCTCAAGCACGGAGGAGCAGGACCAGCTTGCGGCGTTCAGAGCGGGAGCGGACGACTTTATCTCCAAACCGTTCTCTCTCACTCTGCTCCAGGCGCAGATCCGCAATATGCTGCGTACCCGCGCAAGGCTGACTGGCGGTGCGGAAACGGCTTCGGCTGTCGAGAATCAGTGGGGGGTGATTACGGCATACGATGAGGAACTGCTTGCGAAAGCTGCGGCAATTGTAGCGGACAATATGGATAATGCGGATTTCTCCACGGCGGACTTTGCCTCCGAGATGGGAATGTCGCGCTCGAATCTGCATCTCAAACTCAAGACGCTCACGGGTGAGTCTGCCCTCGACTTTATCCGACGCATACGTTTCAAAGAAGCTTGCCGTCTTCTGAAGGACGGGCGCTACTCCATTTCCGTCATCAGCGATATGGTCGGCTTCAACAGCCCTTCCTACTTTGCCACCTGTTTCAAGCGCTATATGGGCTGTCTTCCAACCGAATGGAACCGCAAACGGGACTAATATTAGCTGGCAGACTCAAGTCAGCAATATGGGGAATATTAACTCACTGTCAGTGCTAGATGTCCCTAAGGGCAGCAGTCGTCAGCCTGCAGGAGTTTTATGTCTCGAAGTGATTGAGGGTAAGCAACAAACTTGCGCGAAGCGCGTAGCGACCGCCGAATTTTTAGCGACTAGGATTATTGATTAACAAAAGGAGGACGACCAGGATTCTTTAGTCGCCCTCCGTTATGATGTTTATCAGCCGAATTGCAGGAATTTGTCTCTGTCAGAAGTAGTTAAAACTAATATCCTGCGTAGCGGCCAGACGATGCTACTGTGCTGAAGCCGTAGATGTCGATGTCATATCCGCGCGTTTAGCTCCGACGGATTTGGAAACTGAACTCGGGTAGGTGTAGGCCCCGTAGGTCTCTTCAGCAGGATTCCATGTAGTAGACAGTGGTGTGTCTGACAACTCTGCAACGGAATTGATTGTCCAAGTCGGATATGCGCTGGTTCCTATTCCCGGACCAATGACTGCTTTTGTGGCTGAATTGTAATAGTAGTTGTTTGTAACCGTTCCGGCTGCATTTTTAACGCTACTATTGAGGCGGAAAGTGATTAGTTTTGTAGTCGCATTTGCAGTCTTGTTACATTCGTTGAAAATATTCCGCGCAAAGTCGAATGAAGTGCCGATATCTCCGATTCTCAAAAGATTGTCGTGCGGGATGGTGCCGTCAAAAGTGTTTGCGTCTCCGTTGAATACGTCGATGACGAGTTTGTCGCTATGGATTAGTTTGAATGCTGTGGCTGCAGTCTCGTTCTCTGCATAGAAAATATTGTTCTTGAAAACTATTTTTTGGGCTGTAGAAGCCGTTGAGCCGGTGTTGAAGATATAGACGGTAGCGGCTTTTATTCCGAAGTCGCAGTCTTCTACATTAAGGTCTAGTTCTGAGAACGCGCCATTGTTGAACTGCATAAAGTTGCCGCTTATATTTTTGAAATGGCAATCGGAGAAGATTACTTTGCCGAATTTACTGAAATTGTGGCCTTCTGTATCCTTGTTCTGTTCGAATGCTCTCGGTGCTGAGACTGTGCATCTGAGATTAGCCAAAAGAAGAACATCACCGGCATCATATAGTCTCGCCTGTTTCGAGAATGTGAAGTCTGATCTCTGTGAGTTATCACTTCCGATGATTATCAGAGATTTATATGCCTGAGCCTTGTTGAAATTTGCTTTGGTAGCAGTCGCGTCAACAAAATAAACGCCGTCGGTGTTGATGTTGCCGTTGTTCTTGGTGTCATTGACCAGCACGCCTCCGGATTTGCCCTCCTTGTTGAATGTGTAGCCTCCGATTGTGATGTCGAAGCCATCATTGTAACGAACAAAGTAGTTGAGATGGTCTTCATACTGGCTAGCTTCCAGCTTGGTAAGAGGAAGTATCTTATTGCGAGCGCCTACAGAGGTGACAGCGGAGGTGATGGACTTCGCTTTCTGACTTCCGTCGGTCTTCGAGAGAATGACTGTGAATCCATTGGTAAACTCTACAGGGAGGACGGTGAAGAAATAATCTCCCGGAGCAAGAGCAGTGCCGTCCTCTTTGTACAGACGTACATAAGTCTCCGGCTCAGTGACTGTGATTGACGGTTCTCCCTCGGTGAATGCTACTGAGAAAGTTCCGCAAAGCGCCTCGCTGTTGTTGCCTATCAGGGTTATGGACTGGACATCAGTGATGTCCTCTGCAATGGTGAACCTGATGTGTGAGCAGATATTCTTGAAATCGATTGTGCTGTCTGTCACCTTGCCCGCCATAATGGCTACATTGTCAGCGAAAGTCCCGGTTGCGGCAATCTGATCCGCAGCGAGTGTCGTGGTTATGCTTCCCTCCGTGATAGACGCATCAGCATTGTATGGGTAAAGTGCATAGAATTCAGACGCATCATCAGGAACCTGACCGTCGAATTTGTTGCCCTCTCCAGAGTAAGAGAATTCGTTGTTGTGCTTCTCGGCTGTGGCGGAATTGTCGAACACCGAAATCAGGTCTCCGCTGCTCCACGATACCTTGCCGTCTGCATCAACGGAGGTTTTAGTGTCCAGCGAAGTCTGCCCCTCAAAGACTGAGGACAACTGGAGATCTACGTAGTTTACAGACCTGACGCCTTCATTTTCCTTTGTGCAAGATACCGCCAGTACAGCGGCTCCAGCCATAATGAGTGTGTATATTCGTTTCATTGTCAGATCTTGATTACGCCCATCCCTGTTCATCCAGAAAATCGTAGTATTCAGCCTCTCCGTCAAATTTATTGGGGGGGGTGCTTTGAGCAAAGTTTGTTTCAGTGCTGATGGATATGAGCTCCACGAGAGGAGCATTATATTCATTCTTCATTTTCATAATTAAAGTGGTTTGTATGTATATAACTTATTGTCTGTTATAATAATGTTGCGCACCTGAAAAACGGGTTTGCAGGTGCGCAACTTGATTATTTATCTCCAGCCTTCGTTCTGGACGCATTGTTTCATCATATCAAGGTCACGTTGCGGGATCGGCAGAATCTCGTTACGTCCCTTGACAGTGTAGTCGGAGATGATATAGAGAGACGGCATCTGCTCGTGCCAGTTGGCAAGCTCTGAGGCAGTGTTCATAATCGTCTCGTAGTAGATGCCCCAGCGTACGAGGTCCTGACGTCTGTGACCCTCGAATGCGAGTTCGTGTGCACGTTCATCTCTTACAGCCTGCTGGAACTGTTCGTATGTCATACCTGTTGTGAGGTCGGAAGCGGTGGATGCTGTGTTTACAGGAAGCCCGTATGCACGGCGACGTACCATATTGATTGCAGAATATGCATCGTTGGTCGGAGCCTTGTGCCATTCGTTCAGTGCTTCCGCGTAAAGAAGCAGCACGTCCGCATATCGGAGAATGTACCAGTTGACATTGGAATAGTTGGCATCCTTAAGCTGTTCCTTCGTATATTTTGCGAGATCCCATTTGGCAGGGGTGAGCGCATTGTTGAACGGCTTTCTCCAGTCCGGTTTGGCATCTGCGGCCATCGCGATTTCCATAGTGAGGTCTAGATTCTCTGTAGCTCCGTCCGGCTTGTATGTGCCAAGCGCGGTCTTACCGCTGGTGGTGTATTTGTAGTCCGCAAAAGACAGAGCCCATCTTTTGTCGTTGAGGTGATCCGGCCAGGATGCGATGAAAGTAGGGAGTACTTTCCAGTTTGCCGCGATTCTGATGTAGTCGCCTGAGCCGTCTGCAGCTGTGACTCCGTTCCATTTTCCGATACGTCCGGTAGGGTCGCTGCCGGTAACAGAAGGAGTGTAGAAGGATACTTCCAAGAGACTTTCTTCAGGATCCCAGACATTGTTGCAGGTGTTCTCCCAAAGTGTCTGATAATCATCTAGCAAGTGATGCTTGCCTGATTCCACCACAATCTTCGCGGTGTTTGCGGCGAGCTCCCATTTGCTTTCGTCCTGCAGCGGATAACCTGCCCAGGTAGCATAAACTTTGGCAAGGAGTCCGAGAGCAGTGCCTTTTGATACTCTGAACTGGCTGTCGCTTCTGTAAGTGTCATCAACTGCCCACGGAAGCACTTCAGCGGCATATTTGAGGTCCTGTTCGATATATTCGTACACCTCTGAAGGATCCGGTTGTGTGAACTCGGACGGATGCTTCTTCGACTCGGCAGTCGTCTTGATGAGTACAGGATGTCCGTACCAGCGCACTAACTCGAAGTAGTAGAGAGCTCTGAGAGTACGGGCTTCACCCATATAGATGGCTGCGAGATCCTGATAAGACTTATCCCACTGCGGAGCCTTGCGGGAGAGGTTCTCGATGAAGTCATCGGCATTATAAATGGCGTTGTAGAGCGCCTGCCAACTGCCTTCTACATAACTGTTTGATGTAGAGAATGTGTTGCTCGGAAGGTCTCGCCAGGAGTTAGGAGAACTTCCTTCGACCTTTGCCTCGTCAGTGCCGAGCGTGAAGTAGAGGGACAGGTTCATACTGTACATATTGTCCTCTACCATATCCCTGTAAACCCCGAGCAGGACATTCTGCGCCTCATCAGGGCTGTTCATATACTTGTCTTTCTCGATTTCCATGTAGCTTTTCTCATCCAGAGAGCAGGAAAGCGTGCAGAGAATTGCAGAAAGAATTGCAAGAGAGAATTTTATATTTTTCATAATCATAACCTCCTGTACTAGAATTGAATGTCAAGACCCATTGTGAGTACAAGGCTCTTAGGATAAGCGCCCCAGTCGAATGCCGGTGTAAGCGGGCTGCTGAGTGTGTTCACTTCAGGATCATAGCCGCTGTACTTGGTCAGGCAGAAGAGATTCTGCGCTGTGCCGTAGATTCTCAGTTTGTTTATCCAGACTTTTCTGGTGATGCGCTCCGGAATGGTATATCCGAGAGTTATGTTCTTGAGTCTGAGGAATGAACCGTCCTCGATGAAACGAGATGACACGTCGTAAGGGATGTAGCCTGTTGCGGACGGCACCTTGTTGGATGCGTTGTTGACTGTCCATCTGTCGCTCACTTCGGCAAGCATCTGAGTGCGCTCCATCCTTGACTGGGTGAGGTACATTCTCATTGCATTATAGACGTCGTTGCCGATGCTGAACTGGAACAGGAAGCTGAAGTCGAATCCATAGAACTGGAAGCGGTTGGTGATACCTCCGTAGAAGTCAGGGTAACCGTTACCGATTGTTGTCCTGTCTTCCGGGGTTATCTTGCCGTCGCCGTTGATGTCCTTGTACTTGGTCATTCCCGGTACAGGGGTATATCCTCTCGGGCTCAAATCAGGAACGCCGTCCTTGAGCTGCATAGTTCCGTCAGGGAGCATATTGAAGTCAGAATACTGATATACTCCGTCAAAAACGTATCCGTACATATCACCGAGCGATGAGCCCACGTATGAGATGTAGTCGTCCTGGGTGAAGTTTGAGTTGAAGCCTGACTTGCGGGTGATGTAATCAGTGCCGTCCTGCAGGGCAACGAGTTTATTCTTGATGAACGAAATGTTGAAGTCGGTGGACCAGAAGAAGTTGCGTTTGTTGAAGTTGACGCTGTTGATAGTCAACTCGACTCCGGAGTTGCGGATTTTACCGATGTTCTGCCACTGGGAAGCGAATCCGGTCACGTATGCGAGTTTCTGCGAAATGAGCAGGTCTTTGGTGTCCTTGATGAATCCGTCAGCGGTGACGTTGAGGCGGTTGTTGAAGAAACCGAGGTCAAGACCGAGGTTCGTAGTAGTAGAGCCTTCCCATTTCAGACCGTAGTTTGCTATCTGCTTCGGTGTGAGTACGGTGTAGGTAGTCGTTCCCATTCCGATTTTGCTGTTGGTGTACAGGTCCATCGAGAGGTAGCTGGTGATTCGGTCGTTACCCACTGTTCCCCAACCGGCTCTGAGTTTGAGTGTGGAGACTTTATCCTTTATGTCTTTCATGAAATCCTCGTTGGCGATGTTCCAGGAGGCGGCGAATGACGGGAAGAATCCCCATTTGTTCTTAGGAGAGAAGACGGTAGATGCGTCAGCGCGGAATGTCGCGGTGAGCATATACTTGTCATTGTAGCTGTAGAATCCTCTTGCGAAGAATGAAAGCCTCATGCTTTCGGTGCGTGTGGTGGTTACCTGAGAAGGAGTAGCTCCGAGTCCGAGGTTGTCAGTGCCGAAATTCTCGAAAGGAAAGTCCTTGGCTTCACCGAACAGGGATTCGTATCCGGTGAATACGGTCTCCTGTCCGAGCATAAAGTTTACGGAGTGTTTCTTCTTGAAGCGGTTCTGGTAGGTCAATGTGTTGCTCACCTGCCATTTCTTGTTGCGGCTCATTGTACTTGACCCGTAAGCGCCTCCTGCACGGTATGCGTTGCTGGTGGTTTCGCTGTAGAAGATGTCGCGCCTCTGGTAGTTTGTATTGTAGGTACCTGCGCTCTTGAATGTCAGACCCTTGGCGAGTTTGAGAGTGAGAGCCATATTGCCTATCCACTGCTCTGCCTTTCTTTCGTCATCCACAGACTCGGCCTGGATAATAGGGTTGATCTTGTTGGAGTCGAAGTTGGACTCGGCCTGAGCCGTCGGGTCGTACATAAGGTAACGAAGGTCGTACTGGCTCACGGAGAGACCTCCCACTGGCCTGTAAGATATGAGGTTTGCGAGCTGGCTTCCGCTCGTACCGATACCTGTTCTGGTGGAGTTCGTGTAGTTGAGTGAGCCGTCGAGGGTGAGCCATTTTGTGACTTCCTGACGCAGTTTCACTCTGGCGTTGTCCTTTCTGTAGCCGCTGTTGACGAAGATACCGTCCTCATCGAAATGCGAGAAAGACACGGTGTACTGAGACTGCTTGTTTCCGCCTCTTACACTGATTTCGTGGTTCTGGGACCAGGTCGGGCGGAAAGCCTCATCCTGCCAGTCGATTGCACCTACGAAGTTGCGGTAGTCCTCGAGACTCTGATACTTGTAAGGAACTCCGTCAGAGTCGTTGCCGGCCTTGAAATAGGTGTCGCCATATTTGGTAGGGTTGGTCTCAAGCTGCAGGGCCACAAAGTCGTATGCGCTGATGGTCTCCAGTTTCTTGGAAAGCTTTCTCCAGGAAGCGGAACCGTTGTATGTAATCTGCGGCCTGCCTTCCTGACCGTCCTTGGTGGTGACAAGCACTACTCCGTTGGCTGCTCTCGCTCCGTAGATTGCTGAAGCTGAGGCATCCTTGAGGACGTCGATGGACTTGATATCCTGGCTTGCGAGGAAGTCTATGCTCGACACTTCGAATCCGTCCACGATGAAAAGAGGTGATGAGTCACCGTTGACAGTTCCGACACCACGGATCTTGATGTCGTAGCCTGCACCAGGGGTACCGTCGGCGGCAGTGATGTTTACACCGGCAATCTGTCCTCCGAGCGCCTCGACCACTGAACTTGTCTTGAAGTCCTTGAGGGATTTCTCGCCGACTGACGCAACAGAACCTGTGAGGTCACTCTTTTTCATTGTACCATAACCGATTACGACAACTTCTTCCAATAACGCGTTGTCAGGGACAAGGCTGATGTTGATTGTGGCGCGACCGTTTACGGCAACTTCCTGTGATACGTAGCTTATATAGCTGAAGGTGAGTTTCGCGTCTGCTGGGACTGTTATGACATATTTTCCGTCAGCGTCAGTGACCGCACCGTTGTCAGTGCCTGTCTGGGATACTCCGGCTGCGATGAGCGGTTCTCCCTTCTCATCGGTAATCGTACCTCTGACCTTGATCTTTTCCTGCGAGAACGCTGTGACGCACAGTAGTGACGCCATTAGGGAAAGCAAAATGTATCTTATGTTTTTCATCATTCAATCTTTTTCACTTAAAACTGTGTGTCGAACCATACGAAGAGCGGGAAGAGTCTGTAAGGATCAGCCGCACCTACCGGATCGACTCCTGTAGCACTGAAGGTTATCTGTCCCGTGAAGATTCCGTTGGCGTAACCGTTGTCGTCAAGGAACTTCTCAGGCGCGATGTAGAGGGCCAGATCCTGTGTGCGGACGTAACCGATTGCTTTAGCGATATGCTGCGGTCTTCCGTAACTTGATATAGGGTCTCTTGAACCTGAATTATATGCCACATTTATGGCTGCATAATATGTCGCCCATACTTTTGCAAGGAATGTGGTCTGTCCTGCATCCGGAGCACCGTTCTTGTGTGCTGACGGGCCGTTGAGGTTCCAGTAGTTGAACGAACGGCGGAAGTCCATAGTGATGTTTTTCAGACCGTCTCCGGAGAGAACTTCACCGTTGAGCTTGATTGTAGGAGATGCTGAAGTGACTCCGTTCTTAGGGTTGCACTTGATGGCGAACGGTGTGTATTCTATACTGTAGCCGCCGTCTGTCCTAGGAGTATTGAAATCGAAGAATACAGGTGTCTTCACGACTGTCTCTCCGGAAGTACCTTTACCGGTTGTAACCTTGACGAAGACGAAATGCGCTCTTCTGTCTGCGACCTTGGTGAATGTTTCAGGAACGGTAGTGAGTTTTCCAGTCGTCTGGTCAATCGTCACGCAGTTCGTATTGCTTCCTCCGCTGATTTCGAATGTCACTTCGACACCATCCTTAATGTCGGTGGAAACGACAGGAATCTCCTGAGGATCGGTTACGGAAACGCGATGCTGGCTTGCATAGTCAGTTGCCGGCGTAAGAGAGAGATTGTTGCCCCAGCTTACGTACGTGAATGCGTATGGGTTCTCGATTACAGTCCATTTGAGGTCGGCTGTCATTGAACCTTTGGCGTTCTCGGCCTTAACTTTGAGGCTGTATTCGCCCAGAGGAATCGTGTTGCCTTTCTTCACGCTTATGACACCGGTGAGTTCATCGATTGAGAGTGCGGAAAGACTTTCCGGAAGATTCTCGAATGTGTAGCTGACCTCGTCGCCGTCTTTCTGAAGTGGCTCGAGCTGTACTTTTGTTCCTTCCCAGACTGTGGTGTCGTTATAGGACAGCATAGTTATAGGAGAGATATACTCTACGATTCTGAGTTTGAGTACCTGGTCGAAGTCTGCGGTGCCATAGCTGTTTACGGCTGTTACAGACACGGTTATTTCAGAGCCGATGTCAAAGCCGTTGTCCTCGGTGAGAGTGATGGCTCCGGTTTTGGAATCAATTGAAACTTTGTCGGTTTCCGGGTATGTAGATTTGATGCTGAAGTTCAAGTCTGTCAGCGAACCGGTGAAGGCCGGAGCTGAAGTCGTGTAGGAGGCATTCTGCTCAACCTTGATTTCTGCAGGAGTGTAAACGAGTGCGACTGGAGGTGATGTTACGTCTACGGTGAGCGCATCGGTGAATATTCCTTCCTCGGACTCGGTTCCTACTACCATAGTGGTAAGTTTGAAATCGAATACGTAGATGCCGGACTTGAACGAGCCGTTCCTCAGGATAGTGAATTTTCCAGTTTTGTCCACACTGAAGAATTCGTCCCAATTTTCCATTACTGTTCCGTCTCTGCGGACAGAAGAGATAAGGTAGTTCTTTATGGAGATATGGTCTCCGTCCGTGCTGATCTGTGCGGTTGGCAGTTCCTCAGAAGAACTTGACGAGGTGACTTGTGACAGTGCCACAGAGATGTTGTCCGGTGTTACTGTAATGCCGTCAGGCACAGGTTTCATCATATTGACCGAAATAGCTTCCGGAAACTCGTGTCTGCTGCCGTTTACGTTGCAGGCAATTCCTATAGTATATTTACCGACTGCCAGAGAAGCGCTGTTGCGAATCTGGAAGACTCCGGTGGAAGCGTCAACCAAAAAACACTCAGGCGTGACGTTCTGCCCTTCGAGCACAACACGGTAAATTTCAAAATCTGACGGGGTGCCGCCGTGCCAACTCGGAGTGAGGTCCATACTGGTGGACGGCCCGATGTCGGTGATGCCGGGGTAGTAGAGCGCGAACGCTCCCGTATCCGTCAGCTGCACGTTGCAGGATGCGGCTGAAAGCGCCACTGCCAAGGCAAGTGCCGCATTACGGAATAGTTTGGTTATCAATCTTATCATTGTTTGTATGATTTTACTGAGAATAATTTTCCTTTGTTGTCAGATTGGATGTCAGAGTTTGTAGCTCAACGTTCTGGTCTCTCCGTTGACGGTGACCTTGAGGGAAACTCCGTTCTCGTGGAATGTGCCGGCTGTTTCTGCTGTGTTGTCTGTGAATTCGGCACTGACGGTGTTAGCATCGAAAGCTCCGCTGTAAGGCAGCAGGACGGAGATGAAGCGCACGGCCTTGCCCTCTTTCTTCTCGACATTCATCCTCATCCAGTATCTTTGGGTTCTCTGGCCGATCTCGTTGGAGTAGTAGCCTGTGCTGTTGACAAATGAGAGATTGTCAGAGGTCTCGGAGAATAACTTTATAAGGATATTGTTGCCATCAGTGAAAGTTGAATGCGCACCGTAGATGTAGGCATCATACCTGTCGATTTCGGTGTAGGCCTTGCCGCTCTCAGGATATCCTGAAGCATCTTTGTTCTGACCGCCCCAAAGCTTGTAGTTGAGATTTATATAAGTGTCATAGCATCCGCCGTAGGCTTCGTCAACCACTACGAAGTATCTCTTGTCCACGAAGAAGATTGCTCTTCGGTGGGTCAGGTCTGAATAAGATTCGTTTTCTGTCACAAGAACTTCGTATCCGGTCGTACTCTCCGCTTTCAGAAGTTTGCCTTCACGCTTGGTGAAACTTTGCTGAGCCTTGGTGATTGTATTGTGCATCTCTGAAGCCGCGTATGTTGTGCGGTCGCTTCCACTATATGAATAACAACCTGCATCCGGGAGGAAGTTACGTCCGTTTACATAGAGGCCGAAATGTCCGTTGTCGCTCTGGTTGTGGCCTTTCCATTCGGTGTCGTAACAGTTCTTGTGGATGAGCATAATGGCGTCCTGAGTCCAGCCGTTGCGCATCATATAATATCCTGATACCGGGTAGGTTATGAGAGAGGCCTCAGGCTTTTTGCCGTAAGTTCCGCCCGTAGCCATCCATTTAAGTTCCTCGTCATCCGGGAAGAGCTCGGAATACTGCCTGAGGTTACGCTGAAGCACGCTCTTGGTCATTCTGGCGGAGCGGGTATCGTTGAAATTGTCAAGCGAGTAGTTCGGATAGATAATATCTTTGATGAACCCAGCTGCCTTGCGGAGGCCCTCTGTATAGTCGGCAGGAAGTTCTGAAGCTCTACCGTTCATCTGGGCTGTCTGATATACAGATATGAAGTCTGCCACAGCCGCGAGATGGTAGCTCGGGTCGAACTCGTTGTGCACTCCGTCCTCGTTGAACTGGGATGAGAGCTGTGCCGTTACGGCTGCGATTCCCTCGTTGAACCAGACTTCTGCCTGCTTGAATTCAGGTAGAAGAATGCCTGCTTCGGCTATGATCTGCTCTTGTGAAAGGCGTATGTTGCTGGTTGCGTCGGCAAAGAGGTTCTTGCGGATGGATTCAACGTGATTGTAGATGGTATGCAAGGTATATGCGAGAACTTCTGCTGTGAGATTTTCCGAACTTGCATAATACGGGAGAGCATTCAGGATGTTCTCCACCCTTGAGCAAGGCTGTAACTGGCACCATTCCATAGATGAAGTTGAGCCTTCCGGAACCGGATAGGTCTCGTTCCAGGACTTCCAAGCCTCAATCCAGGCGAGAATGTATTTTTCATCGCCTGTGAGTTTGTATGTCTTGGCCTGTGGAAGCATCCACTGGAGGCGGTGCTTCTGAAGTTTGAACTCGGTCTCGGAAGAAAGTGATGACGGCACTGTCGCCCAGTTGATTTTACCATCCTCACCGGCGAAAGACCAATATTTCTCAGTACCAGAACCGGCAGTGCCTTCTTCGGTGTAGTTGTAAACCTGAAAACGCCATCCGGCTGCTGAAGTGGCCTGCGCGGCAATGTTCTGCTCGCTTGCGGAAGCTGTCGGAGTGAGTACGTCGGCGGACGGATTATAGACCGGTCGAGTTCTCCAGTATTCGAGCAGGCTCTGTCCGGCGTTGTAGAAATCTCCGGCCTCGTAGTACTGCTTTACTTTTTCAAGCCCGGTGCAGTCGAGGTTCAGCAGGGAGAAAATCTCCGTGTCGAGTCCCTCGGCATCTCCGCTGTCGGGAATCCTCTGGATGTCTGTGTCGCCGATTGGCTGTTCGGACATGATTTCCTTGCTGCAGCTGCCCAATGACAGGGCCGCAACAATGATGAAGGAAGGAATGAGATACTTTTTCATTTCGTTATTGGTTCGAGTATTTGTTTTTTTTTGCAGTGGTTTCAACCGTCGAATTCCGCTTTCCGGAGCAATCTGAGCCCGGGTGCTTTTCGAACAGTTTGTATCGTTACAAATTTATTACAATCCACAACCATTGACTTTTGTCTTTGTCGCAACTTGTTTCATTTTATTGCAGACGGTTTAACTTTTGTTTAGAATTATGCAACATTTTTCTAAATGTACGGACTATTTGGAGATTCTTTGCATAATTTTGCACAGAATTGAAACATCTTCCACACCTTTATCCAAACTTTCCACAAGACTGGCGGGAGACCACATTCAAAGCCGTTAATTTTGCATCAGGTGTTGTTGCACTTTTTGTGTCAGCATCAGCACTGCAATTTCGGAATTATACCACGTATTTTCGAGACTGCATATTTTCGGATTTTATAACACTTCAACGCTAATTATGAATCATAGATTAATTTCCGTCATTGTTACTGCAGCCGCTGCTTTCTCTCTGCTTTCCTGCTCATCGAAGCGTGAAGCCTGGGTTACAAACGCCATAGAGGCATCTTCAGCGCAGCTTAAAGAAACCGCTGCATTACTCAAGGGAACTGAGACTTTTCCGCGTTCCATCTGGTCGGCCTGGGACCTTGACTTCCTGGTCTCGCAGATAGGTCCATCTGTCCTTGCTAAAGTTGACTCTCTGCGTCAGAATCCGCCTGCAGAAAAATTGGGCACATTGCGTACCTGTGGCGTATATGACTGGACCAGCGGATTCTTTCCAGGTTCTCTCTGGCTTGCTTATGAACTCACAGGAGATGCTCAGTTGCGTGATGAGGCCGCAGAGTTTACAAATGAGCTCCTTCCAGTAAGTTATTATAAAGGTACACACGACCTCGGCTTTATGATTGGTTGCAGCTATGGCAACGCCGAGAGGATTTCTCCTGCTGATTCCATCCCGCCGATTATTGTGCGCACTGCGGACAATCTCGCTTCTCGTTTTGACAGCCGTATCGGTGCAATCCGCTCCTGGGATTTCGGAGTCTGGAATTTCCCTGTCATTATAGATAATATGATGAACCTCGAACTGCTTTTCGAGGCGTCAAAGATTACAGGCGATTCTAAATATCGTGATATTGCCCTTAAACACGCTGACAAGACTATGGCTAACCATTTCCGTCCTGATTATACGAGCTTGCACGTTGTGAGCTACAATGCGGATGGGACGGTTGAAACCCGCCAGACATTCCAGGGCAAGGCTGATGACTCGGCTTGGGCTCGCGGACAGGCTTGGGGCGTTTATGGATATACCGTATGCTATCGTGAAACCAAGGATGACAAATATCTCGAATTTGCGGAAAATATCGCCGATATGATTATGTCCAGAGTGACGACAGAGGATGCTGTCCCTTATTGGGATTATGATGCTCCTGAAGGTGCTGATACGCCGAGGGACGCTTCGGCGGCAGCGGTTACAGCATCGGCTTTTCTTGAACTCTGTGGCTATGCTGAGGATGGTCAGAAATATCTCGACTATGCGGGGAAAATCTTGTGCAGCCTTTCCTCAAAGGAATATCTAGCTGAGCCGGGCACGAACTGCGGCTTCATTCTCAAGCATTCAACAGGCTCTCTCGCTCACGGTTCTGAGATTGATGTGCCGCTGAATTATGCTGATTATTATTATCTTGAAGCGTTGAAGCGCTATATTGAGCTCAATAAGAGGAAATAAAGAGAGTGCTCCGTTATCGTCGGACTCTTGAATCAGTAATCATAAATACATTTGCTATGTCAATAAAATATATATCCTCAATTCTGCTGGCGGCTACAGTAGCCTCAGCGGCCTCTTCTCTAGGAGCGCAGGAACTCCGAAGCGAAGTCTTTGATTTGTTGAACCTTGACCGTCCCGGCCTTGAAAAAGTTAAACAGGCTCACCAGAACGGTGATGATGAGGCGGCTGCGGCTGATCTGCTTGAATATTATCGCGGACGCAAGGATATCTGCACTCCGGATATCAGGAACGTGAAAAAGGTGAAAATCAACAAGGAGCAGCAGAAATGGGCTGACGATGCGCTCCAGCACACATTTTTCGTACACAAGGGCTATCAGCCTTCATTCAACTACGGTGAGGATATTGATTGGAGATACTGGCCGGTCCAGGACAACGAGCTCCGCTGGCAGCTGCACCGTCACAAATGGTTTACCCCGATGGGATATGCCTACAGAGTAAGCGGTGATGAGAAATATGCCAAAGAATGGGTTAACCAGTATATTGACTGGATTCGGAAGAATCCTTATGTGAAGATAAGCAAGGATGAGTATGAAATAACGTCTGACTCGCAGCTTAAGGCTGATGCCGAGAACGCCCGTTACGCTTGGCGTCCGCTGGAAGTTAGTCACCGTCTTCAGGACCAGTGCCTGCAGTTTCAGCTTTTCATAGATTCTCCTTCTTTCACTCCGGAATTTCTAACGGAGTTCCTCGTAAACTACCATCGCCACGCCGTGCATATTATGGGCAACTGGTCGAAGCAGGGCAACCATCTGCTCTTCGAGGCGCAGAGGATGCTTTATGCCGGCTCATTTTTCCCGGAATTCAAGGAGGCGGCCGAATGGAGGCAGAGCGGTGTGGATATCCTGAACCGTGAAGTCAAAATCCAGGTTCTCCCTGACGGCGGACATTTCGAACTCGATCCGCACTATCACCTCGCAACGATAGAAATTTTCCTTAAATCGCTCCGTGTAGCCGACCTGAACGGTTTCAGGTCTGATTTCCCGCAGTCTTATCAGGACGCTGTGGAGAGTATGGTGATGTGGTATTTTAACATTATGTTCCCTGACTGCACCAATCCTTGCTTCAGTGACGCTAAAATCACCGACAAGAATGAGATGAAGAAGCATTTCAAGCAGTGGGCTGAGGTGTTCCCTGAAAATCAGGTGATAAAATGGTTCGCGACCGACGGGGCCGAGGGAGAATTGCCGTCTTATCTTTCCAAAGGATTCAAAGATTCCGGCTTCTTCGTATTCCGCAACGGATGGGGGAGCGATGCGCTGCAGATGGATGTCAAGGCAGGTCCTGCCGGAGAGTGGCACGCGCAGCCAGATTTCGGCACTTTTGAACTTTGGTACAACGGCAAATGCCTGTTCCAGGATTCCGGCTCTTATGTCTATGAGGGCAAAGACCCTGAAATTATAGCTTGGCGCAAATGGTTCAGAGCAACGGCGCATCATAACACGCTCACGATGGACGGCAAGGATGTGGACAAAGTGGACTCCGAAACTCTTCTGTGGCAGCCGGAGGGTAATGTCCAGACACTTGTGACTGAGCATCCTAGCTACAACGGGCTCATCCACCGTCGTTCCGTATTCTTTGTGAACGGAGAGTATTTCGTCATTGTAGATGAGGCTTCCGGAACCAAGAAAGGCTGGGTAAACCTCAACTGGCAGATGCCTAAAGGCAAGATTGCCAACAGCAGAGAGGATATGACCTTCTATTCCGAATTCGAGGGTGAGAGCAACTTTATGTTCCGTTGCTTCGGTCCGGAGGGAATGAGTATGAAAAAGGACGAAGGCTGGCAGTCGCCTGCATATATGAAGAAGGTGAAGAGAATGTGGGTGTCATTCAATGCGAAAAAAGCAGGTAACGACGCCGTTAGATTCATAACAGTCATTCATCCTAAGATGGAGTCCGGTTATGAGAAAATTTCCGCTAAATTTACGGATAGCGGGTTCAGCAACAGTTCGCTTTCGCTTGAAGTGAAGGTTGGAAACGGAAAGAAGGTGAAACTCGGATATAAACTCCAGTAAAGCAGTTCGATATGGGAAGAAAATCGATCTCGGAAATTGCCGCGGGGACTCGTCCGCTGCTCGCATTGCCGCTTGCGGCTGCTGCGTTGGTCTCCTGTGGGGAAAAACAGCAGGTCAAAAGGCCTAACATTCTTTTCATAATGACGGACGACCATACCTCTCAGGCAATGTCCTGCTACGGAGGCCGTCTGATAGAGACTCCGAATATGGACAGGCTCGCCAACGAGGGAATGCGCTTTGATAACTGCTATGTCACAAATGCTCTCTCAGGCCCGTCCAGAGCCTGCATTCTCACCGGCAAGTTCAGCCATATCAATGGATTTACGGACAACGCAAGTACATTTGACGGAGATCAACAGACATTCCCGAAACTTCTCAGGAATGCCGGTTACGAGACCGCTATGATAGGAAAATGGCATCTGATTTCAGAGCCGCAGGGATTCGATTTCTGGAGCGTTCTTTCAGGACAGGAAGAGCAGGGGGACTACTATGACCCTGGATTCTGGGAGATGGGCAAGGAGATTACAGAAAAAGGCTATGTCACCGACGTGATTACGGACAAGACAATCTCCTGGCTTGAAAACCGCAGTGGAGCGAAGGACGGAAAGCCGTTCTGCCTTATGTGTCATCACAAGGCTCCGCACCGCAACTGGATGCCTGCCCCTGAGCATTTGGGACAGTTCAATTCCACGGTTTTCCCTGAGCCGGATAATCTTCTGGATGACTGGTCAGGCCGTTGCCCGGCTGCCGCACAGCAGGATATGAGCATAGCCAAGACTCTTGCCGACGACTGGGATTTGAAACTTATGACACGCGAGGAACTGCTCGCCAATCCGGACAACCGCCTGTCGAAGGTCTATCTCCGTATGGGTGAGGACGTTCAGCATAAGTGGGATTCTGTCTATGCGGGACGTATCGCGGAGTACCGCAGCGGTCTCCTCAAAGGGGACGAACTTGTCAGATGGAAGTATCAGCAGTATATGAGGGACTATCTCGCGACTGTTCTTTCCGTTGACGAAAGCATAGGGAAAATTCTCGATTATCTTGAGAAATCCGGCGAACTGGACAATACTATAATAGTATATACTTCCGACCAGGGATTTTTCCTTGGTGAACACGGCTGGTTTGACAAGCGTTTTATGTATGAAGAATGTCACAGGATGCCGTTGCTTGTCCGCTATCCAGCTATCGTTCAGGCGGGAACAGTCTCGGAAGCTCTTTGTATGAATGTGGATTTTGCTCCGACTTTCCTTGATCTTGCAGGCGTTGAAATTCCGGAGGATATTCAGGGTGAGTCTCTGCTGCCGGTGCTTGAAAGCGGCAATAAAACTCCGGATAACTGGAGAAAAGCGGTGTATTACCACTATTATGAATATCCTGCAGAACATTCGGTGAAGCGTCACTACGGAATCCGTACTAAGGATTACAAGTTGATCCATTTCTATAATGATATCGATTGTATGGAACTTTTCGATGAAAGGAAGGACCCGCAGGAGATGCACAATGTCTATGACGAGCCGGAATATGCTGCTGTCAGGGATTCTCTCAGCGCTGTACTGGATTCACTCAGCGCCGCTTATGGTGACACTGACCCTTGCGAGAGGGAAAAGGTGCTTTTCAAGGGCGACAGGCGCTATATGCAAAGAAGCCGCTGACGGAACAGTATCCCGCACTTGCAGAACTTAAATTTTTTATATTTGCATAACACTGAAATTAGATATTATGGATAGACGCAGATTTATGGAATTATCCGGCTGGTCACTGGTGGGGCTGGCCGCTTCGGGCAGTCTTCTGGATTCCTGCTGCAGCCCTGAGGAGGTGAAAAAGAAAGTGCCTTCTCCGACCGGTCTCAAACTCTATTGGGGAGACCTGCACAACCACTGCAATATAACCTACGGACACGGGGATATGCGTGATGCGTTCGAGGCTGCAACGGAACAGCTCGATTTCGTGAGCGTGACTCCGCACGCGATGTGGCCGGACATTGACCTGCTGAATCAAGACCCGCGACTCAAATGGGTAATCGGCTATCACACAGATGCTTTCAAAAGGTTGAGACAGGGCGGATACGCAAAGTACAGCGCTATGACCCGAGAATATGACAAACCCGGCAAGTTCTTGACCTTCATCGGCTATGAAGCCCATAGTATGATTTATGGTGACCACGTGGCTCTCCACAAGTCTCTGGATGCGCCGTTGGTGGAATGTTCCTCAATTGAGGACTGGAAAGAGAAGTTCAAGGGGCAGGATGTTTTCGTGACTCCGCACCACATGGGCTATCAGACCGGCTATCGAGGCTATAATTGGAAATATTTTACAGAAGGTGTTCAGACTCCGTTCGTCGAAATGTACTCCCGCCACGGACTTGCGGAGGGAGATATGGGGGATTATCCGTACCTCCACGATATGGGACCGCGCAACTGGGAAGGCTCTATTCTCTATGGCTTGAAGCAGGGCCACAAGTTCGGCTTGATAGGCTCGACAGACCAGCATTCGGGTTATCCTGGCAGCTATGGGGACGGCAGAGTGGGCGTTCTCGCTCCGGAACTTTCGCGTGAAGGCGTCTGGGATGCGCTGAAAAGCCGCCACTGCTGTTGCGCGACCGGAGACAATATCGTCGTGGACTTCCGTCTCAACGATGCGCTTATGGGTGAAGTTACCGGCGGAGACAGGCGAAGAATATATGTCAATGTCCAGGCACAGAGTTGCATAGACTATGTGGATATAATCAAGAACGGCCGCCTTATCGCCCGTCTCAACGGACCGAATCTCCCTGTCTATGAGCCTAAGGAGCTCATCCGCTGCAAGATAAAGATGGAATACGGTTGGAACAGGGAAGAGAAATATGTGAATTGGAACGGCAAGGTTAGCATCGACAAAGGCCGGATTCTTTCCGTTACTCCTTGCTTCAGAGGCGCTGCGTTCACATCTCCGCAGGAGGGCGAAACCGAGTTCCATACGCACGTGAACCGCATTCATACTGTTACTGACAACTCCGCAGAACTGGAACTCTACACCTCCAAGAACCCTAATACCACCACTCCTTCTACCCAGGCAGTCATACTTGATGTAGAGATGCCGATAGATGGGAAAATAATATCAGATTTCAACGGAAAACAATTCAGCCACACGCTTGCTGAACTGCTGGAAGGCGGACGCAGTCACTTTATGCGTGGCTGGCTGAGCGAGGCTGTGCTTTTCAACCGCGCTATGCCTGAGTCTTGCTGGACTGTGGAGCACTGGATGGAGGATAAAGAGAAGGAAAGCGATTCTGACTGGTATTATGTAAGAGTCAGGCAGAAGGACGGACAATGGCTTTGGACTTCTCCGATTTGGGTCGAGTAACAGCTTCTAAGTATAAGATCAAATGCTGAAAAATCATAGCAAAAACATTCTCTTGACTTCTCCGACAGCCTTGATGTCTGTCACTGCGCTTGCCTTGTCAGCGACTCCGTCTCTTTCGGCTGCAGAACGAAATGAAGGCGCATCAGGTGCACAGAGAGGGCAGAAACGTCCTAATGTACTTCTGATTATGACCGACCAGCAGTGGGCGGGGGCAATGAGTTGCGCAGGCAATACGGATTTGAATACCCCCAATATGGACAGACTGGCCGCAAGGGGAGTCCGCTTTGAAAATGCCTATTGTGCTATGCCGCTGAGCGGTCCATCGCGAGCCTCGATGTTTACCGGGTATATGCCTTCGCGCACAGGGATGGACGTGAACGAGAAACCGCTCGTGGATTCACTCCGCAGCAACACTCTTGGCCAGATTGTGGAGCAGGCCGGCTATGACTGTGCCTACTCCGGCAAGTGGCACGTGAATACTATCAGCATTCCTGACGGAGAATTCGGTTTCAGAAATATCCACGACAGCGGTGACCCCGGCGTGGCAGAAGCCTGCGTGGACTACCTGCAGCATAGGTCCAAAACTCCATTCTTCCTTGTTGCCTCTTTCGTCAATCCTCACAATATCTGCGAATATGCAAGGGGACAGAAGACTCCATACGTCCCGACACCTGTAGCTGACTTGGCAGACTGTCCGAATTTGCCGTCGAATTTCGAGAGATCTCCATACGATGCGAAGATTTTGCAGTACGAACAGTCACGCGACTATTCGCTCTACCCGAGCGTGGATTATTCGCCGGACGACTGGAGACGTTACCGTAATGCCTATTACCGCCTTGTGGAGGCCGTGGATGCTGAAATAGGAAAGATATTGGATGAACTCGACCGTCAAGGCCTGTGGGACAAGACCGTGGTGATTTTTACATCAGATCACGGCGACGGTGCCGGAGCACATAGATGGAACCAGAAAACTGCCCTCTATGAGGAAGTTGCGAATGTACCTCTCATTGTCTGCCTTCCTGGTGGAAAGAATGTCGGAGGCGAGAGCAATGCGCTTGTGAACAATGGTATAGATTTGATGCCGAGCATCTGCGAGTGGACTGGAGCGGTGCTTCCGAATGGCCGTAGGGGAAAGAGTTTCGCCGGAGCTGCAGCTCTTGAAGACGAAGGCCCGGAGTTCATCATCACTGAAACCAACTTCAAACAGACGTCAGGGACTGCAGGCTGGATGGTCCGCACTCCGAAATACAAATACGTGCTCTATGACAAGGGACTGTATCGTGAACAGCTCTTCGATATGGAAAACGACCGTGGCGAGACCGTAAATCTCGCAGTCGAGTCTGCTTATGCGCCAGTCATTGAACAAATGCGTTCAAGACTCCGCAATTGGCTTCAAACTACCCCTGGCCCTGAACGTCGTCGTCACCTCAAAGCAATCCCAGAGTGATTATTTCACTCTGGTTATCTCGTATTTACCAGTGGCGGCATCTTGTAGATAGATTGCGCCGGAGTCCTCGCCTGCGGTGAATCTGCCGACTGTCTTGCCGTTATTCTTAACCGTCCATTCCCCGCTGTCAAGGCCTGAGAGAAGAATACTGAATTTCTTGCATCCCTGCTTCTTTGCCATCTGGGAGGTAATTTCGAAACTGTATCCGGAAGTTGTCCTGCCACAGTCAGCGCTGAAGAGCACTGCCTTGTCACCGATGAGCGCACCTTTTGCATTCTCTCCGGATATGCTTGAGACAGGAAGTCCTTTCTTCACGCTTCTGTCTGAGACCTGAATGACATTGAGAAAATAGTCCTCAGACTGCGGTTTGATCGGACTAAGTTCGACTCTCCACGCGCCGCGCTCATTGCAAGGGTCCGGTCTTGTAGTTGCGGCATTCGGATAATTCTCTCCGAATACATAGAATTCCTTTCCGCGTCCGCCGACTTTCTCCATAGACAGATTGTCCGTCTGAGGAAAAAGCACGTCGCAGTGCAGACGTCCGCTGTCCCCGTTTTTCGTTCTTTCGACTGTGAATTCGGAATTGCCGAGTTGAGGCTCCTCAATGCTGTGCAGAAGCCAGTATTTCCTGAAAGACGGATTAGAGGATTTCACACGGTCATATACTATCATCGCTGCAGGAACATCGCTGTCCTTGAGGTTGAGGAAGACAAAACTTCTCCTGGCGCACTCGACCTTGGCACTGTAAGCCTTGGAAATATCCCCTTGCAGCAGCGTCCAATCCGGTTCCTGAGCATCCGGACCGTAGCCGTGCGCGAGAACTTCTCCTACTGTGTACTCCTCGCTCAACAGGTCGGCGAAACTGCGGCAGCTTTCCCAACGGTCTCCAGGCATTCTCTGACCGCCGTCGTTACGTGCAAATTCAGTCTTGTCCGCTCCACCGTAGTTCCAGCAGGCGAATTTTTCATCCGGGTCATAGACCAGCAGCGAATTGTGCGCGATGGTGCGCTTGAAATAATTCTTGTTGTGGGGACTGTTGTAACCTCCTGCGGAACCCTGATATGAACCTGAGTCAATGGCAAGCGGCCCGTGATAATAAATCTGGAATGAGCCTGCATCGAGATGCTGATGGTTGCCGAAAAAGTGTTCTCCGATTTTCATCTCGGCCATAGCGCAGTTTGCGTCCCAGCCGGTCCTGGCAATCATCCAACCGAAAGGTGTGTCGCTGTAGCGGGAAAGCGGAAGTCCTTCCGGGGACTTCCCCTTGAGAGAGAAGTCCTTCCAGAGCAGTTCCAGAATGAGCATATGGTTTTCGACGCTAGGTTTGCGCTCATATTCATACATCAGCAGAGGATCTTTCCAATAGCTAGCGGCCAGCATTGCCGGCATAGCGTATGACTGCGGACTAGTCCTCTTGGCCGGGTTTACGTCACCTGCAGGAAGAACCTGCCCGTCAGGTCTGCGGCGGTAAATCAGGTCGTAGAGTACATAGCGCTGCTCCGGAGAATAAATCTGCCCTGCCCCCATCCTGTCGAAAATCCACAGGGAGTTGAGGTCGTTCAGATAACGCACTGTGATATAACCTGTTCCCTGGTGATAGTTATGCCCGGCGTAGACATAGTTGCGCACCGGAACATAGTCCTTGAAAATCATATCGGCGACATAGTCATACATTTCGGGATATTCATCATAAACGGCGATTCCGCAGGAGAGCATATCCCGGAGAATCATCCATTCAGAGCCGTGTCCGGTGACGCTCTCGTTGCGTTTTGGCGGGTAATGGCATTCCATCGTTCCGGCAATCCTGATGAATTCCTTGATATATTCCTGTTTCTGTTCTTCGCTCATCCTGTCGTAACACCAGTCATAAACGATGGCTCCGGTCATAAGCATCGAGCCGCTCGCTCTGGACAAGTCGTTTTTCGTGCCGAAGTTCGTGGTTTTCAGCGTGTCCAGCATTGCCGCAATCGCCCTGTCAGCTCTGGAAGCGTCACCATCGACAAGATAGGCGAGTGCATCGAGCTGCGACTGAGTGGATACGCCCCTCATCTGGGCATAGTAGCGGAAGCCGCGGTCAGTTGCCTCAGCCTCTTCTTCAGCAGTTCTAGGCTGCGCCACCTTCTTCATCTTGGAGACAATAGCCTTGCCCTCCGGAGTCTTCAGCCTTTCCTTCAGTTCCGGAATATCCCCGCTCCGCAGATACAGTCTTGGATGTTCTTTAGGAGGCAACGGGATTTTTACGCCGTCAGTTTCCATCCAAACGACTTCCCGGTCTTTGCGCTCCGGCTGTGTCTGTGCATATATGAGTTGGAAAGAGAATGTGGCGAGGACCGCCGTCAGTATGAGCCTGAATTTTGTTGTCATTGTTGTGAGTCTTCGTTATATTATCCATTATCAAAGATAAGATTATTTCTTCATCTTTGGCAGAAGTTTCTGATGCGGGAGCGGTATTTTCCCGGAGTTTCTCCGAATGTTTTCTTGAACACGGTTATAAAGTAAGCGGAGTTGTCAAAGCCTGTCTTTGCAGCTATGTCAGTCAAAGACATATTCCCGTCTTTTAATAAGGCACAGGCCTCTTTCATTCTTAGTGTCTTTATAAGTTCCACAGGCGTCTTGCCAATGATTGATTTTAGCCTTAGGTGCAGATTCCCTCTCGAAATGCACAGGTTGGATGCCAGTGTTTCAACGGAATAGTCCTTGTTTGACAAATTCTTCTCAATGTCCGAGAGTGCGGCAGCAAGAAATTTCTCATCTTGAAGTGTGAGCGAGTCGGGGTCGTCAATGAACATCAGAATCTGGTTTTTCTGCAACTTTTCTTCATATTCTCTTTTCAGCTCTTCGATTTCCGTTGCTTTTTCAGCCTCCTTTTTTGCGACTTTTTTCCTGACGTACATTATGATAGCGTAAGTGACGGCTCCGCACAATGTCAATATGAAGAGAATGATTGATAATGTGCTTTTGTACCAGACAGGTCGAATTGTGATTTCAAGCAAAGTCGGACTGTCGTTCCAGACTCCGTCATTGTTTGCCGCTTTGACCAGGAACGTATATTTCCCTTTCGGAAGCTTGGGATATGTCGCCTCAAGACCTCTGGCCTGCGTCCAATGCGAGTCGAAACCTTTGAGCATATACATATAACGGCTGCTGTCCCAAGAGATCAAGTCCGGACTGGCAAAACTGATGGTGATGGAATTCTGCCAATGCTTGAGCGTGATCCGTTGAGTTAGTTCGAAGTTCTTTTCCAGTATGCCCGTCGCATCGTTCGGTGACGTCCGCATATTGTTGATTATCAGGTCTGTGAGAATTGTTCGGAATGTGCTGCTGTCGGTTTTGATATCTTCAGGTTTGAATGTCTCAGCCCCATAGATTCCTCCGAAGTAAAGATTTCCCTGCTTGTCGCTGCAGTGGGCGCAAGTGTTGAAAAGACTGCAACTGAGCCCGTCGTTGTAGTTATACAGTCTGTTGTCGTCTGTGTAGGGATTGTATCTGTTGAGCCCGTTGTCGGTACTGACCCATAGTTGTCCTGAATTGTCCTCTTCGATTCCCCTGACAGTAGCGGCTGTAAGTTTGCTTATGTGTCGGATATGATGTTCTCCTGTGTTGTCCCGGTTTATCGCTATGAGCCCGTCAGCATTGCCGATCCAGATTGTACCGTCGCTTGCCTGATAAATGCACTGAGTGTGGACAATGTTCTTGATACAGCGAGGAGTGATATTAGTGAGCGTGTTGTCTTCGGAGATTTTGAATACCCTGAGGCTCTCTTTCGCTCCCACCCAAAGATTGCCGTCCCTATCTTGAAAAAGCGTCAGGATACGAATCAGTTTATTTGAGAACGGAGGCATTGCTATGGGTTTGACCGAGTTGCTTTGTTCGTCATACAAATACAAGCCTATGAGTGTGCCCAGCCAGAACTTTCCGTCCCCTGCAGGGAGTATGGACATGATGTCCCGGATAGGAATCATTTGGCTCTCTGTCCCTTTATTCAGGTTAATCCTGTGCAGTCCGTTTACTTCCGCTCCGGTATAGACAAAATTCCCGTTCCGGCTGTACTGCAGAGTCCGGACATCGTTCAGGTCATAATGCTCAGAGTCTCCCGTTCCGGGATAATAATGGAACAACCCGTCGTATCGTGTGCCTACCCATATTGAACTGTCTTCAGCGGTGTGAAGATAAGTTACAATTGATTCGTCGGGCATAAATCTGCTGCTGGGTATGTTTAACTGCTTGAACTTGTTTCTTCTTGGATTCCAATAACTTACTCCGCCGTAGTTGGTTCCGGCCCACATTCCGCAGTTTGAGTCGTTATATACATATCTTACCATCTTGTCTCCCAGCGCCTCTTTCCCGTAACTGCCGATAACTTTTTCTCCGTCCAAGATGAACAGACCCTCATCTGTCCCTACCCAGAGCTTTCCTGCGTTGTCATATTCGACAGTGAAAACCTCCATCCATTCGTCTTTGACGATAGGAATTCTTTTCCATTGTCCAGTTTCTACATTTATGTGCAGAAGTCCGAATCCCTTTGTCGCAATCCAATAAGTGTCCTTGTTATGAATATCCGGGGCCGGTTCTATTCCGAATTTCGGGATTTCCACGGGAGGCAGGCGTCTGACCAGTGAATCTCCTATGAAATTCAGTGTCTCCACAGTCTTTGCTTTAGTACATACTATTATGTCTTTGTTGTTGCGGCAGGCTGAATAGAATACAAGTGATTTCCCCTCAAGTTTTATCTCGAAAACGCTGCCCGAATGGGAATCGTACAGAAACGAAGCGTTCCTTGTCGCCACCAGCAGTTTCCCGGCTTCCAGCTCAATTATGTTTTCAATCGTAATCGCATTTGGAATGTCGATTCTCTGAAAACTGTCAGATATGGCATCGTAGCGGGCGAGTCCGTTGGATGTGCATATCCAGAGATTATTCTCGGAGTCTCTGTTTATTTTAAGAATGTTGTTGCTCTGAATCGAATGTTTATCCCCCGGAGTATGCCTGTAAATTCTGATTCTGTTTCCGTCAAATCTGTTGAGCCCGTCCTGGGTGGCAAACCATACTGTCCCCAATGTGTCCTGGCAGATATCGCAGACAAAATTATGCGACAATCCGTTTTTGATGTCGATTCTTGAGAATTTCATCGCATCATAGGTGTTGTCGGCAACGGCTCTCAAACTTGTGACGGCAAGTAGCCCGAAGTACAGTAAAAATCTGATTTTCATAACTTCTCGGCGAGGTAGTGTTAGTGGTTATCGTTATTACAAAATTATAATTTTCTTAGCAATCTTGTAACAAAATTGAAATTGATATGAAATTATAAATCGAGTAATTTGTAACGTATTAATAAAATTAAAAACTAATCATTATGAGATGTAAGTTTCTGCACGCGATGCTGATATTCCTGTCAGTACTCAGCGTGCCTTTTTCTTGTAGCAATGATTCAAAACCGGGAAAAGAAACTGAACCTTCCGAAATCACGGCAGGAGACCCGATAAAGGTCGTTGCCGGAAAAGTGCGTTTCTTTGTCGATGTGAGCGATGACGCTCCTAGAGTCTTGGCGGGAGTCAAAAAATCCTGGATTCTTGACAATATCGATGCCCTATATATAAATGGTAAAAGTTACGGAGTTACGGCCGATGAAAAAGGCAACTTGTATGCAGATGTGTTGGAAAACTCCAACGGGACATACAATGCGGCATTGGCACTGAAAAGCGATAATAAGTGGTTCAGTTCGAATCCGGGAGATGAATTGAATATCCCTTGCGGTCAATTCTATGGGGTTGCTCGAGAAAAGGCTGCAATGACGCAGTTCCCGATGTTCGGCAAATATTCGGAGGCTACGGGGAACAGAATTCTTATGACAGATATGACCGGTATGCTCAGGCTCCGTATCAAAGGTGACGGGCACGTGGTTTCTGTCAAACTTCAGACTGAAGACGGGAAGCCGGCAGGAGTGTTCCTGCGCGATGGGGACAAACTGGTGTCTTCCGACAAATCTTCTGATTTCATAGCCCTGAATTGCACCGAGGACGGCAACTATGTTGAAATGGGCAATGATTTCGATATGTTCCTGGCTCCGGGAAATTACAATAATGCCGAACTGGTTATCTGCGACTCCCGCCACAAAGTAATGCGCACAACCTTGGACTTCTCCATTGAGGCCGGTCAGATGGTAACAAAAGAGATTGCGTATTCCGCAGACAAGGATGTCCTGTGGTATGACGGCTTTGACTTGTGCGTTTGGGGCGGAAACATAATGGGTGGCTCCGAAGCAGGCGGATTCTCTCCTACAGCAGGAACAATTACAGCCTCATCCGGAACAGATTTGACCGGAAAAGAATATGCTTTGGCTTCCGTGTCGTACAATACGCCGGGAACCGGATATGTTCAGCCTGACAACTGGAGCGCTATAACCGGCAAAAGTGTCGGCGTCGCCCATCAGATGTCGGAAAGTTACGTGAACAGCAGAAATTTTGCGGACTACAATCTGCTTTTCAGAGTTCAGGAATTTCCGGGTATGATGGCTGTATCGTATGCGAGCAACGTCACCAGAGGCATTCTCAAAACACCTCAGTTCAAGAACATTGAGGGAATCCGTAATATAAAGGTATCGATGCGCTTTTGTCCTCTTGCCGGCTTTGCGGATGATTTCCTTGCGCAGATTGTGGACGGAGGTATGATAACAGGCGCTACTCTGAATGGAAAGGAGCTCAGTCTCAAGAGTTTGGGCTACAAAGCCAACGGCAGTCAGGCAGTGCTCGCTGCCAATTCTGTTCAGGTGCCGGCTGATATGGTGTCGCCGAATGAATGGCAGACCCTGGAGTTGTCTGTGGAAAATGCTACAGAGTCAACCTGCCTTCACGTTTGCGGAAACACCACCAACGCGGTGAGCCACAGTTTCCTTGTTGATGCCATTGAAGTGACTGATATGGGAAAGACATTGACAAGAGGTACATTGCGGGTTCTGTATTGGAATATCCAGAATGGAATGTGGTCGGATCAGGCCAATAATTATGACAATTTCGTAGAATGGGTAAAGCGCTATGACCCTGACGTTTGCGTATGGTGTGAATCTGCATCCATATATAAGGATAATACCAATGTCTCTGCTGACGCTTCAGAGCGATTCCTTCCGGACGGATGGCCAAGCGTCGCCAAAAGGTACGGGCACAATTACTCCGCTCTCGGAGGCTGGAGGGACAACTATCCGCAGGAGATTACCTCGAAGTATCCGATAACGACTCTCTTGAAAATAACTGACACCGATGTCTCCGGCAAGCCTGTTTCACACGGCGCCGCGATACAGCAGTTGGATATAAACGGCAAGAAACTCAATGTGGTGACGCTGCATACTTGGCCTCAATCTTATGGCTACGGAGTCAGTGCGGCGGACAGGGACGCAAGCTCGGCGAAGAACGAAGGTGACTATTACCGGGAATACGAGATGAAATACATTCTGGAGCATACGGTCAATTCTCCTGATTATGCTTCTCAGACTGACTGGCTGATGATGGGCGACTTCAATTCCAAGAATTATTCGGACGAATGGGCCTATCAGCTTGGCGAAGCCTCTACCGCATATCTATGCCAGAATGCCATAAAGAACAACAGCAATATGGTGGACATCATCGGAAACAAATATCCGGGATACCTTGTTTCAACAACCAGCGGAAACAGCCGTATTGACTATATGTACGCTTCTCCTTCAATGTATGCAAAGATTAAAAATGCAATAACAGTCATTGATACCTATACTGTTCCTGTTGCGGACACTAAATACGGAACTGTATTCTACATTCCGTCTGACCATAGGCCGATATTAGTGGATTTTGAATATTGATAACCAATCATTTATATGTTTAAAAACGTATTGAAAACTATCTTCACGCTCGCGGGAGCAGCAATGCTTGCCTGGAGTTGTGATAATGATGGCGGCGATACTTTGCGGAAAGAGCAGATCTCTGTCTATCTGTCCAAGGATGCCGAAGAACCAGTCACTCAACTGTCGGTGCCGAGCATCGGCGGAGAAGTGAATTTATATGTGAAATCCAATGTGGAGTTCTCTGCATATTGGCAAGATAGCAAGACAAGTCCTTGGATCTCAATCGAAGAGGTCGTTTCGGAGAATGCGGACTGGAAAGTTATCCGACTTAAGGTTGAAGCCATTTCTTCGACTTGCTATTACACAAGGCGCTCCGGAGTGCTTGCCTTGAATGTTCCGGACCGGTATCTTGGCTCATTCATTACAATAGATCAAGGACTTACCGCACGGTTGTCCAGCGATTTCAGTTGGCTGAAATACGGAAATGCTAATCCGCTCTCCACGGCAGGCGAAACTCATATTTCCAAATGGACGGGGACATCGCAAGTCTGGACTTCAACTGAATATGACGAGAATACCCTGACCGCTTGCCAAGGCAAGTATGGCTGGCTGTATATCGGTGATACAGAGGGAACTAAAGCGGACTTGGTTACTCCGTACGCCAATGATATCCAGAATGATTCTTTGCTGATGGTCTCTTTCCGCGCGATAGGATATACCTCGGAAGATGGAACTCCTGATGTCGCCAAATTGAGGGTTGAGGTTCTGGATGGCGGGGTGATTCAGGATTATGCTGGAGAAGGACGCACATACATCGACTTTGACTTGGATAACTTCAGCGTAGAGGACCCGGACAGCGTTTCGGTGAGAATGTGGGACGTGAAATCCTGTGCGTATAACGTATTTGTCATTTCCACGAAAGATAAACCTTTGAGCAGTGACACCAGAATCAGATTCCTTACCCCTGATGGAAACGGACATCCGAACAGAATCGCTCTGGACAATATCTATATCCGCAAATATGCCATCAATAAAAAAGTTCAGGATGAGGATATGTATGCGGCAAACGGCGGCAGCGGACGCGACAGGATTGTAGCTCTGAATAATAACAGTAAAACAGACGTTCTATGATTGCGAAAATATGCAGATCTAAAATGGTTGGCGCAGCAGTGACGATATCGCTGCTTCTCCTGTCGGCTTTGTTCCCGGCATCTGCCCAGACTGTCAAGAACAAAATTACGGGTACGGTAACAGATGATAACGGAGAACCGCTCCCGGGCGTCGGTGTGCTCATCAAAGGTACATCAACAGGTGTTTTTACGGATATTGACGGTAAATTCACAATTACGGCCAGAAGCGAAGACGTATTGGAATTTTCATCCCTGGGATTCATTTCCGAGAACGTCAAGGTGGCAAACAAGACAAATATCACAGTAAGATTGAAGTCGGATGCGACAGTCTTGAATGATGTCGTGGTCATCGGTTACGGCTCAGTGAAAAAGCAGGACCTTACCGGCTCTGTCACGAATGTGCAGATGGGGGATATAAAGGCTGCTCCTGCCCAGTCTGTCGACAACGCATTGCAGGGACGTATAGCAGGTGCGGACATTATGTCCACCTCCGGTGAACCTGGCGCAACCACTACAATCAGAATCAGGGGCTCACGTTCCATTACAGCCTCCAATGAACCTCTTATTGTCGTGGACGGAATCATCGACGCGATACACGACCTCAATGATATCAACCCTGAGGATATCGCTTCGCTTTCAGTATTGAAAGACGCTTCATCTACAGCGATTTACGGCTCCAGAGGCTCCAACGGCGTAATCATCATTACAACGAAGGCCGGAACTGGAACAAAGGGTAAGCCGAGCATCAGTTTCAAGGCTGATGTGGGTTTCTCCCAGCTCCCGAGCAAACTGGACATAATGAACGCGTCGGAATTCGCGATTTATAGGGATGACCTCGCGGCTTTCGGTGCAGATTCTTATCATCCTGGAATATCGTCATCGACTCCGCTTAAAGACAATGTTTACCCTGACCCGCTCTCAAAGACCGGAACGGACTGGATTGATGTCGTCACAAGAACCGCCCTGTACCAGAACTACTCGCTTTCACTGACGGGAAGGTCTGACGCCGGAAGTTATTATGGTTCTTTTTCTTACAATGACAGCGAAGGTATCATCAAAGACAGCGGTCAGAAGCGTTTTACCGGAAGAATAAAACTGGACAGACAGCTTTTCAAATGGATGAAGGTCGGGTACAACGGCTCATATACCTGGCGTCACAATGACGAGGCCAAGACATCGATCGGAGGAACATCCTGGTACAGTGCTGCCCAGTACCTGAGCCCGATGATAAAGACTACGGATTCCGAGAATAATCTTTACTATGGCGGGCAGAAATTCAACGGCCCGTCCGCATTGCTGGACCTCAATACCCATTACCTTGAGCGTCATTCGACCACTCACGCGTTCACTGCAGAGATTAATCCGGTCGAGAACTTGTCGGTCAAGAGTATTCTGTCATACTATGTCTATCAGAGACATACCTACAGATATTATAGCGGGAAACTGCCGGCAAAGGCGGAAAATCAGGGCGGAGATGCCTACAGATCCGAGTATGATGAGAATTCTCTTTCGAACGAGACCACAATCTCATATAAACTGAAGACAAAGAGCGGACATAGTCTGACTCCGATGTTGGGATTCTCGGCCTACAGATATGCAACTCACGATCTGTCACTTTCAGGTTCCGGATATATGGATGACGCTGTGCTTTGGAACAATATGACAGCTGTCCAGGACAAGGAAACCTATTCCGCCAGCACATCTTACTCGAAAAAGACCAAGATGTCGTCATTCGCAAGAATTGACTATAACTACAAATCACGATATTACATCACGGCTACAGGCCGTTATGACGGCGCCTCCAACTTCGCGGCCAACAATAAATGGGCGTTTTTCCCTTCTGCCGCATTGAGGTGGAATGTGTCGAATGAGTCATTTATGGAAAATGTTTCGTGGATAGATGACCTGGCACTCAGAACGAGTTATGGTATCACAGGAAATGATGCCATCAGCGCGTATCGTTCACTGGCGGCCATTTCCACGACAACAAGCGGATATATCTTCAATGACTCGCAGCCGGTAGCGGCATATAGGAGCCGTCTCGCCTCACCGGATTTGACCTGGGAGAAAACAGCGCTTGCCAACGTTGCCCTTGACCTTTCGATGTTCAAAGGGAGACTAAATCTGACGGCTGAATTGTATTCATCCAAGACGTCTGACTTGCTGCTTTCAGTGCAGGAACCGACCCAGACAGGATATTCATCCCGACTTACCAATATCGGAAGGACTTCCAACAAGGGTGTCGAACTCTCAATCGAGTCCGTCAATATCAGCAAAAAGAATTTCCAATGGTCAACTAACTTTACCATATCGCATAACTCGCAGATGGTCAATGATATCGGAGCTGAAGATTTCGTTGCGGCATATTCATCTCCGGGAAATAACTCGTATATGATGTACGGCTATGTCAAAGGCTATCCGCTCAACTCTCTTTGGGGATTCAAATACGGCGGAACGTGGAAAAGTCAGGATGAAATAGACCGCAACAAGGTGACCAAGACGTATGTGAACACAAGCAATGTTTTGGGAGGTGCGAGATATATGGATATAGACCATAACGGCACTCTGGACCAGAACGACCTTGTATATCAGGGCAATGCGGACCCGTATCTTTATGGCGGTCTTCAGAATACCTTTTATTGGAAGGGCCTGCGGCTGGGAGTCTATTTCGCATATTCTCTCGGAGGAAAGATCTATAATTACAGTGAGTTCTATATGGCCGGCTCTACATTTACCAACCAATATCGCTATATGCTGAATGCCTGGCATCCGGTAAGAAATCCTAATTCCAATATCCCGCGTGCCGGTGCAAAAACGGATGCGGCCTTACCGAGCGACTTTATGATTCACGACGCGTCATATTTGCGCCTCAAGAATGTCAGCCTAAGCTATACGCTTGATTGCCACAAATATAGATTCCCGATCAAGGACGTTACATTCACTGTCAGCGGTGAGAACCTATATCTCTGGAAGAATTACAACGGCTTTGATCCGGATGTCTCTTCTTCCGGTACATCATCAACCTTGAGACGACTGGATATCGGTGCTTATCCTAAAGCGCGTACAGTCATATTCAGTATTCAGGTAAGATACTAAGCGTGACATCTTTTAATGAAATGAAGAATATGATACACAATAGATTAACATATATATTGGCGACTGTTTCCATCGCGTTTGCTGTCGGGGCCTGCTCTCTCGAGGAGGATACTTCATCGCTTTATACGCCAGAGAACTATTTCGCCAGCAAGGCGGAATGCCAGTCTGCGGTAAACGCCTGCTATATTCCGATAAAGTCAATATACACTTACACATATTTCTTGGCTACAGAATGCTGCTCGGATATAATGTACTGTGCATCAGGTACATTGGATGCCTGCGTGGATATTTCACCGGCGGTGCCGCGTTTTGCGCAGACCGTCTGGACACAAGGCTATCTCGGTGTCCAGCGCTGTAACTTCGCGATAGCCGGAATTGAGGAAAGCACGGCGGTGTCGGAAGCGGACAAGATTGAACTTATATGCGAAGTAAAGACTCTCCGCGGGTTCTTCTATTTGACGCTGACAAGTTTCTTCGGGAATTGTCCGTTCTATTTTGACGATGTCGAAAACAATGCGGTCTTGAAGAAAATCGCAGTGCTTCCGAGAATGGATGCCTCTGCAACGAGAGACTCAATTATCGTTGATCTGCAGAAAATCGCGCCGTTGGCGGCTCAGACCAGAACCAGCGACAATGACGGCCACAGGTTGGGTGCAGCTTGCGCCTATATGATAATAGCCAAGTGTGCGATGTGGAATCAGAAATGGGAGACCGCATTGGAGGCTCTGAAAAAAATAGAAGACATTTACGGAGACTTCTCCGGATACGATTTGGAAGAGAATGTTCTATTCCGCAACAAGAATACTCCGGAGTCGATAATGGAGGTTCAACACACCTACACTCAAGGCGGTCTTGTCTATACGTCCAATCTGGCGTCAGTCTGCACACCGACCAGGAAGACCAGCAATGGCGTGACGACGTTTGACGGCGTCTCGATTCCTGAACTTGGCAACCAATGTACGACTTGGTCGGCAGCCAGGCCGAATGTATTCTTCTGTCAAGGTCTGCAGACAAAAATGGGCAAGGATATGCGCAAGGCATACAATATGGCTTGGGAATATGACGGAAAGCAATTCAACAGCGTCAACGCCCGCCCGTGGCTGGGGCCTAAATTCTGGTGCCCGGATATGCAGGCGACTTCTGACGGAAACAATTATAAGGTCTTCCGTTACGCTGATGCGATCTTGATGATGGCGGAATGTTACAACGAACTCGGTGAAGACGCAAAAGCTGTCGAATATCTTGACAAAACACGCACGCGTGCCGGTCTGGACAATTATACCTATCGTACGAGCGCACGTCTTCAGGATGAAATAAGAAACGAACGCGCGAGGGAGCTCTTCGGCGAATTCCAGCGAAAATATGACCTTGTCCGTTGGGGAATATGGTATCAGGCTGTCTATGACTATACAGATTATGCGAAATTGAAGGAAAATCTAGTGCCTTGCCGTGAATATTATCCTATCCCGGACAAGGAAGTGGTATATTCCGGATATGCGCTTGACAATAACGCGTATAACAAATATGGACTATAACAGAAGAAGCTATGACTAGAATATCATTAAAAACCATACTTGTTTCACTTCTGTCGGCGGCGCTGGCAGTCCTCAGTTGCAACAGGCCGTTCGAACTTGATTTGCCTCTGGCTGTCAACAGCAGGGAGATTGACCTGGACAATCTTACAGGCTCAACTCATATCCTTGTCTATGCTGACGGCACCTGGAACGTGAAATTTTCAGAAGCAGTCGAGTGGGCGTCCATTGACCGTCTTACGGGCAACGGAAATTCGGAGATTGTGCTTTCTTATGCGGCGAACTTCGGTTTGCCGAGAAGATTGGCGATAGCTTTTTCCAGAAACGAACTCGTTGACACCATAGTTGTAAATCAGGCAGGCGCGTTCTCAGAACCTTCGCTTTCCTGGCCTTGCGACAGCGTAGTGCTGAGCAAAGACTCCGGAAAAGTCGAATTTGAAATTGCATCCAATCTATATTATTCTCTGCAGAATGTGGACTGCAAAGTCAACTACAAGGCAGTGAAGTCTGACTGGATTTCCGATGTGCAGTTCGATGGGCGAAAGCTTTCTTTGGCAGTGTCTGAGAATGCTGCAACTGAAGCGCGCAGGGCATCTGTGGACTGTTCAGTCTTTATCCCAGGCGACAGCAGTACGGAAGACCGGACAGAAGTCTTTACTCTGAATGTCAGACAGGAGGAGCAGGAGGCCTATCTGGCACTTGCCTCATTGGATATGCAGAACGGCATCAAGTCTTCTGTAAGCGTTGATGCTTCGAATAATGTCTGGGCCTATGCTGACAAGGTCTCATTCTCAGTAGATTATGGCTCAGATGCTTCTGGCGAAGAATGGATTTCTGGACTCTCTCTGTCTGAAAAGACTTTGAACTTCAATCTGTCGGACAATATGTCCGGGGATATCAGGAATGCTACGGTTAAGGTCTCTTATGACGGAAAAGTCCTTGCGGAATTGCCTGTGACTCAGGATGTTTACCCTGTAGTGATTCCGTTCAGCCAGCTTCGCGGGTATGCGACCGGAACCATTGCTACAAGAGAATTTATAGAGGGATACGTGGTAAGCGAAAACGGCGGTGAAAATATCTGCCAGAATGTGCAGACCGCCCAATTTATGTATGACTTTACCACTAACGCGAAGAGCGCGGTTATTGAATCATTGGACGGAAAGTACGGATTTATGCTGAAATTCGATACTGCCGAGGACAATACGCTTCAGCGTTATTCGAAAGTTCGAATCAATCTTAACGGCCTTACGTTGAGCAAGCAGAATGATCCGGAATGCTATGAAATCTCAGGACTCAAGGCAGAAAATATAGTTTCCGCCGATGAGCCGTCAATAGATGCCGTCCCTGTAAAACTGATGAGCGTCAATGAATTGACTGACGCGGATATTTACACGCTGGTGACCCTCCAGAATATGGAAATTGTTTACAAGGACGGATGCTACACCAACTGTACAGACGGATATAGTATTAAGACAGACTTTAATATCGCAGGTACTTCTACCGCTCCAAGGTGGGATGTGGCGCCTCTTCTTCTTACCGATAAAGACGGTAACACAATGTCTATGCTTACCAACGCTATGGTTAGTTGGAGACGTGACGGTACCGGCGTGGCGCAGGGCTCAGGTCTGTTTACAGGCATTGTCGTTGCAGAAGAGCTGCTCCGTTATGGTGACATCGGTCGCTATCAGATACGTCCTATGGTGGAGAGCGATATCGCGCTCAATGATGCCGCATTCTCCAAGACTCTCGTGGAATGGAACTGGAACAATTCAGTGAATGACCTTAAACCGGAAATAGGCGATGGCTCAATAACCGGAGTGACCGGCTCGCTGGCTCAGGACTATAATGCGTGGGTTCCTAACAATGTCACTACCAGCAGAACAGATGCGATTGCATCCGGAACCGGAGGAAAGGGTGCTGTGAATAACCAGGCGGCATATTTTACGGCAACTTGGCAGGTCGGGACAACCTTCGATATCACTTTCTCTACGGAAGGAATAAGCGGTACCAATCTCCAGTTCGGCTTTGTATGGGGACACGGAAAGCAGAACAATACTACTCTTAATACTCCTTCACATTGGAAATTGTATTATTCAATTGACGGAGGTACTACATTCAATGAGTTTGTGCCGATGGTCAAGAACCGTTCGCTTGTGTGGTGGACTACTACGTCTCCGGACAGCGCACCGGGATATACGGAACATCTCTTCACTATGCCGAAAGAGTGTTTCGGACAGTCTTCGGTTATAGTGCGTTTCGAGGTTGCAGACAACGTGTGCGACATTGACCCGAAGGCGACAGCCAGCAATTGGAAAACTGCTAGAGGAATAGAGAAAGGAACGTTTACCTCCACCTCTAACCCGTTGAGATTCGGAACGATAACTGTCCGTTACAATTAAGCCTTTTAAAAGATATCATTATGGAATACAATATCAGATACTCATTGATTGCGCTTGCCGTATGTGCGGCTATTCAGTCGTGCGACATTGATGATGCTACAGAGGTCCCTAAGGTGGAACTTGGTGTGCCTACTGACGAATATGTGGTCGAGGCTTCTGAAAGCACCTTCACTGTTCCGGTCTATTCGAATGGAAAATATAGCATAGAAGTACTTGAGGGTGCGGAAACCTGGCTTCATATAACAGGCGAACCAGCAACAACAGACAGTACTCTTACCATATATTGCGATGCGAACACCGAATTCAAAAGAAAAGGTCGCATTGCCTTGAGCAGTAAGGTGGATTCCCGCCGCGACACCATTGTGGTGAAGCAGAAAGGTTGGCAGACAGCTTATCTCAGTATGGAAAACGCGTCCATTGTTGCGGACGGTGGTGCGGGAGAAGTGAACTCTGCTGTGAAAACAAACATTCCGTTCAGCTATATGACTGTAAATACAGAATATACGAATGAAGGCGATTCCTGGATAGAAAATGTGGACATCATAGAATCCGACAACGGTTCCTGCAACCTGAAAGTTTCGCTCTCCGCGAACCCTGATGTAGTGGCACCCAGAACGGCCAGTCTCAGTTTCTCATTCACTGACGGGTGGGGCGATGAAGTCTCATTGCTTGTGAACCTCCTCCAGAAGAGCGCGAACAACACTTTGGGAGAGGTGCTTCCGTTCACCACATTCGTTGACAAGTATTCTACAGGAAAGACGATTCAGGACTATGTCATACTTGAAGGGTATGTCGTAAGCAACACTGAAGGCGGGAATGCCGGGGCAAATGACCAGAAGACAACGTCAGCTGTGGACTATACCATTTCAAAGAGAACTGTTTACCTCGAATCAACGGACGGAACAAGGGGCGTTTCAATCCTCTTGAACTCTGCCGATGACAATGTGTTTGCGCAATATGACAAGGTGCAGATTCTTATGCACGGTACAGTTGTGACATTGAAGGAAGAACCTTTGCGTTGCGAGATCTCCGGTGTGACCAAGACAATGGTGACGTCCAGGATTTCCGGCACGAAGTCATCTATACCGGTCAAGGAAATGTACATAAATGAGCTCACGGATAATGATGTATATACTTATGTAACCCTCAAAGATGTAGAAATTCCTGTGCGTAAAGGCGCCCTCGCTCCTGTGAATGAAGGCTATACTGCAGCTACGAATGCTCACCGTTTTACCGAATATCCTCGTCTTGTCAGAGATATCAACGGTAATGACATCTATATGATTACCAATACGGTATGTACCTATAGAAACGACGGTACCCGTCTGCCTTACGGCTCAGGCAAGATTTCCGGAGTGATTGTGCACGATGCTTTCCCTCGTATGGAATGGCGTAACGGAGCGGACCCTGCTGAAATCGAAGACGACCCGAGTTTGGGAAATATCGGAAGATATCAGATTCGTCATCAGAACAAGTCGGATGTATGGGAGCAGATGTCTGACAATTTAGAAGACGGATTCTCGAAGTTGCTTACCGAATATCGTTATTGGGTGCCTAGCGTGGCTGATTCCACAATGCGCCCGTCTTACGGCACTAACGGCTGGATGGATCATACGTATAGCAGGAGATACACTCATTCCGAGGCACTTGAATATGTTCAGGCAACCTATGCCCAGCACATGTATGCCAGTCAGACATTCTGTTATCTCGGTCCTATCGGCAACGGTACAAATGCTTTGTTCCCGGCAGTCGATAAGAATAACACCAATGTCAACGGTTGTGGAATCCTGATGGATTTGACGGAAGGACGAGACCAGATTCCGGCGGTGCAGGCGTTGGCGGAAATAGTAAGCTATAATCCGGACGGAACGGTCGAGTGGGCAGGCCCGAATGCCAAGAGCTCAAAGGTGAAGAATGTGAACGGTACAGGCTCGAATTCCGGAAAAGCGTGGGTCAATGGCGAAGTGTTTACCGGTTTTGCCAACCAATATTGGTGGGATTATGAAAATGATCGTCCTTATGGTTGGATTTTCAATTTCTCCACAGCGGGGATTTCGACCGGTCAGATTTCAATGCAGATATCAGTGATGAATATGGACCAGAGTTACTATTCTCCAAGATATTGGAAGGCGGAATGGTCACTTGTTTCAGATCAGTCGGCAAAATCTGACAGCCAATGGCATCTGATAGCGAATTATACAGTGCCGGACGTATCGACTTGGTCAAATACATTATATTCTTCTACAGTCGGCTACAAACAGATTAACTTTGTGTTGCCGCAGGAAATTCTTGGCCACGACAATGTCTATATCCGGCTGTGTCCGGCGAGCGATATTTGCAGCAGCGGTTCAGATTATGCGGATGCGACGATGCGTGAAAAGGAATCCGGTCTGTATGTCAGCTCAATTGATTATTTCGCGATCAGATATAACAAATAATGATTTTGGGCTCACGTTATAAAAGCGTTGGTATAAATTGGTAACCAAATAATTAGGAATTATGAAAATATATAAATTCATCGCAGGGTTGCTGGTATTTGCATTTGCATACGGGTGTGCGCCTGCACGAAAAGAACTGAAACTCGTTTATTGGAATATCCAGAACGGTATGTGGAGCGGTCAGGGTGACAATTATGATTCATTCGTAAAGTGGGTGAATGAACAGAATCCGGACATCTGCGTGTGGTGCGAAGGGCAGTCTATATGGATAACGGATTCAGACAAGAGAATGCCGGAAGAGGACAGATATCTGGTTGAACATTGGGGTGAGCTTGCCGCAAGATACGGGCATAAGTATTGGGCGATAAGCGGTTACAGGGATAATTTCCCGCAGATTATCACGTCGAAATTTCCGATTGAGACTGTTTCTACAATAGTAGGTGCGGAACCGGACAGCGTTGTGACGCACGGAGCGGGCTGGTACAGAATCAAGGCCCTGGGAAAGACTTTCAACATCGTTTCCCTGCATACCTGGCCGCAGGCTTATGCCTTCAGGGCTGAAAATCGCGACAGCAGCAAGGCGGAGCACGGCGGAGATAAATATCGCCGTATGGAGATAGAATACATCTGCAGACATACTATCGATACGGACCCGTCAGCCGCCAACGGACTCTGGATGATGATGGGAGACCATAATGCCAAGTCCCGTGTGGACAACTATAAATATGAATATCCGGAAGACGATACGAGGTTCCTTGTGCACGACTATATCCTCAATAATACACCTTATATAGATGTGATTGCGGCCAAGCACCCCGGCGAGTTCATTACCTCTACAGGCGGTCAGTCCAGAATCGACTTCATTTATTGCACTAAACCTCTATATGATATGGTGCAGTCTTCTGAGATTGTTTCAGATGAATACACAAAGCCTGTCAGAGACCCTAAGAAACTGTCGAACTTCTGGCATCCGTCAGACCATCTCCCGATAGTCACAGTGTTCAAGAAGTAGTTTTGAAATAAGTCCTCCCGTTACTTACGCGGCTAAAGACGCGGGATTCAATAGACTCATTTGTGATAACCGTGTGGCGCTTGGAAAAAATCCAATATGCCGCACGGTTATCCCGATTTATATTCATATTTTTGAAAAAGGAAATGCTCCATTGAGAATTTGACCGGAAAAGATATTTTAAAACATCTTCTGAATATTAGAGAATATGTCAGACGAGACATTTGAAAAGACATTGACCCTCGGCGATGCAGTACGGCTTTCCGGACCGATGGCGTTCAATATAATGATAAAACCTGCCGGGTCGCTCTGCAACCTGGACTGCAAGTATTGCTACTACCTCGACAAGGCAGAAATATACGGCGGCAAGGAGCCTCGGATGACGGAAGAAATGCTGGAAAAAGTGGTTCAGGAATATATCAGCGCTAACGGTGTGCCCGAAGTGACCTTCAACTGGCACGGCGGAGAGCCATTGGTGCTCGGCCTGGATTTCTACCGCAAGGCTTTGGAATTCGAGAAGAAATATGCCGGTGACAAGATTATTCACAATACCATTCAGACAAACGGCACGCTTCTAAACAGCGAATGGGCAAGATTCTTCCGCGAAAACAATTTTCTTGTGGGAATATCACTGGATGGCCCCCGGGACATACACGACAAGTACCGAAAGGACAAGGGCGGTTTCCCTACATTCGACAAGGTGATGAACGGACTGAATATCCTCAAAGGGGAAGGCGTTGAGTTCAATACGATGTCCACGGTCAACCACGCCAGCGAGGGCAGGGGATTGGAGACATATCTGTTTCTGCGCGAGGTCGGAAGCGGATTTATGCAGTTTATGCCAGTGCTCGAGCACGTCAAGTATCCGCTGAACGGGGCCGGGAAGCCGGACAAGAAGGCTCGCCCGTTTATAGTGGACCCTAAGACCGACGGTGCTGTCATTGCTCCTTGGTCAGTGACCGACATCGGCTATGGACGCTTCCTATGCGACATATTTGATTATTGGGTCAGGAACGATGTCAGCCGCATATTCGTCACCAATTTCGATGCGACTCTGGCTACTTGGGTCGGCGCTATGCCAAGCACTTGCACATTCGCACAGACCTGCGGTGGAAATTCCGTCATCGAGCACAACGGAGACCTCTATCCGTGCGACCATTTTGTATATAAGGACTATCTCCTCGGCAATATCGCGGATAAACCCATCTCGGAGATGATGAGTTCGGAAAAGCAGACTGCCTTCGGTATCGACAAACGTAACAAATTGCCAACTAAGTGCTTGCGGTGTGAATGGCTTTTTGCCTGCAACGGGGAATGCCCCAAACATAGGTTCAATACGTACGAATCACGCCAGCCTGGCCGTGGCGGCTTAAGAATCGAGCTTGGTCTGAATGCACTCTGCGCCGGCTATCAGATGTTCTTCAGCCACGTCGCCCCATATATGGACTATATGAAAGACCTGCTTTCCCACAATACCTCTCCCGCCTACGTCATCCCCTGGGCAAGAACCCGCTCCATCCGATAATTGCCTGAATTTACCCTGCAGCACCCCTGCCGAACAAAGTTCAAGCGGTTTCTTGATGTGTTTGAATATAGAAGAGAGACTATGAAGTCGAAAGACGGATCAGTCTCTCTTTCTTTCATCTTTAGATATTTCTTTAGGCCTTCCAAAAATTCGTTAGAGGTCGTTGGATTGGTCCTTAAGAAAATGGTCCAGTCGAACAAATCGCTGAACCACATCACATTAAGCTTCATCGTCCATCATCTGCACTGCCAAATTTACCCGTAATTTCAGAATTGGAATGTATTATCATTCAATCATTTGTATTGTTTTTATAGGCCTTGGAGGGGTATTTTGTGCCCTGCCATATATGCCGTCAAAATTTTTTTTCGAAGGCCGAACGGGCGTGCAGTCAATGACTTAAAATGATACACGGGAGAGGGGCATGAAAAAAATACTGAAAAAAAGTTCGGGAAAAGTTTGGAGGGAAAGAAAAAGTGTGTACCTTTGCAATCCCGTTACGAAACAAGGGCATCTGCAAAGGACCTGAGGGAGTGACAGGGAGTCAGAAATAAAGGGCCGGAAGGCACTGAGTATGACGGAGTTCATTGAAAAGACTGGAAGATTAAGTACAAGGAAGCAAGTACCAAAAAACACAAAAAGAATCGAGAGCGTT
>CAVHJF010000014.1:40462-51412 GCA_963636275.1 Acutalibacteraceae bacterium | reverse complement strand
AATTCCCTGAGCGATTAGTATTATAGTGCATCGATTCCTTTTCTATCGCCGTCAATGATTCAGTGTTATACAAGATCTACTTGCGAGATAGATCCGAGATAGTGCGAAGCTCCGCAGCGGCTGCAGTTTACCTCTGAGAGGACTCCGCTCACTTCGTTCTCTCCGGCCCCTCCCATCGTCATCTGTGTCATCGCTGCGCGATAACTTGCTGCCGACGGGCCCTCTCCCTGCTCCTGTCCGGGGGTGGACAGGCCTCTCAGAGGCAACAGCGGACCGCATTGCTTCGCTCTGCGCTCTTTACGGCGATGTATTTCCTTATGTTATGAGCCACCGCAACGAGTCCGAACTCGATGCTGTCCTTTGCGTTGGACTTCAGTCGGAAGGCTCTGCCAGAGTTCCGCTTCGCTCCATCCACCCTCTGGAACTGAGTTCCTTCGGGAGCCGCTCACGAGGCCGCGGCCGGCCACGCTCTGGCAGAGTCATCCGCAACTCTCCTCTGTGCCTCATTCGCCTACATTAAGAAGCTTTTTGCAATAATTCCTTTTGTCTCTTGCGTGGCTTTCCCAACTATTTCCGGGTTCATCATCTGTCACTTAGCTACTGCTACGCTCTCTCTCTTCTAAAATCGGAATTTGCTAGAAAATCCCGCATAATTAACTTCGAGATCCATTACAAAACAGTTCCCAAGCAGTTTAGTTCTCCGCTCAGAAAAAATTCGCTCCGAACTTCAACTGCGTTAATGCTGAAAGAAATTAACGCTTAGAATTATAGATACAAAAAAAGGTTGACTAAATCATTAGCCAACCTTTTCGTATTTATGTGACTGAAAATTATTCAGCGACAACTTCGAATTTGAAAGTGCCTTTAACATTCTTGTAGCACTTAACCTCAGCCTCATACTCACCAAGCTCTTTGACAGCTGAAAGAACTGTGATATCCTTCTTGTCAACCTCTACGCCTGCTGCAACGAGTGCCTCAGCGAGCTGAGCTGTAGTAACTGAACCGTAAATCTTACCGTTCTCGCTGACTTTAGCTGCTACCTTAACTGAAACTGTAGCAATCTTAGCTGCAAGAGCCTCTGCATCAGCAACAAGTTTAGCCTCTTTGTGAGCTCTCTGGCGTACAGTCTCTGCGTGCTGCTTCTTTGCAGACTCAGTTGCAGAAATTGCAAAACCCTGAGGAATAAGATAATTAAGAGCGTAACCGGATTTAACCTTGACGATCTCGTCTGCGTGACCGAGATTGGCCACATCTTTCTTCAAAATGATTTCCATAGTCTGTTCTCCTAATTATTTAAGAAGGTCTGTTACGTATGGGAGAAGTGCAAGTGAGCGAGCTCTCTTGACTGCCTGAGCAACTTTTCTCTGGAATTTCAGAGAAGTCCCGGTGATACGGCGAGGAAGGATTTTGCCCTGCTCGTTCAAGAATTTCTTGAGGAACTCAGGATCCTTGTAGTCGATGTATTTGATACCTGCCTTCTTGAAACGGCAGTATTTTTTCTTTCTAACCTCTACTGTTGGAGGGTTCAGATAACGGATTTCGTTATTCTGCTGTGAGTTGTTTGTCTGTGCCATAATTAGTCCTCCATTTTATTCAGCAACTTCGGCTGATTTGGCAGCAGCCTTTGCCTGTTTGTTGGCTCTTCTCTTCTCAGCGTATGCTGCAGCGTCTTTGTCAAGAGCTACTGTGAGATATCTGATGATTCTCTCATCACGATGATACTGAGTCTCAAGTTTGTCAATGAATTCTGGTTCAGCTTTGAATTCTATGAGATAATAGAATCCTGATGTTTTGTGCTGAATCGGGTAAGCGAGCTGCTTAAGTCCCCAATTCTCTTCGTACACAACTTCACCGCCGTTCTTTGCGATGAAATCTACGTACTTAGCAACCGCTTCCTTCATCTGAGCCTCAGACAAAACGGGAGTTGCAATGAAAACGGTTTCGTACTGTTTCATACTTTTAATAAATGTTAAAAATTAAATTTTCAGCGCACATCGCGCCAAAAGGACTGCAAATGTAGGAATTATTTTTCACACCACCAACATCTTGGAAACATAAATGACAGAATTTCTTGCGAATCCTGCCTGCCGATTCTAGAAACGAATCAAATTCTTTTTCAATGATACACAACAATTGCTAAATTTGCGCTGCTTCGGTTCGTTCCGGTTTGCTCTTTAGGCATTTGTCCGGAAAAAATGGGCCTTTTCGTGGACAAAATGCCCGGGCATGAAGGTTTGTCCGGAAAAACCCCGCTTTTTGTGGACAAACTGTGGAGATCAAGCGATTTGTCCGGAAAAACGCATATATTCGTGGATAAATTTATGTTTCGGAGGCGGAAAAGTTCCAGAGTTAGGAGCGTGCAACTGTGACTCACTTCGGAGCAAAGCGACCCAAGGGGTTTGGGGAATACGGTCCCCAATCAAACTTCGGTTCGCTCTGAAAGAGCGAGGAATTGATTGAAAACGTAGCCGGAAGATTCAAGGGAAAAACGCCCGAAAGAGGCTTTGGATAATACTATACGGTCCCCAATTAAACTTCGGTTCGCTCTGAAAGAGCGAGGAGATGATTGAGACGAAAGTAGGTTGAGAAAGAATACGGAAGGTTCAGGGGATGAACAACCGAAATAAACACTTTTTACAAACAGAGTAAAGAATCAAAGATATCTAGCATTATGAAACATACCATATTGATTACAGGCGCGAACGGTCAGCTGGGGACCGAAATCAGGAATGAGGTCGCAGGAGAAATCCTTGTCCCCGGAAAATATGATGAGAATCTTGCTCCGGACGAGATAACTGACGCCTACGGCAATACCTATATATTTACATCGCGTCATCCGCAGGACTATCCGAAAACTCAGCTCCTTGACATTACCGATATCGATTCAATAAACTCAATAGTAAAAAACAAAGGAGTTGACGTCATCATCAACTGTGCGGCATATACCAATGTCGATATGGCGGAAGGAAATCCGGAAGATGCTGATCTTCACAATCATATAGCGGTAGCAAACCTGGCTGAAGCTGCTCGGGAGGCCAATGCGACGCTGATTCAGATATCTACCGATTATGTGTATAACGGTGAGGCCTGCAAACCATACGGCGAAATGGACGAAACCGCTCCAATCAGTGTCTATGGGGTGTCCAAACTGGCAGGTGAGAGGGCTGTGATTGACTCAGGATGCAGTTACATAATTCTGAGAACCTCCTGGCTTTACTCCCAATACGGAAAGACATTCGTGGGAACTATAAGAAGGCTGACTGCGGAAAAAGAAAGCATAAAAGTTGTCGTGGATCAGGCCGGCTCGCCGACTTATGCGAAAGATCTCGCTTCTGCAATCGTCAATAATATAATAGGTGAGGGGCGTCTTGATAATCAGGGTATTTATAATTATTCAAATGACGGAGTCTGCTCCCGCTATGACCTGGCTGTCGCCGTAAACCGTCTTGCAGGACATAAATGCGTGGTGAATCCTTGTCTAAGCGATGAATTTCCGGCTGTAGCTTCAAGACCGCATTATTCCGCGTTCAATACATCACTTGTGAAAAAGACCTTCGGGCTGGCAATCCCTCATTGGGAAGCGTCGCTCGCGGAATGTCTCAAGTTGTTTTAGTGGTGGCTTTGAAGCGGCCGGAAAGGCCGCGCAAGAAATAAGAAGAATTATTCCAAAAAGCCTTGGCGTGCTCCGATTATTTAAGCGACTGTAACAGAGTCTCTTTAAGCCTCGCACATATAGCTTTGCCTGAGAACTCCGGAAGGGGATTGAAATGGATGTCGTAGGTAAAATTAGGCAGGCGGACCGGCAGTTGAATCAGCTTGCCCGCTGACAATTCTTTCCTTACCGTCACGGACGGAACAATGCCGACAAGTGATACCGAATTTGCGACCATAGACTTGATGGCCTCGATGGAATCCGATACGACATTTGTCCTAGCCTCAAGGTCTGGCGTAAGAAATCTCTCGTACCCGCTCCATACCGCAAAATTATTGGAAACAGGAATGCCTCCGATAGTGGAGAAAGGCTTTATCGTAAACTCATTGTCCTCTTCAGTTACCGCCGCGGCATTCACAGTTTTATTGTCCGGCGAAGATATAACGACCGCCTCCATTACGCCCACAAGTTTGCTTTCTCCCTCGAAATCAATAGTCTCCGGGCTTGGTGATGCTGTTATTTCAACATCTGCGTTCTCCGGGCAGTCGAAATGCGAACCGGGGACATCTTCAGGATAATCAGTTTGAGCCGTGCGCCCATTGCTCTGCTGAATATGGAAAACCATATTGCCATCAGCTCCGCATATCAATGACAGCGTATCCGGCAGTATATATGATGCGACCACTGAGTCTGCGGAAATGCGGACGTGCTTTGTGGACGAAACTTTGCCGTCCTGACCGAACATCGAATTGGTCGAATCGTACCAATAAAGTATGTGCTCGGCGTATGTCTTGAACACTTTTCCCTGGCTTGTAAGCGAAGCCTCGCCTCTGGCCCTTAAAAACAATGTCGCGCCTGTCTCTTTTTCCAGTGCGCTTATGTTTTGACTGACAGCAGGTTGCGAGATACCAAGCAATTTCGCCGCTTTGGTAAAACTGCCGGTCTCCGATACTGTCAGGAATACTTTGAGCCTGAAATCTTCGAGCATACTGATATGGGATTTTTCGAACCGCAAATTTAGTCATCTGTTTTTGATTTCAGAATGACTGACTCATAAATTCGTATAATAAAACCGCAAAGCTGCCCCTAAGCATCTGCGGATATTCGGATAAAATGGCTAACTTTCGGAGATATTTCGGACAATACATAAAAATGTTATAGTATGAAGAAAATTTTATTGATCATCGGGGCATTGTTCTTCGGATATTCTGTTTTTGCGCAGAATCCTGAATTGCCTAATGACCCGGCAGTCAGAAAAGGTAAGCTGGACAACGGTCTGACTTACTACATTATGAAGAACAGCCAGCCTGCTCAAAGGGCGGAGTTCTATCTTGCGACCAATGTGGGTGCAATTCAGGAAACTCCTGACCAGGACGGACTTGCTCATTTTCTTGAGCATATGTGCTTCAACGGTACCAAGAATTTCCCGGGAAAAGGCATTCTTGATTACCTGCAGAGCATCGGAGCATCATTCGGAGGAAATGTGAATGCCGCTACGGGCGTGGAGCAGACAACATATATGCTCAACAATATCCCACTTGTGCGCCCTACAGTAATCGATACCTGCATTCTCATTATGCACGATTATTCGCATTTCGTAACCTGCGACCCTGCTGAGATTGACGCCGAGAGAGGAGTCATCATCGAGGAGAGACGTTCAAGAAGAAATGCCGCTTGGCGTATGTATGAGAAATCCAAGAAATACATATACGGCGATTCCAAATACGCTGATTGCTCACTTATCGGCAGTCAGGAGAATCTGGAAACATTCAAGCCTGAAAGTCTCACAAACTTCTATCATACCTGGTATCGTCCTGATCTTCAGGCTCTCATCGTAGTTGGAGATATTGACCCTGATTATGTGGAGGATGCAATCAAGAGAATCTTCTCCGATATTCCTGCACCAGTTAATCCTAAGGCTAAGGATGTCATTATGGTTCCGGACAATCAGGAGCCTGTAATAGGTATCATAACTGACCCTGAGGCTGTCGGAACAAAGGTGGAAGTTTATTGGAAGAATGAGGCGACTCCTGAGCAGTACAACAGCACGGTTCAGGGAAAACTCAGCGATATTCTCAAAATGATTGTTTCCTCTGTTATGACTGAACGTCTTGATGATATATCCGCAAAACCTGATGCACCGTTTACGTCTGCGGCATTCGCAATCGGAAATATGTGCGAGACAATGGAGGTGGATATGGGACAGATTTCCTGCCACGAGGGCAAGTCAGTAGAGGCATTCAAGGCTTTCCTGACCGAGATTGAGAAAATGGTGAAATTCGGATTCTCAAGCGATGAAATCTCCAGAGCAAAGGACGAAATTCTTTCTATCTATGAGAGTGCCGCAAAGCAGGCATCAACCAGAAAGAATGCAGAACTGGTTCAGCCGCTCATCGACAACTTCTTCGACAACTATTCTTATATGGAGCCTGAGGCTGAGTATGAGACTGTCAAGCAGATATTGTCAATGCTTGATGAGCAGATAATCAATCAGGTTGTATCACAGGTGATTCCTGAAAATAATATGGTTGTGCTCTATGAAGGACCTGAGAAAGAAGGCATTGCAACCCCGTCCGCTGATGATTTCAGCAAGGCTATTGAAGAGGTGAAGGCTTCCGAGATAAAGGCCAATGAGACTGTTGCGATAGAGTCCGACTTCCTGGATGCGTCAAAACTCAAAGGAAGCGTAGTAAAATCTGAGAATAAGGGTCTGCACGGCAGCACTGTATGGGTGTTGAAGAACGGTCTTAAAGTTATTCTCAGACCTTCAGACGATGAGAAAGACAGAATCGTATTCACATTGTACAAAAATGGTGGCGAGGCGATGATCCCTACAGAGGATTTGCCAAGTTTCGATGACAATATCTGGGGCGGATTCCTGAGTTGCAGCGGTATTTCCAAATTCCCGTCAACAACTGTAACCAAGATGCTTGCCGGAAAGAATTTGTCAGTCAGCCCATACATCAGCTCAACCAGACACGGAGTGAGCGGTGCTTGCACACCTAAAGATTTAGAGACAGCATTGCAGTTGACATATCTCTATTTCGCGGACCCGCGTTTTGACCAGTCTGAGTATGATCAGGCTATCAACAAACTTAACGCAGTGATTTCCAATTATGTGAAACAGCCTCGTTACAAGTTGTCGCTTGAGATTGCAAAGTCTCTCTACGGTGATAATCCAAGACACGTAACCATCAGCGAGGACGTTCTGGCAAAAGCTAGTCTGGCTACAATCGAGAAAGACTACAGGATGTTGTTCAATGATGCAGCCGGTGCTACAGTTGTGATTGCCGGAGATTTCGACATCAATACAGTTAAACCTTTGGCGGAGAAATACTTGGGCTCAATCAAGAAGGGCAAGAAACCTTTCGTGTGGAAGTACGAGATTCCTCAGGTGAACCCGGGTAAGGTTGACGATGATTTCAAGGTTGATATGCAGACCCCTAAGGTTACAGTCCTTGAATTGTTCAATGCGGATTTCCCTGAATACAAGGTCGCATACGATGTCGCTATGTCAGCTGCTTCATATATCCTTGATATGAGATACACCAAGTCACTGCGCGAAGATGAAGGCGGTACTTATGGTGCATCCACATTCGGAAATTTCTCGATTCAGCCTAAAGTCAGCGCGATGCTTCAGATTTATTTCGATACCAAGCCAAGCGCTGCTGACAAACTTGTAAGTCTCAGTCTGGAAGGACTTTACAGCCTTGCAAACGAAGGACCTACACAGGAGGAATTCGATATGACTGTAAAGAATCTCCTGAAGAATATTCCTGAATCACGTCTGAGTACAAGTTATTGGGTTGACGTGTTGCGTCAGAAAGAGCTTTACGGCTATGATTACGATAGTGAATACGAAGCTGCCGTCAAGGCCCTCAAACCGTCGGATATTCAGGATCTGCTTAAGACGCTTCTGGCTTCCGGCTCTGTAAAGACCGTGATTATGCGTCCAGATGCAACTGCAGAAGCAGAGTAATCGGAAAGTGCAGTAATAACCAAGAAACCGGCCCGGAATTTCCGAGTCGGTTTCTTTTATTTTGTTGCCTCAAGGAAGCGTTATTCCGCAGCGCGGCTAAGCAGATATTTGCCGTAGTCGTTCTTTGCCATAGGTTTTGCGATCTCTATGAGCTTTTCCTTGCTGAGCCAGCCGGCTGTGTAGGCTATATCCTCCAAGCAAGCCACCTTCTGTCCCTGACGTTTCTCTATGACTTCGATGAATGTCGAGGCCTCAGCAAGCGACTCGTGTGTTCCTGTGTCAAGCCAAGCTACTCCGCGTTGCATCGTGCTGACCTTTAATCTGTTCTGTGCGAGGTACGCCTGGTTTACCGATGTGATTTCAAGTTCGCCTCTGGCTGATGGCTTGATGGACTTGGCGATGCCCACAACATCATTAGGATAGAAATATAGTCCCGTGACCGCATAATTGCTTTTAGGCTGTTCTGGCTTTTCCTCAATGCTCAGGCAATTGCCGTCCTTGTCGAATTCAGCTACTCCATAGCGCTCCGGGTCGGTCACGTGATATCCGAATACACAGGCTTTAGACTGTTCGTCAACCATTTTTACGGCATCCTTGAGAAGTCCGGTAAAGCCGGCACCGTAGAAAATATTGTCACCGAGCACGAGACATACATTGTCGTTACCGATGAATTTGTCGCCGATGATGAATGCTTGTGCGAGACCGTCAGGCGAAGGCTGTTCCGCATATTCGAAATGAACTCCGAAATTGGAACCGTCTTCGAGCAGACGTTTGAATGAAGGCAGGTCCTGAGGCGTAGAAATTATAAGTATATCTTTGATACCAGCAAGCATCAATACCGAGATAGGATAGTAAATCATCGGTTTGTCATAGATAGGTATAAGCTGTTTGCTGATTCCTTTCGTGATAGGGTAGAGCCTCGTTCCGCTTCCGCCCGCAAGTACAATTCCTTTCATTTTCAATGAATAAATTTGAGTTGTTTTCTACGATTCAAATATAAGGAAAATCAATTATATATTATAAATTTGCGTAAAGATGACTAAGAAACTGTTTGAATTTCTGTTGAATGAAACTTGGACAGCTTCTTATTTTGAAATGTATAACTGATTAGAGCTGAATATGGAGGTTATAAAGACTGAGCTCGACGGAGTCGTCGTGATTGTCCCTAAGATTTTCAAAGATGCTAGGGGCTATTTTTTTGAAAGCTTTTCTCAACGGGATTTTGATGCGGCAGTCGGGAAAATTGATTTCGTACAGGACAATGAATCAATGTCTTCATTCGGAGTGATGCGCGGCCTGCATTTTCAGAAGCCTCCATATACACAAAGCAAACTTGTCCGCTGCGTAAAGGGTGCAGTGCTTGATGTGGCGGTTGATATCCGCAAGGGTTCACCTACTTACGGCAAGCACGTGGCCGTGGAACTGACCGAAGACAACCATCACCAACTATTTATCCCTCACGGTTTTGCGCACGGTTTTGCGGTCTTGAGCGAGACTGCTGTGTTTCAGTACAAATGCGACAATTTCTACCATCCGGAGGCTGACGGCGGAATAAGCATACTCGACGGCAGTATCGGAATTGACTGGAGAATCCCTGTCGATAAAGCTATTCTCAGCGACAAGGATACCAAACATCCTCTACTGAAAGATTTTGACAGCCCATTTGAATTTGGAAAAATACTTTAGTCCTATGGATTTCAAGAGAAATATAATTGTCACCGGAGGTGCCGGTTTTATAGGAAGCCACGTAGTAAGACTTCTCGTGAACAAATATCCGGAGTATCATATCATCAATCTGGACAAGTTGACATACGCCGGCAATCTCGGCAATCTTCACGATATCAAGGATATGCCTAATTACACATTCATCAGGGCGGATATCTGCGATTTTGAAAATATACTGAGCATCGTGCGTGACAATAATGTGGACGGCATCATCCATCTTGCGGCAGAGAGCCACGTTGACCGCTCCATTAAAGATCCGTTCACATTTGCACAGACCAATGTGCTCGGAACGTTGTCTTTGCTTCAGGCCGCGAAAGACTATTGGGAGAATCAGGAAAAGCCTTGGCATATCACCAGAAACGGCGAAGATGTAGAATGCCGTTTCTACCACATATCGACGGATGAAGTGTATGGCGCATTGAAACTGACTGACTCTGAGGGCGTTGAGTCTCCGTTCACGACCAAGGCGTCTTCCGAACATCATCACGCATACGGAAAGGAATTTTTCACAGAGGATACAAGGTACAATCCTCATTCCCCGTATTCAGCGTCAAAAGCATCGTCTGACCATTTCGTAAGAGCATTCCACGATACTTACGGTATGCCGACAATCGTCACGAACTGCTCGAACAATTACGGACCTTACCAGTTCCCGGAGAAGCTTATTCCTCTGTTCATCAACAATATACGTCACAGAAAACCGCTGCCTGTCTATGGAAAGGGCGAAAATGTCAGAGACTGGCTTTTCGTTGAAGACCACGCCAGGGCTATTGACTTGATATTCCACAAAGGCAAGATTGCGGACACCTACAATATCGGCGGTTTCAATGAATGGAAGAATATTGACATCGTCAATCTGCTTGTAGATACTGTTGACAGACTTCTCGGGCGTAGCGTAGGCGAGGACAGAAATCTGATTACATTCGTGACGGACAGAAAGGGTCACGATATGAGATACGCAATCGATTCGCGCAAACTCCAGCGAGAACTGGGTTGGGAGCCGTCCCTGCAGTTTGAGGAAGGTATCGAGAAAACAGTGAAATGGTATCTCGACAATCAGGAGTGGCTGGATAATGTCACGTCCGGAGATTACCTGAAATATTACAAGAATATGTACGGTACGGAATAGAAACAGTCAGGTTTCTTGTGTTGACTTACAACAGAATGATTCGAAAACCAATCAACTCCAATAATAATTTATAAACAGCTCTAAAAATCATTATAATGGCATCAAAGTATAATTGGCAATATTGCTCACTTGGTGGAGCTATAAGGGTAAAAATCGGTTCCGGTGAAGATATAGCGCATCTTGATGAACTGGATCAGAAGCTTTGGACAGTGCTCAGCTGCCCGGTTGAAGGGCTTGAATTCGACAGGCAGACATTGGAATACCTCGATACCGAGAAGGACGGAAAAATAATGGTCCGCGAGGTTGTGCAGGCGGCAAAATGGCTGACATCCGTAATCAAGGACAAGGATACTATACTCGAAGGCAGCAGCGTTTTGAGTCTGTCTCAGATTGATACGACTAATGAGGCAGGAAAGAGGCTGCACGATTCTGCACAGCAGATTCTGAAGAATCTCGGACTGGAAA
>CAVHJF010000014.1:0-39878 GCA_963636275.1 Acutalibacteraceae bacterium | reverse complement strand
GCATATAAGGCGTGGATTGCGGAAAAGGGCGGAAGCGAGGTCGAATCTCTCGGAATCGACCGAATCCGTACGATACTTCTTGCCGGTGGCAAAGCTGAACTCCTCGACCTCGTAGCCAAAGATTCTGCATTGAAATCTGAGGCTGAGTCTATCGAAGATGTCAAGAAACTTGTCCTGTATTATCGTGATTTTTACAGACTTCTGAAAAACTTCGTTCTGTTCACGGATTTCTATTCACGGGCTCCTGGAGTCAGAGGCATTTTCGAATTGGGTCAGTTGTATATTGACCAGCGTTGCTGCGATTTGTGTATCAGAGTGAATGATATGGGCAAGCACGCCGATATGGCGAAGTTGAGTGGCATATTCCTGATTTATTTTACCTGCACATCTAAGGTGCTCGGTAAATCTATGAATGCTGTAGCGATAATGACAGACGGAGACATTGACGACCTGAGACCTGGTAAGAACGGTATTTTCTATGATCTCCAGGGAAATGACTGGGATGCAACCATTACAAAGATTGTAGATAATCCTGTCAGCATACGGCAGGCTTTCTGGGCTCCATACAGGAAGGCTTGGGAGTTCTGCGTTGGAATAATCAACAAGTCCGCTGCAGACAAGGATGCGAAAATAAGTGCTGACTTGCAGGCTAAGGTTTCCGAGGCTACAACTGCTCCGGCTGCTGCCGATGCGGGCGCTGCCAAGACGGGCCAAGCATTTGATATTGCGAAGTTTGCAGGTATCTTTGCCGCTTTAGGTATGGCTTTGGGCTACATAGGACAGGCCTTGACAGCCGTTGCGACTGGAGTGGCAGCAACACCGTTCTGGAAGCAGATTCTTATTCTGCTGGGATTTATGCTCGTGGTTTCAGGTCCATCCTGCTTCATCGCCTGGATGAAACTCCGCAAACGTAATCTCGGACCGATTCTCAATGCTAACGGCTGGGCTATCAACTCGAAGATTCTCGTGAATATTCTCTTCGGCGCGAAACTTACTACATTGGCTAAATATCCTAAGCTCAAACTTGCGGATCCATACGACCAGAAGACTCCGGCTTGGAAGATTTGGCTTCCTATCGTATTGTTCCTCCTTATTGTAGGCGGTATTGTGGCGCTGTATCTTCTCGGTTATTTCGAATCTTTCGGTTTCGCATCGCCTATTCATAAGGCGGTGAAGGCCGCAGGTGCTGCTGACAGTACGGCAGTGAAAGCTGTTGCAACTGAAGCAGTCAAGGCTGTTGCAGATACTCTTTCAGCGAAGTAGGCAGGTCCTTATAATACGAGAGATTTTACAAGGTATTCTGGCTGTTAGAACAGAGCTAATTTGTGTTAACTAACGTGTTTTACGTATTGATTCATAATATTATATTCTAATGATTGCAAACAGGGGAATATATTGCTTGGCGCTATCTGTTTTGATGCTCTGTTCTTGCCACAAAAAGAATGATGAGCCGAAAGTATGCGAAATATCAGGTCAGATTATAGAAATCAACAGCTACGGCCAGCTTATTCCGGATTTCACCCCGGCAGATATGGCGGCCGCCGGGTTTGACTATGCAGACCTTATAAATGTCACAATCGGTGATAAACATTTGACGAATGTTCCTTATGTGAGTTCATTCAATGAGGTTGCTATTCTCGGACCTTCTTATGTCGATTATAACGCGAGAGGTGATGATTATGGTTTTTCGATGCTGAATGGCGATTTTCATTACTATATCGGTGGCGAGGTCGGCGACAAATGCGTGATGAGACTTGCGTCAAAAGGCGGATATAAAAAGACTTACGAGCTTATGAAGTCGGTGTATCCGATTGAGCGCAGGCCTGGTGAGACGTCTGAGGTATATGCGAATTTCAGGATGGTTACTACGACCGGGATTGCGTCAGGGGTGCTTTACCGTTCCAGCAATCCGTTGAATTGCGTGAACAATCCGGGCCGATACAGCGTGGTTGACAGTCTTGCTCAGGTGGTCGGCATCAAAACGGAAATCGACTTGGCTGATACGCCTCAGAAGGTTGAAACGTATATGAAGTCAGAGGGTTATGCTTCAACGTATTGTCCTGAACTTTACAGAAGCGGTTACACAATGGCGTGCGGGATGTCGGCGAATTGTTTTGCCGAGGATTTCAAGGTAAAACTTGGCAATGCGCTCAAGTTTATGATTGCGAATGAGCCGCCGTATCTTATACATTGTAACGAGGGTAAGGACAGGTGCGGTTTTGTATCTATGCTTTTGGAGGCTTTGGCTGGTGCAAGCCTTGAGGAGCTTCGCCGCGATTATATGGTCACGATGCTGAATTTCTATAAGATTGAGGATCAGGGCGAGTCATACAAGATGAGGCAGGAGCTTGCAATCGACAGAATGATTTGGCTGTTGAATAACGAGGATGCTTTGGAGCGTTTTCTTGATATTGACTGGAGTAGCATCGATGTTTCGGATATTGACTGGGATGGAATGGGCTTCTACAAAAGTTTTGATTTTCAGGGTGCTACGTTGCAGGCGGCCGCTAAGAAGTTCATAATGGAGTGTGGCTTGAGCGAGTCCGAGTGCGAAACATTGAGGTCGATTCTCGCTGGCAACCGTTAGCTTGAATTTTCAAGCATCTGATTCTCATCGAACTTCAGATGGTTGCATTTCAAGCATCCGAGTCCTCCGCTCAGAAAAAATTCGCTCCGAACTTCGGACGCTTGCAAATGCTGTGGCTGTCATTTTGAGAGAAGTTATATTGTTTGCTTTGAATTAAGCGTTTTGAGTTGATTGATAAAGTAATTGATCGAACTTCAGATGGTTGCATTTCAAGCATCCGAGTTCTCCGCTCAGAGAAAATTCGCTCCGAACTTCGGACGCTTGCAAATGCTGAATCGAACATTAGGAGAATTTATAGATAAAGAGAGAAGATGGAATATTTGTCAAAGGAAAGATATGATCAGATTGTCGAGGAACTTAATAATCTGATAAATGTTGAGTATCCGAGGATTAAGGATGATTTGGCTGAGGCGAGGGCGCAGGGTGATTTGAGTGAGAATTTTGAATATCGTGCTGCGAGAAGGGCTCAGGGCAAGGCGATCAGCCGCATCAAATTTCTTCAGAAGGTTCTCCAATATTCCCGAGTCATTGATACTGCGGCATTGCCGAAGGACAAGATTTCTTTGCTCAGCAAGGTGGAGTTTACGAATCTTGCTACAAACAGCAGGATGACTTACACTATTGTGAGCCCTCACGAGATGAATTTCCAGGCTGGCAAAATTTCGTGCAAATCACCTATCGGACTTGCACTTATGGGCAGAAAGGTCGGAGACGAGGTGGATGTTGAAGCCCCGTCCGGCACATTCAAACTCCGTATTGAGAACGTCACGGTTGGAGAGTAATCGTGTAGAACGCTCCAGAACAATAATAACCGCATAACCGATAACACCGATAAACTATGGGCACCGACAGACAATGGCGCAGATATAATATTTTTATCTCGTCAACATTCAAGGATATGGATTATGAGCGGGATATCATTAAATTCCGCGTAATTCCGGAACTCAACAGGCGCTATCGTGACGACCGTATTGAGCTGCAGGCTATTGACTTGCGTCTTGGCGTGAATACGGCGCATCTGAGTGAGGAAGAAAGTGAACGTAAAGTCCTCTCTGTCTGCACCTCTTGTATAGACAGCGCAAGGCCATTCTTTATCGGGCTGATCGGGCACAGATATGGCTGGGTGCCTTCCGAGAAACGCTGGCAAGAGTTCATAGCATCTTTGTCGGAGGATGAAGCGCAATTGCTTTCAGATACTGCAGGCTGCTCCGTTACTGAGATGGAGATTGTTTATGGCGCTTTATCCCAGTCCAAATTCGACAATTCGCACGTCCTGTTCTTTCTGCGAGATGAGGATTCATATAAAAACATCCCGCCGGAAATCAAATCCGGATTCTTCGATGACTCTTCAGAAAGTGTCAAAAAACTGTCAGCACTGAAAAACAAGATTATCAGCCTTTTCGGTGAACGTGGCGAGGCTGATGACAGATGTACTTCATATCATCTTGACTGGCAGGATGGACAGTTCTTTTCGGAAGACTTTGAATCGATTGTTACTCAGCAGCTTTCGCGACAGTTAGAAGCAGAGATTGAACGGGCTGATGAGAATACAGGCGCCAGTTGGTGGGCTCAAGAAAAGGAATTGGAAGAATCAACGCTACTTCGTTTGCTGCCGGGTTCTATTGAATTTCCGATCTACGACGAAAAGAGCAACGATGTCGTCGAATCGGATTCAGACAGTGCTGTATGGTATATCAAAGGACACGGTGCGAGCACACGTATGGCGCAAAGTTATTCCGGTTGGGACGGCGACAAAGATGTTGTCCGACTACTCGCTGTATTCGGTCTGTCTGAATACAGCAATAGCGTACGTCCGATAATAGTCAGGTGGATACACGAACTATGGCGCGAGGAGTACGAAGAGCCTCTACCATCTGATGAGGATATGCTGTATAATATGCCTGAGGCTCAGTTATATCCGATTTTTGAGTCACTTGTCAACAAGGCTCGTGAGTCGGATATGTATATCTATATTTATATGGATGACTTGGAAGCATTGGAGGTCACAGCTCCCAAGGATCTGTATATGCCGTGGCTCGCCAGAGTGAAAGATGATGTCAATCTGTTTGTAAACCTGCAGGATGGCAGCGAAGCCAGAAAGAAGTTTCTGTCTGCGCATAAGAGTCTCAACCGCAATATGATAGTCGGAATTCAAGGGGATAAAGAACTTGCAGAAGAACTGATTGATAAGTATGAAAAGTCATTCTTCCTTGAGCTTCCGGATAAGGTAAAAACGCAGATGCTCAAGGCTGCGGGCGGATTTAAACAAAGCATAACCCCTCTTAAGATTCACAGCATTTTTCGTCTTTTCGAGTCTCTCAGTCAGGAAGATTTCGCGACAATAAGGAGCTCGGAAGGCAGTCAGATAGACGCTATCAACTCATATCTTGAGAATAAATGGGCGGAAATGCCTGATTTTCCGTATGATATAATGACATTTATGGTCAGCAATATCGCGAAGAACATCGGATTGAGCGACAATGTGAGTGAAGCGATTTGGACGCTTGCGGCCGCACCGGGCGGACTTAGGGAAAGGGATATTGCATATTTCGCAGGTGATGACTGGGATGAAATGCAGTTTTACCGCGCGATGAATTTCCTCTTCGATTTCTTCTATGAGGATAGGGCTCAGCATCTCTGGCGTGCAAAATATATTACGGAAAAACAGGACGGCCTTGTCGAAAGGCAGAAATCTATTTCAGAATATATCCGCACATTGGACAAGGATGATTCCCTCCGCGAAACACGTGGACTTTACTACGCTGTGGCTTGCGGCGAACCGGAGCATTACCTTAGTTATTCATCTTCATATGATTATATGCACGGGGACAAGATGTCGGACATACTGCATTTCTATGGTCCGCAAGTACGTGAACTGCTGCGTGAAGGGTATCTGGAGGGCAAAAACTTCAAGAAATACTGTGAGGGATTGGACTCTTCTTCCAGACTGCAATTCTTTGCCACTATACTGGCGTCTCTCGGCGATATGAAGGAAAATGTCTTTTCATTGGGAGGGGAGTTCGCCAATATGGTAAAGGACGTGAAATATGACAGCCTGGAGGCTGCGGATGCCTATACTTATGCGAGCCTGCTTGTGTTCAAGGGAGGAATGTCAAATTTGGAAAAGGCTGTGGAAATTATGGAGTACTGTGTAAGGCTGGATTATCCGGATTCCAAAAAGATGCTTGACACATTGAAGGCAAGGCTTATCGAGTTCTACAGAAAGTTCGGAATGAAGCGTAAAGCGGAGCGCTTGGCAGAGAATGTTGACAGGACATCGTTTGAATCGCTTCTGCCGATTCTCAGAAGCGGTAAGATTGAAGAATTCTTTACGGCATATTGGTGCATTTGCGACTCGATGCCTTTGGATTCGCTGGAAAATGCCAAGACGATATTCAAATCTTCGCAGATTTTCATAGAAGCGCTGATTGCATACAATAGAGCCGGGCATAGCAGAGAAACTTTGGAACAAGCAATGAGATTCCTGGCGGTATGGCAGTCTTTTCCTGAAACATTCCCGGATTTTTATGCTGACGCAGGCGCTCTGGAGAAGTCGGCCGCATTGTATCTTGTCATCGCAAAAGCCAGTGCCGGATTGAACAAAGATATAGAGGAAATAGCCGGAGAGCAACTTATGGCAATGGCTCTCGCAAGGCTGAATGAGATTGCGCCGGATAATGATATCATCAGGCATCTATGTGCCGAAAATGACAGGCGTGAACTTTTTGCCAAGATGCTCCAGCTTGATAATTTCCGTGAACTGGAGGATCGGATTAGAGAAATTTATAACACTGAAGTGATATGCTGAGAAGAAAGATTGACAGGATGCTCTCGGAAGGAGAGGGGAAACAGTTGGCCTGGCTTACAGGGATAGTTCTGATTCTGTTCGTTGTATTCTGTTTTATCGGCTATATGCTCGGTCTGGATTGGCGTCAGGTGTTGTCGCTGTATCTGGATGCCGGAAATTTTCCGCTTGACGGCGATGCGAGCGACGTCTTTTCACTTATAGTCACATTCAGCGGCCTTCTGATTCTCTCTGCACTTCTGATTTCGATATTTTCGAATGTCCTGTCGAATATAGCAGATGCCTACAGAAAAGGGGAGAAACGCTATCGCCTTGAAAACCACATTCTTATACTCGGAGGTGGAAGTCATCTCCCCGATATGCTCCGGGCTTTGAGAGAACAAGGATGCGACAAGGATATTCTTGTGATGAGTTCTTCTGATATAGAAGAATTGAGGTCAAGGATTGAAACGGCATTGGATGACAAGAAATTCTGCGGGCAAATTATCTGGTACAGAGGAGGTCGGGACAATAAAGACGACCTGGCGAGCACTTGCGCGCAGTCTGCTTCTATGATTTACATCATAGGGGAGTACGATGAAGCGTTTCACGATGCCGTGAGTGTGTCATCGTTGGAATTGCTTTCCGAGCTATGTAACTGCGATAGTCGCGAAATTCCTTGTTATCTGACTCTTCAGGAGCGTACAGCATTGGATGTTTACCGTTATCTGCCGTCTCCAGCGGGCACCTCTCTCAGAATCGAAATCATAAACTCGGCAGACTATATTTCGGAGCAACTTCTGGTCAACACTCCATTTATTCCAGTTCCGGAAAATGGTGAGCAACTTCATATTGTCATTGCCGGAAGTGAACGTCTGGCAGAATCGTTCGCCTGCGTGTCGTTGCAGATCTGTCATTTCCCTGAATATGCGGTTTCAGGAAAACGCACGGTAATATCATTTATCGGCAACAATATGAAGGAAAGAATGGAGCATTTTGTGAGCGCAAATCAGAATATGTTCCTCCTGTCGCATTATTCATATATAAGCGGTGATACGTCATTGAAGTTCGTTCCTGACGCTGAATACGGCGATTTTATTGATATTGAGTGGGAATTTATCGAAGGCGATATCGACTCGGCTGATGTCAGGAAAATGCTGGTATCCGATTGCAAAGACGGCCACAGAAAGCTGGCATTGGCCATTTGTACTGAAAAATCTTCGGATAATCTGGCTTATTCGCTGCATCTGCCCCGTGAAATATACGATAACAACGTTCCGGTCGCAGTTTATCAGAGTGAACACCCGTCACTTCTTGCAAAAGCTGTCTCCACAGGCTTATATGGAAATCTTGTCTGCTATGGCGAGGCTTGTCCCGGCAGTGACGCTCTGCTTCTGAACCGCTCTCTCTGTGGCAAAAGAGTCAATTTTCTGTATGCAAGAGAATATGGCTCATCCAATTCAGCCACTCCTGACGACGCCTGGGCCAGGTTGTCATTCGCCCATAAGATGTCAAGCATTGCGAGCGCGAACTCTATTCCGCTGAAACTTAGAGCGTTTAACATTAAGCCTTCAAGTGAAGCTATAGACGCGCTTTCCGATGCTGTCCTTGATAGTCTTTCGGAGGTGGAGCATCGCAGGTGGATGTCATCAGTCCTATTGTTGGGATACCGCGCCGCCAAAATTTCCGAAAGAAAAGACCGCAGCAATTTCAAACAGCTCAAGGCCGAGAAATACATTCATCTTGACATTGCCCCGTACGGTGAGATTGCCTCCGAGACAGAAAAAGACCTCCTCATCGTCAAGAACATTCCGTATGTGCTCGGTACGGAAGAAATGAGATGAGGAGGGTAAAGTCATTTAAAATTATTCATTCCATAAATCAGGAATCGCCCCGTGCCCCCTTGCATTTTTCGGTTTGACACTTGAAGGAGCCTTGACCCCCGAATGGATTTCATAGAGATTTTCGGACGTTTTTGACACCGAGTTGACAAACTGCTTGTAAGGCCTGTCGGTCACGTCAACCATACCGCAGTTATAGTTCTCTCCGTCAAATCTTCCGGTTATATCCTGGTCACACCATTGGAAATATCCGGAGCCGATGAAATTCGGATGAGAATAAGCGTTTTCGGTATAATACTGATATGCGACGCCTCTTTCCGATTCGGAATCAACCTGCCATAAGGATTGTGCAAGTCCACGGTCAACAGTTCCGAAATGATATTCGCCTACAATCATTGGCAAATCCAATATTTCAGCGGCTCTGTCAAGCATTTTTGCATCAGGGACGAGTTGATAGCAATTGAAGCTGAATACATCGAAATGCCTTTTGCAGATTGCGAGAAGATCTTCTTCGAGAGTGTCCGGATCACCGAAACGGATGCCTAAATTCAAATGGTTAGGATCATATTTCTTCAGAGATTCTGAAACAGTACCGAGGAAGGTGTCGAACGTTTCCAATATGAACTTCCTTCTTGTGGCAGGGGAGTCGCCGTTTTTGTCAAGATAACGTTGCAATGTCTTTTGAATCGGACGCTCACTACCGTCAAGTATTATCTGGCACAAACGTTCTTCCTGGTTAATCCAGGCGGGCTCGTTGCTGACAAAATAACCTATAAGCCAAGGATTTCCATTGAAACTGCTCACAAAATCCTTAATGGAATCGTCAATATGTTTCTTGTACTCAGGAGCATAGACATCGCAGAGGCTCATCAGAGCTGCATCCATTCCGAGATCACCGAACGGCACGATGAACGCCATTTCGTTTCTATTGTAAACACTGGCGTCAGACCAGTTTGCAATCGTATTGAGCCCCCAACGGTGCATCCTGCGTATAACCATCTGATTCGCAGGCTCTTCGAAGTCCTTGCCATACCTGCGGGTCAAATTCCACGCTCCGAATGACAGCTGAGGTTTACGTCCGCGTGCAGAGAATTGTTCTGGCGGCAATTCCTTGAAGATTTCACGGCGATTGTCAACATCTCTGATACTGCCTCCCTGGCCGATGCCGACGCAGTCGACTCCGACAGACAGGAACAAGTAACCCTCAGGGTCAACGAACCACCATCTGCCGTCTGTTTTTACAACCCTGAAATACCCCGTACCGTTATCATAACGGGAAGCAAGGTATCCGCCATATTTGGAATATCCGTAAGCATTAGCGGAATCATCAAGATTGTCTTCCGCCTGCCATTCTGCTTTAAGTTCATCCAGAGATTTCACCTTTTCAGGATAGTCACAGCGGATTGATTGCCCGAATTCATCGTAAGCAGGAGAGTCCTCCAGATAAGCATCGCCGGGGTCTTCTACTGCAAGATATATGTTGCGGATCGAGATTTCAGGATTGCCGATAGGCTTTCTCATTCTGACCCCGACAGAGTCAACACCGTGCATCGGGCCGCGCTTTCCGCCAAGATTTATCCAGCCCATATACCTTGGTTTGTTGTTCGTTGACGCAAGGTCAAAGGCCGCATCTGGAAGCTGCGTGTAGTATTTCAGCGGAATGGCCAATCGGTTCCAGGCATTCGGGACATAGCTCATTACCCTGAGCTCGTTGTATCCCCAATCTGTCGTGAATCCCAGTTGGAATCGCTGAGCAGTGGAAATCTTATATTCAAGAACGACATAGTTGTAGCCGTCCCAATTTGAGGGAAGCTCCGGATTGATGTCCTTCAAAGCGATTTTCTTTCCGGAAACTTCCTTGGTGTTGTCAAAACGGAATGTTATACCGTCTGTCCTGCAGCAACCGACCAAAATGGCCGATGACAGCAGGAGATATTTTAACGCATTCATTTCAACAGCATTGAATTGATGTATTCAGTGTTTGGAGTGCAGTTGGCGCACTTGACATTTTCCGCAAATTCGAGAAGGCTCTTGCGCATTTCTTCCTGATTCGGCCTGAGAGCACGGACCTTTCCGAAATCGCCTCTGTCACCTTCCGCGAATGCAATCACCTTATCCCAGTTCTCTGGTTGCTGAAACGCATTCACACATTCGTGAGTAAGCTTCTTGTATGGCCAGAATGTGTATCCTATGTTGTTATCCTGCATAATTTTGCTGAATGCGGTCTGCCATTCCCAAGTGTTATGTCCGATCTCGCCCATATACATAGGAAGGTTGGTCTTGTCACGGAAATCAATGTATTCCTGAATGCTTTCAGTTACAGCCTCGCCGCCATAACGATGACAAGTGAACATAATCTTATTGTCAAATGTCCAATCAGTCAATGCTTTGAAGTTTGTGTTCCATTGTGGCGCACCGATAAGAACGATATGATTGTCGTCAACTTCCCTGATAGCCTTTGTCGTTTTGATGTAAAGTTTCTGGAGTTCTGCGTTCATTGCATCCTGTTTAGGCTCAAAATAAGGAGCGACCGGTTCATTGCACAGCTCATATCCGAGGATTACAGGCTCATTCACATAATGGGACGCAATTCTCTTCCAAATTGATATGAAGAGTTCCTGGCTTCTCTCTGATTCGAAAAGCCAAGGATATCCGTAACTGTCGTCGATATTGTCGCCGGTCTGTCCGCCAGGAGCGTCGTGCATATCCAGAATAAGGAATAAACCTGTCTCGCGTGCCCATTCCACGGTCTTGTCCAGTCTTCGGAATCCTTCCTCAGGATCATTCAGGCCCATAAAGTCTTCATAAGTGAAGAGTCTATAATTGAAAGGAATGCGGATTGTATTGCAACCTATTTGTTTCAAGAACTTGAAATCATCCAATGTAACATAATTATCCTTGAAGGACTGCCACCACTCGGATGTGAAATCAGGTCCGACCATTTCACAGAACATCTGATTGATAAGACGACCGGAACTGGTTTTGCCGAAACCGAACATATAGCCTTCCGGATTCAGCCAGTTGCCGAGATTCGTACCCTTGATCAGGAGCTTTTCTCCGTCCGGTGCGATCAGGTCTTTTCCCTGGATTGTGACGAATTTCACATCGTTGTTGACGGATGTGCAGCCGACAAATAAACTTACTAATGCTGAAAGTATTATTGCTCTCTTTTTCATCGTGTCAGAATTTTAATGAAACCGGCAAACGCCGGAAATGCAGTTATAGTCTGTATTTCAGTTAGTTGCCGGTCTCAATGTAAATTGATTGTTATTTAAGGTTAGGGTTTACCAGAGTTTCTGTCGCAGGGATAGGGAATGTGTAATCCTTATCACCCGGAGTGTGAAGACTGCCCGGATCATATTCAGGATCTTTGCCTGCGAAAACCTCATCTTCGAGTTCGAGACGAAGCACGTCGTACCATCTCACATTCTCACCGGCGAATTCCCATTTGCGCTCATTGACAATCGCTTTGATCAACTCGTCATTTGAAAGGCCGGAAAGATTCTCAAGTCCGGCTCGTGTGCGTATTTCGTTTACCCATTTGTAAACCTGGTCATTTGCAGAACCTGAACGGGCTGCAGCCTCGGCGTATGTCAATGCTGTCTGTGAAAGTCGCAGCAGGTGAGTAGGAATTGATGCTGAACAACTTGAAGAACCGTTATTCTGAGGTGCCATCATCAGTTTCAGATATGAAGGATGCTTTTTCTCCCAATTTTCCCAAGAAAGCCCGGCATCTGTCTTTGTGTAGAAGGTGTAGTCCTTACGTGGTCCTTCAGGGAAATCGCGGTAGAACTGAACCTCAGCAAACAGAATGTTCCATCCGCCGATTTCTCCCGGCTCAGACCACCATCCATAGAATACGCAGTAATCAGACTCGGATGCAGGTATGACGAAGAGGTCCTCAGTCGTGAAGTTGTCGCCTTTGTCAATGTTCCTGAAAAGGTTCTTGTACTCTTTCTCCAATGAAAATCCTTTGTCTGCAGCTCCGTCCAATACCGCTTTCGCTTCTTCTGCAGCTTTTGCATAATAACCATCTTTCTTGAGCGGATAGCCTGCTTCAACAAGATAGACTTCAGCTCTCAACGCTCTGGCTACAAGTTTATTAGGACGTCCGATTTCGCCGTTTCTCCTGTCGTCTCCGAGAAGTTCTACCGCATTTGCAAGGTCTGATTCGATAAGTTCGTATGTTTCAGAAGGTTTTGCAGGTGTCATAGTCGCATCTGCAGTAGTGTAGCTTGATGATTTGATAAGAGGAATTTCGCCCCAAAGCTGGCACAGGAGGAAGTTGGCATAAGCGCGAAGGAAATATGCTTCACCCGCGATGACATTGATTACGTTCTTGTCTCCTGAGCATTCCTTGTAGTTGTCAATGACTTTATTGGCGTTAAGGATAACTTTATACAAGCCGGTCCAAGTGCTGGTTATAGAGCCGTTTCCGTCAGTGACATTGCAACGGTCAATCTCGGTACCGGACGCATCTGTAGTAGGAAGATACATATCGTCCGCGCCTGCTGTAATCTGATGATATGTTCCGTTGCACAGACCGTAAGACCAAGGAGAGTTGAGCCCTCGGTATGCACCGGTCAGAGCGCCTTCCAAACCATTCTGCTTGGTAAGGTAGGTGTCGAAAATCTGACCTTTTGACTCTTCGTCCAAGAAATCGCAGCTGGTAACAAGAGAAAGTCCCAATGCGATTACCGCAATATTTTTAAATATGTTTTTCATATTCAGAATCCTCATAATTAAAATCTAACATTAAGACCAAGCGTGAATGAACGTGAGTTAGGATATGCTCCGTAGTCCAATCCCTGCATAATATCGGATGTGCCACCACCAACGTTTGACGCTTCAGGATCGATTCCTTTGTATTTGGTGATAGTGAAGAGGTTGGTCGTATTGAATGAGACCGTGAAATTGCCGACTCTCTTGACATCGAAGTTGTAAGAAAGGCTGAGGTTTTTCAGTCTCACGTAGCTTCCGTTTTCAAGCCACAGACTTGACACAGGATACCACTTGCTTGTTTCGCTCCACGCAGGCAGGAAAGCATTCTGATTGTCTGTTGTCCAGCGCTCCTTGATTTCACTGAAACGCGCTCCGGTTACGTCTCTTGATGCCATCATATTGATACAACGGTTGTAATTAAGTTTGTCGTTGCCGAATGTGCCCTGCCAGAACATATTGAGAGACCATCCTTTATAGCTGAAATTAGTATTCCAACCCATTGTCACTTTCGGCATACCGTAACCTATTATCTTATAGTCGGATGCATCAATCTGATAGTTGCCGTCCAAATCTTCATAATGAGCATCTCCCGGAACCATTCCGTATTTTGCGGCCTCTTCTTTCTCGCTCTCTTTCCAAGGTCCGAGGTAATTCAAACCGTAGATAGTACCAAGAGGCTGGCCGACCTGATAGATGAAGTCATACATACCGTCATTGATGCCGGTCAAGTTAGAAGCTACATATACGGTGTTCTGGTCACCCAGGTCCATAACTTTGTTCTTCAGGAAAGAAACGTTCACCGTGCTCTCAAGATGCCAGTCCTTTTTCTCTATGATTTTACCTGTAATGGAGAAATCGAAACCGGAGTTCCTGATGCTTCCGATATTGGAAACTATGCTGCCGCCTCCCATATAATTAGGAACTGACTTGTTGAGAAGCAAATCTCTGGTATCCTTGAGGTAGTAGTCAGCCTCCAAAGTGAGTCTGTCATTGAAGAATCCCAAATCTGCACCGAAATCCATCTGAGAAGTCGTCTCCCATTTGAGGTCGAGATTTGAAGGATTACCCATTGAAAGTCCGCTGCTTGATGTGCCTGATGTAAACGGATATGTTACATTGACGAAAGAAGACATTGTGGCATAAGGCGATATGGCCTGGCTGCCTGTAAGTCCCCAGCTGGCGCGTATTTTCAGATTACTTATGACTTTTGACTGTTTGAGGAAGCTCTCTTTGCTTACATTCCAGGCAAGTGCAGCGGCAGGGAATGTGGAGAATTTGTTTCCTTCAGCAAATTTTGAAGAACCGTCACGTCTTACTGACAACGATGCCATATACCTTCCGTCATAAGAATAGTTTACACGACCGATGTAAGACAGAAGTGTCCACATTGAATATGAACTTGATGTTTTCTGGGTGCCAGCCTGCGAGAGGTTGTCGTATTTCAAGTCAGGGAAGTTCAGGCCGATAGCCTCAGCATTCTGATAATTATATTTATATGACTGAGTCTCGATGGCAAGCACAGCACTGAGGTCGTGTTTGCTGAACTGTCTGTTATATGAAAGCTGAGAAGTCGTCTGGATGGTTCTTGCCTGAGAATTGTTGATGGAAGCAGAAGGGGAGCCCATCGAAGCGGTTTCGCCAGTCCAAGATTTGTTCGTGTTGAAAAGGAAATCACCAGCTACCTGAACATCTGCTACAAGGCCAGGAATGAATTCATAGTTCGCACCGCCCAACATTGTCAGGAATGTCTTCTCGGAAATATCCTCTTTGTCATAAATCAGAGCCAAAGGGTTAGATTTAAGCGAACCGTTCGTGTCGCTCATTCTAAGTGTCACACCGTCAGCTTCGTACGGGCCCATTGTAGGATTCCACGCGATTGCCTGGTTGATGACGGTAGAAGCTCCTGAATAAGCGTTGTTGTTTTTTCCGTTTGAACGGCTGGCGTTAATCTGGAATCTCACGTTGAACTTGTCAGTGATTTTTGAGTTCACGTTAGCACGCACATTGAATCTTGTATAATCAGATTCTTTGACAATACCTTGCTGATCAAGATAGTTGGCGGATACACGATATTGAGTATTATCGTTACCTCCGTCCAAGCTGATCTGATGCTGGTGAGAAATCGCTGTACGCAAGACTGCTCCGAGATAATCGTAGCCGCCAGTTTTCCTGAATTCCGCGATTTGACTGTCCGTATAGACCGGAGCAAGACCGAATGCCTTGTTGTGTTCGTTATAGGTCTCAGCATACTCTGCTGCGCTGAGCAAATCGTAATTCTTTATAACATTTGACAGGCTCACGCTTCCGTCGTAAGTGACGTGGGCTTTTCCCTCACGGCTACCACTCTTTGTTGTAATGAGAATAACACCGTTGGCACCTCTGGAACCATAGATGGCTGTGGAAGATGCGTCTTTCAGCACTTCCATAGACTTGATGTCGTTAGGATTGATGGAGTTGAAGTCTGCACCGACAAAACCGTCTATCACGAACAGCGGACTGTTGTCTCCGAGGACGGAATTAGCTCCACGCACACGGATTCTTACATCACCGCCCGGAGCTCCTACCGTGTTGGATACCTGCACACCTGAAGCACGTCCCTGGAGCGCCTGATCTACTCGTGTGACCTTCTGGTCCTTGAATGAGTTTGAGCTCACCTGAGAAAGTGCACCTGTAAGCGAGCTCTTTTTGGCGGTACCGTATCCGATCATCACCACTTCATCCAACATAGTGGAATCCATTGATAATGTTACGTTAAGTGTTGTGCTGACATTGCCGGCATCGACAAGTTTTGTCTCATATCCCAGGCAGGAAAAACTCAGTTTTGTTCCTGGCGCAACGGAAATGACATAGTTGCCTTCGCTGTCTGTGACGGTTCCGGATGTAGTACCGTCAACCACTACGCCTGCTCCGATAACAGGCAAGCCTGATGCATCAGAAACTGTTCCTTTTATCTGTATTTTGTTACCCTGTGCAGAGGCGGTAACAACTGACAGTAACGCAAAGGAAAATGATACAACAAGCGAGAATAAACGCATTGTTAAATACTTTTTCATTTCTAGAAGTTATTAGTTGGTTAACGGCGGCAAGTTGTGGAATTCTCAAATCAAAACCAATAATTTGGACGGATTCGGCCACTGCAACGGACAAAATGATATATTCACCGCCACTGCATTTGGAAAATATTGAAATCGTATAACTTTATATGCCAATGTGTTATAAATTTCGTTCACCCCTGCACTTGGGATAATCGGTCAATATTGCTAAATTTGTACTGAACTAATGCCCACGAGTGTCTATGAAGAAAACTTCCATAGTATTTCTGGTGTCAGCATTTATGATTCTATTCTGCTCGGAATCAATAATGGCGGCACTTCCTTTCAATAAACCTGTAAATAATATTTCTCATACCATATATGGCGGGAACAAAAAGGTCTGGGACATAGAATCCGACGATAACGGAACTGTTTATGTGGCTGCAAGTGAGGAACTTTGCATCTGGGATGGACAAGAATGGAGCAACGTCAAAGCGTTTTCCTGCATAAGAGATTTGTATTGGGACAAGCCGACAAAGCGTCTATATGCCTGCGGTGATAATTACTTCGGATATTGGAGTCTGGATACGTGCGGCAGGCTTGAGTTCAAGTTGCTCTATTTCAACGAGGATGCACTCAGCAAGCAGATATTTTGGAGAATAATTCCAATCAGCGGCAACCTTTATGTCCAGACGCACGAGCGTATTTTCATATATGAGGAAATCAGCAACAGCCTGGTGCAGATAGCGGTCGGGGATGTCGGCTATATAATGTCTCATAATAATTGTGTTCTGGGACAAGTTGACGGTAAACTTCAGATTCTTAACGGGCGAGAACTTTCTGAGACTGGCGTAAATGTAAATGACAGGATAGTGGATGCGCGTTATATCAATGATAAATTGGTGTATATAACGGAATTCGGCGGCATCTGCATATATGACGGGCGAAATTCAACCGAACTTTTTCCGGAATTGAACAGGGGCCTGCGCGATGTCAGAGTGTTCGCCGCGAAGATAATGGATGACGGCAGTTTCCTGCTCGGAACTGTTCTTGACGGAATCTACATTGTGGACAGCAAGGGAAAAACGGTAGGGCATTTCAATACGGAAAATGGGCTGAAGTACTCCACTGTGTTATGTTTATCCGTTGATAATCAAGGAATTTACTGGTTCGGACTCGACGGGGGCATTGCCAACTATGATAAAAATGATTATGCTCTTGTATATGACAGCAAGAACAGCGATATCGGAGATGTTTATACTTCCATAATCTGGAATTCCCATCTCTATCTGGGCACGAACGAGGGGCTGTTTTGGGCTGATGAATCCGGAAAACCACATAAGATAAAGGGGTTGAACGGCATTACGTGGAGACTTGAAGATTGCAAAGAATTCCTGGCGGCTGAAATCGACGGAGTCATATATACAATCTATCCCGACGGCCATTACAAAAAAGTCCTTATCAATGTTCAGAATCTGTCGTCGTGGAAGGGAATCACAAATCTGTACTGGTGCTCAAATCAGCAATCCATTCTGCTTTTGGAAAAGAAGAACGGCGAACTCCTGCTCAGAAACAGTTTGACAACTCCAAGTCAGTACACTCACGTTCCCATTATAAATGACAATCTCGGCAATTTGTGGGTTCACGGACTGTATGGAGGCGTTCAGCGCTTATCCCTGGACCCGGACAAGAGGATTGTCCTGAAAAGTTCTTTCTATCCGGCCGGCAATAACGAGCGCAATATCGTCAAGGCCTTTTATGTCGATAATAATGTCGTATTTGTCAGTGGCAGAGATTGTTACCTATACAACGTCGATACTGATAAACTGGTGCTTTCTACGTATTACTCCAATTTGTGCAGGGTCTTGGAAAGGGACGTGGTGTCTTTCTATCAGAAAGGCAACAAGTATTTCAATTATGACGGCAGGTCGATGTATATGATTCAGCGAAGCGAAAATAACTCTGAATACTTTCCGCAGACATTGAAATACACGACTCAGGATTTCTCGGAGAATTACAGCACGTTCAAAGCATTGAATGATTCGCTTGTCGCTATCGGATGCAATAATGGACTCGTAGTATTTAATGTAAACCACCAGAACCATCAGCATAAGTCCAGCACTACTCTTGGAATTGCGCAATGCCGTTATGAAGTTGAAGAAGAGACCAAGTATTCAGTGTTGTCTGACAGCGCAGCGGTTTGTATACCATACAACGCGGCAAATATCCATTTGAAAATTCACGGATTATCTCATTATAAGACAGTGTATTACTCCGTTGACGGACGTGAACGGACTATGATGAACGGCTGTTCTTCGGTGCTTATGTCGCACCTTAACGGCGGATATCACACGATAATATTCTCTGATGCTGACGGAAACGAACTGCTGGCCGTTGATATCAAAGTTGACCGGCATTGGATATTCTCCTGGTGGTTCATTCTGCTTTGTTTGATCGCCATAGTTGCGGCAATGCTGCTGGCCAGAAAGATTTATCACCTGAAAATGGATGCCCGCAGAAAAAGTTACGAGGCAGAACTGTCCAGGCAACTTGAGCAGGAGCGGATAAGATATGAAAATGAGAAGCTTTCGTCCGAATTATGTCAGAGGAATGCTAAACTGACTACGTTGGCACTCAATGACATAACGGTCAACAATATGCTGAAGGAGATTGAGTCGGAAATTCTGAAGGTCTCGGAGAAATCCAAGGAGATAAAAGCAGATCTCCAACCTTTAAGGCGTATTGTAGAGAGGTATTTCCGCGAAAACGGGTCCTGGTCTGCGTTCGAGACGTATTTCAACTGCGTCTATGACGGTTTCTTTGAACGTCTGAGAGCGAGATATCCGCAGCTGACGCAGAATGAACTGAAGATTTGTTCTTATATCCGTCTGGGAATGTCCACAAAGGAAATTGCATCATTGATGAACATTGAAGTCAGCAGTGCTGAGTCCGCCAGGTATCGCCTGCGAAAGAATATCGGACTTTCCACCAATGAATCCCTGTCCGCACTCATCCAGAGCATATAGCCTGCTTGTCGCGGTTGAAATCGCACATCAAGTCCGGTCTCAAACGGTATCTGATTTCCGAACAAAATGACTATCTTGGAATACTAATAACTGACAATGATATGAGAAAGTTACGATGTGTGCTGCTGGCGATGGGAATGCTGGCGGCAGTGAGCATAAAAGCGCAGCCGGGATATGAGCCGACGAGATCAAATCTCGAAGCAAGGGCCAGATTCCAGGACAATAAATTCGGCATATTCTTCCATTGGGGGCTGTATGCGCTCCTGGCGGACGGCGAATGGAATATGCAGGTGAACAATCTGAATCGCAATGAATATCAGCGACTTGCATCGACATTCTATCCTTCAGAATTCAATGCGGCGGAATGGGTGTCGGCCATAAAAGGCTCTGGAGCAAAATATATCACATTCACCACACGCCATCACGAAGGCTTCTCGATGTTCCATAGCGAGGCGAGCCCATACAACATAGTTGACGCGACTCCTTTCAAGCGGGACGTCGTTGGCGAGCTGGCGGAAGAATGTCATAAACAGGGGATTGACCTGCATCTGTACTACTCGCTTGTGGACTGGTATCGGGAAGATTATTGGCCGTTGGGGCAGACAGGGCACGGAACCGGACGCACTGAACACGGCGAATGGAGCAGTTATATCAACTTTATGAAGACTCAGTTAACTGAGTTGCTGACGAATTACGGCGAAGTCGGTTGCATCTGGTTTGACGGACTTTGGGACAAGGAGGAATTTCCGCGTGACGAGCAGCCTGAGGTGTGGGATTTATACGGCATTTACAGTCTGATACATCGTCTGCAGCCCGCCTGTCTTGTCGGTAACAATCATCATATCAATCCGTTCAGCGGAGAGGATATCCAACTGTTCGAGCGAGATATTCCGGGACAGAATGAAGCCGGGATGTCCGGAAAATCTGAAATTAGCGCGCTGCCTCTGGAGACCTGCCAGACTATAAACACTTCCTGGGGATATAAAATGACAGACCTTGATTACAAAAGCAGCGATGAGCTCATCACATATCTCGTACGGACGGCTGGAATGAACGGTAACCTGCTTCTTAATATAGGGCCAAGGCCAGACGGAACCTTGCCGGATCAGGCTCTGGAGCGTCTGAAAGCTATGGGCGAATGGCTGTCTGTCAATGGAGAAACGATATACGGAACAAGGGGCGGCTTCATTGCACCGCAGTCTTGGGGCGTAACGACTCAGAAAGACAATAAATTATATGTGCATATCCTTGACCTGAAGGAAAATGCACTTACCCTTGCCTTCGGGAACAGAAAACTGCTCTCGGCAAAAGTATTCGGCACTCAGGAAAAGATTTCCTGCCGTCAGAACCGTAAAACCGGAGATGTCCTTATTTCTCTTCCGGAGCTGCCGGACAGCATTGATTATATTCTCGAATTGGAGTTTGCTTCCAAATAAAACTTTGCTAAAATAATAGCGCACGGAAGCTATAAAATTCACCGATCGGCGTTACAACAGCAGTTATCTGGGGAGAGCTAGACAAATATAATCACCTTTCCCAATGTCGAAAATCGTCTATAACATTATGAATCAGAGATAAGAAGTTGTTAGAAAACAAGTCGTGAATTGTGAAAATGTCAAGAAAATCACTAACTTTCGCAAATTTACAAATTGCATTATTCTATGAAAGAGATTTATGTTTCGCCAGCGTTGCAAGTGCTGGAATTTGCGCTCGAATCGGATTTCGCCGGGGGCGCCTCTAATAAAGGAGCCGGTAACGAGTCTTACGATTACAATGTGTTTGATTTTTCCAGTGAAGGCGAGTAATGGTTAAGGATATGAAACACTTCTTAAATTATTTTCTGTGCATACTCTCGTCATTTCTGGTACTTTCCTGTAGTGAAGAACTGACTGATGACAGCGGAAGCAATACCCCGGAAACAGAAAGCCATATCGTACATTTCACGGCGTCTTATGACAATGAGCCTGAGCCTTCTACCAAGGTTGCCATAGACATTGATGCGACCACCAAAAAGGCGAAAGTCTCTTTTACGGCCGGGGATTATATCTTGATATGGGATGGTGTGCGTAGTACTTACACATTAACTCTTACGGACGAAAATATAAATCCAGACGGAACTGCATCGTTTTCTGTAGATATGAAGGCAGATACATATTATGCGCTTGCCTTGGACTCTAATGTGTTCAGTTCATCTGGAAGTGGTGAAGGAATTCGTACGAGTAACAGTGCCTTTAATGATATAGCCAAAGGTCGAATTCCACACGCTGCCTGGGCTCAATGTTCAAGTGGCGACACAAAACTCTCATTTAAGAACAGCTTGACGTTGTTCAGATATTACACGCTGAGCGAAGATGCAGAGACTGTGACCTTTACTGGGAATAATAATGAAGATGTAACAGGATGTATACTATTTAAAATTAATGGTAAAGCTTCATTGTTCGGAAACGATAAGATGGAATGCTATCTTTATAAAAACATAGTATCAAGGGTTACTGGCTGGTATGAAGACTGCTGGTTTGCGCTTCCTCCGGGAATCACATTTGAAAAAGGATTCACTCTGACTGTAAAAGATGACGAGGGACGTGAATTGTCAGAAGTTTCGACAAAAAAATCGTTTACGACAGTAGCGGGCCAATTGTGGGACCTGGGAGCTTTGGAAGGTAGCGGAATGACTCCTTATGATATGTGGCAGAAGGGATACAGCATCAAAATAGGTGGCGTAAAGTACAACAAAAGCAAGTATGGGGACGCGAAATTGGTGGAAGAAGGCGGAAGCGCCTACGGTAAGGGCGTCTTTTTCATTAATAAAAAGGCCTATGTTCAGGGCATTAAGGAAAGTGGAGAAAAAGCATTGTATATCAGCAATGACCTTTTCTCTCGCGCAAAGCTTATTGTTCCCCAATCTGAAACTCCACTTAATTATGGAGCAATGAAACTATTGGCATTCAATAGAATTGAAATAGAAACCGCGGCAGACAGCTTACTGTTCACCGATGCTACTAACAGCGCACTTGATACCCTGATCTTCGACAACTGCAAAGTGACGATGCACAACGGAATCATAAATCGAACTTCCGCCAGTAAATATCTCAAAGTCTTGAATATCGCCAATTCGGAATTCTTGATAGACATCGCTAAAGACAAGTTGGACAACAGTTACATAGTTAATACCGGCAGCGCATTAAGTGGCGATGATTTTACATTTGATTGCATCACAGTCAAGAACAATATATTCTGGAGCAGCAAACCGCGCGAGTTCCGAATCATCAGATCCGACGGCATTGTCGACAGGTGGGCTTCTGCTGCAACTAATAAAGCCAAGGCCGTGTCAACAAAGAAATTATACATTGAAAACAACACTTTCTACAATGTTGACAATGCTGATTTCGCTACTGATTATAAAGCGATGTACAGGCCGTTCTTTATGTTGGGAACTGTCAGCGGAGAACTTTCGATCGATTCCAATTTAATCTATTCAGAACAGGAATACGAGGAAAAAGACAAAGGTGTTCCGACGGATTCGACTAGAATCGCAAATATCCTAAAGTGCTACTTTGATACTAAAGAAGACAACATTGTCGGCAAATTGTCCGCTATTCCGAGTTGGTATGGATTGAACGAAGGGGCGTGCATGCTTTGCTTATGCACAGATGGTAGTGGGACACCGTTGAGTACAAAGCATTTATGGGACGGGCTTATCGAGTTGACGGAGAACCCTTATGAAGAAATCGATACTAAGGCTGACTATTACTATAAAAAAGATTTATACTACGGCTACGGTGCCGAGCGATAATATCACTTTCTAAACAATTGAAACAGATAAATTTATAGATATGAAGAAAATCCTGTTGATGGCTTGCGTGGCATTGCTTGCGACAGCCTGCTGCCAGAAGAAATCTCCAAAAGTGCTGGTGTTGTATTATTCACAGAACGGAACGACCAAGGTCGTGGCTGATGAAATCTGCAACAGGCTCAACGCTGATGTCGAAGCGATTGTTCCGTTGAATCCGTACAATGGCGACTATCAGGAAACAATCGAACGTGGCAAATTGGAGAAAGATTCCAATTTTCTTCCTGAGATTCAGCCGATTAAGGCTAACATCAAAGACTACGATGTGATTTTCCTCGGTTATCCTATCTGGTTCGGCACATATCCGCAGCCGGTAGCTACGCTTCTCAGCATGTCTAATTTCAGCGGCAAGAAGATCGTTCCTTTCTGCTCGTTCGGCAGTGGCGGACTGGATTCCAGCATAAAGGACCTCAAGAAAAGTCAGCCGAATGCTGAAATTCTTCCGGGATATGGCGTAAGGGCAGCAAGAATTAACGTTGTTCCTGCTGAACTGGACAGATTCCTTAAAGAGAATGGCTTCATAGAAGGGGAGTGCGAGAAACTCGCTGAATTTTCAGAAAGACACACTGTCAATGAGCAGGAAGCAGCCATTTTCGATGCCGCAGTAGCCGGATATAAGATGATTCACGCGAAGGCTGAGGAGGTATGCTCCCGCAATGTTCCTGGAGGCGTTGAGTATCTGTTCATTGCCCGCGAATTGCCGAGAGATGAGGTTCAGGACGCTACAGACCGCACATTCAAGGTCAACGTGCTTGTTGAAGACGGCAAAGAGCCGGTGTTCACGCAAGTTGTAAGATAATTGAAATAGGCTCTTTTAGTCCAATTATAGAGCCAAGCCAAAGTGCTGGCTTATCAATAAACGCTGGAGGGTGACTAAAAAGTCGAAGGACTGATTTAGTCACCCTTTTTGTGTAGGATACCTTAAGTTGTCAGAAGGACCTAGATTTACTATAATATCCGCATCGCGATGGCGGCGCAGGCTTCGGCATCTGCGAGGGCGTGATGGTGATTGGTAAGGTCGTATCCGCAAGCGGCTGCAACAGTCTGCAACTGATGATTGGGCAGACTTCGTCCGAATGTCCGGCGTGAGGCGGCGCAGGTGTCAAAGAATTCATACTCAGGATAATCCATCTGATAGACACTGAACACCTCCCGCAGGCATCCTTCGTCAAACGGACTGTTGTGCGCCACAAGCGGCAGGCCCTCAATCAGCGGCTCAATCTGCTCCCATACTATCGGAAAAACTGGTGCGCACTCAGTATCCTCTGCACTCAGCCCGTGCACGCGTTGGCAAAACCATTGATAATACTCCGGCTCCGGGTGGATCAGACTGTAAAATGTGTCTGTTATCTCGCCTCCGCGCACAATCACGACTCCGACCGAGCATACGCTACTTTTGCACTCATTGGCCGTCTCAAAATCTATTGCTGCAAAATCTGTCATTGTTTGAATCTTCTATTCTCCGTTATTCTGATTGAAACCCGATAGAGCCCTGCAAATTATTCTGTTACAGCAGGCTTCTCATAATTGGACAGCATATCTTTGATTATGCCGGCCATCTCGTCGCGAAGCCACTGCGGGGACAACACTTCCACATTGCTCATTTTCGAGAGAAGTTCCTGCTTGAAATCGTAGGTTGGCACAATCTTATAGGTGAACTCGGCGCCATTCTCGTCTTCGCTTACCAACTCTTGCGAATGATGAAGTTTCAAGGTCTTAAAATACTGGACTTGAGACTTTTTGACCCTTATGCGGATGTCTTCAGCCGGCGCTCCGTTATCGGTGCAGGCTCCATATAAATTTCTGAAGTACTCAGCCGCGGTGAATCCATCGGGAATGTCATACCCTCGTTCCGTTCGCTCTAGGGAAACTATCCTGTCGAGCGCGTATATCCAAGGAGTATCACTTGCAGCAGTCTTCGCGACCATATACCATCTTTGCTTGAACTGTCTCAAGCAGTACGGTTCGGCGTCGAAACGGCTAGGGCTCGCGCTTCTGAATCCCTGATATTCAATATTTAAGACTTTACGGTCGCGTATCGCTTCAATTATGGCGCTGAGATATTTTTCGCTTGACGGAACACTTTCGAAAAGAATGTTGTCGTGCATATCAGCGCTTTCGTTCAGGAGATTGTTCAGCGAAAGTGAGGACAGCATCCACCGCCTCATTCCTTCACCCTCAATATCTTCCGCGTTCTCAAGATAGTAACCGAGACTTCTGTCGCACTTGATTTCAAGCCCGAAGATATCCAGAATGGAATCTATATGGTTATGGAAAGTCCTCTCAGGGATTTCCTTTTCGTGGTATTCATTGATAGGGCTTCTGTACCACAGGTTGTTGATTTCTCTGCGGGTTATATGACCGTGACGACCGATCACATCAATCAGCCAGATGTAACGCTTGAAATAATTTTTTGCCATATATATATCAGTATATGAGGTTTTTAATAATGCCGTTAAGAAGTGTGCTTAATCTCGTAACTCTGACTAACTCACTCTTCAAATGCACTTCTTTTATCAATATTGCAAATATAGCGGAATAAATTGCCAAAATATGGCAGCATCTGATTTTTTCTAATATTTTATCTAGCTGCCGCTTTTTAGCAGTGAAATGTAATTTCTTTGCACCGTAAAACTATACGACAATGGGAAAGACTTACATTCAGCTCATCAAAGCGGCTGCCGCAAGAGTCAGAGACAGCAAACTGAAGAAGCTTGGTACAAAAGAAACCTCGGAGGCATTGAACGCACTCGCAGAAGGTCTCAATATGAACGACAAGGGCGAGGCTATAATTTTTGCGGCTCTCTTTGATATGAGTTGCTGCGGACGCTGTTCCGATATGGACGATCTCGCACGCTATTTCGACTGCTCTCAGCTCGACGTAATGGAATACCTGCCGGCAATAGCGTCTCTCCAGAGCAGAGGGCTCATAATCCAGGATAATCCGGACGAGTCCAGGCGAGTGAGGAAGTCTTACCTCGTGTCAAACTATGTGATGGACAGCCTACTTGATGGCAAATTGCCGGATTCCAGGCCGGTGCAGATACTCAGCAAGGACTTTGACAGATATGATTTCTGCAAGATAGTAGGGACACAGCTGGAGGACGATGATATCAGTTGCGAAGAACTCCTTCAGCAGACTCAGTCGATGGAACGGGAACACAAAGATCTCAGTTTCATTGCAGCGGTAAACAAGGAAATAAAAGAACTCAGACATCGTGTGCTGTTTTACGATATATGCCAAGACTTTATGAAGTCTAGTGACAAACAGACAGATATTGATCAGACATTGAAAGATATGTACGGTGTCTTCTCGTTGCAATTCAAGGAGGGGAGTGCCCTGCGCAAAGGAACGCACCCGCTCATTGAGTCCGGTCTTGTTGAGAGAGGTTCGGACGATGATTCCATCAGGCTCAGCGAAAAAGGCAAAGAACTTTTGCTGGAGGATGACTATAAGGCGTATTGTGACAAATATGGAAATTTGGACCGTTACAAGTTTGTTGCAGCGCTACGTCAATTTATGCGAGGGCCTGAGTTCGATACGGACGATTCTTCCTCAGAAATGCGTCTGGTAAGATTCATACAAAGAATAGAAAGGTCTAACAGTTCATTGAGTTGCGTGACAAAAATCCGGGATATCCTTGAAAATGAATTGGATAGAGCGCTCTTCTATGTCGTCTGTGACGACTGCGTGAAATCAGGCTGTGGGATTTCCATACCGTTTGAACTGACTCAACTTTATGTTCTCAGGACCAGACGCAACTGCCTGAAGCACCTTAAGGAGGAAAACCATATTCTTCAGACTAAAGGCCTGGCTGAACTTACCACAAGAAGCAGCCTGTTCGGTGAAAACACTGTACTTTCTCTGACAGACAAGGGAAAAGAACTCTTTTTTGAGGAAGATGCGGAACTTTTCATTGATAAGGGTAATGACAAATGCCGCATCAAGTGCAATGGCATCAAGGAGAAGCACCTTTTCTTTTCCGATTCGCAGCGTGAACAGCTCTCCCTTGTGGAGAATGCTCTTGAGGAAAACAACTATCGGAGTCTTGTAAGCCGTCTGGAGGATAAAGGTCTTATGAAAGGGCTGGCCGTGTTGCTATATGGCGCTCCGGGCACAGGCAAGACTGAGACAGTGATGCAGTGGGCACGTCGTACAGGACGTGATATCATCCACGTTGACATCAGCGCATCCAAGAGTATGTGGTATGGTGAGAGCGAGAAAATCATAAAGAAGATATTCTCGGATTACCGCAATGCCTGCAGCAACGCCACTCTGAAGCCGATTCTGCTTTTCAACGAGGCGGATGCTATCTTCTCCAGACGTCGCAGCATAGGAAGCGGCAACGGCAGCATCGATCAGACGGAGAATACAATCCAGAATATCATTCTCGAAGAGATGGAAAAACTGGAGGGCATATTGGTGGCGACGACCAATCTCGAAGACAATCTGGACGGAGCGTTCGAACGCAGATTCCTCTTCAAGATACGCTATGAGAAGCCATCGCTTCAGGCTAAGACGAATATCTGGAAAGACAAGCTTCCAACACTGTCCGAGGACGAGGCGCATAAACTTGCATCCGGCTTTGATTTCAGCGGAGGCGAGATTGACAACATAGTGCGCAAGGCCACTATGGAAGAGGTCATAAGCGGCAAGTCACCTTCGATAAACGACCTTGTTGCTTTCTGCGAGCACGAGAAACTTACCGGCAGCAAGGCGTCCAAGATCGGATTCTGACGACCCGTTATACAGATGAACGTTTCTCCTCCGGATAGGGAAGTCGTGTCGCGTACGTCATCTGCGCGGTCGTGGTCGATGCATCTTTATCCTCATCCGGTCTTACTCACATCTTCCTTATCAGGAAAAATATCCCTACCTTCGCAGCGGCTCGCGCCAATCGCGACCCCAGAAAAATATATGAGAGCAGCAATTTACGGCGCCGGTTCGCTTGGAACTATACTTGGCGCCTTCATCAGCAAGAACGGAGGACAGATTGACCTCATCAACCATAACGAGAAACACGTTGAAGCATTGCGCGAGAGGGGAGCGCACGTCATCGGGACACTGGATTTCACACAGAAAGTGACAGCATTGACCGACAAGGAAATGACCGGAACGTATGACGTCATATTCCTGATGACCAAACAGCAGAACAATGTTGTTACTGTGAGTTTCCTGAAAGACTATTTGGCAGAGGACGGGGTCATCGTCACGCTCCAGAACGGACTGCCGGAGCCTCAGATTGCCGAGATAGTAGGAGAGGACAGGGTGCTCGGATGTACGGTTGCCTGGGGTGCAACAATGCAGGGCCCCGGAGTGTGCGAGCTTACGAGTTCCCCTGACAGCCTTACATTTTCTCTCGGGACAACATTCGGCAGGAAAGGCAACCATTTCACCGAGGTAAAAGAGCTTCTTGAAATGATGGGGCCGGTTGAGATTGACGAGAACTTCCTCGGGACACGCTGGAGCAAACTGCTCATCAACGCTGCGTTCTCAGGAATGAGCGCAGTTCTCGGATGCACTTTCGGAGAGGCAGCAGGCCCGAAACCTTCACGCCGCATAGTTCAGAGGCTCATAAAGGAATGTATAGACGTGTGCGCCGCCTCAGACATCAAGATTGAGCCGATACAGGGTAAGGATATCGTGAAACTACTTGACTATCACGCTCCTGTCAAGAAAGCGGTTTCTTTCTTCATAATTCCTCTTGCCATACGCAAGCACGCACTTCTCAAGGCAAGTATGCTCCAGGACATCGAACGAGGCAAGAAGACAGAGGTTGACTCCATCAACGGCGCGGTCTGCGCTCAGGGTCGCAAGATCGGAGTGCCTACTCCTTGCAACGACAAAGTAGTGGAAATCATACACCGCATCGAGTCCGGAGAACTTCACGCCGAACGCGCCAACCTGCGGTTCTTTGATGGCATCTGATATCAAGTTGAATGTCACAGCGTTTGCAAGTCCGACGTTGCCAAGGTGAAGCTAAATGATACGTGCGGATCAATCGCAGATTTTCGATAGGATTTTTATATCATTCACACTGATCATGTTAGCAAAATGTGTATATTTGCACAAAAGATGTTTGAAAAATGTGATAAATATCCAATTTAACTAACCAACTGATGAACATAGAAATCAAACGTGATATAACTCAAGACCTGCTCCGGTGGAAACAAAGGCCTGATCATAAGCCTCTTATTATTCGCGGAGCTCGTCAGATTGGCAAGACATGGGTCATGCGCAAGTTCGGAGAGGAGCATTTCGACCATGTAGCCTATTTCAACTTTGACGCGTCTGAGGAATTATGTCTGGAATTTGAGAATACAAAGAACCCGGAACGGCTTATTGACATTCTCCGGCTTTATACGGACTGCCCTATAGAGCCGGGTCGGACATTGATGATTTTCGACGAGATACAGCAGAGCAACAAGGCATTGAACTCATTGAAATACTTCTGTGAAGAAGCTCCTCAATATCATATCCTCGCCGCTGGCTCCCTTTTAGGAGTATCCTTGTCTAAGGGGGACTCGTTTCCTGTCGGTAAGGTCGATTTTCTGAGAATGTATCCCGTGACCTTCAGGGAATTCCTCAATGCGGATGAGCCTCAGATATACGAATTTATTGAAAATCTCTCCGAGCTGACCCCACTTCCGGAAGTTGTCCTGAACAGACTTACCGAGTCATATCGGCGCTATCAGACGAGCGGCGGGATGCCTGCGGCAGTAGTCGCGATGTTGGACAAGCGCGGCGTAAAGGAGATAGAATACATCCAGACATCCATATTGACCGCCTATGCCCTTGACTTCGCGAATCATGCCCCGGGGAAGGATATTCCGCGCATTTCCGCCATTTGGAATTCCATACCGTCCCAGCTGTCCAAGGAAAACAGGAAATTTGTCTATAAACTCGTAAAAACCGGAGCCCGCGGACGTGAGTATGAGGACGCCCTTCTGTGGCTGGAACACGCAGGAATGATCTACAGGGTATTCTGCTCGTCAAAGCCGGGCCTACCGTTGAGCGCCTACGATGACCTGTCTGCGTTCAAGGTGTACCTTTGCGATTGTGGCCTTTTGAGAAGAATGGCACAGCTTCCGGCAGAAGTCCTCTGGACAGAGAACCCGCTTTATGTTGAATTCAAAGGAGCAATGGCTGAAAATATGGTATTACAGTCCCTCGTCACACAATTTGAGGTAATGCCAAGGTATTGGACATCGGAGGCAACCGCAGAAGTGGACTTCCTGCTGCAGGATGAGGCTGCAATTATTCCCGTGGAAGTAAAGTCAGGTACTCGGCTCAGTGGCAAGAGTCTCAGTCTCTACATCAATCGTTTCGGCGCAACAAAGGCATTGAGGTTCTCAATGAACAATCTGAAACAAGACGGAGTTATCCTGAATATTCCGACACCTCTAGTTGACTGGACTGCAAAACTGATGACGATGTAGCGGCTTTCCTGTGCTGAGGCATTATTGCCAACAATACTGCACTTTTGTTGACGATATGGACACTGCTATCTGGCTCATACTGTGGATAGGGTAACAATTGATGTAATTCCCGCCTCAATTATTGCTTTTATCAAAATTGAAAGCTAAATTTAGCGATGTATTGTTGTATGTGGAGTATTTATTATCAGACAATTGACTTAATCCAGGAACTGAGGCGTTAAAATGGGCCGCCCGTATATCTCCCTATGGTCGAAAATTCTTACGGGTTAGGGACCTGAGGATTCTAAAACGGAACGCTCATAGATTTCAATAGAATCTATTATTAACTAATATAATCATAAAATGAACTTAAAACAATTTCTCTTTGCGGTCTCTGCCGGTATTATGACCCTGGCCGCGTGTCACAAGGAAAGCACTCCTGCAGTTTCAATCAATGAAGACAGCGCAGTCGTTTCTGCGGATGAAAACAATCTGACAGTCAAGCTTAAAAGCAATGTCTCACTTACCCCTGTGTCAGATGCGGATTGGGCTGAAGCAAAAGTTGAGAACGGAGCCCTTAACATCAATGTAGAGGAAAACTTCGGAGACAAGCGTACTGCAACTATCAACCTTGAGTACAACTCTAAAGTAGAGGCTACTTTCACATTGATCCAGTCTGCCGGTGCAACTGATGAAATCGTTGAAGTTGAATGCTTCTATTATGGTCATATTGACGAATACGGCGAGGGTACCCAGAACTGGCTCATATCATTCCTCGACAAGAACTATATGGCTGAAGGCGACGAAGAAACCGCTGATAAAAAATATACTTACACATTTGACCTTATGGCTTCCAGCGAGTTCACATTCGTCAGCGGCAAATTCCCTGTCGGCACATTTACACTGAAACCTACTGCTGAAATCGGTTCCATATATGATGTTAACTCTCAAGTTCTTGATGCCTCTACTTGGACATCTATCAGTTTAGACGCAGCTACAATAAAAATCGAGTCCACAGATGTCACCGATGAGTATATCCTCTATGTAAAGGGAACAACTTCAGATGCGGAAAATTTCAAATTTTCATTCAAGGCAGTCTGCGGCGACAATGGAGACTATGATCTCAGAAAGTACGACACGAGAGTCGCTTCCGACATAAAGCAGGATTATGATATCACCTTCGCGGAAAGCTGCGCTTATAGCTATGAATACGAAGATGGAGATATGACAATTACGTACCTTGACCTTACTTTGTCAAAAGGAGATCCGGCAATGGGAGACAATCCTGCAGAAGGAAACTTCACTTACGCAAATTTCTGTCTTTATGTCCCTACGACAACGAATGACTATTCAGGGACTTACAACCTGGATCCGGATATGACAGGAGAGCCTTTCACAATTGAATATAATCAAAGATACTGGATATTCTTCGGTGCATATCCTGATCCAAGCGACGAGAGCTATCTCAGGCCGCTCAATCACTCCCGTTTGTATCCATCATCAGGCAGTATGACCCTTACAAAGCAGTCTGACGATACATACAAGGTAGAAGGCTCATTCATAGACGATTATACAGATGACTATCCGGATGGAAATCACACTGTAACATTCCACGGTCAGTTCAACATTCTTCCTGGCGAATAATGTGATGAGACACGGAAAAGGCGACAACGGTGAATCCGCTGCCGCCTTTTTTTTATGCCTTGCTCCGTTGTAGCCTTTCCTAAAAATGTAGCCTTCCCGTTGTGACATAGGTTTACTTTAATTCGGCTACCGAACCGCTGTTGTGCATTAACCTTTTTTCCTTATTCCCGGTTCCTCGAGTCGATGATTATAGTCACTGGACCATCGTTGACAAGTGAAACCTGCATATCTGCTCCAAAGACACCTCTTCCAACTGGCTTGCCAATCGCCGCAGAGACCTCCTCGCAGAACTTCTCATACAGCGGAATTGCCAGATCGTGGCCGGCGGCTCGTATATACGAAGGTCGGTTCCCTTTCTTGGTGGAAGCCGTCAGAGTGAATTGAGACACCGCCAGGACCTCGCCTCCAACATCCAAGACACTCCGGTTCATAACACCATTCTCGTCATTGAATATCCTCATACCCACTGTCTTACCCACAAGCCAGCGCATATCCTCTTCTGTATCCCCAGTCTCGACACCGACAAGAACAAGAAGACCGCTCCCGATTTCAGATACGGTTTTACCGTCAATGTCAACCCTGGCGCGCGACACTCTTTGAATCACTAATCTCATTATATCTCAATCATTTAGTTAGTCTGTCCCTTTACATCTGATTGACCGGTCGTACGTATTCGGCGTATGACATTATAAAGTTAACAAAAACTGATCGGAACAGTTTCCTATTCCACAAATTTTATCTGGACAAAGACCAGTCTCCTCTGATGGACACATATATTCCTGCATTTCAAACCGGCCCGATGCCGTTTCACGGCCTAAGACATATATTCATGCATTTCCTTTGGCAAAATGCCAATCTGCCAGACAAGTTTCCAATATCGCCAAGTTTGTCCACGAAAAGGCCGGTTTTTCCGGACAAACTTTCATTTCCAAGCATTTTGTCCACGAAAAGGCCTATTTTTCCGGACAAACTTCCATTTCCAAGCATTTTGTCCACGAAAAGGCCCATTTTTCCGGACAAAACTGACGAGCCGGTATTTTGAAGACCATTCTCCAATGCCATCACAAATGTAGTTCAACTACTGCCTCGGCCACAACCACTCTTCTTTAGACAGGAATGGCTCAGTGAAATATCGGCCGTTCTCTTTTTGTAGCTTGTAGGTTATCATTCGTATCTTGAAGGCTAGTGTTGGCTATTCTTGTATCTCATTCTCCTCGAAATTCTGTACCTGCTCTATGACATATCTGAGGCTCCCCGAAACCGCATTATCACACACCGAAATAACGGTCGAAGAATGCCTGAAGTTTTGCGATGACAGACTTTTTCTTTTCTTGTCTGTTGCCGCCGCCAAAGCGCGACATAGGCGGGAGTATCTTGTCAATGTCCGTCCCAGTGGTTCTCACCTGTCCGTCCCGGAAACTGTTCTCGATGAATATCTCCGTCTCCTGCGGTTTGAGATGCTCGCTTTCTATGATTTCTTTCAGGTCTTCCGCTTTCTGCTGCTCGACAAAATCTTTCCAGTTCTTCTCCACATCGGTATCGGCATTCACGCTGCTGATGAAGTCCTCGATGAGTTCTTTCTTGCTGCGTAGCTGAATGCTTGAGCCAATGGCCTTGGAGATATTGACAAGCAGTTCCTTGTTCGTGCAGTTGCTGTCGTGGTATTTCTGGACCAGAAGCAGGATATAGTCAATATTGACCTCCACCTGCCGTATAAGCTCGGTCTCGAACACAAGGTCATCATTTATATTCTCCTTGTCGCCTGGCCTACGTCTTCTCCACTTCTCCTGCAGGTCAAGATAATCGCTCTGGTAGTCCTGCAACTGTCTGTCGGAGATTATCCTCTGGTCATCGAACTGGTCATAAGTGGAAAGGATGTTGATGGATTTGAGAAGGCTTCCGAACAGGGCCACGAACCGTCTCTCCGCATCTTCTCCCACGATAGGCTGATCATCCGGGAACTCATTTTGAAGCTGCTCGACAAGTTCCTTATAGCCATAACAGTGCTTGCCTTTCTCAGTGTCGTATCCTTCATAATACGACAGGAAGTCTTTCAGCACCACGATACTGCTTGCATCCTTATCCCCGAAGAGTGCTATAGCATCGTCCGTAGCCTGCTGGAGGTCCCTGAAACATACAATGTTGCCGAAAGTCTTGACTGAATTCAGTATCCTGTTCGTTCTTGAAAATGCTTGTATCAGTCCGTGCTGTTTCAGGTTCTTGTCCACAAACAGGGTGTTGAGAGTGGTGGCGTCAAAACCGGTCAGGAACATATTCACCACTATCAGCAGATCCACCTGCCGGTTCTTCATCCTCAGCGACAGGTCCTTATAGTAGTTCTGGAACTTGTCGCTGGAAGTGTCATAGTTCGTGGAAAACATCCTGTTATAGTCCCTGATAGCTCCTTCAAGGAAATCTCTTGACTGCTGGTCCAGTTGCGTGGTGCTCTCCGGATTCTCCTCCGCCAGGATTCCGTCGATCTCTTCTTCATTCGCACCATAGCTGTAAATGGTGGCGATTTTCAGTCTCTGTGCTTCAGGAAGCTCCGCCTGCTGTTTCTTGAACTCATTGTAATAGGCTTTTGCCATTGGAATGGAAGCCACAGCAAACATGGCATTGAAACCGCTGAGTTTCTGCTCCGTCTTGTGCTCGGGAACCTCAACTCCCTTTCCGGCGCTAGCCACCTTGTGGATGTCATCCAGCACACGGAAAGAATAGTATGAACTTCTCTTCGTTTTCTGGTCGAAGTGGTCAAGTATATACGCCACGACATTCGAAATCCTTTCCGGGGACGCCATAGCCCGCTCCCTGTCAATGGCAGAAATCTGTTCGTCATTTATGCCGTCTTTCTCCTTGATGGTATTTATATAATCGACCTTGAACGGAAGGACATTTTCGTCATTGATGGCATCCACTATCGTGTAGGTGTGGAGTTTGTCTCCGAATGCCTGCTGCGTGGTTTTCAGCTGCACGTTTCCGCCCGTCCCTGCATTCTGCGCGAAGATAGGAGTGCCCGTGAAGCCGAACAGATTGTATTTCTTGAAGTTCTTTGTGATGGCGCTGTGCATCTCCCCGAAGTTGCTCCTGTGGCACTCATCAAAGATTATCACCACCCTCTGCTGGAACACCGGATGGTTCCTGTTCTTCTGTACGAATATGGAGAGCTTCTGTATGGTGGTGACGATGATGCGGTAATCGTGATAAGCTCCGCTTTTGTCCCTGTTCTCCAGCTGTCTTTGAAGCACGGCCGTGGAAGTATTTCCATCAGCAGCTCCTTCCTCGAAGCGGTTATACTCCTTCATCGTCTGGTAGTCAAGGTCTTTGCGGTCCACAACGAAGAGAACCTTGTCGATGTAGGGGAGTCTTGATGCTAATTGTGCGGTCTTGAAGGATGTGAGTGTCTTGCCGGAACCTGTGGTGTGCCAGATGTAACCTCCGCCTTGGATGCTGCCGGAAAGCTTGTAGTTATTGGCAACGTTGATCCTCTGTATTATCCTCTCAGTTGCGGCTATCTGGTATGGTCGCATCACCATAAGCATCTTCTCGCTGGTGAAGACACAATACTTTGTAAGGATGTTCAGCAGGGTATGCTTTGAGAAGAAGGTCTTGGTGAAGTCCAGAAGGTCTGTGATAACCTTGTTGTTGCTGTCCGCCCAAAAGGATGAGAACTCAAATGAGTTGCTGGTCTTCTTTGACTTGTTCCTGCCGCCCGTCTCCTGCTCCTTGATATGGCTGGCCCGAGTGGTATTTGAGTAATACTTTGTGTTTGTGCCATTGCTGATGACAAATATCTGCACATATTCATACAGGCCACATCCTGCCCAAAAGCTGTCCCGCTGATATCTGTTTATCTGGTTGAATGCTTCTTTGAGCTGCACGCCGCGCCTTTTGAGCTCAATATGCACAAGGGGGAGTCCATTGACAAGTGTCGAGACATCGTATCTGGTGTCATAGTTCCCGCCCTCTTCGACATATTGGTTAATGACCTGGACGAAATTGTTGTGGATGTTGTCCTTGTCTATGAGCTTGATGTTCTGGCTTTCTCCGGTGTCCCTTTTGAGAACCTGGATATAGTCATCCTGTATCTTGGCGGTCTTGGCTACAATATCATCATTCTTGTTGGCTATGCACTCATTGAAAAACCGGGTCCACTCATTGTCCGTGAAATGGTAGGAGTTGAGTTTCTCCAGCTGCGTGCGCAGGTTGGAAATCAGGTCAGCTTCCGTGTGGATGGGGAGATACTCATATCCCTGCTCCTCAAGAAGGCGGATAAACTCCTTTTCCAGCTCGGCCTCGCTCTGGTAGCTTTCCGCAGGAGTGGCCACGCGGTCATATTCTGCGACCACGGTGTATTCCTGACTTTCAGCGATGATATTGTATTGTGTCATTATTATGTCTTATGTCTAGTTATTTTTAACGCTTACTATGCGCCCTTTCTCTTGAAGGTCAAGAGTTTGTCGCGGTAATATTCGTATTGCTGGCGTCTTTTTTCCATCTCCGCAGGAAGGCCGGAAGAAAGGTCGTTCGTCAGGCGGTCGAAGCGGTCGAGGATGGAGACAATGCGGTTTTGCTCTTTTATTGATGGTATAGGGATAAGAAGGTTATTAAACTTTGACATATCAACAGATGCGAAGTTGGATACATTTGTATTTGCTTTACACCATTCATCAATGACAAATAAGTAATAGTAAAAGAACTTCACAGATAATTCATTTTCAAGCGATTTACGAATTGAAAGATTTGTAAATCGCTGATTCGCAAGCGAATCAGCAATTAGAAGAGCATGCTCTCCTATGGTTGCTGTTGTGGCAATGATGAAAGAGTTTGCCTTGAACAAGCCCTTACCCTTTATTGCTTTTGGAGTGATATGAAGTATTGAATCAGTAAGTATCCGACCATTTTGTCGAATGTCCTCCATTCTATACCAAGGTATTGTTCCTCCTTCCCAGAACTCCTTGTTTGCCTTTGACGGGGTATATCCGTTCCGTATATCAAACACTTCACTCATCTTCATCCATCTTACTTCTGCTTGATACCCCTCCCGGTTGAAATTCAGCAAGTTATCAAGATAATAGTTGTATTGTAGCTTTCTTTTTTGCAGTTCTGCTTGCAGTTCTGCTTGCAGTTCTGCTTGCAGTTCTGTAAAAGTATCCAGTATCCTCACAATCTCTTCCTGCACCGGCAGGGGAGGGACGGGGATTTCAAGGTTATTTATATCCTTATTACTTAGGTTCATTACGGAACCTCCTGAAATCCCGATGCAAAGAGAGTCAATGCTATTCAATAAGACATAAAAAAGGTATTTGTTGTTCAAGCGTTTTTTGTTGGGTATAAACTTTCCTACACGCTGATTGAGATAGCATTTATTTTTACTATTATTGATGCCTACTTTTATTGAACCACTCATCCCTATAACAATATCTTGTGGCATAATAATATATTTGTCAAGGCAAGTATCGTAATCTTCAAGATGGAAATACTCCATATTTGAAAAATCGATGGCATCGTTTTGTATGTTTGTTGTTTTACAAATAGGTTCTCCTTCCTTGAAAAATAGTGATGCTTTGAAAGCAAAGCCAGATATAAAATCACATACTTTTTCAAGTTTTGTATACTCCACCCCGTCAGGACAGTATTGCCGTATCAGTTCTTCCAACTTGCTCATAATTCCCCGGATATATTTTCCCGCACTATTGCGGTTTCAAAATAATTCTTTACCTTTGTGCAGGATATTTTTATCAAGATGTTGGAGTGCTCTTCAAACTTGATTTACATAGGGCATTTGCTTTCGGGCAAATGCTTTATCGTTTAGAGTAATACAGAACGGATGTACTCTCAAAGGCCGCTCTCAGCTCTCAAACTCTTTCTAACATCAATAAAACGATGAAAATATCCATTACTATTAAGTTTGAAGAGCGCTCCCGCACAGAGTGCCGAGCAGCTCACAAACCCGTTTTTGTCAGAGGCCATTTCAGAATGACTGATGGTAAAAAGGTTTACGTGAAGGCCCACTACCGCAAGAGGTAGCCCCGAGACCTTGTCTGCATACCCGTCTGTATCGGAGCCGCTCATCACACGGGCGGCTTCGTCATTTTGAGTCATTCTGAATTGGCACAAAGACATTATATCTCTTTTATAATCTTGTCAATCTCAGCCCTCAGCACGTTCTCCCTCGCCACAATCTCAGCCAGTTCCGCATTGAGTTTCACGATGTCCACTTTCTCCCGGGTGTCCTCCTGCTCCACGTATGTTGAGACCGACAGGTTGTAATCGGCCTTGGCTATGTCATCATTTGCCACAAGCTTGCTGACATACTGCACGTCAGTCCTATCGATGAAGACTTTCAGGATGTGCTGTATGTTCTCTTCCGTGAGTTTGTTGCTGTTGGTCACCTTGACGCACTCTTTGGTGGCATCAATGAACAGCGTGCAGTTGTCCTTCTTGGCCTTCTTCAGCACCATAATGCAGGTGGCTATACTCGTACCGAAGAAAAGATTGTCAGGGAGCTGGATTATGCAGTCCACGAAGTTGTTGTCAATAAGATACTGCCTGATTTTCTTCTCTGAGCCACCTCTATACATCACTCCCGGGAAGCATACTATGGCCGCTGTCCCGTTGGTAGCCAGCCAAGCGAGGGAGTGCATAATGAATGCAAGGTCGGCCTTGGACTTCGGCGCCAGAACTCCAGCTGGAGCGAATCTCGGGTCATTGATGAGGGTGATGTCATCGTCTCCTTTCCACTTGGTCGAATAAGGCGGATTTGAGACTATCACCTCGAAAGGTTCATCATCCCAGTGCTGCGGAGAAAGGAGTGTGTCCTCACAGGCTATGTCGAACTTGTCATAGTCTATATCGTGAAGGAACATATTGATCCTGCACAGATTATATGTGGTGAGATTGATTTCCTGTCCGAAGAAACCTTGACGGACATTGTCCTTGCCGAGTATCTTTGCAGCTTTCAAGAGCAGTGACCCAGACCCGCAGGCAGGGTCATAAACCTTATTGACTTCACTTTTGCCGACAGTGGCGAGTTTCGTGAGAAGTTCGCTCACTTCCTGCGGAGTATAGTATTCGCCGCCGCTCTTGCCGGCATTCGATGCGTACATACCCATCAGGTATTCGTAGGCATCGCCGAAAGCATCAATGGTATTGTCCTGATAATCTCCCAGTTTCATAGAACGGATACCCCTCAGGAGCTTGACCAGTTTCTCATTTCTCTTGACGACGGTAGCTCCCAGCTTGTTGCTGTTCACGTCCAGGTCGGCGAAAAGCCCTTTGAAGTCATCTTCGCTTGGAGTGCCCTTGGCAGAGTTCTCGATGGCGGAGAAAATGCCCTCGAGAGTCATATTAAGGTTCGGATCTGTATCACAGGTCTTGCATATGTTCTCGAAGAGTTGTGAAGGAAGAATGAAAAACCCCTTGGTATTCACCATCTCAGCCCTTATGCCTTCCGCCTGAGCGTCATCAAGTTCCGCATAATTGAAGTCGGTGTTGCCTGACTCCCATTCGCCCTTGTTGATGTAAGTGGTGATATTCTCGCTGATGTAGCGGTAGAAGAGCATCCCGAGAATGTATGATTTGAAATCCCAGCCGTCCACGGAACCTCTCATCTCATCCGCTATCGCCCAGATGGTTCTGTGGAGTTCCGCGCGCTCCACTTCCTTCTTATTGTCTGCCATAATGTTTGCCTGCTTGCATTTTCGTAGTAAAGGTATAAAAAATCAACGAACAGGCAAAACGGCTCACGAACTAGATAATTACTCGCAATTGACACTTTCCTTCAATCCGTCACTTCCATCAGTCAAACAACACCCCGGGATTCATTTCGGAGGGAGATTTCCATTCAATGCCGTAAATCTCTTTCAGCACAGTCTTTTTCTCGGCCCAATAGGCGAAGCAGAAGCCCATACCTCTCGGCGTCCCCTCAAGGCGACGATAGACTTCTTCTTCAGCGGCCTCGCAGACTTTCTCGA
>CAVHJF010000013.1:38045-55135 GCA_963636275.1 Acutalibacteraceae bacterium | reverse complement strand
ATGTCGGGGAAGATGTTGGCGGAAGCGTCTAAAATGATTTTGTGAAAATATTGCATTTCCGCCCTTTGGTTATGCGGTTTAGAAAGAGTATATTTGCACTTGCTTTTGCAGAATCGATAAACCTACTATGGAGGGACTGGTTTCTGACTAAAATTAGCCCCTCATAAAAATTAAATAGGATGAAAGTCGGAATCATAATGGGCTCTACGAGTGACTATGAAGTTATGTCAGGAGCCGAAGAAATGCTTAAAGCCCTCGAAATTCCATTCGAGAAGAAGGTGGTAAGCGCGCATAGAACACCAGACCTGATGTATGACTATGCGAAAACTGCGAAAGCACGGGGCATCAATGTAATCATTGCCGGCGCAGGCGGTGCGGCGCACCTCCCTGGAATGGTGGCTGCGATGACGACTCTTCCTGTTATCGGTGTCCCTGTAAAATCTCGTGCCTTGAACGGCTTGGATTCCCTACTGTCAATAGTTCAAATGCCCGGTGGCGTGCCCGTAGCGACTGTAGCCATCAACGGGGCGAAAAATGCAGCGCTGATTGCAGCTTCCATACTGGCATTGCAGGATGACGGAGTGGCCCAGCGACTCGAGAAATTCCGACAAGAACAGACTGACTCGGTACTTCAGGCACAAATCTAAACAATCATCTGATGACAAAACGAATCGGCATAATTGGAGGTGGGCAACTCGGTCTTATGATCGCAGAGGAGGCGCACCGCCAGGGTGCTTCAGTTTATGCCCTTGACCCTTCTCCCGATGCTCCCGCCTTTGCTGAATGTGACGGACATATAGTTGCGGCGTATGATGACCTCGAAGCGCTTGAGCGTCTGGGGGACATGACGGATGTCCTGACTTATGAGTTTGAAAATGTGCCCGGTGACATACTGCGTCACCTAGAAGGCAAATACAACATTCCGCAGAGGATTAAGCCGCTTTTCGATTCGCAGGACAGACTCCGCGAAAAGAATAATGCAAAAAAACACGGCCTGCCGGTTCCGGAATACATCGCCCTGCCGTTGAATTCCTCTGACGAGGACTGCGCGACAGTGCCGGAAGTCAAAGACCCGTCCACGGGAGAATCGCGCCCTATGACTGATGATGAGAGGTTTACGGAGTTGAATGACGCGGTGAAAACTCTCGGTATGCCTTGCGTGCTTAAGACCAGGCGTCTGGGATACGATGGGCACGGACAGGCAGTCATAAGAACCGAAAATGACATCAGAAAGGCATCGGAACTTCTGAATGTGCCCTGCATATTGGAATCATTTGTCCTGTTTGACTACGAATGCAGTGTCATTATGGTCAGAGACGGGAAGGAGACGGTACATTTCCCTATAGGCAGAAATATTCATAAAGGAGGAATCCTTGATCTTTGCGTCGTGCCGGCGGAAACCCTTTATCGTTCGGATGCAGAGGAAAATATCGTTCCGTCTGATCTTGGTCGGCGAATAATCGAGGCGTGCGAGAATTTTATGGAAGGGTGCGATTATAGGGGAATACTTGCCGTAGAATTGTTTGTAAAAGGCAACGACTTTGTATTCAATGAGATGGCTCCTCGTCCGCATAATAGCGGCCACTATACGATAGAAGGTTGTACAGCATCCCAATACTCGGAACTGTGTCATTTCCTGTTGGACAAACCATTGGAGCAGCCGGCTCTGAAATCACCGACTGTGATGAAGAATATTCTCGGCCAGGACCTCGAAGCGACCTGGCAAATAGTCAAGGAAAACCATATTTCGAATATAGCCAAGCGGTCAAACGCTTATTCCGGAGAAGCCGGAAAAGGTGTATTCGTGCATATCTACGGCAAAACTGAGTCAAGACCGAAGCGTAAAATGGCCCACATAACATTTGTGCCTATGGAGCTCACGGAATATGACAGCAAGTGGGAAAATAAATTCGTAAAATAGTAAAACATTGATAGAAAATTAATTGCGTAAGATGGCAAACTATCGGATTTTTGTTGAGAAGTATCCTGAATTTCAGGTGGAAGCAGGCAGTCTCAAAGCCGAGTTGAACGAAAACCTTCAACTTGAACTCAAATCACTCAGACTTCTGAATGTGTATGATCTGTTCGGATTCACTCCGGAACTTCTGGAAAAAAGTCGTTACAGCGTCTTCGGTGAGATTGTAACCGACAAAGTATCAGACGAATGTGACCTGAATGGTACAAAATACATTGCCGTGGAATATCTTCCGGGACAATTCGACCAGAGGGCTGCGTCTGCGGTGGATTGCGTTCATCTTATTGATCCTAAAGCAGATGTCCGTATCAAAAGTTCCAAACTCATAATTTTGGATGCCGATACCGAAGATAGCGTGCTTGCGAAAATAAAACACTATTATATCAATGCAGTCGAATCCAGGGAAAAGGACCTCAGTAAATTGACGGATGCGGAGAATGCGGCAGTGAAGCCGGTGCCTGTTCTGGAAGGCTTCATCGAAATGGGTGAGGCTGACCTCGAGCCTTTCTGTCATAAGATGGGGCTGGCTATGAACGCCGACGACCTCAGAGAAGTAGTCAAATATTTCACGGAGGAAGGTCGCGAACCTAATGAAACAGAGCTTCGTATCCTCGACACATACTGGAGCGACCATTGCCGTCATACCACATTCACAACTGAACTTGAAGAAGTAGGGGTTGAAGAATCCTTTATGAAAGAGGAAATAGACGGCACTCTCAAACTCTATCTGAAGTTGCGCAAGGAACTCGGACGCGAGAACAAGGGCCTGAACCTTATGGATATGGCCACAATCGGAGGTAAATATCTCCGCAAGGCCGGCCTGCTCGATGATATGGAGGTGAGTGAGGAAAATAATGCCTGCAGCATCTATGTCGATGTCGATGTGGACGGAAAGCTGGAGAAATGGTTGCTGATGTTCAAGAATGAGACTCATAATCATCCTACTGAAATCGAGCCGTTCGGAGGCGCCGCAACTTGTCTCGGAGGAGCAATCCGTGACCCTCTTTCAGGACGTTCTTATGTATATCAGGCAATGCGCGTGACCGGTGCGGGCGATATCTACAAGCCTGTAGCTGAGACGCTTCAGGGAAAACTCCCGCAGTGTGTCATCACCAGAAAAGCTGCCCACGGATATTCAAGTTACGGTAACCAGATAGGACTGGCAACCACTCACGTCCGCGAGATTTATGACAAAGGATATGTCGCAAAACGTCTTGAAATCGGAGCGGTAGTAGGTGCGGTCAAGGCAGAAAATGTGAGGAGAGAATCACCTGTTCCGGGTGACGTGATACTGTTGCTCGGCGGCAGAACCGGCCGTGACGGAATCGGAGGTGCTACAGGCTCATCCAAGGAACATACAGAGGAGTCTCTTGAGACTTGTGGAAGTGAGGTGCAGAAAGGAAATGCTCCAGAGGAAAGAAAACTCCAGAGGCTGTTCCGCCGTCCGGAAGTGACCGGACTTATCAAGAAATCCAACGACTTCGGTGCCGGCGGAGTGAGTGTGGCCATCGGTGAACTTACTGACGGGTTGGACATATATCTGGACAGAGTTCCGGTAAAATATAGTGGCCTGAATTCCACTGAATTGGCAATCAGCGAGTCTCAGGAGAGAATGGCTGTGGTAGTTGAGGCAAAAGATGAGGCCAAGTTCATTGAATACTGCCATAGCGAAAACGTTGAGGTTACACACGTAGCGGACGTTACAGATACGGAACGTATGCGTATGTACAATGGCGGAAAATTGGTTGCAGACTTGCGCCGCAGTTTCATTGACAGCGCAGGCGCCCGTCATTATGCGAAAGCGCAGGTGGCTGCAGTCGAGGACAGGAATCCGTTCGAGAGGAAAGTCGAGGGCGAGACTCTGAAAGAGAAACTCCAGAACAATCTGTCAGACCCTAACGTCGTAAGCCAGAAAGGCCTCATAGAAATGTTCGATTCCACGATAGGCCGTTCAACAGTGCTTATGCCTTATGGCGGAGAACTGCAATTGACTGAAACACAGGTTTCTGTACAGAAACTTCCGACAGACGGATATACTGATACCGCTAGTATGATGGCATTCGGATTCAATCCGGTCATCTCTTCGTGGAGCCCGTATCACGGTGCAGCCTACTCTATGGTTGAGGCTTGCGCGAAAGTCGTGGCCGCGGGCGGACATTATGAGAAAATGAGATTCTCCTGCCAGGAATATTTCGAGAGGATGACTCACGATCCGAAAGTTTGGGGCAAACCGATGAGCGCACTTCTCGGCTCACTCAAGATGCAGGTCGAGCTCGGACTCCCGTCAATCGGCGGCAAGGATTCGATGAGCGGAACATTCGAGCACATCAATGTCCCTCCGACACTGGTTTCTTTCGGTATCACAACGGTCAATGCCAATAAGGTGATTTCTCCTGAATTGAAATGGGAGGGCAACAGGCTCTGGCTGGTAAAACATACTCCTCTTAAAAACTATATGCCTGATGTTGAACAACTTAAAAAGAACTGGGCATTTGTTGAGGAGCAGATTGAGAACGGCAATGCGGTTTCAGCTTGGGCTGTCGGCTTCGGCGGTGTGGCTGAAGGCCTCTGCAAGATGTCTTTCGGAAATTCATTCGGAATAGACGTCAATATCCCTGAAAATGAACTGTTTGACTACAGCTATGGTTCCATCATCCTGGAAACTGAGGCTGACATTGACTTCGAGAATGCGCAGTTCCTGGGCACAGTGACTGCCGGTGTGAATGACGCTCTCAGGATAAACGGCAAGAGCATCGCGATCGACTCGCTGGTCAAGAGTGCATTTGACAAATACACAAAGGTATATCCTGCGGTCAGCACTCCGGATATGAAACGTCTGCTGCCGAAAGGTATGGAAGGCGTCAAGCCATACAAGGCTAAGAAAGCGGATTTGAAATACAAGGGCGAAAAAATTGCAGAGCCGGTTGCATATCTTCCGGTATTCCCTGGAACAAACTGCGATTACGACACGGCTAAAGCATTCCGCAAGGCAGGAGCCAAGGTGAAGATGAGTGTATTCCGCAATCTTACCGAGCAGGATGTGTTCGATTCTATCGACGAGATGAAATACAATATCGACAACTGTGAGATTCTTGCATTCTGCGGAGGTTTCTCTGCCGGAGACGAACCTGACGGAAGCGGTAAATTCATTGCGAACGTGCTGAACAATAAGGTGATAGCTGAGGCTATCGAAGCACTGATTGCGCGTGGCGGTTTGATTCTCGGTATCTGCAACGGATTCCAGGCTCTGGTCAAATCCGGCCTGTTGCCTTACGGACATCTTGGACTAGTGACAAAGGATTCTCCTACATTGTTCAGAAACGATATCAACAGACATATCTCCCAGATGGCGTTCACCAGAGTCGCAAGCGTGAATTCTCCTTGGCTTGCAGGTATGTCCATCGGTGATGTATATGCCATACCGGTTAGCCACGGTGAGGGTAAATTCGTTGTGAATGAGGAACTTGCAAAAGAGCTCTTCGAAAACGGACAGGTTGCGTTCCAGTATGCTGAACCTATAGACGAGGCAGAGTCGATGGTTTCTCCGTACAACCCTAACGGGTCATATTACGCAATCGAAGGTATCATCAGCAAGAACGGACAGATTCTCGGAAAGATGGGACACTCTGAGCGTTACGAAAACAATCTGTTCAAGAACATTGCGGCTAACCTTGAGCAGCCTCTGTTTGACAATGCTGTAAAATATTTCAGAGGTGAATAACTGACGGCGATATGAACAAGACAAATAAGATATATGACGGTGTGTCTATAAAGATTTATGCCACAGAAGATGCGGACAAAGTAATCGTCAGCTTCACTGATGACATAACCGCGTATTACAAAATCAAGAAGGCGGTCATAAAGGACAAGGGCAAATATTGCAACGGAATCTCCTCTATGATTTCCAAACTGTTGAAAGATAACGGAATACCGGTACACTTTATCGAGAAACTTTCTGATACGGATCAGTTGTGCCTGAAGACCGCTGTCATCCCGATGGAGGTTATCGTGCGTAACGTGATAGCCGGTTCAATGGCGCAGAGGCTTGGCCTGCAGGAAGGGCTGGTGCCGTCAGAGACTGTCTATGACATCTGCTATAAATCCGATGAACTTTGCGATCCAGTAATCAATGATTATCACGCAGTTGCGCTTGGCCTGGTGACGAAACAGGAACTGTCGGAAATCTATGGCATAGCCAAACGGATAAACGAGATTCTTTTGCCGGTATTCAAGAAGGCGGGAATCACGCTGGTCGATTTCAAGATAGAATTCGGCAGGCTGGCGGACGGCTCGCTGGTCGTTTCGGACGATATTACGCCGGACAGCGCACGTTTCTGGGATGTCGAGACCGGAATGAAATTGGACAAAGACCGTTTCCGTCAGGATTGCGGCAAAGTTGGCCAGGCATACAAAACTGTTTTTGAACGTCTCAAAGCAGTCTGTGAACAATAAGTCTGAGTTATTATGACTGTAAAAGATAAAATAATGAACGGTTGCGGTCTGGGAGAACCTTTCAGAGGACTGCACGAAGAATGCGGAGTCTTTGGAGTATATGGCGTTCCCAATGCCGCCGAGATTACATATTACGGACTTCATTCTCTGCAGCACAGAGGACAGGAAGGCTGCGGAATCGTGTCGGTGAACGACTCTGGATATCTCCGCAGAGTCAAAGGCTTGGGCCTTGTCACCGAAGTGTTCAACAACGACAACCTTTCCACTCTTCAGGGCAAGATGTCCATAGGCCACGTGCGCTACTCCACTACAGGAGGAGGCGGAATCGAGAATGTCCAGCCGTTCCTGTTCAGACACAATACCGGTGACTTTGCTCTGGCGCATAACGGAAATCTCGTGAACTCAGTGCAGCTCCGCAAATATCTGGAGGACAGGGGAAGTCTCTTCCAGTCCACTTCAGACAGCGAGATTCTCGCCCATCTCATCAAGAAAGATCCTCTTGAACGCAAGAGCCCGCGCATATTCCCGATTATGGAAGCCCTGAATATGATCGAGGGCGCATTTGCATTTCTGATAATGACCCAGAACAGGATTTATGCCTGCAGAGACAAATACGGACTCCGCCCTCTTTCCATAGGCAAATTGGGTGACGGTTATGTGGTCAGCAGCGAGACCTGCGCGTTCAGTACCATCGGCGCGGAGTTCATCCGTGACGTGGAGCCGGGCGAGATTGTGACAATCGACCATCACGGCATCAGGTCCAGAAAATATTCGGAATATCAGCGTCACGCGATGTGTGCGATGGAATATATCTATTTCTCACGTCCTGACAGCGATATCGAAAACAAGAATGTGCACACTTTCCGCAAGGAATCCGGAAAACTCCTTTTCAAGGAATCGCCGGCGGATGCTGACATCGTGGTAGGCGTACCGGATTCAAGTCTGAGTGCCGCAATGGGATATGCTGAGGCCAGCGGACTCCCGTATGAGATGGGACTCATCAAGAATAAATATATAGGTAGAACATTCATTCAACCGTCTCAGGAAATGAGAGACAAGGGCGTGAAAATGAAACTTTCACCGGTGAAGAGTATCGTGGGCGGCAAACGCGTAGTGCTGATTGATGATTCTATTGTAAGAGGTACAACCTCAAGACGAATCGTGAGAATGTTGAGGGAGGCAGGAGCGACTGAAGTGCACGTGAGAATAGCCAGCCCGATGATCAAATATCCTTGCTTCTACGGTGTTGACATATCTACCTACGAAGAGCTCCTCTGCGCTAACAGGACATTGTCGGAGGCCTGTGATGCGATAGAAGCGGATACGTTGGCATTCCTCTCGGAGGATGCGCTCTATGAAGCCGGTCAGCGTTCAGACCTGTGCCTTGCCTGCTTCAGCGGCAAATATCCTACATCGCTGTATTCCAGCCTTGAGGATGCGAACAAGGAAGGCAAATTCTGATGAGAGAAACGCGGAAAACCGACATATAACAGATTGATAATAAATTAAAACCAAATAATTCGATGGCAGTAGATTATGAGAAGGCTGGCGTAAGCCTTGAAGCCGGATACGATGTCGTAAGACGTATCAAAAAACACGTATCTTCCACCTCACGTCTTGGCGTGATGGGCAATATCGGGGCATTCGGAGGAATGTTTGACCTTTCGGCCCTTAATGTCAAGGAACCTGTTTTAGTCAGCGGAACTGACGGCGTGGGAACCAAGTTGAAATTGGCATTTGCGATGGACAAACACGACACAATCGGAATTGATGCCGTCGCTATGTGCGTCAACGATGTCCTGGCGCAGGGTGCTGAGCCGCTGTTCTTCCTGGATTATGTCGCTCTCGGAAAGAATGTGCCGTCAAAGGTTGAGGCTATCGTGGCCGGAGTCGCAGAAGGTTGTCGTCAGGCAGGTTGCGCTCTTATCGGTGGCGAGACAGCAGAGATGCCGGGAATGTATGAAGACGGAGAATATGATATAGCAGGTTATACTACCGGCGTTGTCGAGAAGTCCAAACTTATTGACGGAACTAAAGTTAAGGTTGGTGATGTGCTTGTCGGTATAGCTTCCACCGGTGTCCATTCAAACGGCTTCAGTCTTGTGCGCAAGATTTTCGCGGATGCAGCTCTTGACCTTCACAAAGTTTATCCTGAGCTCGGTGACAAACCGCTGGGTGAAGTAGCATTGACTCCGACCAGAATCTATGTGAAACAGGTTCTGGACGTGATCCGCAATTGCGATGTTCACGGCGTAGCTCATATCACCGGAGGCGGTTTTGATGAGAATATACCTAGAATCCTCAGCGAGGGACAGGGTATTCACGTGGATGAGGGCACCTGGGAGATACTTCCTATTTTCCGCTTCCTCGAGAAACACGGCAACATAAGCCATCGTGAGATGTTCAATATCTACAATATGGGCGTCGGGATGGTGCTTGCAATGGATGCGTCCGAGGCTCAGAAAGCTATCGACATTCTGGCTGCGCACGGAGACAAGGCTAGCGTAATCGGCTGTGTTACAGACAAGCCGGGAGTTGACATTACTCTCCTTTAATTGTTGTTGAGCCTTTTGCTGCTCTCTATCTCCAGTGCTGAAATTCTTTCGGGAACTATATATGATAATGGAGGTAACTTGATGAAAATCACGGAAATGGGGGAGCGGAAGTTTAAGTTGACGGAAAGGTAGCAGGTTGTTGCTCTACCGTTTTTCAAAAATCAGAAAAAGAACATTAAAACATATCATCAATGAAAGCACTCATCAGTGTAAGTGATAAAACTGGCGTGGTTGAATTCGCCAAAGGTCTTGTCGCAATGGGATGGGAAATCTTGTCCACAAGCGGCACAATGAAATTGTTGAAAGAGTCAGGCGTTCCTGTTACAAGCGTAAGCGACGTGACCGGATTCCCTGAAATATGCGACGGCAGAGTTAAAACTCTCCACCCGAAAATCCACGGAGCCCTTCTTGCCAGAAGAGACATTCCGGAGCATATGAAAGAGCTGGAAGACAATGGAATAGAGACGATTGACCTCGTCTGCGTCAATCTGTATCCTTTCAGAGAGACTATCGCTAAACCTGATGTGACAATGGAAGATGCAGTAGAGCATATCGACATCGGCGGCCCATCTATGCTGCGCAGCTCGGCAAAGAACTGGGAATCTGTCACCGTGGTATGCAATCCTTCTGATTATGAGACTGTTCTGTCAGAAATAAAGTCTAACGGCAATACAACCCGCGAGACTCGTCTTGCTCTTTCAGCCAAGGCATACACCCATACGGCCGAATATGATATGGCAATCGCTACATATATGCGTGCTCAGGCAGGACTTTCAGAGAAACTTTTCCTTGAGTATGATTTGAAGCAGGAACTCAGGTATGGTGAGAATCCTCATCAGCAGGCCAAGTTCTTCAAGAGCCTTGTGGACGAACCTTTCTCTCTTGCTTCTGCCGAGCAGCTTAACGGCAAGGAATTGTCTTACAACAATATACAGGATGCCAACGCGACTTTGAATATCGTCCGCGAATTTGACGAGCCGTTCTGTGTCGGCGTCAAGCATATGAATCCGTGCGGAAGTGCGACCGGAAAGACTATCGCAGAGGCCTGGAAAAAGGCATACGAAGCTGACAAAACAAGTATTTTCGGTGGTATCGTAGCCGCAAACAGGGAGATAGACTTGGAAACTGCACAGATGCTCAAGCCGATTTTCCTCGAGATTGTGATGGCTCCTTCATTCGCTCCTGACGCCCTCGAACTTCTCTGCACCAAGAAAAATCTGCGTGTGCTGAAGGTGAATATGTCCAAGGACAATGTCGTACGCAAGCAGTATGTAAGTATGAACGGCGGTATGCTTGTGCAGGACAGGGACGTGAATACAAAAGATGTAGCTGAAGGACAGTGTGTTACTGAAACATTGCCGACAGCGGAGCAGGTAAAGGACATGTCATTTGCCTGGAGAATCGTCAAGCACGTGAAATCCAATGCAATAGTAGTTGCCAAAGACGGTATGACATTGGGCGTCGGAGCTGGTCAGATGAACCGTATCGGCTCTGCGGAAATCGCTCTGAAAGAGGCTGAGAATACATTGAAAGAAGCCGGAAAGGATATCAGGAATGAAGGTCTGGTGCTTGCGTCAGACGGATTCTTCCCGTTCAACGACTGCGTGGCAATGGCTGCGGAATATGGTATCAAGGCTATTGTACAGCCTGGCGGAAGTATTCGTGACGAAGATTCAATCAAGCTTGCCAATGAAAAGGGCATAGCTATGATTTTCACCGGTGAGCGTCATTTCAAGCACTGATAATTTTCGAAGTTATGACAGAAAACAATATCCCCCGCAGAGCCAAAGTGCTTGTTGTCGGCGGTGGTGGCAGGGAGCACGCGATTGTTGACGCTCTCTCCCGTTCCGAAAGAGTGGAGAAGATTTTTTGCGCTCCCGGAAATGCAGGAATTGCTCGTCAGGCCAAATGTGTGCCTCTTGAGGATACGCAAGTCGATGAGCTTGCTGAATTCGCTCAGAATGAGGGCATTGACCTGACCGTGGTAGGTCCGGAAGTTTCACTTGCAGCCGGAATCGCTGACGAGTTTGTTTCACGCGGACTTAAGATCTTCGGACCGTCAAAGGCTGCTGCGAGAATCGAATCCAGTAAGGATTTCGCCAAGTCGCTGATGGCCAAGTATAATGTTCCGACAGCGTCATACCGTACATTCTCGGATTATGAAGAGGCTTTGGCCTATGTCAATTCAGGCAAGATTCCTGTCGTGCTCAAATATGACGGTCTGGCCGCAGGCAAAGGCGTGGTTGTAGCCCAGACATTGGAAGAAGCGGATGCCGCTCTCAAGGATATGCTTCTTGACGACAAGTTCGGTCGCGGAAAGGTGGTTGTCGAGGAATTCTTGACCGGCCCGGAATTCTCGCTCCTGTGCTTTGTCAACGGCTCTGAAGTTGAGCCTATGGTGCTGTCTCAGGACCATAAACGTGCGTTTGACGGGGATGAAGGTCCGAATACTGGCGGAATGGGCGCATATACGCCGCTTCCTTTCGTGACTGAAGAAGATGAAAAATATGCCCTGGAGCACATTATGAAGCCGATTGCTTCAGGAATGGTTGCGGAGGGTATTCCTTTCAAGGGAGTGCTGTACGGAGGACTGATGAAGACCCCGGACGGAATTAAGGTGATAGAATTCAACTGCCGTTTCGGCGACCCGGAGACTGAAGTCGTACTTCCGCGTCTGGAATCAGATATCTTCGAGATTTTCTGGAATGTAGCTAATGACATTCCTATGCCTATAGTGAAATGGTCCGATAATGCAGTGCTGGGATTTGTCCTGGCATCAAAAGGCTACCCGGGCTCCTATAAAAAAGGCTACGAAATCAAAGGCGTGGATAAAGTGCTGGAAGATTCTGCAATAAGGGTTTACCATATGGGCACAGGTCTGAAGAAGTTTGATGACGGCGAAAACGGACACGAGCCGTTTGACAAATCAGGTCATTCTCTGGTTACCGCAGGCGGTCGTGTGCTTATGGTGCTGGCTTCCGCACCTACATTGAAGGAGGCTCACGACAAAGCGCTCGCTGCTGTTGAGAATATTGACTGCGAGAATCTGTTCCACAGGACTGACATAGGACATTGGGCTTTTGAAAAATAGCATAAGGCAAGGCCTATAGGCGCAATCAAAACTGCGCAAAATGCAATATCTTTTAATTGGCTTCTGCAGGGTTATCTGGAAAATTGATTATCTTGCAGAAGCTAATTGCATATTAAAACAGCTTCTATATGGCAAGAATAATAAGCGGAAAGGAACTTTCCATAAAACTGAAATCTGAAATGGCTGCGCAGGTGGCCACATTCCCTGAGAAATATGGTCGAGTGCCACATCTGGTGGTGATTCTGGTAGGTGAAGACCCGGCAAGTCAGTCATACGTGAAAGGCAAGGCCAAGGCCTCCGAAGTTGTCGGAATAAAGAATACAACCATACTCAAGCCTGCGGATATCAGCGAAGCCGAATTGCTGGAACTTATTGCACAGCTGAATGCGGATGATTCTGTGGATGGCATTTTGGTTCAGCTTCCGTTGCCGAAACATATTTCAGAAGACAAGGTGATTGCCGCCATTTCGCGCGATAAGGACGTGGACGGATTCCACCCGCTCAACGTGGCCGCTCTCTGGCAGAAACAGCCTTGCTCTGTGCCGTGTACTCCGAAAGGTATCATAAAGATGCTGGAGGAAGCCGGCGTGGAGATAAAGGGGAAACGCGCGGTGGTCATCGGAAGGAGTCAGATTGTGGGGCTTCCTGTAGCGAAACTGCTTCTTGACAGGAACGCAACCGTGACTATATGCCATAGCCGTACGGCTGATCTTCCGGCAGTTACACGTGAGGCCGAGATTCTTGTGGTCGCTATCGGACGTCCTCGTTTTGTTACGGCAGATATGGTTGCTCCGGGTGCGGTCGTGATAGACGTCGGAGTCAATCGTGACCCTGAAACAGGAAAATTGTGCGGAGATGTTGATTATGAGGCTGTTGAGCCGATCGCCTCTGTCATAACTCCGGTTCCTGGAGGCGTGGGGCCTATGACCATTACCTGCCTGATGGAGAACACGATAGAGTTGTTTGTCCGCAAAATGTCGAAATAATTTGCGGGGTGTTGAATCGCCGGCAGTTTTAATGGATATTCCCGTTAAAGGGTTCTCCGTTAAAGAATGTTTTCGTTAAAGAGTATTCCCGGTCGAGTCAACGTCGCGGTTTCTCTCGTCATAACGGATGTCGCAAAGAAAAAGCGGATATCCGGGGACTGATTGGCCGGCATCTGAACGGGTGCCGGTTGATATTAGTTCGCCCAGCCATTCAGGAGAACGTTTGCCCAGACCGATTTCAACCATTGAGCCGACTATTGCCCGGACCATATTCCGGAGAAATCTGTCTGCCCTGACTGTAAAGACGATATAGTCTCCTTCAGAATACGGGTAGTTCATCATCCGCACGTGGTCAGGTTTCCAGTATTCCCAGACGGCTTTGCTGATGGTGCATATCGATGTCTTGTTGTTGCCTCCGACTTTCTCGAAACATTTGAAATCGTGGGTCCCGATGAGATATTCTGCCGCGGCATTCATCGCCTGCAAGTCCAGATTGCGTGGATGGAAATATGAAAATCCGGATATGAACGGGTCCTTTTTCCGGTGAATGAAATACTTGTATTCGCGGCTTGACGCGTCGAATCTGGCGTGGAAATTTTCATCTGCGGGAACGACTTCGTGAACTGCTATTTCCGCCGGGGTAATGGCATTTAATTTGTAGCGAAGGGCGTCGGCTTCAAATGCTATTGCAGAATGCGTTTCGAAGTGCGCTATGTAGTTGATGGCATTGACGCTTGTATCCGTCCGTCCCGCTCCTGTAACAGATATATCCTCGTTCAAGAGAGTTGAAAGGGCTTTTTGGATGCTTCTCTGAACTGACGGATCGTTGGGTTGGATTTGCCAGCCTGAAAATGCGGCTCCATTGTAAGACAGGCGGATAATGTATTTCATTGCTTCTGGTATATGCCTGCAAATATAAGCAATCCGGACAGCAATGGAAAACTTGGTTTTTGACGAAAAATATAAAATAAAATAACTGATGGAGAGTGTAAATATCAAAGAACTTAACGAGCGCATTCAGCGTGAGAGTTCTTTTGTTGACCTTCTTTCAATGGAAATGGGAAAGGTCATCGTAGGCCAGAAACAGCTGATAGAGAATCTGCTGATAGGCCTGCTCGCTAACGGACATATTCTTCTGGAAGGTGTTCCTGGTCTTGCTAAAACATTGGCAATCAATACCTTGGCGCAGGCTGTAAGCGCAAAATTCAGCAGAATCCAGTTTACTCCGGACCTGCTCCCTGCCGATGTCCTGGGTACTCTTATCTATTCTCAGAAAAGCGAAAGTTTCGAAGTGCACAAAGGCCCTATCTTCGCCAACTTCGTGCTTGCAGATGAAATCAACCGTTCTCCTGCGAAAGTTCAGTCTGCCCTTCTCGAGGCAATGCAGGAGCGCCAGGTGACCATCGGCGACGAGACATTCAAACTGCCGGAGCCGTTCCTCGTTATGGCGACACAGAACCCTATCGAACAGGAAGGTACCTATCCGCTTCCGGAAGCGCAGGTCGACCGTTTTATGCTCAAGGTCGTTGTCTCTTATCCTAAGAAAGAAGAAGAGCGTCAGATTATCCGTATGAATAACACGGGCGAATTCCCTAAGGCTCAGCCGGTTGTCTCTCCTGAAGATATCGTGAGGGCTCGTCAGGTGGTCAGAGACGTTTATATGGATGAGAAGATTGAGAGATATATCGTCGATATCGTTTATGCGACCAGAACGCCGGAGGACTACAATCTGAAGGGCTTGTCAGGACTCATTTCTTACGGCGCTTCTCCTCGTGCCAGCATATCGCTGTCGATGGCCGCAAAGGCTTACGCCTTCATAAAGAGAAGAGGTTATGTGATTCCTGAGGACGTGAGGGCTGTCTGCAACGAAGTACTTCGCCATAGAATCGGTCTTACTTATGAGGCTGAAGCCGAGAATGTAACTACTGAAAACATCATTTCTCAGGTTCTCAACGCAGTGATTGTTCCATAAACTCGCAGACTATGGATGCAAGTGCAAGTGATTTGCTGAAGAAGGTCCGCAAGATTGAAATCAGGACCAGAGCTCTCTCGCATCAGATATTTGCGGGAGAGTATCATTCTGCATTCAAAGGTCGCGGAATGGCATTCAGCGAAGTGCGTGAATATCAATATGGTGACGATGTCCGCAATATGGACTGGAATGTCACGGCAAGGCTTCGTGCCCCTTATGTGAAGGTGTTCGAAGAGGAGCGAGAGATGACCGTGATGCTTCTTGTGGACATAAGCCGCTCCGGACTTTTCGGAACTGTGGGCAGTACAAAGCGTGATTTGATCGCGGAAATTGCCGCAGTCCTGTCATTCTCCGCGATTATAAACAATGACAAGGTGGGAGCGATGTTTTTCAGTGACAAGGTTGAGAAATTCATCCCTCCACGCAAAGGGCGCAGTCATCTGCTCCGCATAATCCGTGAAATCATCGAGCTCAAGCCGGAGTCTTCCGGAACTGACATAGGCGGCGCATTGCGCTTCTTTACTAATGCTATCAAGCAGAAATGTACAGCATTCCTGCTGTCGGATATGCTGGATGTCGATTCTGAAGGCAATCCGAGATATGAGGATGCCATAAAGGTCGCTGTGAACAGGCACGACTTGTCTGTCATAAATGTGTATGACCCGAGGGAGAAGACGATTCCGGACGTAGGCCTTGTCAATGTGAAGGATTCAGAGACCGGCGAGACTGCCTGGATCAATACGTCCAGCGCGAAAGTCCGCAATTCCTATTCCAAGGCAGTGCAGAATGCCGATGAAAAGGCTGCCAAGTTGCTTCTCCGTTATCAGATTGACAGCGTGAATGTTTCCACCGGGTCCGATTATGTCAGAAGCCTTATGGCATTTTTCGATAAACGTTGAAAATGAAACTGAAACATAACATAGTTCTGTTTTTATCCGTGGCAATGTCGATGTTGCCGCTTTGTGCGCAGTCTGTAATCCCTTCAGGTGACGCTTATCTCAGGCAATTGCAGAAGCGCGATTCCGTGCTGATTGCCGACCAACTGGAATATGGTTTTCATATTGACAATATGAAGAACGGCTCTGTGCTGGAGCTCCAGGAGGTATCCAAAGGCTTGATTGACAGCGTGGATGTTGTCCGCGGATGGCAGCTGGATACTCTTAAACAGCACAAGAAAGAAGCCTCTGTGGACCTTGAGGGAAGCATAGTCATCACATCCTTTGATGAAGGTGAATATCAGCTTCCGGACATTGCGGTCAGACTGACTTTGCCGAACGGACAGACCGACACTTTGGTGTTTGCAGGCAAGAAACTGGAGGTTAAGTCAATGCCTGTCGATACAGCTACATTCAAGGTGCACGATATAAAAGGACAGATACGTTATCCGTTGACTTTCAAGGAGGTGCTTCCTTATATACTCGGCGGTATCGCTCTGCTGGCCCTGGTGGCACTTATATGGTATCTTGTCGCCAAATATCTGAAAAATAAATCGTTGGCCGAGGAGTCGAAGGAGCCGCCATATATTGTTGCGCTCAGAAAACTCGACAAATTCCGCGGGAACAAATACTGGGCTCCGGAAAAGCAGAAACAGTTCTATAGCGGAGTTACGGATGCTCTCAGGGAATATATTGCCGCGAGGTTCTGCGTCGGTGCGATGGAGATGACTACGGCGGAGATTTTCGACGGTCTGAAGGACAAGGATATACCTCAGCCTCTGATTGATGATACCAAGGAACTTTTCGTTACGTCGGATCTGGTGAAGTTTGCAAAAATGACCGTTACCGATGACGAGAATATGAAGGCTGTTCCTCGAGCAGTGAACTTTGTGACAGCCACTTGGAAGATGGAGGAAGAGGAACTTGCCAAGACATCTGCGGACGCTGATGCGCAAACTGATGCGAAGGATAATGCTGTTGCAGATGCTGCCGCAAATGCTGCAACGCAGAATGTTGCTCAAGAGACTCCGGAAGGAACTTCTCAGGAGTCCGCGCGGGAATCTTCTCTCGAGAATCCGGACGCGTTCGCTCAATGGGTCGCTCAGGGTGCGGCGAAGGAAACT